>WTCE01000044.1 GCA_013138735.1 Crocinitomix sp. | reverse complement strand
TTTTCGATTCAATAGAAGGAATCACAGGAAATCAATTTTGACGAAGCTAATCGACAGAATGACAAATCTTAAACCTATTACCAAAAGGGAGATTCAAAATCTCGCGACTTAAGTGCGTAACCCTATTTTTTAATATTGTATTACGCCCGTTCAGTTTGAATGGGCGTTTTTTATGCTATAAATCAGAACAACGCTTTTGTTAAATAATTCTTAATTTTTGAATTAGCACTTGTTTTGGCACGGTAATCGCAATTACCATAATTGAATTAGACTAAATGATTCATAGGTTTTGGGTTAAGACCGCTCTTTCTGAAAGGGCGGTCTTATTTATTCTACAAAATCTTGACGAAGGAGGATTAGTTAACTGAAATGTTGATACTTGCAGCTTCGCAGTGATTTGTAATCCTGCGTTTAACAAAAATCTAAGTCCCCGTTTCTATCTGCCTGTAATCTGAGCCCGTTAAGGCAAAACAAAACAATCACTCCACAAGCCAAAATCTTCTGCAATTACTCGAAGACAATCATCCTTGATTAACTCACCAATAGCATCCAATTGATATTCTGATTCGAATCCGGGATCATCATATAAGTGAATATTTCCACCTTTCACGATATAATTCCCACGATAACTATAACATTCATTCTGATTACTTCTTGTCATCCAAAAAGTACCATTATCTCTAATCGATATGTTACTGCATTGCGACTCAAAACAACCTGTCAACCGCAAAGTTTCTGTACCTGGATAAAAAAATTGCGACCAGATTAACACAACAAGAAAGCCTCCCACTAATAAACCTAAATACTTTAGGTCATGCCATAATTTAATACTGGAAATTAAAAAAACAATCACAAGCAAAATGATCGATATAAATGCAATTTTATCTGTGTTCAAATAACCATACAAATGCGCATAATCTCCACTATATACACCGCAATAACTCCACCATATTAAATAGCATAACGCAGATAGCGTCAAGAGTAATAGTGAAATAAAAAAACGATTGGAACGCATTTATTAAATACGATAAAATTGGTGAAATAGTGTAAGTGCAAAAAGAGTTATTACATGCTGTTCACACCTCGTTAATAAGAGCAGGATTACAAATACTGCACAGCACATATACGATTCAAAAATCAGCGATTATCTGCTTTAGGCCTTCGCCAAAGGCTACGGCCGTCGGTGAAAGCTTCGTGAAAGCACAGAAGTGCTCAGTAGCTCCGCTGGGTTTGTAATCCTGCGTTTAACCACTATCTTTGGGATTTGTAATCCCATGTAGCTTCGCAGTGATTTGTAATCCTGCGACAATCCAGTTTTTAGGATTTGCCCCAGTCAAATTATTAGAAAAAAAAAAGGGCACCCAATAAGGCGCCCTTTTCAAAATTTAAACTAATACTACAATTAGATCTTTCCAGTAATCGCTTCAGTTACGTTAATGATATGATCACCAACTTTCTCACAAGAAGAGAATAAGTTACTAAAGATCATTCCGCTTTGCATGTTGAAATCAGATTTCCCTAAATTTTCTAAATGCTCAGCACGCATTTTATCACGTTTTTTATTGATCGCGTTTTCAGCTTCATTTGCAGGATCAATAGAAACACCACCCCAGTCAGAATTCAAGTTGTCTACCATAATGGCAAATGCGTTATCTACTAATTCAAGCATGGATTGCAAGCTATCGCGTTGCTCCGGAATAAACCAGATCTTTTCTTCATCTTTACGCTCAATCGCTTTTGACATCTGGTAAAAAATGTCCCCAATACGTTCCAAGTCGTTTACAATACTATTCATTGAACGAACTCTTTCAGCAGTTTCTTCAGACATTTCACCTTCAGAAACTTTTGCTAAATACGTAGCAACTTCAATTTCAACTCTATCCGTAATCTCTTCGTATTTCTCAACTTTATCGTGGAGTTTTGTCTTAATTTTTTTGTTTTGCTCCGTTAATAATGTTTGCGTAAAACCAGACATACGGCTGGTTAAGGCACCAAACTTAGCCACCTCTTTTTTCGCTTCGAAAATTGATAAATCTGGTGTGCCCATCATTCCTGATCCAATATAATCTAAGTGGAACTCTTCATCAGCAGATCCTTTAGATTTAACTGTTTTCTCAGCCATGCGAACCAACCAAGGAACAAATGGTAATAAGATCAGTACGTTTAATAAGTTAAATGCAGTATGGAAAATTGCTAACGCCAAGTTGGCAGCTTCACCATCTTTATAAGGATTCCCCTCAATGAAAGCGGCAATTCCTTGCAAAATAAAAGGGAAGAGCAATATTGCCCATGTCACCCCAATGAGATTAAATAATGAGTGAATTCTTGCCGAACGTTTCGCATGGACATTTCCAATTAAGGAAGCTAACTCAGCTGTAATAGTTGTACCAATGTTTTCTCCTAAAATCATTGCTGAGGCAACTTCAAATGGAATTACATTACCTGCAACCAAGGTCATGGTTAAGGCCATTGCGGCAGATGAAGATTGAATAACGACTGTTACCAAAGCACCCAACGCTACAAACATTATTGGACTATACCAATATTCTTTAAAGTCAACAAAAAATTGAACAATTGATGAACCTGCATCCAAATCCGGAACAGCATCTTTTAATGCACCTAAGCCCATAAACAATAGGGCGAATCCAATAATTACACTTGCCCACGTTTTCGCTTTACCTTTTGTAAAGAATAATAACGGTGCTCCAAAAGCAATAAAGACTAAGGCATAAGACCCTAAGCTTACTTTGAATCCAAATATTAAGATTAACCAAGCTGTAATTGTTGTACCTATATTGGCACCCATCATTACACCTGCAGATTGTCTCAACGTTAACAATCCTGCGTTTACAAAACTTACAGTCATCACGGTGGTGACGGAGGAGGATTGGACAATTGATGTGATTCCGAAACCAGTTAAAACACCAGTAACTCTGTTAGAGGTTATTGAACCTAACATATTTCTTAAACGAGATCCTGCGGCCTTTTGTAAACCTTCACTCATGATCTTCATCCCGAAAATGAACATCCCTAATGATCCAATTAATACCAGTAATTTAAAGATACCCCAAGTCCGCTTAGTTTTAACGCTTCCCTCTGCCGACCAAAAAGTTTTATTGCCCGCAGCCAAACCAACTTTGTAGACATATTTTTCTCCACCTGATAACTCTGAGAATTTTTGTTTTACATTATTGGTTGAAATACCTTCTTCAACTACCCAAGGGGCTTTTTCTTTATTGGCTTTATTTTGTTTTTTACCGATTTTCGTATTGTATTTAACAGTATAACTTGCATCTGGATAAATCGATAGAATCTCTGTAAGCTTATCATATTCGATTGCCCACAAGACATCAAAAGCTTCTTCTTTCCCTTTCGCCGATTTATTTTTAAATAAAGCTTCAGAGAAGGTGTTGAAATATTTCGTTTCAACAGTGGCAGAACCTTCTTCTGAACTAAAGTTATATTCGAATATTAAATTTTCATTCATATCCGCTATAACTAAAGCGGTTGTGTCTGCAGAAGCTGTAATTGAATTCCAAGTTGTTTTTCCTAAAGCACGATAATTAAAGAATACGTTCTTGCTATTACCAATGCCTTCCCATTTAATTGTTGCATCACCTATTTTCAGAGGGTCTAAAGAGATTGGATCTTTATAGCTTTTAAATTCATAATCAAACCCAACAACTTTAATTGAGGGAACTTGAACAGCGTTTACAATGTTAGAATCCAATTCTCCATTCAAATCTTCTGGAGCAATAATTGGTTCTTCTGCAAGGGCGAATCCTATTGCGAAAAGAAAGAGTCCAACGACTGATATTAATTTTTTCATTTTAATAATTTAAATTTTAGCCAAAAGTAGGGCAAAGCACCAGTATTTGTAATTTTTCTATGTTAAGCTTATGTTAAGAAATGCGACATGAATTCTTTCAGACAAAGGCAATGTCGATTTACTGCATGGCTACATCCATTAACTATAAAGGCGTTGAAAGTTTAATCGTTTAACTAACACGAATGTCAATGTTAAGAAATGGTTAAGCTTAGATCATGAATGTGAAATATATGTTAATAAAATCTAATCTTTGTGCCGAATTCAAGCAGTAACCGAAGCAGTAACTGTTTGTTGTTGAACTAATAATAAGTAAATGAAAAAATTAGCATCCGTACTTGTATTATTGTTGATCCTTCAAGGAGCATCAGCACAATACAACCCACAAAAATTTGGAAAAGGAATTAACGTTGTAGGAAAGGATTCAACCTTCACCATGCGTTTTGGAATTCGTTTTCAAACCTTAATGTCTGCAAATTGGGACGTTAGAGATGATGACTTTGGCTTTGTAGAAGATTTATCAAGTAACTTTTTGATCAGACGATCAAGACTTAAGTTTGATGGATATGCATTTTCGCCAAAACTGAAATATAAAATGGAGTTTGGTTTAACCAATAGAGATATGGGTGGAGGGATTGATGCAGAGCACAATAATGCACCACGTTTCATTTTAGATGCCTATGTAGATTGGAATTTTTATGGAAACTTCTCTTTAAAGGCCGGACAAGGTAAATTACCTGGGAATAGAGAGCGCGTAATTTCATCTGCCAATTTACAAATGGTTGATCGTTCACGCCTAAACAGTCGTTACAATATTGACCGTGATATTGGTGTTCAATTAAAGCATCACTTTAAAATTGGTAATAATTTTATCGTTAAAGAAGTAGCTTCTTTATCTCAGGGAGAAGGAAGAAATTTAACCGCGAATAATATCGGAGGATATGATTATACATTCAGAGTTGAGATGTTGCCCTTTGGTAAATTTCAGTCAAAAGGAGATTATGTAGGTGCAGCAATTAAGCGAGAAGACAACCCTAAATTGGCTTTAGGGTTTACGTATGATATTAATGACCGAGCAGCAAGAGAGCGTGGTCAAGGTGGAAGTTTTATTTACAATGCAGACGGTTCTTATGGCAATGCTAAAACATTGAATACTGTATTTGCAGATTTAATGTTCAAATATAAAGGCCTTTCAATTATGGCTGAGTATGCCAATAAAACGACAGCTGACGGGACGGCGGATGTTTATGATAATGTGGACACTTCTTTAGTTGTAGGAACTTATTATATCGGTTCAGGACTAAACATACAAGCGGGTTGGATGTTTAAAAACAACGTTGAGGTATCTGGACGTTATACTATGATTACGCCTGATGTTGGTGTAAGTAATAACGAGACGGAATATACTTTAGGATTGTCTAAATATTTTGTAGGACACAAATTAAAAGTACAAACTGATTTAAGCTACCGTCAAAATGGATTTGCCAACAGTACAGCAGTAAATTTAGGTAAAGATGATATCCTATTTTGGAGATTACAAATGGATATTCATTTTTAGGATTGATAATAAAATGAAGCTTTGTAATACCATTTTAGTTAGGCTGAGGTGGTATTGCTACGTTAAAGAACAATTAGTTTTCAAAATTGTTAACCTTAAGTTAACCTGGATTAATGAAGTAGGAGATAGTTTTGAAAAAAAGAAAATATGTCACAATCAGATAAATTAAAAGAAGTAGCGCTCGTTTTTTTTAAGCTAGGATGTTTCGCCTTTGGCGGACCAGCTGCGCACGTTGCCATGATGGAAGAAGAAGTGGTAAACAAACGAAAGTGGATGGACCGGCAATATTTTTTGGATTTGATGGGGGCTACAAACTTAATCCCTGGTCCAAATTCAACTGAAATGACCATGCATTGCGGACATGAACGTGCTGGAAAAATGGGCTTATTCGTCGCAGGAATCGCATTTATAGTTCCTGCTGTTGTCATTACGGGGTTTTTAGCATGGCTTTATGTGACCTATGGTGAATTGCCAGAGGTTGAAGGATTTGTTTACGGAATTAAACCTGCTGTTTTGGCAATTATCGCAGGTGCCATTTATAAATTAGGTAAAAAAGCACTTAAAAGTACAGAGTTAGGAATTATTGGAGCATTGGTTGTTGTGGCCTGTTTTCTTGGTGTGCATGAGATTATGGCCTTGTTAACTGCGGGTATAACAGGAATGCTCTATTTTAAAGCAAAAAACAGTATCCAATCAGATAATAAAGAGACAAAATCATGGTTGCCATTCTTATTAGTTAGTACTACTGCTCCAGCTTCTGTTGCAGTTACATCTACTACGGTTTTTTGGACATTTTTGAAAGTAGGCTCCATTCTTTATGGAAGTGGATATGTCCTTTTTGCCTATTTACAAGCCGAGTTAGTTGATACGGGATATTTGTCGCTTGAAGAGTTGATTGATGCAATAGCCGTAGGTCAATTTACACCTGGCCCTGTGCTAAGTACCGCAACTTTCATAGGTTATCAAATGTCTGGAATTTGGGGAGCGCTAGGCGCTACTGCTGGTATCTTTTTGCCATCATTCCTATTCGTTTTAATCTTAAACCCACTCATTCCACGTATGAGAAAATCGCCTTTATTGCGTTATTTTTTAGACGCAGTTAATATTGCTGCTGTTGCTGTAATGCTAGTGGTACTTTTTGAGATGGGTCGAGAAACTATTTTAAATTTCACGGATGGCCAGTGGGTTTTTGAATGGAAAAGTGCGCTCATAGCAGTCTTAGCCTTTGGTCTTGTATTTGGTTTGAAAAAAACGAGTCCTATTATAATCGTTTTGGGTGGTGCAATTTTGGGCTATTTGTTGATGATGGTTTAACGTTGAAATACAAAAACTAAAATGGAACACTAAGGTGCACGTAGTGCAAAACTCGCCTTGCTATGCCGCAGCTTCGCGAAGGCAATGAAGTGTGGCTATTGAATTATTTAATTCGATTTGACTTTTTCAATCAACTAAACGTCTTTGTTCTTTAATCTATGAGCGCAGCGATCTAACAGAGAAACGATCTAAGTAGAAACAGCGCAGCGGTCTAATCTCTTTTTATCAATTATTTAGTTTTTCCTGTAAGGGTTCGTATTTTATTACGACATTCAATTTTCTAACAAGTGGAAATTTGAATAATGCAAGCTAAGCAAACTGCCCTTTTACTGTTTACCAGACATGTTCGAGATGAAGGACGTGAAAAGCGAATCTTTGGATTGAATTATGGAAAGAACTTTAACTTCTTCCAAGCTTTAAATGATAAAGCAGTTCAAACGATTAAAGCAACGGGTTTACCTTTCTACATTTGCTCTGGCGAATCTCAAAATGGAGACAGCTTTGCAGAGCGTTATCAAAATGCAATTCAATCCATTTTTGAAAAGGGTTATAATCGCGTTATAACCATAGGAAATGACAGTCCTGAGTTAACTGCAGCAATCCTCTTAAACATTCAGCAAGAATTAGATGGTCATGATTTGGTGTATGGCGCCACTCAAAATGGCGGAATTTACACACTTGGCTTAACCAAACAGGGCTTTGATAGTTTTGAGTTTGAAAAAATGGCTTGGCAAACTGAATCGCTTATCAGTGATTTTGATATACTAGGAAGGGATAATTCAAAGATCTTAAAGCTTGATTTTGTTTTAGCCGAATTCAATGCGATTAAAGATGTGCGTGAATTTCTCATCCACATTTCCAATAACATTAACGACAAAATATTATATAGTAAAATATTTCAATTATTTTTTGACTTTAAGATTCCAAAATTAAAGGAAATCAGTTCGTTTTCTGAATTCTTTTCTGCTGAAATAGCGCTCAGAGGTCCGCCGCAGGATGCACTTCTGCTGTCCTAAATTAAAAATCACACGCATCTTTTATTAGTTTTTATGAATAAAATTTTACTGCTTTGTTCAGCAATTCTTGCTGTGCATATATCATTCGCACAATATAATTTTTCAGGTTCTATAAGCAACGAAAACACAAACGAACCAATACCTTTTGCCTTAATAAAAGTCAAAAATTTTGAGACTTTTACAACTTCTGATTTTGAAGGAAATTTTGCATTAACGGTTCGCGCCACTGACACTTTAATGATTGAAGCATTTGGTTTTGAGGCGCAGCAAATTGCAGTTGCCAGTCAAAAACAAATGGTGATTAAACTTTCAATTTTAAGTCGCGAGTTGAACCCAACAGTGATTACTGCATTAGGTCTCAAGCGTAATAAGCGAGACTTGGGGTATGCCGTGCAAAAAATCCAAGGAAAGGAGCTTACCGCCATTCGTAATCCAAATGTCATCAATTCAATGGCGGGAAGAATAGCAGGTGTGCAAACCACTAATGGTTCTTCGGGCGTTGGTTCATCCTCTCGCATTATTATTAGAGGAGAAACTTCATTATCGGGTAATAATCAGCCGCTATTTGTTGTAGATGGCGTGCCTGTAAGCAATGATTTTGTAGCGAATAATACAGAGAACCTTGAAAACGATTTTCATGAAGTTGATTATGGAAATGGAATGGGCGATTTTAGTTCGGATGATATTGCATCAATTACGGTTTTAAAAGGGCCAGGTGCAGCTGCTTTATACGGATCGCGTGCTGCAAATGGAGTAGTGGTAATTGAAACGAAAGATGGTGAAACCAAAAAGGGCTTCAATATTACTTTGAATAGTAGCCTAACATTTGAACAAACCGCATTTTTGCCGCAGTTTCAAAATAGCTATGGGCAAGGTGCAGGAGGAGTATTTGCTTATGAAGATGGATTAGGAGGCGGACTTGGAGATGGCGGTCTGGTAAGTTTTGGACCCCAATTGAATGGGCAATTGATTACACAATTTGACGGAACATCAACTGATGCAAATGGTAATATCATAAGAGGTGGAGACGTGATTGCTAGAAATGGAAATCCAATCAACCCAAGTGCATGGAATGCCAATCCTAATAATGTGCAAAGTTTCTTCCAAACAGGTGTAACAAGTCAGCAAAATGTAGCCATCTCTACAGGAGATAAAAATGCAAATTATCGTTTTTCTTTTTCTAGGTTAGATAATACTGGCACCATTCCAAATACGAACTATGAAAGAAGTAATGTAGCACTCACCGCAAACAATCAACTCTCAAAAAAGCTTCGCTTAAGAACTTATGTGAACTATATAAATAGTGCAAGTGATCACAGACCTGGTTTAGGTTATGGAAGCGAAAACGCCATGTATTCATTTTTATGGATGGGGCGCCAAGTAAATACTGCAAATGCCGAAGACTACTGGCAGGACGGACAAGAAAATTTCCAACAATTTAATTACAATACACAATGGTTGGATAATCCCTATTTCAATGTGTATGAAAATACCAATGCCTTTAATAAAAATCGATTATTAGGAAATGCTGCATTAACTTATGCCATCTCAGATAATTTAAATCTGCGACTGCGTTCCGGTATGGATACCTATCATGATCTGAGAACCTCAAAAAGAGCTTTCAGCACGCAGCGTTTTAAAAATGGTGCTTATCGAGAAGATGAGGTCGATTTTATGGAAATTAATACAGATGTTTTGCTGGCCTATAACCATAAGTTCGGAACCAATAGCAGTTGGAATGTGGGCGTAGGAGCGAATAATTTTACGCAAAAAACGAAATATAAAAGCCTTGTAGCGGGTCAATTATCCGTGCCTGGAATTTACAATTTTGGAAATGCTAAAATTCCATTAGTCGCCTCTCAATTTAATGCGCAAAAACAAATTAATAGTGTTTATGGCATTTTTGGAGTGAATTATAAACGTTTTCTCTATTTGGATGCCACTTTGAGAAATGATTGGTCAACGACTTTACCTTCAACAAATAATTCGTTCGCTTATTACTCGGCTTCGGTGGCCTTTGTTTTGTCCGAAGTGGTGGATATGCCAAAATGGATGTCTTATTCTAAAATTCGAGCAAGTACTTCAAGTGTAGGGAATGATACCAATCCATTTCAGTTGAACAATACCTATGCGTTTAATCAAAATTATGGCAGTTATCCCTTGTTAACAAATTCATCCACATTACTCAATTCAGATTTGCGACCAGAACGCATTAATGGTTTAGAAGCTGGTGCTGAATTCTATTTCTTTAAGGATCGACTAGGCATAGATTTGACGGTTTATCAAAATACTGCAACGGATCAAATTATTGGTGTGCCTGCATCCGCAGCAAGTGGTTATACCAATCGAATTATTAACGGCGGAAAAATTCAGAGTAAAGGAATTGAAATATCGCTAACAGGAGATCTTGTCAAACAAAAGCACTTTAAATGGACGGCATTTGCAAATTTTTCGAAAGGTGCGAGTTATGTTTTAGAATTACCTGAAGGAGTCGATCAATATACAACGGGCTATGCAAGAGTTTATACCAGTGCTGATAATTCGGTCTATTATATTGCCAATCCAGATGGCGGACGCATTGGAGATATGTACGGCACAGGATTCAAAAAAACCACTGAGGGACAAATAATTCATGATGCGAATGGCCTGCCAATTAGGGATGGTGAATTACGTTATTTAGGAAATTATAATCCTGATTTTATTCTTGGTTTTGGAAACGAAATTCGCTACAAAAACATCTCACTTAGCTTTTTGTTTGATTGGCGCCAAGGCGGTACTATAGTCTCTCGAACTAAAGCAATTGGAAGTACGTCTGGCGTCTTGAATGAAACCCTTGACGGACGAGAAGATGGCATTATTGGAGAAGGAGTTGTGAATGTTGGAACTGAAGAGAACCCAGTTTATGAAACTAATACAACATCCATTTCAGCAGCAGAATATTATAATCAATTCTATAATCGAGCGAATGAAGAAAGTGCAACTTATAGTGCTTCCTATTTAAAATTGCGCCAAATAGGTTTAACCTATAGCTTTCCAAAACCTATGATAGCAAAATGGAAAATTGAGGATTTTAAAATTTCTATAATCGGTTCCAATTTATTCACCTGGACAGAGAATCCACATTTTGATCCAGAGTTGAGTGCCATGCAGGGTACTCAGCAAAATTTTGGGGTCGAGGATCTTTCCTACCCTTCTTCACGCAGTTTAGGTTTCAAAATCCAATTCAAATTTTAATCCATCTGAAAACTTATTACAATGAATAAAATTATAATCACATTTATCGGTCTAGGATTAATCTTAACAGGTTGTCAAAAATTTGATGAATTCAATAATAATCCGAATTCACCAGAGGATGCCGATCCACAGTTTTTACTTTCTAATGTATTGGCAGAGGCTTCCGATAATCAGGCTTATTGGGGTTGGCATGCTGGTAATTTTTTAGCACAATATTCCTCCAACTTAGAGTTTTTACCCATTGATCGGTACGATTTGAGTAATAATGAAGGCTTATGGAACGACACCTATCGTTTGTTGAACGATATGCAAGATATTACGAACTCTCCTGATGGAAATGAGGCTTATAGTGCCGTTTGTAAAATTTTAACTGCCCATCAAGTAGCATTGCTCACCGATTTATGGACGGACGTTCCTTTTTTCGAGGCTTTGCAGGGGAAGACCCAAGGAAACTTCACACCAGTTTTTGACAATCAAGAAGCTATTTACACGAGTGAAAATGGAATATTAGATTTATTAAAACAAGCTGTAGCAACTTTGGAAACAACAAGTGAATCCATTCAGGGTGATTTAATGTATGGTGGAGATTTGAATAAATGGGTGAAGTTTGCCAATTCATTGCGCATCCGCTACTTACTTCGAATAAGTGATAAAATGGACGTGAGTGATGAGATGGAGGCAGCATTGCTAGGAGCAAATGTTTTTACAAGTAACGCCGACAATGCGGTGGTGCCTTATTTAGCCTCATCACCCAATCAATGGACGATTTATAATGAACGTGAGGGGAGATATGTTGATGTCCGCATGTCTAAAACGGCAGAAGATATTCTAACACCTTTGAATGATCCACGGATGGAGTTTTATTATAAACGGACGGTTAATTCGGATGGCGGAATTGCTGTTTATTCTGGAATTCCTAATGGTTTAAGCCGTGAAAATCAATTGGCTTATGACTTAAGTGATATTTCCTTAATGGGCAGTTTTTTGAGGGATCAACCTGATGGTGTAAAAGGAGCTTTTATGACGCATGCAGAATTCCAATTTTGTTTGGCCGAAGCGGCTAATAAAGGCTTGATTCCTGGAGCCGATATTCTTTATTATCAGGCAGGAATTGAAGCTTCCTTTGATTTTTATGGATTGGAAATTCCAGCAGAATATCTTTCAAACCCTCTAATTTTTTTGGACGGAACAGCAGATTTGGAACGCATCATGACACAAAAGTGGATCGCTTCATTTATGAATGGATATGAAGGATGGCTGGATGTTCGAAGAACAGGTTTTCCAACGCTAACAATTCCATTGGATAATTTGAATGGAGATGTTTATCCTGTGCGTTATCGTTATCCATCAACTGAACAGGCTGTAAATGCAACCAATTATAACGCGGCAGTATCCCATATTGGGGGAGATAATTATAATAGCAAAGGCTGGTGGGAGGAATAATTGAAAATATTGCACTTTGGCAATGGGTTTTGGTGATTGGAACGAGCCTTTTATTATTGTTCATTTCTCCATTATCAAAATCGACTGAAGCCTTTTTCAAAGCGAGCCATAAAGGGAAGTCGCCTAATTGGGCAATGCTAACAGGTAGCCTTGTTATTTCATGGGTCTTTGCCAAATCTATAGCCAATGCATCAGATTTAGGTAACGAATTTGGAATTGTGGGTGGATTGGCTTACGCAGGTTATTATTTCTCCTTTATTGTTGCGGGAATTGTCATCTATTATTTACGTAAAAATGGAGGGTTTACAAGTCTGCACCATTTTTTGCAAAGTCGTTTTGGTAAAGGCGCTATCCTTGTTTTTTCCGTGGTAATTGCCTTTCGTTTATTTAATGAAGTTTGGTCCAATACAATGGTTATTGGTTCTTACTTTGGTGATTATGGCTCAGCTCCTTATTATTGGTCAATATTAGTATTTACAGGTTTAACCTTAGCATATTCGCTTAAGGGAGGATTAAAAAGTTCCATTTTTTCGGATGCCATTCAAATGGTGTTATTTGCGATTCTTTTAGCCGTTATTTTATACATCCTTTCGGGCTATCAAGGAACTACTGTTGGTCAAATGGTCGAAACGGGTGAGTTTTCTTGGGGCACTGGACTTAATCTATTAGTAGCGGCCTTATTGCAATCGTTGAGCTATCCATTTCACGATCCGGTAATGACAGATAGAGGTTTTATCAGTCCATTAAAAACAACAATTCGCAGCTTTATTTTGGCGGGAATTATAGGCGCAATCTGTATTTTCTTATTCAGTTTCTTAGGGATTTTCGGAAGTTTAAATGGCATTGGAAAAGGAGCATTAACAGAAACGGCGCAGCTCTTTGGTCCCATACTTTTATTACTCATTAACTTCATTATGATTGTTTCTGCAGCTTCAACATTGGATTCTTCTTTTTCTTCGTTTTCAAAATTAGCGGCAATTGATCTTAAATTGCGCGGGACTGTAAAGTTTGGTCGAATTACCATGATAATTGTAGCTGTTGCTGGAACAATTCCGATCTTCTTTAATCCCGCAATTTTATCCGCAACTACAGTTAGTGGAACAATGGTGATTGGGTTAACGCCAGTCTTTATTTTTTGGTGGATAAAAGTGCCCAAAATCGGCTTTTATTTGAGTCTCGGTGCAGGAATACTTGTCGGAATTTTATTGGCAGTTGATTGTGTTCCGAGTCAGATTTTATTCACCATGGGCGCACATAATAAACTCTTATGGATGAATGTTTTTGGCATTCTATTGTGTACTACTTTATATTTTGCACCCTTATTATTCTATAAACGTAAAAAGGATGTATTTCCAGCTAATATTGATCCAAAACGATACTAAATGAGCGCATTAGAAAGTAAATTATTTTTATTTGGAGGCTGTTATAGTAATTTGCAAGCTACGCAAGGCATCAAAGAAATTGCAGATAAATTAGGTTTTACTCCCGATCAAATTATTTGCACAGGAGATATAGTTGGCTATTGTGCGCAACCAGAAGAAACTGTTCAATTAATAAAAAATTGGGGCATAAAAGCTATTGCAGGTAATGTTGAGGTTCAACTCAGAACAGGTGAAATTGATTGCGGCTGTAATTTTGATGAAGGTTCGCGTTGCGATACCTTTTCAAGACAATGGTTTCCATATGCGCAGCAGCGTTTATCTCCAGCTTCTCTTGATTGGATGCAAGCTTTACCAAATTCACTCCAGTTTACTTTAAATGATAAGCGCTATCATGTTTTGCACGGCGGAACAGACGATATTTCTGAATTTATTTTTGAATCTACTCCAGTCAATCGTAAGCTTGAAATATTTGAAGAAACAGGAGCCGATAATATCATTGCAGGGCACTGTGGAATCCCTTTCCATCACGTGATGGTTGACAAAAACGGAAATGAAAAAAACTGGATAAATCCGGGTGTCATTGGTATGCCAGCAAATGACGGAACAGCGCGCGTTTGGTATGGTATTTTAGATACAGTTTCGGATGTGTATTTGCAGCATTCGTTTGACTATGAACATAAGAAGGCAAGCGATTTAATGGTTGAAAATCATCTCCCAAAAGAATATGCCAATACCTTAATTACGGGGATTTGGGATAATTGTGAAATTCTACCAACACGGGAAACATTGCTGCAGGGGAGAGCAATTGAATGAGAATGGCAATTATGTTTTGGTAGAATGGGGAGTCAGAATTATTAATATGGAATAAGTCGAGTAAATGCATCCAATAGGAAATGTATAAAATAGACGACTATGTATAATTCAAATCAAATTTCATTCTTACAATTACTCGGCTTAGTATTAGTACCAACCGTTTTATTTTGCGGTATTCATTTGTTTCCTAAAGATAATGCAGTAGAAAAAGTACCATTGGAATTAATTGCAAAAGCCAATACAGTTACTAAGATTAATTTAGAAAAACGCTTTGCTAAAAGAGTTCCACCAATGGAACCACAAGAAATAATTGAAGAATACGTCTATGATATTGTCGTTCATGAAGAACATGCATTAAGAGATACACTGGAAACAGATATAATAGTAGTGACAGACATTCATGAATGCAGATGTATCTCAAATTATCATCCAATTAGGCTTATCGAGGCTTTTGAGGAAGAAGAAGTCTACTCTATTCTACCAGAACCAATCGAAATTGATCCTTCTATTTTTGAAGCAAAATTATATCCTAATCCAGCAATTGATTTTTCAAATCTTGAACTCAATATTGAAATGGAGAATAAGTTTGAGATCAATTTATATGATTTATCTGGCCAATTGGTCCAAAATGTTTATTCCGGGTTTTTGGATAGTGGCAGACAAAAATTTGATATCGATTTATACGACCTCGTAACTGGTATGTATATTGTTCATGTATCATCAGCCCAGCAAAATGAAACGTTGAAGATTCAAAAAATTTAAATGTACCTAATTAACAATCGCCTGTAAAGCATAAATAGGATTGAATATGTAAAAGATTCTACAGCCGTTAATTTGGAAATAAGGTTGATCAGCCTTCGTTTTGAAGCGATTTTAACCATGTTACCATAATGTTATGTATTTATTGCTTATAAGGGATTCAGTAATAAAAGATGTACCTTTATTAAAATTTGAAAGTAGACATGGACAATTCTATATTGGTTATTGATGATGAGCAAGATATCCGAGTTTTAATAAAATATAACCTGGAGAAAGAAGGATTCATCATTTCTGAGGCAGAAGATGGAGAAAAGGGATTGGAAATGGCTATTCAACAAGTGCCAGATTTAATTTTATTGGATGTCATGATGCCGGGAATGGATGGGATTGAAACATGTGAAAAATTAAAGGCAATTCCAAGTTTGAAAAACACCATGATTTGTTTTTTAACGGCAAGAGGGGAAGATTATTCTCAAATTGCTGGATTCGAAGCGGGGGCAGATGATTACATTACAAAACCCATCAAACCTAAATTATTAGTCAGCAGGATTTCAGCTATTTTAAGAAGAAAAGGAGCAGCAAATGAAGCTGGTTCGCAAGAATCGAATGCAGTAAACGAAAAATCAATTAAGATTGATCGCGAACGTTATTTAATATCTAAGGAAGGCGAAGACATGGTCTTGCCACGTAAAGAGTTTGAATTGCTTGCATTGCTTATGTCTAAACCTTCAAAGGTTTTTCACAGAGATGTCATTATGAATAGTGTTTGGGGAGCAGATGTTGTCGTTGGAGATCGAACAATTGATGTTCACATTCGCAAACTCAGAGAAAAGATTGGGGATGCATATATTGTTACTGTCAAAGGTGTTGGCTATAAATTTGAAGAATAATTCAAAGGCCCACTTCAAGAATTCAACTTTACCATGTTTATAATTTTTTAGTGTAAGAGCACTAATATTTCATACATTTGACTGTATGAGTGGAACCAATCAAAAGATTCTGAGAGCAGCACGTTTATTATTTAATGAACATGGTGTGGCAAAAGTCAGTCAACGCACAATTTGCGATCATATCGCAATTAGTCCTGGAAACTTAACCTATCATTTTAAAAAGAGAGACGATATAATTGAAGCCCTCTATTTTGAATTAGCAACAGCTATTGAAGAATGTTTGGACGTGGCCGAAAAAGCGGAGCTTAACCTTGCGGAACTTGCGCAGTTAACCAAAGCCACCAATAAAATATTTTTTGAAAATCGATTTTTTGTGATTGATTTTATTCAAATATTGCGGTCTAACGCTGTAATTAACAAACATTACACTAACATAAGTACTAGGCGTTTTACATACATTAAACAACTGGTTGAAAATTTAATCCAAACGGGTGAAATGCGCAAAGCTGAACTCCCTAATGAATATAACAACTTATACAAACGGTCAGAATTGTTCGGCGATTTCTGGGTCGCATCAATTGGTTCAACTCCTGATGAGGTTATGCTAAAACACACACGCATTTATACAGATAGTTTTATGCAATCATTTTACCCTTATTTAACCAGGAAAGGAAAAGATGCGTTTCTAATTTTAAAAGAGTAGGATTTTCAATAAAAAACGGTTCTAATCTTATGATCAAAACCGTTTTTAAATCAAGAGCAATTTATTCAATTGCTTCCCATTCTGTCGATTGGTCAACTAAATCTTGTAAATGATTCCCTAAGGCCTTCAATTTGTTATTTAAAGTCTCAAATTCTCGTCGAACAGTATAACGTTGATTTTTAACAACGGAAAATTGGAGATAGTTTTGAAACTCATGCTGTAATAATTCCAAGGTGGATATTAATCCAGAAGCATTTATTACTTCATTTAATTCAGTTAATTTTTCTTGTTCACTCATAATGATTCTGTTTTTAAATTTGAGACAGCCACACCATTTAGGAGAGCAGAAACAAGACATTCAGAAAAAATACTATCCGCCTCAGGCGGATGGAGATTTTTGCTGAATTGCATTTTAGTCTTGTTTCAAACCGAGTAAGTGGTATTTTGGTCGATTAATTCAAAACACAATCATTCTGTAGCAAGTATAATCGAGTTAAAAGAAAAAATGCCTAACAAACTACTAAAGGGTTTCGGCTTACTTATAAGCAGAGAATCGATACAATCATTTAAACATGAAAACTGTCATAAGTCAAAGGACTTTATCTAATTAACGTAACCTCATAAAACATGAAAAGGGTCCCGGAAAACCGAAACCCTTTTTCTTTCGAAAAGCTTTGTTAAACTATAGTCCTAATGTCCAACCTGCAGTCCAGTCAGATCCTGAACTTACAGCTCCAATATAATTTGCATTGTCAAACCAAGTTCCCCAAGCAGTTGGGTCACCTGCTCCAGTTGCAGTAGTTCCAACATATCCTGTTAAGAATCCTACTAATGAACCATCAGTTGCAGTTGCATTGTTATTAGCGCCATCTTCAAATGTTACCATTCCTGTAGCATCATCACCTGCCGAAGTTGTAAATACTAATGGGTCTACATTATCAATGATTGAATTTTGCATAGTTAATGATCCACCAACCATGTTTGATAAAGTAACATCATGTTCAACTTGGCATCCTCTTTTAGGGAATCCTGTGATTATAAAATTCAAGAAGTTTCCTTTTGTACCTTCTCTTAGTTTAATTCCTTGATTGATCGCATCACCGTCGTCCATTCCAATTAATGTAACGTTAGCAATTTTAGGATCAGAGTAAGGGCTAGCTTCGTTATTGTCACCATTGTTGTCTGCTTCAATTCCACGATCTCCGCCGTCAGTATCTTGCTGAACAACCCAAAACTGTCCATTTCCAGACCATCCGTGTGTCCAATCAAATGAATCATCTTGATTTCCTGAAGAAATTGCATATTTCAAAGAAACTGTTCCTCCAAAAAATTCGAATCCATCATCACTTCCTTTATAGGCTTGTAAATGGTGCAGCGTAGTTCCTGATCCACATCCGTTGAATGAAAATCCGTTCAACTCGTTGTCAGTTCCTAAAATTTTACCTGCAAATTCTACACGTACATAACATAACATCCCAGAATTGTCTTCAGCATTGTCTCCGCCATACGTTCCTGTTCCGCCTTCACCTTCAGCAGTTAATCCAGTGTTGATTGGTGCAAACCCGTTTAAGATAATTCCACCCCATGCACCTGCAGACGGTGCGTCAGCAACAGGAGTAAATATAATTGGTGAATCAGCAGTTCCACAAGCGCTTATTGTACCGCCTTGCTGAACAGATAAGAATGGTGTTGTTCCGTCATCTGCAGTATTAACAGTTGTTCCAGCTTCAATTGTAAGTGTTACACCATTATCTACAAATACACCACCTGAAAGCAACCAATTGTCTGCCGCAGTCATTGTGTGAGCTTCTGTAATATGACCAGTTACTTGCTTGTAAACAATTCCACCAATTGTTACATCAGTATACCATTCTAATGATGTATCATATTCACATGATCCGTCATCTTTTTTAGCTTCTGAACTATAGTTCGTAGCATCAGGATCCGTACATCCTTTTTTCTTACATGCAGGTAATATCGCAACAAGTGCGCCTGCTAGTATCATCATTTTGATGGTTGATTTTGTATTTTTCATTTCTTTTTGTTTTTCTTATTTTGTTAGTACAAATATCAGGACTTAATTTCCATATTGAATTACGTTGACATCACCCTTACGTTAAAAAAAAGTTAATAGAATTTTACATTGAGTTAACGTTAGAAGCAAATGAAAAAAGCCCCATCCGCGTAGGCAGATAGAGGCTTTTTTTGATTTTGAGGAACGTATTGATGTTTGCTTTATTTTAGTGCAAACGAACTAATATTTTATTATTTCAAATGAACACTAGTCCAAGTCTGCTTTTTCCTTTTTCTTTTTAGAAACAGGGATATTATAGCTAAATGATAGGCTCAAATCAATTCCGCGTTTGAAATTTGAAACGTTCAACGGTTGAGATGGATCAACTTGGTTTTCTTGAACGATATCAATTGTAGGGTTGAGTAAGTTTTTCGCTTTCAATCCAAAAGAGTAAGTATCATTAAACGTTACTTTACCCACAAAGTTTAAGGTATTAATGGGGCGTTGATATTGATCGCCAATTCCATTACTTCCTACAGCAAATAAGCGGGGTCCAAATACGTTATAAGAAAGTGCGGCTAAATAGGTTTTTTCATTCCCTTTTTCTCCTTTTGTGGTTAAGTAACTCAAATCAAAATTAACTAAGTACGGCGAAGCCCCTTCTAGCGGACGAATAGCATTGGTGTTAATTGCACCAGAATCGGTCGTGTCAATTTGAACTGATGTATACATATAGGTTGCATTAAATCCAACATTCAAATCATTTAAGAATGAGCTATCTCTTCTAGCAGAATCCAATACTAGGAAGTTCAAGCTTCTCATATACTCAATTTCAACACCAGCAACATTGGCAGCGTTAGCATTTGCAAAACTCATTAATTGACCACTTGCCGTAGCGCGCATTGTTTGCTCAATTGGGTTATCTAAGTATTTGTAGAAGGCACCAACCGAGAATAATTCGCCAGGCTTGCCATAACGCTCATATCTGAAATCAGCATTATAGTTAATACCGTTTTGTAAATTGGTATTCCCTTGCGCTTTTGCTCCAGCGAAATAAAGTACATATTGGAAAGGAGCAACTTCGTTAAACTTTGGTCTTGTTAACGTTTTGCTCGCAACAAATCTAAATACGTTCTTTTCATTTGCGTCAAAACGGGTAATTAAACTTGGCAATAGAGCGTCACTTAATAAAATTGTTTTTTCAAAACTTGATGGGCTTTGTTGATTACGATTTTCAACTGTTTGTGCGCCGCTTTCATATCGTAAACCTGGAATGATTTGCCATTTATTCAATTTGAATTTGATGTCTGAATAAAAACTCATTACATCTAATTGCGCAACATAAGAAGATCCAAAGTTAGCCACTTCCGAAATGCTAAACTGTCCTTCGTCATGCATAGTTGAACTTAAATAAGAATCCATATTATAGATGTCTAGATTATCACCAAGATCAGTAGCCAATGCGTTTAACACATAGTTAAATTGTTTGTAATCAAAAATCCGTGTTTTCTTTTTGTAATCTGCACCAAGGTTTAAAGTAATTACCTCACCAGCAACAGTGTCACGTTTTTTATTTAATACGTCGCCAAACATTAATACATAGCGGGCATTAAATTTTCCGGCTATTTCATTTTCTCTTAACTTACTGTGGAAAATATGGTTTTCATTTCTATCAATGAAATTGACAGCATAATTCTCCGTGTTTTCTTTTTGATCTTCATCATAAAAGGCAACAAATTGTCTTCTGTCTGGTTCTTGACTTCCAGTTGTGCTATAAGATCCTCTCCAATCAACAGTTAATCGAGATAAGGCAGAATCTTCTTCAAAGGGCAATAATTGGTGCGTTCCAATAATTTGATTCACCGACATAAAGTTTTGTTGGTAAGTTAGTCTGCGCGAATAGATGCTTCTAGAATAATCAAAATGCTCACCCCAAGTTTCTCTCACTTCATCACTTGAGTTATTCACAAATAAAGTGTTAAATGAAATGTTGTTATTTGGATTAATTCTGTAATAGAGGTTTAGTAAACCTGTTGTTGCAGTTTCTTTCGTGTATTTATCGAAATCGTAATTTAAACGTTCTTCACTCTGTGCATTAATAATTTTCATTGATCCATTCGCATATTTATACGAATTGTCATGCGATAATAAGACAAGATAGCCAAAGCCTTTAGAGCGACTATCTGATTTTGTTGCTGGGAAGAAGTTTCCTGCAGTGATAGAAAAATTAGTATTTGGTAGTGCTTGATTTAATTGTGTACCAAAATTATCATGAAATCCAGTTGTTTTTCCTTCAACCGAATTGTATAGTCCGTTATTATAAAGATTATTGACCGCTGGATAGGCAGATGTTTTTGAATTATCAATTACAAAGTCAGGAATTTGTCTTGTACCGTCGTCAAAACCAAAATAATCGAATTTTCCTCCGCTATATGTTCTAAAATCGTTGAAAGTAGTTTGCGTGTTCATGCCTGTACCTAAGGTCACTTTTAATGTTGGTTTATTGTAGAAACTTTTCGTTGTAACATTAAAGGCTCCTCCCGAAAAATCACCATAAAGTTCTGATGACATTACTTTACTCACCTGAATTGAGTTCACAATATCTGTTGGAAATACGCTTAGTGGAACCACTCTAAAATCTGGATGCGGAGATGGAATTGGTAATCCATTTAGATAAGCCACGTTATAACGATCTCCTAAACCTCTTACATATAAAGTTGAGCCTACAGTAGATAGTCCGGTTATTTTTTTAGCAGCACTTCCCACATCAGAGGCTCCTTTGTTGGCAATCATGCTTCCAGTAATAATTGAAACCACTTTGTCATCATCTTTAATGTCTGCGATAGCCTTTTTTTCTGAACCGCCGTCTTCAATCGCAGCTGAAGCCATAACGGTAACCATTTTAAGTTGACCGTCTTGTATCATTTCATGATTAATGCTAATGCTTTCGCCTGCTTTAATATTCAATCGAATTGTGTCCGTTCTAAGTGCCATTGACCGAAGAACAAGTACGTTTTCACCTTCAGGAAGGTTAATAGAAAACATACCATCAAAATCCGTCTGTCCTACTTTTCGCAAACCATCTTCGGTAAGCTTTGCAATAGGCATATATAAGGGTTCTTGCGTATTTCCTCTTTGGCGAAAAACTTTCCCGCTGACCTCGCCAGTTTGGGCAATAGCTCCAATGTTAAAAAGGGCAAAGTAGAAGGTGATAATTAAGCTTAAGTGTTTCATTTTAACTGTTCTAATATTTCTGCAAAGGTAGATGAGGAGTTGCTTATAAGCCTTTTGTTTGGTGTTATGAATACATTAATTCGTCATAACATTCTCTTAATATTGCGTTGAGGTTAGCATAACAAATAGATAACAGCTAGTTAATGTCTGCTGCCTTTCATATCTCTAACTTTGTAAAAAAAGGAGAAGTGGAACATAAAATTTTGATCGTTGATGATGAGCCGGACATTTTAAAGTTGCTCACCTATAATTTTGAGAAAGAAGGTTATCAGGTGTTTGGAGCTAGTAATGGATCTGATGCAATTGCTATAGCGCTAAAGGTTGTTCCAGATGTCGTTTTCTTAGATGTAATGCTGCCGGATATTGATGGGATTGAAGTGTGCGAATTACTTAGAAAACAGCCTGTATTAAACTCCACTTACATTATATTTTTATCTGCGCGTGGTGAAGACTATTCGCAGGTGGCGGGTTACCGCGCCGGAGGAGATGATTACATTGTCAAACCTATTCGATTACGTGTTTTAATGCACAAAGTAAAAGCTTTGTTTGACAGAGGTGTGGATAGCATTGACCCTAAACAAAATAGTAAAGTACGAATAGATCCAGAGCGATTCTCAATTCAAAAAGATGGCAAAGAATCAATTATTCCGAAAAAGGAATTTGAATTACTTTCGTTCTTAATGAGTACTCCTGATAAAGTCTTTAGGCGTAAAGAAATTCTTGCCAGTGTATGGGGTGATCCAAAAATTAGCGACCGTACAATTGACGTACATGTCCGCAAGCTCCGAGAAAAATTTGGCGCGGGAATTATTCGTACTGTAAAAGGGGTAGGGTACCGCTACATGGGGTAAGCACCTATCGAATAACCGTAAATCGTTTTGTAATCACCGTATTCGTTCCGTCAATCACTTGCATGTAATAAATACCTTCAGCTAAATTATTAATAGAAATAGCGTTTGTATTACCATTCAGCGTTTGTACTGTTTGTCCCAATTCATTTTGAATTGTTATGGATTGCACATTAACATGATTTGCAATTTTGATATTTAAAACACTGCTAGCAGGATTTGGATAAACTGAAATAGCATTATCAGTTAATTCATCAATTCCACTATCATCAAATCCATCTGTATAAACTGTAAAATCGTCAAAATAGAAACCGTCCATTTGTAATCCTCCATCAGTAATGAGTAAGAATTTGAAACGTACACTTGCAGCATCCAAATAATCAGTTAAATCAACCTCTTCTAAGACCCAATCAAATTGCAATCCGTCATACAATGGTTCTCCTTCACCATCCTCTTGATTTGCTACTCCGGTATTTGTATATTTTCCACATAAAGGTAACCATGAGTCACCTTCATCAGTCGAAATCATGAAATGCACATAATCATAGTCATTTTCAATTTCCCATATCGCTCTGAAATTAACATGAGCATAAGTTGCATGTGAAAAGCTAAACGACTCATCTAACTCAATTTCTTTTTCAACATTATTCCCATAAGTATCATCATAAGGGCTATCGGTAATACAATTTGATGGAGACCAGAAATCTTCATTCGTAAGGTCCCATTCACCAGTCCAATTAGTTATGTCTGAGCAATCATCAAAGAAAACGACAGTTCCTGCACCAAATGTTTTTATAATGGTGTCATTTCTTGTCCATGTACCATTATCAGTGTGAAGAACAAATTTGATCTCATCACCAAAAGAAATTCCTGGCTCAAGTTCATAGCTAATTGAATCTTCAATAATTTCCATTAAATCAAGTGTGTGTGAATTTTCACCACCAAAAGTTGCAATACCCGTCAATGCTGTCATGGATACATCCATTGCGCCATCTTGCAAACCAAGCCGTTCCAATTTATAATTGAAAAAACCCGTCAACTCTTCAACTTTACTTGTTTCTAAATCTGTTGTCACGCCATATACATGTGGCATGTGCGATAGTACGATATTTGGAAAAAACATTTCTTTACACGTAGGGATAATAGCAGAACTTGGCGGCCAAAAAGCATCACCTACTTCTGGTGTCATTGCAAAGATTTCCGTTGCCTCATCTACATACATCCAATCATCCGAATCTCCTGCTGCAGGATACAAATCTGTTGCTTTTACAGGATCATAACCGTTGTGTTGCGCCATGTGAATAGAATACGTTTGGAAATAATCATGATCGTCTGCGTATTCGCCTGTCGCCCATCCAATAGGGAATAATAATAAGTCGCCATGTGCGTGCGCATTAAAAGCAAAGTCAAATTCATGGTTTTCACAAAACCATTTAATGGCTTGTGTTTCTGGCTCAGAAAACGCAGAATCACCCGCAAATACATCACTGTCTTCATCCGGTGATGTTCCAGCTTCATTCCAATGGTAAGAATAATTTCTATTCAAATCTACCCCTTTATTACTTGAACCTATTGCTGGATTTCTGTTTTTACGGTGCATTCCACCGCCGCCAGGATTGGTTGTTTGGTTGCGCTTATAACCATCAGGATTAATCATTGGGACAAAATACATTTCAGTATTATCAACTAAATAAGTGATTTCAGAATCAGTTCCGTAATTCTCCAATACATACCACATATAAAAAATGGTTTGTGATAAACTCATTGGTTCACGTGCATGGTGAAGTGATGTGTACATTACTTCTTTTTCGTCCTCATCCGCTTCAGGATTATCAGAAATTTTGACCCAATGAATTGGACGACCTTCCCAAGTTTCAAAATCGCTAATGCCTGCTTTTTCTGTAATTAAATCAGGATATGCTGCGCGCATCTGGTCTAACTCTGATAAATATTCTTCGTAAGTATAATAACCACCCATTGAACCTAATTCAAAATTTGATGGTGTATTGGGCCCTGCACCTGAACCTCCGTCAGAATCTGGACAATCAACACGATCTGCTTTTGGCGAAGCATCTGTGCTATGCTCGGCATAATATGTAGCAACGTCCTCTATTAAAATTTCATGGAGAATATCATTCGCTTCTAGAATTTCAATATCTAAAGAAGAGAGGTCTGTAATAAACCATTGGTCAGTTTTATGATTGCCATGATCAATGGTAACACCTAAATTGCTGATTTCTGCTAGCTCAGCATTGTTTGCAAATATTTTAATTTTTGAATAAAGTAATTGGTTGTATCCAATAAAAGGAAGGCATAAAATTGCCAGGAAGAGTGTGAATTTTTTCATGTAATAAGCGTTTCTTGTTCTATAAAGTTACAAAATTTTTACCTGCGACTTTTTTTTCATTCAATAAAAAATAGGTCGTTCTTGGATGGGAAGATGAAAAAAGCACCAAAAAACCAAAAAAGTGTTCGTAATTTCAGTATTCTTAATTATATTTACAAAAAAACATTATCATGTCAGAGGAAAAATCAGATCGCCCGTATTTTGACGACTCAACGTCTATTTTAGTTCCGATTTATGTAATCATTTGTTTGGTTATTATCTTTGGAACATTATTTTTTGGATAAACAGATTGCTGAGTAATATTGAAGACTCATTTGCGAATGGGCTGTTTTAATATAAATCATTCTATTCATGTCGCTTAATTCATTGTTTTCTTGGATCATAAAAAAGCGAATTCACCAAATTGACTTATTTAAACAATACCCTTTTGAGGTACAACGTGAAGTTTTTACCGAGCTAATTTCGCGTGGGTCAAAAACCGAGTGGGGCAAGAAATATGATTTTGCAAACATAAAATCTTACGAAGATTTTAATGAAAAAGTACCGCTTGCTAATTATGAGGTCTTTGAGCCTTATATAAAGCGACTGCTCAATAAGGAACAAAAAATATTGTGGGATTCTGATGTGAAATGGTTTGCTCAAACCTCAGGCACAATGGGGGATCGAATTAAAGTTTTGCCTGTCTCAAAAGAATCTTTATACAATTGTCATTACAAGGGAGGAAAAGATTTGCTGAGCTTATATTACAATCAAATTCCGGGAAGAAAGCTGTATAAAGGAAAACACTTGATTTTAGGAGGAAGCGCAAAGGTTCATTATTTGACGTCTGATTCTTATTTCGGTGATATTTCGGCAATTATTTTGAAGAATATGCCTTGGTGGGCTGAGTTGCGAAGGACTCCTGCGAAGGAAATTGCATTAATGAGTGAGTGGGAAGAAAAAATTGAACGTTTAGCTGAATCTACAATTAAGCAAGATATTTATATTTTGGCAGGCGTTCCAAGTTGGACACTTATTTTGTGTAATCGCGTACTTGAAATGACGGGTAAAAAACACCTAAGAGAAGTTTGGCCAAACTTAGAATTGTTTATGCATGGTGGCGTCAATTTTGAGCCCTATAGAAATCAGTTCAAAAAAATAATTCCTTTTGATGATATGCATTATGTGGAGACGTATAATGCAAGTGAAGGCTTTTTTGGAATTCAAGATGATTTTAAAATTGATGAATTGCTTTTAATGTTGGATTATGGGACTTTTTTCGAGTTTATTCCAATGGATCAATTTGACGATATTAATTCTAAGAAAGTAATTCCCTTACAAGAAGTTGAGATGGATGTGAATTATGCCCTAGTTATTTCCACCAATGCAGGTTTGTGGCGTTATATTATTGGAGATACAATTCGGTTTACGAATATGGCTCCTTATCGTTTTAAAATAACAGGTAGAACAAAGAGTTTTATCAATTCTTTTGGCGAAAAATTAGAGGTTGAACATGCCGAAATGGCGATTCGTAAAACTTGTGAACAAACCAAGTCAGAAATTGCAGAATATACAGTTGCTCCTGTTTATATGGATGGGGCAAAATTGGCGAAGCATGAATGGTTAATCGAGTTTCGAGTTGAACCTGATTCATTGACTGATTTTACGCAAATTTTGGACGAAGAATTGCAGGTAATAAACATGGATTATAAAGTGAAAAGAACGGGAGATATCACCTTGTTAACACCTTTGATTCATAGTGCTGAAAAGGGCCTATTTCAAAAATGGTTAAAGTCAATAAATAAATTAGGAGGCCAGCATAAAGTTCCTAGGCTTTGTAATGACCGTAAAATGATTGAGCAGTTACTTAGTATTCAACCGAATATTCCGAATAGCTTGAGCAATCATTAGCAGCCCAGCACCAATTGCAAAGAAAGACACATAAGCAATAAACCCTTTCTCAAGCAGAAATATCGTGAGTCCAATTCCACCCAAGAAAATAATCCCACCTAAAACAAGTTTAAAATAAGCATTTGCTGTGTCGGTGTTCTCGGCCATGTGTTTTACATGCGCTTCAGAAAGCGATCGAGAAGCAATTAGGACATCTTCATCACTGAATTGATGCGTTGTTCTCAATTCTTTTTTAATGGCGCCTAAGTCTAATCTATTAGAAACAAAAAATGGCAAATAATACTTTACAGCTTGCGCTGGAGTATTAATTGCCATTAAATGGTTATCAATTAATTCTTCTTTCAGAATAGAATCGATTTAGTAATCTCCTAATATGTCACTATAATCGTCTTCACCTAAATCCATATCTTCAAAAAGCTCAAAAAGCTCTAAGTACAACACGAATGTTTCAGATCGGTATAGCTTTGATTTGGTGGTTTTGTTTTGGTCACCGTAGATTGTTACCTCATCTGGCATTTCATCTTCGATATTATAATCCCAATTAGATGGAACCAATAATTCACCTTCAATGACACTTGCATCAATATCATCATAAGTTTTACCTTTATAAGTAAAGCTGTTAGTTGTTGTGTACAATTCAGGGTTTTCACTTACAATATAAGTTACACGCTCTAAAATATAATCCGCTTTTGTTAAGTTCAAGTTATATGTATAGCTTGATCCGTCAATTTCAAAATCTTCATCTAAGAAAAGAGAATCCGTAACCGTTGTTGCTGTAACATGGTATTTTGCTTCACTCAATTCGATTTCGTGCATGCCGTATCCAATAACTTCATACTCCATTGTGCTATCATTTCCCTCTTGGGTAATAGTAACAATTGCTGTTGTATCAAGTGCATTGTCAATGTACACTACGTAAGATGATTCAAATAAATCACCATCAAAATAACTATCGTCATCATTATTGCCGCCGCAAGAAGCTAATGCGAACAAAAGAACACCTGTAATAAGGTAAATTGTATTTTTCATTTCTAAGGTTTAAATTTCCCTGTTAAAAGTAAGGGGTTTACTAATAAAATATTCACCACAAAGTTACTGATAATTTTCAATCCCTATGCTGTCACTATTAAATTCGAAGAAAAATAATTGATTTATTTTTGATTTCTGTAGTGGTAAATCATTTTACCATGCTTATAAATCATGAAAATGGCACCACAAACTAAAATTAATGGTAGAATTTTGTTCAAGCGTGTAGTAACTTCTGTTTGTAGAATGAAAATGGATACGACAATAACTATAAGGCCGAATACTAAAAAGAAGTAGGAAACGGCTATGCTAGATAAAAATTTCTCTAATGCCGATTTTTGATTTTGAATTTCAAATAATTCACGATTTGAAATTTCAATCATCACCGCTTTAATTTTTTCTGGAGTAAAGCCATGTTTTGTTGCCAATTCAGCTTTAATTTCTGACTTGGTCAATTCATTTTTGCTTTTTTTGTCAAAATAGTGGACAATTATTTCTTCAGGAGTCATTGCGGCTTACACTATGATTAGTTAATTACAATTGTATTAAGTACAGCATCAAGCTCTCTTATATACTCCCGTTTATCATATTTTGGACCGTAAACATAACCGCTTACTGTTACAATTTCATTTTTTGCTTCATTCAAAATTGAATATTGAACAAAAGGACCTCCGCCCCCCACAAATTTGTCGCCTTCGTAAATCCAAAGCCCTCTTAACTCAACCGCCTCATGTCCCATATAATTAAATACACGCCCTTTTGGATCATAGTATTCGGTTTTTTCTGTGCCCATATACGTTCCTGAAACGTCACCGGGTACATTATATTTTAAGGTAGAATCCCGATCCATCATTGCCCCTTGAACTGTCATTTGAGTAGAGTCTGGAAAATAAGGAGTATTCCAAAGCATAAACCCTTGTTGAATCCAAAAGGTACCACCTTGTGCTCTGGTAGATTCACTGCCCATTAAGTTTTTAGAACGATCGCGTTTGATGAGGGCAAAATTTTCCTTTTCTGATTTTAATTCAGATTTTTTAGGGACTGAAAGAGAGATCCCGAATTTATTTTCGGCCATTTCTTTCACCCGTTTATTTGGATCGCGTTCATAAAATGAAATCAATTGCTCCATTTCGAAATCGTTGAATTCATCCACAATTTCATCCATTCCATTTTGTGCATATTCTAAAAGACGGTTAGGATCAGTATCTTTAACAATCACAAACAATTGCCCTTTAGCATAGTAATTTCGTTTTTTCAATACAACCGTTTCGTCATATACCGTATCAGAAACAACCATAAATTTTAATATGTTCCGATTCAGTTGATTCATGTGATTCAAATCTTTCGGATGTTTTCTGAAAAATGAAAACATAGTTTCAGGTCTTAAATAAACACCTTGAGCACGGCGCGATAAATTATCGACAACGGAATTACCAATGGCACCATTCCATAAACCATCATCCATTAAAATAAGAATTTCACCATGTTGCCCATTGGCATCTGGTAAATAGGCATCTCTTGGAGTATCGCTATCATCACAAGAAGTAATAAAAAAAACAGATAGGAGTAGGAGGGAAAAGACTTTCATAATGCTTAGGTTTTTTGAAGCCTACAGCCGTTTGATCTTAATTTTGTCTCCCGGTTGCATGCGTTTAGGATCTATATCCGTATTCAATGCTTGAATAGTCGCAAAAGGTATGCCAAATTTTTGGCTCACTGTCCATAGGCTTTCGCCAGATTTTAATATGTAATATTTATACTTTCCATCATCCACTGTTTTGGGTGGAGTTTTTTTAGTTTTTGATGAAGAACTTGAAGATGAAGAAGAACTGGAAGCTGTACTTGACGAACTAAAATATTTCCGCTCGGTTAAGCGAATTGTAAGCCGCTGACCTGGATATATTTTATTCGATTTTAAGTTGTTCCATGCCCTAACATCATTTACCGTTACATCATATAATTGTGCAATTTGAGCAATGGTTTGACTTTCCTTTACTGTATGCGTTTTCTTCTTCTCAAGCGCTACAAAACTTTGTCCCGTTTTATCCAAATAAGCATCATGCCGATATAAGCTATCTTCAATCACTAAGAAAGAGTCAATTTTTGTTAGTGGTAAAGTAATGCATTGTCGTTCGTCTGTTTGAGGGATTACATCTGTTTTGTATACAGGATTAAGGTATTCGAACTCGTCTGCAGGAATGCCCAACATAGAATCTAAATGTGAAATACGAATGCTTGAACTTAAACAAACAGTATCCACTTCATGCAAATAAACTTGTGCCTCTTTCGGTATAATATTATGATCACTATAATAGGTCATCATATATAGCATTGCAATAAAATTGGGCACATACATTTGTGTTTCCTTTGGCAAATAAGGGCGCAATTTCCAATAGTTCATTTGCCCTCCCGATCTTCGAATGGCTTTGTTTACATTACCCGGACCTGCATTATAAGCCGCTAAAGCAATGCTCCAATCGCCATATAAACCATGTAAATATTTTAAATAGCGGCAAGCGGCGTCTGTTGCCATTACTGGATCCATTCGTTCGTCAATGTATGAATCGTTTTCCAACCCAAACATACGCCCTGTACGATACATAAATTGCCAAAGTCCAGTTGCTCCCACACGTGATTTAACTGTTGGGCGCAATCCACTTTCAATAACAGATAAATATTTAAGTTCTAGCGGAATTTCATATTTATCTAAATGTTCCTCATACATGGGGAAAAAGAGTTTAGATCTCCCAATACATACAGCCGTAAATCTTCTTCGATTTCTAGCAAAGTATTTTACCGTTTTCAATAAATCATCATTGATTTCAATTTCAATAATGGTTGATGCATTTAGCTTATTTAAACGCGCAATATAAACAGAGTCTGAAAATTGCGGTTTTTCATCCGAGTCATAACCTAAAGAATCAATGATTTGATACGCCTTTTCTTTTCCCCAAGTTTCTGTATAATATTCAAAAAGCGAATTTTCTACCACATCTAAAAACCGTTGATAGGTTAAGGAGTCTGAATCTGGTTCTGTTGCAGTCAAGGTTGAATCTATACTTACAATATTTGTTGAGTCCTGTGCTGCCACAGACCAAACAAGAAAAGAAAATATAAATGCAATAAACTTCATAATTAGTTAGTGGTTCTATTGGCAGTTTTTCAGCATATAATCTGAAAAGGCCAGTAAGTTACCTTCGTCAAAATGGTTTCCCATTACTTGAATTCCAAACGGCAGTCCATTGCTGTGCTGTCCTAATGGTAAAGAAATTGCTGGATTTCCTGATAAATTGGCTTGTACCGTGAAAATATCTTGCAAATACATGGTGATTGGATCATCAACATTCTTCCCAATTTCAAAAGCCGTTGAAGGTGTTGTTGGCATGATTACAAAATCATGATCCGCAAAAATTTCGTTCGTTTTATTCTGAATAACACGTCTTACTTTTTGCCCTTTGGTATAATATGCATCATAATAACCATGCGACAATACAAATGTCCCTAGCATGATTCTTCTTTTGACTTCTTCACCAAATCCTTCTGAGCGTGATTTTTTATAAGTGTTTTCAACCCCTTCGGCTACTTTTGATTGGTGTCCAAAATGAACGCCATCATATCTTGAAAAGTTCGAAGATGCTTCAGCAGTAGTCAATACATAATAGGTCGGAACCATCTGATCCAAATAGGGAAAAGAAACGGGGTTCACTGTGTGACCAAGTGCCTTCAGTTTTTCAATAGTCGCAATTGTTTTAGCTTTTATTTCAGGATCAATTCCTTCACGCTCTAAACAATCAACGATATAAGCAATATTTAATTTTTTATCTGTTGGGAAATTAATGTCATAGCTTTCGGCATCAGTTTGGTGCAAGGTGCTATCATATTCATCTTTTCCACTCATTACTTCAGTTACGATTGCCGCATCTGCAATATTGGTTGTAAATGTTCCAATTTGATCAAATGAAGACGCATAGGCTAAAAGCCCATAACGCGACACACGACCATAAGTCGGTTTGAAACCAACTACGCCTGTGAAAGATGCAGGTTGTCTAATAGATCCTCCTGTATCGCTACCTAAGCTTACTGTACACAAATTTGCAGCAATTGCTGCAGATGATCCGCCAGATGATCCACCTGGAACCATTTTTTCATTAATCGGATTCAAAACGGGCCCAAAAGCAGAATTTTCATTGGAACTACCCATTGCAAATTCATCACAATTTAAGCGCCCAATAATTACCGCATCTTCATCCAATAAACGTTGAACCGCAGTTCCACTATACAATGATTCAAAACCTTCTAAAATTTTCGACGCAGCAGAAACTTTATGTCCTTTATAGGCCATATTGTCTTTCAAAGCAATCACCATTCCAGCTAATTTGCCAGCAGTTCCTGCTTTAATCTTTTCGTCTACAATTTTTGCTTGTGACAAAACACTTTCCGTGAAAACTTCTAAGAAAATATTAAGGTGCTTTTTACCCTCAATTTGATCAAGATAATAATGGGTGATATCCTTTACGGTTTTACCACTAATCAAAGCAGATTTAATTTCCGCAAACGAATTATACATAACGCTAAGGGAGCTTATTCTTCAGTTTTTTCTTTGGTCTCTTCTCCTGGTCCATTCAACTCATCCTTGAATCCTTTAATCCCTTTCCCCATACCTTTCATCAATTCAGGAATCTTTTTCCCTCCGAATAATAAGAGTATGACAACTACGATCAATATGATTGATCCAGCTCCTGGCATTGCGGCGTAAACTACATTTTCCATTTTTTCTTGTTTAAGAACAGGTGCAAAGGTATGAAAATATGAGGAAAACGCCCTTTAATTGATTGAATAATTAGCGCGTTTGGTTGAGAGATGTACGTAAAGAATATCCAAACCCATTAATTAAAGGTTTGATTTACTCCTTTTAATTTATTTATTAACGCCATATTATCCCTATTTTTAGACTTTAGATTTATAAAAAATGAAGTACATTCAAAATTATATAGGCGGTGAATTAATGGCGCCTAAATCGGGAGAATATTTAGATAATATTGATCCGTCACGAGGGATTGTTTATTCTTATATCCCAGATTCAACAAAAGAAGATATTGATTTAGCAGTTGAAGCAGCAGAAAATGCTTTTCCGAAATGGGCAACAACTCCAAAAGATGAGCGGTCAGCAATCATGATTAAAATCGCGAATTTGATTGAAGAACGCATGGATGAATTTGTTGCAGCAGAGTCATTGGATAATGGAAAACCAGAATCTTTAGCTGCGCATGTTGATATTCCTAGAGCCGTAAGTAATTTGAAGTTTTTTGCAACAGCTATCTTGCATTTTGCATCTGAATCTCATTATATGGAGAACGGTGCGCACCCAGGAATTAATTATACGACCAGAAAACCAATTGGAGTAGTCGGTTGTATTTCACCGTGGAATTTACCTTTGTATTTATTTACATGGAAAATTGCTCCTGCTATTGCAGCAGGAAACTGTGTCATTGCAAAACCATCTGAAATTACACCAATGACGGCTTATTTATTGTCAGAAGTATGTATTGCTGCAGGTTTGCCAGCTGGTGTATTAAACATTGTTCATGGATTAGGACAAAAAGTTGGAGATGCCATGACGCGCGATCCGAAAGTAAAAGCGATATCCTTTACAGGAGGAACACAAACGGGAGAAACAATTGCAAAAATTGCTGCTCCAATGTTTAAGAAATTATCCTTAGAACTAGGCGGAAAAAATCCAAATATCATATTTGCTGATTGCGATTTTAAAAAGATGCTTTCAACAACCTTACGCTCATCATTTGCCAATCAAGGGCAAATTTGTTTATGCGGTTCACGAATTTTTGTTGAACGGCCAATTTATGAGAAATTCCGTGATGCTTTTGTTGAACGGGTAAGTAAAACGAAGGTATCTTACCCAACGGATCCAGAGGCGAAATTAGGCGCCCTAGTTTCAAAACCACATATGGAAAAAGTATTGTCTTATGTTGAGTTGGCAAAAGAAGAAGGTGGAACCGTTTTAACAGGCGGGATACAAGTCCATTTAGAAGGAGAATATAGCGAGGGTTATTATATGCGCCCAACTGTTATTGAAGGTTTGGCGTATGATTGTAGAACGAACCAAGAAGAAATTTTTGGACCCGTTGTTACCATAACGCCTTTTGATACGGAAGCCGAAGCTTTAATGATGGCCAATTCAACAGTGTATGGTTTAGCTGCTACCGTTTGGACAGAGAATTTAACACTCGCACACCGTTTCGCTGATCAATTGCATAGCGGAATTGTTTGGGTAAATTCATGGTTAGTGCGTGATTTAAGAACGCCGTTTGGTGGTGTTAAAAATTCGGGTGTTGGTCGTGAAGGCGGATTTGAAGCACTGCGCTTTTTTACCGAACCAAAAAATGTATACATACAGCTTTAATGCGTTTTCTTAGCCCAAAATTTTGTGTTCTCTACTTGAGTTTTTTCTTGTTGAGTCCGTCTGTCTTTGCGCAGCCAACAACTAGCATTGGTCGTCAGTCAAATTATATCAAAAAAATTATAGAGCAATTTCATTACAACAAAATCGATTTTAACGACGAGTTTTCTGAACAAGTATTTGATGGCTTTATTGAAGAAATAGACGCGATAGGCATGTTCTATTATCAAACAGATATTGACGAATTAAAAGCAAAACACTATCATAGCATTGATGAAGAGATTAAACAGAGCACAGCGGCATTTTTCACCGCCGCCGCAGGCATCTATTATAATAATTTGATCCAATGTAAAGAGCGTGTTGAACGCCTATTGGCAGATGACATTGATTGGACTAAGACTGAAACTTTATCTTACGAAGAAGCCGATTACACTCCTTTTCCAGCAAACGAAAAAGAGATGGATGAGCGTTGGCGTTTATGGCTGAAATCAGAAGTGCTAGAAGGTCTTTTTTCAGGTGAATTTCATCCCAATCCTTATGAAACAAGTATTGATTCTGTTTTGCAATTTGAAGCAGAAGTTAAGGAGAAACTCTTGGAGATGGAGTTGTATGAAATCAAATCATTTACAGAACACCCTTTGGGATATAACACTTACTTATCCTCTTATTATTTAGATGCTATTGCGCATGTTGTAGATCCGCATACCGCCTATTTTTCGCCAAATGAACAGGAAGATTTTGTAGACGAATTGTCAAAAGATAATTTGGCTTTTGGAATTCAGTTTGATGAAAACGATAAGGGAGATGTTATTGTTTATGATGTAATGCCTGGCAGTCCGGCATGGGTTTCAGGTGAGTTGGCTAAAGAAGATGTAGTACTCAGTTTAAAGCTAGGCGATCAAAAAAAACTGGATTTAACTACGGCAGGAATGGCCGAGATTGAAATGCTATTTGGAGCTTTTAATGAAGAAGTGTTGACTTTGGTTGTGCGCAAAGCGAATGGACAAACCAAAGAGGTTGTGATAGAACAAGGTTTAGTTTATGTGGATCAAGATGTGATCAAAAGTGTGTTGTTGGACGGTGAAAAGAAAATCGGCTACATTACCTTACCAGATTTTTACACCAATTGGGACGACCCCAACGGAAAAGGTTGCGCCAATGATGTGGCTAAAACTATTGTGAAACTTAAAAAGGAATCGATTGATGGACTAATTTTGGACTTGCGAAATAATGGCGGCGGCTCTGTACGAGAAGCAATTGATTTGGCAGGAATGTTTATTAATTATGGCCCTTTGTCCATTGTTCAGGAACAAAGTAGAGAGCCACAATCTATCAAAGATTTTAATAAGGGAAGCATTTATAATGGTCCTTTAGTGATTTTAGTAAATGGCTTAAGTGCTTCGGCATCTGAATTATTTACGGCAGCCATGCAAGATCATAATCGTGCAATTGTAGTTGGAAGTACAACTTATGGTAAAGGAACAGGGCAAGTAATGATGCCGCTTGATCCTAATGTTTTAGATCTGTTCAATACTGAACCTTTAGATGAATCTTTAGGTTATTTAAAAGTGACGACTTCAAAGTATTATCGCGTTGTAAAATCAACACATCAAAAAGGAGGCATTCAGCCAGATGTTGCATTACCAGATGTATATGATATTTACGATTATCGCGAATCTACTTATGAAAATGCATTGAGTTCAGACAGTGTTGTCAAAAAAATCTATTATACCGCCGCAAGTCCTTTTCCAATTGAAAAATTAAGACAAGCCAGCCAAAATAGATTGGCCGCTTCATCATTTGGAAATGCACTCGTTCAATCAATTGATTCATTAATAATTGTAATGAATGCACCCGAAAAATACGATTTAAACATTGAAAATTATCAACGAAATAATCAAGCCTTAAATCAAACAATCGATTCTCTTTTTTCTTATTTAAATCAAAGCACAGATGCTTTTGAAGTGAAAAATAATCAATATGATTTACGGATTATGGAAATGAATGCCTATCGGTCTGAACTAAATGACGCCTATTTAAAGCGATTAACAGAAGACATTTATCTGGACGAAGCTTATCGGGTATTGATTGATTATATTGGACTGGGGAAGTAGCGGTAATTTCGATTCTACTTATTTACAAACAGACACATATAACGTCTAATTTCATCCACATAATTGATTGTTGAAATTTTCTTAGAGCCAAAATTAGCAGTCCTCCGATAGTCCTCTGAAGCTTCAACCAAATCAAATAATTCTAGATTAAACTCAATGGAATCATTTTCGAAACTGCCCATTGTGACCATAAGATAACGCGCTAGTTGCGGACTTTCCGTGAAGGGGACAAACTGAGTTGATTCTATTCGTTCATCATTACAATAGTTATCGTCCAAACTAAAATCTTCGCTGCAACAATTAAATTCTTCAATTTCGTTAGAGTTTAAATCCGTATTGTTTTCAATTTTAACATGATAAATCGAATCATTCTGTAAAACGTTTATGGATTCCCGTTCCATCACATGATAATCAAACCATTCTTTGTCGTTTGCTTTTGTCGTGAAGTTCCATAATAATTCAATTTCATCATCCGTATCGATATATTCTTCTGGAATGAGTAGGAGCCCATTTTCGTACTTAATAGTCCATCCATAATAAACAAAAACAGCAGCAAGTCGTGATTTTTCGGACCCAGTTAAATGCGGTTTTGTTATTAGTTCAAGTGCCGTTTCATTGGTATTCATCTCGACTCCGTTGAAAACAATAAAATCTGAGTCAGTTTTTTTGTCCGTGGTGCCACAAGAAAAGGAAACCACTATCAAACTCATGCATATTAGTATCGTTTTCATACCATTAAAGATAAGGGTTTAATTTTTGAACCAAATTAATTAAATCGAAATGTGAAATGCGACCACACACTATTTATCGCATTTAAATCCGTCGCTTCTCAACCTATTATATTAAATTTGGTAAGAATTAACTCTAATTACAATAGAAAAAAGACATGAAAAATCTAAAAAGACTACTCTTCTCTTGCATTTTAATGGCCATTACATTTTCAGGATTTTCCCAAACTGCTCTAGAGTATATGGAAAAAATCTCAGCCGAGACGAAAAAAATTCAAACGGACATGTGGGATTATACCAACGCCGTTTCTCATGGTAAAAGTGCACGTAAAGTTGAAAAACGCCGTGCAGAATTGATACAGACTTCGCAACAAGCGTTAAATCGTGTAAAAAACATGAATGCTTTTGACGGAAGCACATCCTATAGAGATTCTGTGGTAGCTTTTTTAAACATTAATTATTATGTGTTAAAAGAAGATTATGCCAAAATTGTGGACATGGAAGAGATTGCAGAAAAGTCGTATGATAATATGGAGGCTTATCTGATGGCACAAGAAGGAGCCAATACTAAAATGCGCGAATCTGGGAAGATGGTTGGAGATCAACAAGCCGTTTTTGCAGCAAAGAATGACATTACTCTCATTACGAATGAGGATGACGAATTGGGTCAGAAAATGGAAATAGCTAGTGCCGTTTATGCGCATTATAATAAAGTTTATTTGATCTTTTTTAAGAGTTATATCCAAGAGTCTTATTTAATGGCAGCAATCAATAATAAAGACGTAAGTGGAATTGAACAAAATAAAGATGCCTTGGCCAACACGGCTAATGAGGGCTTAGATTTACTGATGGACATTGATGCATTTAAGAACGATAATTCGGTTGTTAATGCTTGTAGAAATATGTTGAAGTTTTATAAAGATGAGGCCGAGATTAAAATAACTGCCATCACTGATTATTTCTTGAAAACAGAAAATTTCAACTCGGTAAATGAATCTTTCAGTCAAATTAAAGAAAAGAATAGAACGCAGGAAGATGTGGATAAATTCAATACTGCAGTGGGCGAAATGAACGCTGCAGTTGATGCTTATAATAAAGCAAATGATGCTATGAATGAGAATCGGTCTTCTAATTTGGACGCTTGGAATAAAGCAGTTTCGAAATTCACTGATAAGCACGTTCCTAAAGGAAAGGCGAAGTAGGTCTTTGTCATCATCCGCTTTTTTGAGCAATGAAATTCCTGCCCTTTTTCATCTGTTTTATTTTCTTCAGTTGCAATTCTGATTCTCCGCAAAATGACACGGATGCAATTACGCTAGATACAATCATCAGTTCAACTGAATTTCCACATGTTGAACTAATTAAACGTGGAGAACAATATATTTCTCAAAAATTATTAGATCAAAATGGAGAGGTTATTTATTCGCAAATTTTTGATGTTGATGGTAATTTAGAATCAGAGTCGGGTGAATCTGATTTTTTCTGTTACGTAGATATAAATAAATCAGTGGAGAGAACAATTGACATTGAAATTCATAGTGTTGAGCGGCCCAAATTGACCAGAATCATCACGATTATGAAAGCAACAGGGCCAGCATCCAGCGAGAGAATATTAACGTATAAACCCATTCAAACGGATACTGATATTACAGACATCACAACGATTATGGAAACAGCGGGGTCAAGTAATGGGAAATTCACAACGTTTAAACCTATTCAAACGGATACTGTTGTTACAAACGCATATTATACGAGTTACAATTTCGATACTGATTCCTGTCTCATTTTTATTTCAATCGATTATCATAGGAAAGGTGAGGCAGTTTCTCACATCAGTTCCTCCACTGGAGCAATGGGAGTCAATTTTATTGATAATTCAATTGTTAAGAGGAGTGTAGGGTTAGATTTAGATGATTCTGAAGAGTCTCAATTTAAGGGGGCCCTTCATATATTAGATCGTTGGGTTCTTCACCGCGACCCAACCTGTGACCTGTGCGAAGCCAATACAGATTATTATGTTGCACGTATAAAAATAACAGATGCCTTGGATTATTTGGAGTCAACTACAGGCATTGAAAGTAATATAGAGTTTAGTCTAGGTACAGTTGGAATAATGTTGACAGACGGTTCGTCTTATGTGTCAGATAAGAAAAAGTGGCAACAATGGTGGGATGAAAATAGAGGTGAGTAGGAAATGAAAATCTTCTTTTATATAGCTATAATTCCAATGCTTGCATTTTCTTGCGTGTCAGATAGTGAAACAGATGAGGTAAAGCCAATCAATCAAATTGTCCAATACAATTCTTTGGAAGAGGAGCTATATGGAACACATGGTAATAGCATTCTAGGGATGGAAGGCAAGTACGACATATTGTTTGAACGAACGCTTGCAGTATCAAATAATAAGGATTCTTATTCTCGCTTTTTTCAAAAGGTGGGAGATTCATTATTTTTGTCATTAGGTAATGACTGGACATTCCTTAAAGAAGACAGTTTAACGCAAAAAGAAGAAGATGAATTATGGAATCTTTACAATACAAATTTTCATAACTTTTTGTTTCGAACCTGTAAAGAATTTCAAGATCAGGCTGATTTATCTGTAATGCAAAAGTCTTTAGTAAAAGAGTTTGCTTTTGATTCTTATAAAGGAATGCCAGACCTTCAGAAAATTTCTCGTATACTTTCAGAAATGTCTGAAGAAGAATTTCAAAGTAAAGGAATTAAACAATGCTGTCTGATTTATATTGTTGACATATCCCCTCCATTTTATGAGTAATAGGGATTAGACTTTCCTCAATCCCCAATAATCTTCAAAATCCTCCGCGCATTATTCTCATTTCCAAAATTCTCCGCGAAGTCCACATCTCTTTTTGTTTTGTCTGCTTGGGTGAATGGTGTTAACATTAAGGCATCAATTTTTGCAGCTATTTTTTGAGGCTCATTTTCTACATGACATAAAGCTGCGAAAATTCCAGAATCATCCATTTTATCGTTAATGATTATGTGCTGCCCCGATTCTAAAGCGTGCAATAATTTTAACTTAATTCCAGTTTGCTGAAAGGTCATCAGTAAGTTAACCGCCGAGTTTCGAATTAAGGCATCCATCACTTCTATTGAAGGTGTAGGAATCAGTTCAACATTGCTGACTTGCTTCGCCATGGCGATTAATTGATCGGAAGGATCTTTACCTGCAATCACGATTTTATTTGTAGTATGCTGTGCAATATTCTCCAAAATAAATTTTGCAGCATGTTCATTTTCTTTCACCGCCAAATTCCCTTGAAATAGCACTTGTTTTACGGTACTTTTTTCATCAATCTCTGCCTGGTTTTCGCTATTAAAAAAAGGTGGAATATGATGTGTAGCTCCATATTGTGAAAAATGCGGAATATCCATTTTTGCAACAGATAAAAGTGCGTCAACTCCTTTTAGTTGTTTTTCAAATCTTTCCAAACGCCGAGCTTCTAACTTTAAATATTGTTTTTTAAACCAGGAAGTTTCCCAGCGCGCTAATCCTTCATAATAAGCATGTTCTATATTGTTGGCTCTAAAAATGCGTTTGCGTTTTACAATTTCTGGGTGATTAATAAAATAGCAGGTCTGAATTCCGTCAAACAAAATCGGAAAGTTGTCTTTTAATAAACGATCCAACAATGCCTTGTTATCTCTACTTGAAACGACATAAGGCAGGCTAGATGTCACTAATTTCCACATTTTTTTCTTTCGCGGATAGTAATGAATCTCATCACAATATTGTTCTAAAAGGTCAGTTGGCGGATTATGTCCAGCATAATAAAAACAGTGATAAATAATTTTCCCGCCGGTGGCATGCAAATTTTTGAGTTTATAATAAACGTCCACAATTCCGCCATAATTTGGTGGATATGGAACGTCAAAAGCGATTATGTGAAACGGTTCTGTGGTCAAAAGATGGTTTTTAGTACTTCACATTCCTTGGCCCAAGTCAATTCTTGTGAAGCTTGTTTGGTATTGGTTTTAAAAGTAGCATTCAGGGCTTCGTCCGTTAAAATTTTCGTCAAATAATCAGCAATTTCTTGCGGATCATGAGACGGACAAACGAGGCCCACATTATAAGTTTCCACAATGTGTTTGATTTCCTTTAAATCTGAAACTAAAACGGGAATTCCTGCGTGGATATAATCAAATATTTTATTCGGTAATGAAAAGCGGTAATTGACATTTGTGTCTTTATCCATTGAGATACCAACATCAGACAATTGCGTATAATTCATTAAAGTGTCATAAGGTTGTTTTCCAAAAAAGAGAATTTGATCCCCTAAATTTTCTGCTTTTACTTTTGCTTTAAGCAATGGAACAACATCCCCGTCTCCAACAAAAATCAAAATAGTGTCCTTCATCAATTGCACGGCTTCCATTACTTCCTCAGCTCCACGGTCAATATTTATTCCTGCACCTTGAATGATGATGATCTTTTTATCCAATGGAAGATTCAATTCTTCGCGTGTCTTTTTTTCCTTGATGCCTTTAAAATCCGAAATGTTCCGCACTACCTTTACTTCGCGCTTATATTCATTTCGATAAAGATCCGCAATTGATTCGTTGACGGTATACATGGCGTCCGCTTTTGGCAAAGTTCTGCGTTCAATTTTCAGCCAAAATTTTTGAACTTTTGGGCGACTCACTAATTCTGGAACGCCAATATAATATTCGTGGGAATCATAAATTAAGCGGCAATTTTTTTTAAACTTTCTGGCCCAATGATTCGCATAAAGTGTATCCAAATCATTGGAGAGTAAGACATCCGCTTTGTGGAATAAAAGGAAAAAGAACAGTCTTAAATTATAGTTGGCATAAAAGAGCGCGCCTTTAGTAAACCACAAGGGAAAACGTTTTGTTTTATAGGCTGTTTGAGGTAATGCTTTGCTGTTTTTTAATTTACGACCAACAAGTGTTACGTCATAATTTTGACGCACTAAAAATTCACAAACCTTACGCACCCTTTGATCCGTGTAGATATCATTTGTAACTGAAACTATGACGCGCTGTTGATTGGCCATTCCGCAAAATTAACAAAACGATTCGATTGGCTAATTGTTGTACTGGAAATTGATAAAAACTAGCATTTTGCACCGAAAACAATTGAATAACTGCCGTTAGTATAGTTTTATGCACAAAACTGCTCAATCTTCATTACTTTCGTGTAACTCAATAAATCTGCAATTATGAATATGACTTTTTGGAAAACGTTTTGGGCTAGTTTACTCGCAAGTGTGGTATCTGGTGGAATCGTCTTGTTAATCTTCTTTGCTATTTTAAGCGCAATGATTTCTGGTTTCGGAAACATGTTTGAATCGCAGCAATTAACTGTAGAGGAGAGCACTATTTTGCATATGGAATTGGATGGGCCTATTGGCGATTATACCTACGCGGCCTTTAATCCAAACACTTTTCAAATGGCGAAACAATTTGGATTAAATGAAATATTGCAGGGAATTGACTTAGCAGCGAATGACGATAATGTAGAAGGCATTTTCTTAAACTGCGATAATTTGGCTGCTGGAATGGCAACGATAAAAGAAATTAGAGATGCTTTGATTGCTTTTCAAGCGCAAGGAAAGTTCGTGGTTTCTTACCATGAAAACTATGATAAAAAAGCATACTATTTAGCTTCGGCGGCTGAAGAATTATATGTCTACCCTTCAGGTATGCTAGAGTTTTTAGGATTAGGATCTGAAATAATGTTTTTAAAAGGCGCCTTGGAAAAATTGGAAGTTGAAATGCAAATTATTCGCGGGTCAAACAACCGTTTTAAAAGTGCTGTTGAACCATTGATTTATGATCAGATGAGTGAAGCTAATCGTCTTCAAACGCAAAAGTATATGGATGCTTTATGGGGTGTAATGACCAGCGAAATTGGAGCTTCTAGAAATTTAAAGGTGAGTCGTTTGAATCAAATTGCTGACAGTGCTTATATCCGTAAATCAAGTGATGCCGTAAAGTATAAAATGGCAGATGCTAGTCTTTACTACGACCAAGTGTTGGATTCATTGGCTATAAGAAGTGGTGTTAATTCGGGCGCAGATGTTAAGCTTTTGTCTTTCCAGAAATATGCCATGAAAAAAACGAAAGAAGAACGCACCTTGGCCAAATTAGACGATAAGAATATTGCAGTAATTTTTGCCGAAGGAGAAATTGTTGACGGTTTTGGTGGCGATAACCAAATTGGTGGAACGAGCCTTTCAGCACAAATTCGAGATGCACGATTGGATACTACAATTCAAGCAGTAGTTTTAAGAGTGAATTCTCCTGGCGGAAGTGCTTTGGCAAGTGATATCATTTGGCGTGAGGTTGTAAAGACTAAAGAAGCCGGAAAACCATTTATAGTTTCAATGGGAGATGTAGCCGCTTCAGGTGGATATTATATTGCTTGTGAGGCAAACCGCATTTTTGCACAAAAAAATACCATAACAGGTTCTATCGGAGTCTTTGGAATTATTCCATATACAGGAGATATGTTGAAGAATAAATTGGGTGTAACGTTTGATCGTGTACAAACAAATGAACATGCTGTATTGTCTTTAAATAAAAGATTGACGAATTCAGAGTTAAAGTTAATTCAACAAGGTGTAGATGATATTTATGATGATTTTATTGGCAAGGTTGGAGCAGGACGTGGTATGACGAAAGTACAAGTAGATAGCATTGGTCAAGGAAGAGTTTGGGCTGGTAAAGATGCCATGGAAATAGGATTGATTGATGAGTTTGGTGGATTGCAAGACGCAATTAATTATGCGGCTGAAGAAGCAAGTATTGAACAAGACGCGATTTCAATTAAGTATTATCCAGAAGCGAAGAATTCTGAACTTTTTGAACTCTTAGAAAACTTTGAAGAGCAAAAAGAATCAGATGTTGCCGTAAGTCAATTGGAGATGCAGTTAACAGATATGTACAACTATCTAAAAACGATTGGGACAACGTCGCAAATTCAAGCACGAATGCCTTATTTGTATTGGATTGATTAGGGCAATTATCAATAGGCAATGTACAATTATCAATAGAATTTGACTTGATGTTGTGTTGGATTGATTAATTTGTGGAGTTAAGTTTCAATACTTCTTATTAATTTCTACAAATGATAGTAAAATTTTCAAGTAACCCTATACTTCAATTTTTTGGAATTGCCTTTTGGAATATTTGGCTCCTATTTTTCTATGCCTTATTTGCATGTATCGCTTTTGTTTTATGTCATTTTTACGAATACCATTTTTTTGAATTACCGCCAATTCCAGTTAGTATTTTAGGTGGGGCTTTAGCGATATTTTTAGGATTTAAAAATAGCTCGGCCTATGACCGTTGGTGGGAAGCTAGAAAAATTTGGGGAGCAATTGTTAATGATAGTCGATCTTTAGGGATGGAAATCAATACGTATTGCATTCCGAAACCTGGTGAAGAAGAGGAGCTTGATCAATGGAAAAAACGCACCACTTTCCGTCATATTGGATGGTTATATGCGTTGCGTTCATTGTTGCGAAAAGAGGCGCATTGTGAAGTGTTAAAAGATTGGGTGAGCAAGGAAGATGGAGAGGTCTTATCACGTGCGAAAAATGTACCGGCGCAAATAATATTGATCCAAGCCAAGGATGTATCTTATGCTTTTGAAAAAGGTTGGATAGAACAATTTAGATTCAATGCCTTTATGGTTACGCTCAAAAAAATGTATGATAACCAAGGCAAGTGTGAGCGAATTAAAAACACTGTCTTTCCGTTTTATTATAATTATTTCACCAATTTATTTTTGTGGTTATTCACCGTTTCATTGCCTTTTGCGCTAGCAAGTGAAATTCATACATGGGTGATGATACCTGTGAGTGTTGCAATTTCTTTTGCCTTTGCTATGCTAAACAAATCGGGGCAAATAACTGAAAATCCGTTTGAAGGCCGCGCGGCTGACACACCTATAACCACGATTGTTCGCGGTATCGAAATTGATCTCTTGCAGATGTTAGAAGAATCTGATTTACCTGATCCTGAGGAAGAAATTAAAGGTCGTTTTGGCGTGATTTATAAAAAATAGAAGGCATTTGAAAAAATCTATTAGATCGCTGCGCTGCTAGTATTTAGACCGCTTCGCTGTTAGACATGCTTTTAGCTATTAAATCATTCAAACCCGCGTCAAAACCTATCAAATCATCAAAAACCCAGTCAAATCGCATTAAAGCATTGATCATTGAAAATACCCAGGGTCCTTCTTCTTAATCTCCTTCAAATAACCTTTAATACGTTGTTCATGATTCTTTTTAACAACCATTAAAATGCCGTGCGATTCTACAACAATATAGTCATCTAGTCCTTGCAAAACTGCCATTTTACCTTTCGGCATATTCACAATGCAATTCTCGCTTTCAAACATGTGGACATGTTCTCCTATAACGGCGTTGCCTTCAACGTCTTGTTCTAAATGTGTGTATAAAGAACCCCAAGTTCCTAAATCTGACCAACCGAAATTTGCCAAGACAACATGAACGTTTTTCGCATTTTCTAAAACAGCAAAATCAATTGAAATGTCTTCGCAATTGTAAAAGGCCTCATTAATGAATTCTTGTTCATCAGCCGTATTATAGTCTTTACCTTTTGAAGTAAACAACTCGTTTAATTGTGGTTTAAACTTTTGTAAAGCATCAATAATCGTTTTGGCGGTCCAAATGAATATACCTGAATTCCAATAATAATCGCCGCTCTTCAAAAATATTTCGGCGAGTTCACGATTTGGCTTTTCAGTAAATTGGCGTACTTTTCTTACTTCACCCATTAAGATGTCACGGCCATCCTCAAATTGAATATAGCCATAACCCTCATCAGGACGAGAAGGTTTAATTCCAAGCGTTACCAAACATTCTTCAGAAATTGATTTCTCTAAAGCTACATTAACGATATCAACAAACTTATCCTCTTTCATGATCAGATGATCGGACGGAGCGACAATTAAATTCGCTTTAGGATTAAGGTTATATATTTTATGCGAAGCATAGGCGATACAAGCAGCTGTATTTTTACGCATTGGTTCGGTCAATATTTGATTGTCCGGAATTCCAATTTGTTCTTTTACTAAATCCGCGTATCGTTCGTTTGTTACTACGTATATTTGGGAATCAGGTACTAGTTTTGTTAAACGTTCATAGGTCATTTGAATCAGCGTTTTGCCGATTCCTAAAACATCCAAAAATTGTTTCGGATGAGATTCTTGACTCATGGGCCAAAATCTACTTCCTATTCCTCCAGCCATTATAACGGCAAAATTATTATTCATCTTAATTACTTTCTATTTTTTCTATTTCGGCTAAGCCCAAAACACGATATTTCTTGTGTGTACTAACCTCTGCGCACTCAAAGCGGGTGCGTAACTTCTTTCCTTTAACGAAAGTTTTACCATTTAGTTTAAATAAACTGCCACTTTCTAACTCTTCAAGCGTTAAACCATTGTATTTATCGTAACGTTTTAGAACACGATATAGTTTGTCGTCTGAACAAGAAGAAGCTTTCGCATTTCGCAAATAATTATTTAATGCGAGATTCACATCCGTTGGTAATGCAATTTCATTTAGAATAGGATCTGCAATTGCTTTAAATTCGATTTTCCAATGTACACCGTGCGGTTTTACACGGTTCCCATACTTTTCAAAAGTGGTTAAATGCGCCATTTCATGGAGCGTTGTAATTAGGAAACTGTACGGATTTAAATCGCCATTCACTGAAATTCTATGTGGTTTACCATTATGTGGATGACGATAATCTCCCAGCTTCGTTTTCCTTTTTTTACTAACCGTAAAATGGACCACTTTCTCAATTAAAAATGTGGCGACATAGTCCGCAGAATTTTCTGGTAAAAAAGGTTTAAGTTGGGCGGCAAATTGCGGTATTTTATCGTCTGTGATCAGATTTTTTTTCGTCTAAGATACTGCATTATATTGGGATATGCCTAAAAAGAAAGAAGGCGGTCTACGAATAGTGCCGCCTTCTCTTTTACCAAATAGTATCCCCATACTACTTAACCAATTATCGTTTAGTTTTTAATAAATTTCTCTTGAATGCTATTCGCTGGGTTCTCCGCATCAATAACGTTAATGATGTATAATCCCTTTGGAAGGTCGCTCACATCAATAGTGGTTTGTGAATTATTCAGTCCAACCTGATCCATGCGTACCATTTCTCCAATTGTATTGTAAATTATAATTTGTTGATTTCCGTTCCCGTTTGAAATACTTATGTTTAAAGCGTCATGCGCTGGATTAGGATAAATTTCGACAGCTAATTTTTCAAGACTAATGATATTTGCAGTTGAATCAACTCCTGTTGAATCATCAAAAAAGAAGGTGTAGCAGACAGTGTCAATGCAGCCAAATGCCGAATCAATGCTATAAACTGTTAAGCATATCACTTCGCTTTCTTCAAAATCTGCAGTTGGGAAAGTTGGATTTTCATCTGATGACGACAGCCCATCTACATTCCAATTATAAGTTGTTGTACCAAATTCTCCCGTTGATGTATTGGTTAAAGTCAACACGCCATCTTCATAGCTATAGGTAAAGTCAGCTTCCAAATCACATTCCACAGTTGTGGTGTCATCATCTAAAGTATCACCTTCAAAGTAAATCGTCATACAATAAGTATCCATGCAATCTTCTAATGAATCGTATACGGTTAAACAAACTTCTTCACTTTCTTCAAAATCTGCAGTAGAGAATGATGGGTTTTCAAGACCAGAACTTAAACCGTCAACCATCCAGCTGTAATAAGGCCATAAAGGCTCGCCTGTGGAAGTATTCGTCAAGTTTAACATTCCACCTGATACAGTATATGTAAAGTCAGCAATTAATTCACATTCCGTGCTGTCCTCTACTAAGGTGTCATCTTCAAAATAAATAGTCAAACAATAAGTGTCAATGCAATCTTCTAACGAATCAAATACGGTTAAACAAACCAATTCGCTAGCCTCAAAATCTGTGGTTGGAAAAGTGGGGTTTTCCAATCCAGAACTCAAACCATCAACCGACCAATCATAAAATGACCAGACGGGTTCGTCTGTAGATGTATTTGTTAAATAAAGTGTTTCACCTGATACTGTATAGGTAAAGTCGGCAATCAAGTCACAACCAAGTGAGTCTTGCGCTCCGGCAGAGAGTCCGAAGAGTCCAAAAATTGAGATTAGTAATAAATTTTTCATTTCTTAGTTTTATATTAAGTGTTATTTCTCTCAATACAAATTGTACTTAATTTAGGTTGTCTCGTTTTTAGATTTATTTTTATTGTTTGGATGAGTTACATGACGCAATCATTAGCTATAATTAGGTTTCATGCAGCTAATTTTATTTTCAAAATAAAAACTCAGTTCAATATATTGTACCCTGTTCAATCATAAATATTGAGATCTGAAATAGGATAAAAATGAAAATGGCAACAATTTCTTGCAGCCATTCTTTCAATAATAACGTGATTGATAAAGCCTTAAATTGTTTGTGTCAAAATGGAACATGTTAAGTGTTTGTAATTGAGTTAAATGGCTCGCGATAATGCGCGATATTGAGCAAGTGCAATTATTAAAATTAATCCTACTCAGAAGCCAAGCACTTTTAATTAACTTTGTATCTTTCGAAAGAGATACTTTTAATGATACCAAAGCAAACCATAGATGAGATTTATCAAACTGCTCGAGTAGAGGAGGTAATCGGTGAGTTTGTACAATTAAAAAAATCAGGTTCAAATTATAAAGGAAAAAGCCCATTTGTTGATGAGCGCACACCTTCGTTCATGGTTTCGCCTGCAAAGCAGATTTGGAAATGCTTTAGTTCATCAAAAGGCGGGAATGTGGTTTCCTTTTTAATGGAAGCCGAACATTTTTCCTACGTTGAAGCATTGAAATGGCTCGCCAATAAGTACAATATTGAAATTAAGGATGATCGCCAACGAACACCCGAAGAGGTTGAAGCGTATAGCGTTCGTGAGAATTTAAGTGTCATCCTTGAGTTTGCGAAAAACACGTTTCATGATAATTTAACCAAACACCCGCAGGGGAAAGCAATTGGACTTTCTTATTTTGTAGAGCGTGGCTTTAGAGAAGATATCATTGAGAAATTTCAGTTGGGTTATTGCTTAGATGAATCCGAAGGGTTTACAAAAGTAGCACTGGCGAAAAATTATAAACTCGATTTTTTAGTTAAGGCGGGTTTAACCAAAGTAAAAGATAACCGTTCGTTTGATTTTTATCGTGGGCGGGTTATGTTTCCAATTCATAGCATTGCTGGGAAAGTGCTTGGTTTTGGTGGTCGAACGCTTAAAGCGGATAAGAAAATTGCCAAATACTTTAACTCACCAGAAAGTGAGCTTTACAATAAAAGTAAAATACTATACGGGCTTTATTTTGCCAAGAATGCAATTATTAAATATGATAATTGCTTTTTGGTTGAAGGATATACGGATGTTATTTCAATGTATCAAGCTGGGGTTGAAAATGTAGTTTCATCTTCTGGTACCTCGCTTACAACTGATCAGATAAAATTAATAAAACGATATACTGAGAACATTACCATTTTATATGATGGTGATGCGGCTGGAATAAAAGCGTCCTTTAGAGGAATTGACATGATTCTTTCCGAAGGATTAAATGTAAAGGTGGTGCTTTTTCCTGATGGTGAGGATCCTGATTCATACGCTAAGAAGTCGACAACGGAGGAGCTAAAGGAATATGTTAACGAAAACGCGAAAGATTTTATTGTATTTAAGTCGGACGTTTTATTGAAAGATGCTGGAAATGATCCCTTGAAAAAGGCCCAGTTAATAAATGATATTGTAGGTTCCGTGGCAGTGATAGATAACGCCATTAAACGTCAGGTTTATAGTAAAGAATGTGCCACTATTTTTGACATTGCTGAACAAACTATCCTTCAAGAAGTGAACAAAGTTCGGCAACTTAAAATTGCGGAAAAAGCTAAAATCGATAACCGTAAAATAAGAACTGAACAGAATAGAAATAGACCAAACCAAAATCCTACTACACAACAAATCCCGCAAAAGCCACAAGTTGGGCCGGTTGGAGGCGAAATGGATTATGAAATTCCTCTTGAGGCCATGTTGCCTCCAGATTTTATGGAGGAGATTGGTGTTGTTCCATCACGAGGAGTTGAAAACGAACTTTACTATTTTGAGCTGGATTTAATTCGAATTTTACTGAATTATGGCACTTTCGTTATGGTTACCGAGCAAGTGAAATATGACGAAAATGATAAGAAAGAAATTACCGAAGTAGAAGTTCCAGTAATCGAGCTGATTATACACGAATTACTTAGAGATGAAATTGAGTTCTCAGATGTTGTTTTCAATAAGATTTTATTCGAATATGATGAAGGACAAAAGAGTGGAATACTTTACCCTATTAAACATTTTACGCAACACGAAGATATTGAGGTTTGCAAGGTTGTTGCAGATATTATAACCGATAGGCATTCAATTAGTGCCAATTGGTTAACTCAAAAAAAGATACGAACCACAAGAGAGGTTGATAAACTGGAACAAGCAGTGATGTCTTCTATTTACGCATTTAAAGATAAAAGAATAAAAGTGCGAAATGAAGAAATAGAAACTAGGTTAGGTTCTTTATATAGTAATAAAGATGTGGATAGCATTGAAGAACAGAGGTCACTCATAAAGGAAAAAATAAAATTGGACGAGTTGAACAGGCTTTTGTCAAATAAACTGGGAAGAATGAATTAATATTGTTGTCACTATGTGGGAAGCCGTTATAAACTTTTTTAATTATCCATTAATTGATTGGTGGAGTGCGCCAGTTGAAGCACAGGAAGCTATTCCTGCAACAGCTACAGCTGACGCAATACCTGCAGTTGAAGCGATTCCTTCTGAGTTGATTTTTCAATTTTCAACCGTAAATATCATACTAATTGTAGTGATATATTTGGTTGCCAAAATTTTCATTAAATATATCAAACGATACTTTAAAGCGCATCAACTTACAGATAGACAATTAAAAATTGAAGGAAAGGAAATTGCCGTCTGGAAATTAACGCGGCAGCTTATTTATTTAATTGCATTTTACATTTTCTTTCTCACCCTTAAAATTAATAATCCGCATTTAAATTTAGGAAGCATTTTTGCTTATGAGTTTTTCCGGATTCCGAATACCGAATTCCATATTGCCGTTTATCACCTCTTTTTAACGGTTGCTATTGTAGTGATTACTCGAATTACACTCAATTTTATTAAAGTTTTAATACTTAGAGCAGGCAAGAAAAACGAACGAATTGATGGTGGAACACAGTATATCTACATCCAACTCATTAAATATTTAATCTATTGTACTGCAGCTATAATTCTCATGCGAAGTTTCGGGATGAATCTCGATCTTTTCTTAACCGCTTCAGCCTTTTTACTAGTAGGTGTTGGTTTGGGATTACAAACGATATTTCGAGATTATTTTTCGGGAATTTTGCTCTTGTTAGAAGGAACAGTTAAAGTAGGAGATGTATTGGAAATTGAAACATTAAATGGGCACGAAAATTTTGTTGCCAAAATGGTTCAAATTAACCTGCGAACTTCAAAGGTTGAAACCCGTGATGAAAAAGTATTGGTTATTCCAAATTCAAAGCTAACACATGAAAGTGTCATCAATTGGAGTGCTGGTTCACGTGTCACACGTTTTATGATTCCGATTACTTTGCATTATGGTGTTGATACAGATTTGGTGCGAAAGTTATTGGTTGAATGCGCAGAAAGCCATGCAGAAGTTCTTAAATCAAGAAAACCAATGGTGCGCTTATTGAATTTTGGCGACAATGGTCTTGAAATGGACCTTGTTTTTTGGGCCAAGCAAAATCTCTATATCGAAATTTTAAAGAGTGAAATCCGATTTGATATTGACCGTGCTTTGCGTGAGCATGGAATTACGATTCCTTACCCGCAAACAGACATCCATCTTAACCCGAGAAAGGGTAAAACTATAGAGCCAAATATTCCGACGCAAACAGATGTCTATCTGAACCCAAGAAATGCTGAAAGTATAGATCCAAATATTCCGCCGCCAACGGGTGCTGAATAATAGGTAATTCTTTTCCACTCAAATCCCGACTAAAGTCTAAAAATCTCCCTATTTTTATGACTTGAGTTAAATAGGCGCTGGTCGGAATTACTGCAAAATCAAAAGAACATTTTTTTCTAGAAAATTGTCTAATTCCAACTAGCCTCTTTAGAGACTTTACAACAAAATCTATTTAAATGGTTAGGACAATTTTTTACATTTTAGCAGTTGCAATTACCGCTGGAATAATCGCCTTAGGATATTTCGTAAATCCGAATTATTATTACTTATTTATTTTATTTGCCCCATTGATCTTAGTTGGGTTAAGGGATGCTTTTCAAAATAAGCACGCTATTAAAAAGAATTTCCCTGTCATTGGAAATTTACGGTATATTATGGAGGCTATTTCGCCAGAAATTCAACAATATTTTGTGGAGCGCCGTACAGATGGAGCACCAATTGATAAAAATAAAAGAGCCGTAATTTATAAACGTTCAAAAAATTTAGGAGCTACGCATCCCTTTGGAACAGAAGAAAATATTTATGAAGAAGGATATGAATTTATTACGCAGTCCTTATATCCATCACCCGTATTGCATGATCCGCCCCGCGTAGAAATTGGTGGAAAAGATTGTACGCAGCCCTATTCGGCTTCTCTCTATAATGTATCCGCAATGAGTTTTGGATCTTTGTCTAAAAATGCCGTTATGGCATTAAATCTTGGAGCAAAATTAGGAGGTTTCTATCAAAACACTGGAGAAGGTGGTGTCGCCTCTTATCATTTGCAAGGTGGGGATTTATCTTGGCAAATAGGAACAGGTTATTTCGGTTGTCGTAATGACGACGGCACTTTTTCGCGTGAAAAGTTTAAAGAAAACGCAACCAAATCTGAGGTCAAAATGATCGAATTAAAATTATCGCAAGGGGCAAAACCAGGGCATGGCGGTGTATTACCAGGTAAAAAAAACACAGTTGAAATAGCAGGAATTCGAGGTGTTAAACCAGGCGAAACCGTATTATCACCTCCCGGACATAGTGCCTTTGATGGGCCAGTTGGCTTAGTGAAATTTGTAGCCGAACTGCGTGAACTGTGCGGTGGGAAACCAGTAGGTTTTAAATTATGCGTAGGTAAAGCAGAAGAGTTTGAGGAAATTTGCAAGGCTATGGTAGCGGCAGATATTTATCCAGATTTTATTTCAGTAGATGGAGCAGAAGGGGGAACAGGAGCGGCACCTCTTGAATTTGCGGATTCGGTTGGAATGCCACTATACATAGGTCTGGTACTTGTGGATAAATTATTGATTAAGCATGGCATTCGTAATAAATTAAAAATAATTGCCTCTGGTAAAGTCTTCAGTGGTTTTGGAATACTGAAAGCCATTTCAATGGGTGCGGATTTGACGCAATCTGCTCGCGCAATGATGTTGTCTATTGGATGCATTCATGCGAAACTCTGTAATACCAACACTTGCCCCGTAGGCATTGCTACACAAAATAAGCACTTGATGAAAGGATTAGACCCTGCACTTAAAAGTGTTCGAGCGGCTAATTACCATAAAAACACCATTCATGCTTTTCTTGAATTATTATCGGCAACTGGTGCCAAACATCCTGATGATTTATCTACCGATAATTTGATGCGAATGGCTGAGGATGGAGATCCACAAACAATGACTGAGATAATTAATAATTGGAAATACGTTAAAAAATATACTGGAGAATCTGCTCCAAAACCTGTTTTAAACTAGCACAACATTACACTTGATAAGATGACGCCACAACACGATAAAAAACTATTTCTATTAGATGCCTTTGCTTTAATTTATAGAGCGTATTACGCATTTATTAAAAATCCGAGAGTGAATAGCAAGGGGCAAAATACTTCTGCTGCTTTTGGATTTACAAATGCTTTATTGGATTTGATTCGAAAAGAAAAGCCAACGCATTTATCAGTTGTTTTTGATTCACCTGGCAAAACTAAACGGGCAGAAGAATTTAAGGATTATAAGGCGCACCGTGAAGCAATGCCAGAGGATATTGCTAGCATGATTGAACCGATTAAGGAAATTGTGCGGGCATTTAATATTCCAATTTTAATTAGCCCTGGTGATGAGGCGGATGATATAATTGGGACGATTGCAAAGCAGGCAGAGAAAGTAGGCTTTACTACGTATATGATGACGCCCGATAAAGATTTTGCGCAATTGGTTTCCGAAAACATCTTCATGTATAAGCCAAGTCGCGGTAAAAAGCCGGTGGAGATTTGGGGGGTGCCCGAAGTGAAAGAAAACTTTGGCATAGAAAATCCTGAACAAGTGATTGACTTTTTAGGTTTGTGTGGAGATAGTGCAGACAATATTCCGGGGATTCCAGGAATTGGACCAGTGGCAGCTAAAAAACTATTGGGTCTATATGGATCGGTTGAAGGAATTATTGAAAATGCAGATCAATTAAAAGGAAAACAAAAAGAAAATGTAATTGAATTTGCGCAACAAGGACGAGATTCAAAAAGGTTAGCAACGATTGATCTTTTCGTTGATGTAAAATTTGATGAAGCGAGTCTGGTAATGGAAGAGCCAGATTCAGATAAAATTAGAGCCATTTTTACGGAATTGGAATTCAAAACCATGGCGAAGAGAGTTTTGGGCGAGGAGATTGTTATTCCAACCGCTCAACTTTCACAACCTTCAGAAGGGCAGTTAGATTTGTTCGGTGGTCCTGCAATTGAATCACAAGCAGTAGAAGTTGCGGCTGCAGAAACAACTGTTAAATCCATTGCAGATACGAAACCTACATACGAATTGGTTGATACGGAAACGAAGCGAAAAGAACTGTTAAATGCTTTGCTAAAAGAAAAATCAGTTTGTTTTGACACCGAAACTACAGGGATAGATGCAATGACTGCTGAGATTGTAGGAATGTCATTTACATTCAAAACAGGAACGGGGTATTATGTTTCTTGCGCTGCGGATGAAAGAGCTACAACGGTTCAAGCGTTCCGTGCGTTTTTTGAAAATGAAGCAATCGAAAAAATTGCACATAATATTAAATATGATTTAAAGATTATTGAAAAATATGATGTGCAGGTTTTAGGGCCGCTTTTTGACACAATGATTGCTCATTACTTGATTACTCCTGAAGGAAAACATGGAATGGATTATTTGTCAGAATTGTATTTGAATTACCTCCCAATTTCAATTGAAACGTTGATTGGTAAAAAAGGTAAAAATCAAGGAAATATGGCGGATCTTGAGCCCGCTCAAATAACGGATTATGCTTGTGAAGATTCAGATATTACCTGGCAATTAAAACAAATTTTTCAACCTGAGATAGAGAAGCCCCATTTGAAAGCGCTTTTTTACGATATGGAAATGCCTTTGGCAAGAGTGCTGAAGGATATGGAAGTAGAAGGCATTAATTTAGATGTTCCAGGTTTGGCGGCTTTTTCTAAAGAATTGGAAGTTGATTTAATTCGATTGGAGAAAGAGATAAAAGGATTGGCAGGAGTGGAAGAATTCAATTTAGATTCGCCTAAGCAATTAGGTGAGGTATTGTTTGATCACATGCAAATTGATCCTAAAGCCAAGAAAACGAAGACGGGCCAATATAAAACAGGAGAAGAAGTACTTTCAAAATTGGAACATAAGCATGAAATTATTCCGCTAATTCTGAATTATCGTTCCCTCAAAAAATTAAAAAGTACTTATGTAGACAGTTTGCCTTTATTGGTGAATGAAACTACAGGTAGAATTCACACGAGTTATTGGCAGACGGTTGCAGCCACAGGTCGATTAAGCTCTCTTAATCCCAATTTGCAAAACATTCCAATTCGTACAGAAAAAGGGCGAGAAATAAGAAAAGCATTTTTGGCGAGAGATGAAAACCATACCTTGCTTGCGGCAGATTATTCTCAAATCGAATTAAGAATAATTGCCGCATTGAGTCAAGATGAGAATATGATCAAAGCCTTTAAAGATGGCTTAGATATTCACGCGGCAACAGCTGCCAAGGTATTCCATGTGGATAATATTGAGGACGTAACAAGAGACCAACGTAGTTCTGCAAAAGCGGTGAATTTTGGAATCATCTACGGTCAATCAGCATTCGGGCTTTCGCAAAATTTAGGAATTTCAAGAAAAGAAGCCAAGGGGTTAATTGATAGCTATTTTGAGCAGTATACTAAAATGAAATCCTTCATGAGCGATCAAGTGGATTTTGCGCGAGATCATGGATACGTAGAAACGATAATGAAACGAAGACGCTACTTAAAAGACATTCAGTCTGCCAATGCAATTGTTCGGGCTTTTGCCGAAAGAAATGCGGTTAATGCGCCTATTCAAGGTTCAGCAGCAGATGTTATTAAAATTGCCATGATTAACATTCACAAAGTGATGAAGAAAGAACAAGTGCAATCTAAAATGTTGCTACAGGTTCATGATGAATTGGTTTTTGATATCCTAAAAGGAGAAGAAAAACAAATGGAAGAAATTGTGAAAAGAGAAATGGAGTCTGCAGTAAGTTTAGTCGTTCCATTAGATATTGATTATAAGTTTGCAGACAATTGGTTGGCGGCGCATTAGTGGTTTATTGAGTGTGCTAATGGCTTCGAAGGATTTGTAATCCTTCGACAAGAATGTAATTCAGTATTTCGAGCGTCTATTCGCGTTATGCCATACACTATTAAAACTAAGTTTAACGCGCGTATATAATTTGATTTGTGGGTTCTTTACTGCGTTTATACAGTTTGTATAAAAAAATCAGCAGAATAATTCCACCAACAATACTAACCCCCATAGGGCCAATGTCCTGCATTGTCTTGACCAATCTAGATCTTACCCCAGTTCTGGGCCAACTCGCTATCCATGCTATTCCTGACGTGAAAAATACGGTACCAAAGATGGAGAGATAAATATCCGTATAACTCTTCGAGCTTTCGGGTGCACTACTATTGATTCCAGCAGTCTCAGCCAATATCGCTACAAAAGAAGCTCTCTCATTTAAATCGAACCCTTCAAGAAAAATGCTTTTAACCTTTCCTGAATCCTTTTCGAATGAAATAGTTACTGCCTGATCTTCTTCCGTATAGCTAAGTTTTTGAATTTTATTCAGCGCAATCGTAGGAGAAGCACGTTTACCGGAATTAAGACATTCATGTTGAAGGTTTTCCATTTCAGAAAACTGTAAATGGCTGATATATAGATTGGCATTGTCAAACCCAATAGATTTAGAAAGTTGACTATTTAGGCTAAAAACTGTATTGATCATGATCTTCTTAAATTTAGTTTAACAAATAGATTTACATCCTATTCCATTTTGTTCTTCCAGCACGATTGTTCACCTGTTCCCGCGTTTCTTCCGAATATCCCTTGTAAGGAATATCAAAGGTATTGACCAAATAGTCCATATATTCTTCCGTAGACTTTTTTCGTGAGAGAATTAAATCAAACATATCGCCATCTTTACTATAAATTGTAATATTATTACTGCTTCCAACAGTGGCCCCTCCATTCCCTAAAGTTGTATCTATTTGTTTGATGAACATCCATAGAATATAATCACTTTGGTTGTTTTTAATTGCTTTCAAAAGGGGATGCGAACCAGTGAGTGTCTTTATTAAAGTAGGCAGCAGTTTGTAGCAAACGAATAAACCAAGTAGCAAAAATAATCCACCAAATATATTAAGGCCTATGACGCTTCCTCTGAAAGAATCGGAGAAACTATAGATTACCATTGCTGTGCCCATGGAGAGTACTATTAAGCCTATTATTGAAGTTTTTATAAATGAGAGGATAATACTTTCTTTATTTGATCGTAGCCCATGAGGTTCGTTTGTAATTATTGATTTGCTGATTTGATAAAGATCTTAATTAATTGTCAATAACCTAATCCTCAGTCATTATTTGGATTAACGGCTTCGAAGGATTTGTAATCCTTCGACCATAATATGTCTATTTAAGTAGTGGGGCAAATTCAATGGGCTAAATTTTAAGCAGACTCGTTCTGAGATCTATCGGGACTGCACAGCCAATTTCACAATCCCAACCAACAATTCGTGCATTAGGTCGAGTGATCTATGGTAAGGGCACAAAAAAAGGCCTGGCGATTATCGACAGACCTTTTAAATGTTTTTATTGAGTTGAATTACTCTACGCCATCTTCAGAAATAGCTTCATCAACCATTGCCTCTTCGTCAATAGTTCCACCAATTTCAAAATCATTCGCTTCAGCATATACATATTGGAATTCTACCCAACGTTGATCAACTTCATAATAAGAATCAAGTGCTACTAAATAATCTTCGTAAGCAGTCCACTCATCATCAGACCAATCTTCTTCTGGTCTAGACATTTGATCTGTAAGATCAAATAAATAATCATTCACCAAATCTTCTACAGCGTCAAACCATTCTACACTTAATGTATGGAATTCAGCTCTTTTTGGCCAAGTTTTATCTTCATATAAATCAATTGCTGTTCTAGCTTCATCAATTTTTTCTAAAGTAGCATCTAACGTTTCTTCAATTTTTTCAGCTTCAGCGTCCATGTCATCCATGCGCTCAACTTCTTTGAACTTTACGTCAACTTCAATTACTTCTGCTAATAAACCAGAAAAATACCCTTGCCCTGTTGAAGATAATCCTTCTGCAAAGCCCGCTGCTGCATCATGGATTTCGTCAGTACCAGCATCATCCGTTAAGATTTCGCTCATATCAATGTCACCTAACGCATCTGCAAGGTCTGAAGAACGGTCAACACATGAACCTAATAAAAAAACTGTTGCAGCTACACCTACTAAATAAACTCTTTTCATCTTATGTTTTTAAAATTTTTATCGCCTAACCAGACGATTACAATAAACAAAGATGCATCCTTTTTTTTTAATCTCAATACACTTTGTTGAAAATATTATAATGATCTCAACCTTAATCGATTAAAATCATCTTTTGGCGTTCAATTTTGGAGCAAAACTCAAAATTTTTGACAATAATTGAATTATTTAAATTGTTGATTTTAAGACAATAGTAATTTTAGACTTATTTTTCATGAAGAAATTACCATTCCGCTTGAAATATATTGTATGTTAATTCGTCAACACTAATTATAAGAACGTTGAACCCTTTGTGTTTTTAGATGTTACAACAAGCATACGCGCATGATTTGACTTAACTATGAGATTACTAATTGTCAGCAGTATTTTAATTGGATTTATAGCTTTGCTCGAGTGGTATACCTATCGTGCATTAAAATCAAGATGGGACACGTATAATTTGTGGTTTAAAAAGACTTTGAAAATAACCCATTTAACCTTAATGTCATTGTCAATTATTGGCTTCTTGACACTGCTCTCCATATCTGGTAAGTTACCCTTTTGGATCTTCAATTTCTTTTTTGCATTCGTTGTCATCAATTTAATTGTAAAAGCTGTTTTTGCCGTTTTTTTAGTTTTGGATGATGTTATCCGTTTGGGACGTTGGGTTTATAAAAGAATTGGACCAACTAAATCAGTTCAAAACGAATCTAATGAGGGAATCAGCCGATCAGATTTTATTTTGAAATCTGGTATTTTGGCAGCTGCTGTTCCTGTCATCACGCTTTCAACAGGAATGATTATCGGGCCCTATAAATACACCTTACATCAACCAACAGTCAATTTACCAAATTTGCCAGCCAGTTTTAACGGACTTAAAATTGTACAAATTTCAGACATTCATACAGGCAGTTTTTATAATAAAGAAGCTGTAAATAAAGGCATTGATCTTTTATTAGCGCAGAAACCAGATGTTATATTATTTACTGGAGATTTAGTCAATGATTCAGCTGAAGAAATGACCAATTATATGGATGTTTTTTCACGTGTTTCAGCACCAATGGGCGTTTTTTCAATTTTAGGAAACCATGATTATGGCGATTACGGAGATTGGGAAAGTGACGCCGCTAAACTGGCCAATTTTAATCGAATAAAAGCAATTCATGCAGAACTAGGTTGGCGTTTATTATTAGATGAGCATGTTTATATAGAACGTGGTGCCGACAAAATAGCATTGATTGGTGTAGAGAATTGGGGTGCAGGGTTTCATCAAATTGGTGATTTATCTGCGGCTTATTATGGATGCGAGGCTCCAGTTAAACTATTGCTTTCACATGACCCAACCCATTGGGATGAAGAAGTTCGAAAAGAATACAAAGACATTGATATCACATTTAGTGGTCATACACATGGCGCACAAATGGGAATTGAAACAGGCGGATTTAAATGGAGTCCAATTAGTTTACGCTATGATAAATGGGCGGGCTTATACCAAGAAGAGCAGCAATATTTATATGTAAACAGAGGGTATGGATTTTTAGGTTACCCTGGTCGAATAGGAATTTGGCCCGAGATTACTGTAATGACATTAACCACAACAAATACTTAGTTCAAATGCACGGACGTCTTAGAATATTACCATTCATTATTTTGGGCTTAATCGCTTTGTTAGAAGTTTATGCTTATTTCGGATTTAAGAGCACAGTCCAAGCTTATCCTGATGGCTTAACAAATGCGGTTTATGGAGTCTATTTCTTTTTTATGGCTGTTTCAGTCATTTCATTAGTGGTGATTTTTGCTGGCGGAAACAAGCTTTCAAAATCATTCCGAAATTTCCTATTCGCAGGTGTTTTCATAAATTTGTTTTCACTGCTGTTTTTCGACTTATTTGTATTGTTAGATGATGTCAGAAGACTTGGTTATGCTATATTTCAATCTACTGATTTAACACGTTCATCCCTTCTTATTTCTATTGGATTGGTGGTGGCAGCAATTCCAAATGTATTATTTTTATTGGGCATGTTCATTGGGCCATATCGTTATCGCGTAAAAGAAACGACCATCCAATTGCCCAATTTACCACTAGCCTTTGAGGGGCTAAAGATTGTTCAAATTTCGGATATTCACTCTGGAAGTTTTTACAATAAAAAAGCAGTGAATAAAGGGGTTGATTTGGTCTTGGATCAAAAACCAGATGTTGTCTTTTTTACAGGTGATTTAGTCAATGATGATGCGACAGAAATGGATCCCTATAAAGCAATTTTTTCTCGAATTCAAGCGCCATTAGGCGTTTTTTCAATTTTGGGCAATCATGATTATGGTGATTATGTACAATGGCCGAATGAAGCAGCCAAGGCCGAAAATTTAGACGCGCTAAAAGCTGTTCACGGGGAGTTAGGTTGGCGCCTTTTATTAAATGAGCATCTTTATTTAGAAAAAAATAACGAACGAATAGGACTCATTGGTGTTGAAAATTGGGGTGTAGGTTTTCACAAAGTTGGAGATTTACCTAAAGCCCATGAAGGATGCCAAGCGCCTGTAAAATTATTGCTTTCGCATGACCCAACCCATTGGGACGAAGAGGTTACAAAAGCTTATCAGGACATAGACGTTACTTTTAGTGGACATACTCACGGTGCACAGATGGGATTTGAAATTGGTAAATATAAGTGGAGCCCAATTACACTACGCTATAAAAAATGGGCAGGTTTATACCAGCTCAAAGATCAGTATATGTATATAAATCGCGGTTTTGGCTTTCTAGGTTACCCCGGTCGATTAGGGATTTGGCCTGAAGTTTCTGTTATAAAACTAACCGCGGGTTAAGCAGGTTTATAAATTATTTGCGTCTTTACCGTTAAGCTTGCCAGCGTAATGTGGGTCGCCCAAATTTAAAAGTAACTGCTTGTATCGTCCAAAATTATTGCGATATGTCCGCTGTTTGCTAGCCAAATACCTATAAAAACCTTCAATCCCTCTTTCACTTGCAGGTATCTTTTTTTTAGGGTATTGATCTCGCCACCGCACAATTGCATGGGCAATGTCTTTGGGTCTGAATAAAACCCGGCTTAAAGTTTCGTTGTAAGCAGTTTTACTCCTTTTAATTGATACATAATTATCTCCAGTTTTAAAATCGTCGCCAAAATCATGTTTAAACCAATCCTTCAACAGTAAGAGGTTTAAATAATTATTAGCAACTAGTTCAGCTCTGTAAAACTGTTTGTGCCACACGCGAATATCTGTATACTTTCGCCCACGTCCTTCAATCATTGGAACAAGTTCTCGCGAATCCATAAAATAGGCTGTTCCAGATGCTTTACGCGCATCCTTGAACTTTTCATAAATATTATGCCTAGTTCTAACCCTTCTAAATAGCGTTGGGTCAATATCGAATAATTCATCATTAATTTGAATGGCCATAAACTCTGCAACAGCTTGAAAAAATGCCAAAGCGGGATCCTCTAAAAAATCGTGTGTATTACCCGTATTATGAACTTTCCAAGCAGGGGTAAATATGCGTGCATAAAACCATTGATGCACCGCTTCATGCGTGAGTTCTCTCAAAATCCAATCACGCTCATATTTTTTATCTCCGGATGGATCGATACTCTTGTTTTTAAATGGATTGACCCATTTTTTATCTGAATAGGCGCAAAACCAACTCCGCGCAATCCGCACAAATCCACCTGGTGGAGACCATCCGCTATAAGTAGCTGTGCCTTTACCATCAGGCCAAACCAATTGAAATCTAATTGCGCCCGCATTCCATACACGCAGCAAATTGTTGACTTTAGTATAACCAACAAGCATTTGAGCGCTGCGCGTGTCTTTATAACCCGTGGTCATGTTTACAGTCCACCTGCCATCTTCAACTTCATCAAACGTATGTGTTAAGTTTACTTCGTCGCCATTCTTTCCACCAGTAATAATAGTTGATTTTCGCAAGCCTAAACCGCCATCAACAATTTTTGCTTTACTATTAGAAAACTGGACAATATATTTAAATCTTCTCGGTTTTTTATAGCCAATTCTACCGCTATCAATCGGGCTTTTAATTATTCGAACAGTGCCGTTAGCGTCAGTAACTCCTGATCCCCACGGAACCCATCCACCACTTTGTACTGTTGATGCAGATAAAATTACACGCACTCCTACAAGTGGTTCTATTACTGAATCAATTCCAGGGTTTTTTACAAATAGGTCATTTTTAACACGAACGGTTATATTCACTTTCCAAGCCATAAGCGGTTGATTTTTGGGTTTTTAGGGTTTTAAGTGAATGTAAGAAAAATTTATGGTTTAATATTTTATCGAGATAAAATTTCCTTAAATTAAGTGCGTCAAAATGATTTTCTTATCATTTATCCTTAAAACTGTTTACTATGATAAAGAGCTATTAAATAATAAGACTATTAATTTTTCGTTCATATAAATAAACTCAAACCCAAACTTAATTCTAATGACTATTATTGATCGCACAAGTAGTTCCAAAAGAAAAGTTTTTCTATTTAGTAGAGTATTCGCAACACTAGTCATGCTATTTGCAATATCACAGGCTTATGCTCAAGACGAAACTTTTGAGAGAAATCCATACATCTTAAGTAATAACAGCTTTGCTATTTCTTTAGGTAGTGGATTTAATCAAACGCAGTTTACTTCCTTAAAAGGTGATGATAAACCGCTCCCAGGTCTGGGGTTAATCCCGCGTTTAAACTTTGATTATAGATTTAGTTTGGGTGATCATCTAGGTGTGTCGTTAGGAACTGGTTTCGGATTTTTTCCTTTCAGGTATAAAGTAGACGCTAAGGATGATTTTTCTGGGACAGATGGTTGGGCGTATTGGCAAATTGCGAGTTACGAGATTTTCAGCAATTTTAAAGCAGGGGTAGACTATAATGTATGGTTGAAAAAACGGCTCGGATTAAAAACTGGCCTAGGTGGAGGATTAATGGGGACGAGTGAATTGGGCGCCACAATTGGTTCGCAAAGTCAAGTTGGAGCAGAGTATTATTTTCATTATGATTTCACCGGCAGTTTTAAGCCTTATATGTATCTTTCAGCACAGGTGGATCGCGTTCTGAAAAGTGATGACCTCTTGGGACTTTCATTATCTTATGAACACTTTTTTAGTTCAATTTACAGCGGTGAATATGCGCTATATAATAATCAATCTAACGGTACACTTGTAAATCGTGGTAGCAATTTAAGTCTCTCATTGGTTTACTCTTTTACACGTGCACGCAAATTTAAATTTGCCGAAGATTTTTTTTTAAATGAAGAAGAAGTAACTTTCAAAAAGGCGAAAAAATCATTTAAAAAAGAACGACGTTATATTGATCCAAAAAGCACATTTTTTGGTCTGTCCTCCGGCTTATTTTATGCCCGTAATCAAGTTGGATTTGGAGATCACTTATTAAAGCCAGGTGGAAGTGTTTCTTGGATCGTTGCAGCGAATTTTGAGAAGGGAATTAAAAAAAATCATTTTTGGCAAGCAGGTTTTTCTGTTTCAGAAACTTGGTCTTATCTCAGGCTAAATCGTCCAGGTGTTTTTTGGTCGAGTGCAAGCAATGCGTTCGTTTCCTCTCAGGTGTCATTAGGTATTGGTACGCGCTTAATTAGTAAGAAATCGAATATTAATTTTTTAAACGTATCTGCCGGATTAAGTGTGGGTGTTAATGCCAGTCAGAAAGGCCTAAGTGGTTCTTCGGGCGGGACTAATGGTAGTGGTTCTGAAATTCAGTATCAATATTTAGTGACTTATACTACAAAACGAAATATTTACCCAACTCTTTACACTAATTTAAGTCGTGATTTCCAATTGACCAAGTCCTTATACCTTTCTTTAGATTATAGATTTAATTGGGGCGTAATGGATGTTGTCGAAGGAGTTGTTGAATTTAGCGAGCAACCAGAGTTGAACAATGTGCAATATGATCAAATTGGTATGAAAGGTACATCAAACGCCTTTCAATTAGGCATTAAATATAAATTGGCACCACGTTCAAAATAAAGGTTCGTAATCTCAAGAGAGTTATATTCAGTGGATTGCCTATTTTTGTAAGAACACGTTATGAACAATGCTGAAGAATGAATTTAATTAACCCATGTTAAAGTATTGCTACAAATTTATCGGACTTTGTTTTTTAATTGTCATGGTAAACGTCACAAACGCTCAAACTACTGGCAAACCGGATAATAAATATGTTTTTTTAAACAATAATTTTTCTGTTGGCTATTCACTTGGACTGAATAAAACGGAGTATGCGCTTTATGAGGGGATAGATCTTCCAGGTGCTCCAGCTGGATTATTACAAGAGCTGAACTTTACTTACTCATTTAAACTCAAAAACCATTTTGATATTTCACTAAAAGGGGGATATGGATTTTTCCCTTTCATCTATAGTCTAGGTGAAAAAAATGATCCGAATAATGCCAATTTCTTACCTTATTTTCAACGAATACAATACAGTAATTATTTAAGTTTTACGCCCATGCTAAATTATAATTATTGGCTAAAAAAAAAGTGGATTTTAAAAGCAGGAATTGGATTTGGAATAAGAACACATTCGAATGAGGTTGCTTACAATTTGGGTCAGATTGGGGGTAATTGGTGGTCATTTTTTTATGTTTACGGCAAGCGGCCAAAACTATATGTCCCTATTGAAATTGGTGTTGAAAGACTTTTGAAAAATCAGAATTTCATAGGCTTGTCAGCAGGATATACCTATGGTATTGGTGAAACTTTTTATGGAAACTATGAGATTAATCAAAATGGTGTCATTTCAGAGGGTCGTATGGAAAATGCCGGTCATTTTGCTAGTTTAAATTTGAAATACACTTTTACAAGAGCGAAAAAATGGGCTTATGTTGAGGATCGTTTTCAAAAGGAAAACACCTCTTTCAAAGAGGCTAAAAAGTCATACAAAAAAGAAAGACGCGCAATTGATTCTAAAAGTATTTTTATTGGATTTTCAGCGGGTTGGACTTCTTTGTTGAATAGTGTGCAAGATGACCCCTATATCAAAACGAGTTATCATTGGTCCTCGCGGGCAGGGGTTTCTGGGGAAATTGGATTGCAATCGAATAGATTTCTTGATTTTGGGGTGCATTTTGGAGGATATTCAAGTGGATATAAGGTTGGAGGAGACGCGTTTAAGGTTGATGCTTCGTCTTCTTTTCTTCAAGTGCTAGAATTAAACGGAGGATATGGCGTCCGTTTATTCAATAAAAAAGGATTTAACTTTTTTGATGTTTCAGCAGGGCTCCAATTGGGAATGCACACGCTCTCAAATGATATTCTTTCTTTTTACAACGAATATATTCAAGAGATTGGCAGCACTTTTAACGGGATTCCTAACGACGATTTGACTATTCATATTTTACCAAAGGAAAGTGTAAAGAATAATTTTTTTCCATTAATCTATCTGAAAACAGCACGAAATTTTAGAATTAAAAACTATTTATATTTTTCAATGGCAGCCCAATATAATTTAGGCTTTTATCCCATCACCACAAAAGAATTATCTTATTCCGTTTCAACAACGCCACTGCCAATAGAAAATGATGTTATTGTTAAACTTAATGGAACTGGATTGCAGATTTTGTTCGGTTTAAAGTATAGATTTGTACCAAAGAAAAAGTCTGAATGAATTCTAACCTAAATTGATATAGTATGAAAGAAGTAATAGAAGGGTTTTATACCGCCTTCCAAAATAAAGACGCCGAAAAAATGGTGTCTTATTATCATGACGATATCGAATTTACAGATCCTGCTTTTGGAGATTTGAAAGGAGAGCATGCCAAAAATATGTGGCGCTTGTTGTTGGAAAAAAGCGTTGATATGAAACTGGATTTTTCTCAAGTCGCTGCGGATGAAAATACTGGAAAAGCGCATTGGGATGCACATTATACTTTTAGTCAAACGGGTCGTAAAGTTTTAAATAAAATTGACGCTGAGTTTATATTTAAAGACGGCAAAATTATTCGACATATAGATACTTTTAATTTGCATACCTGGGCCAAACAAGCCTTGGGTTTTAAAGGAATGCTTTTGGGCGGAACTGGATTTTTTAAGCGGAAGTTAAACGGCCAAACAAGTCGCATGTTGGCAAAATTTGAAAATGAAAAAGGGAATGGCTAAACTATCGCAACAGATTGAAGATTTTTGGGAATGGTTTGAGAATAACCAACCTTTGTTGGAAGCGGTCATTGAATCGGATGGACATCCTAAAACAGATGATATTGTTGAATCGCTTGATCAACATATTTTGGGAATGGGGAAGATTAAATGGGAGATTGGCAATCCAGAAACGGGTCAATTTACGTTTACTTTATCTCCCAATAACGATCGTGAAATTTTAAAGATTACAAAATCGATTATCGCTGGAGCGGCAACAATAAATGAATGGTCATTTCATCATAGTGCGCAAGCCACAGGTCAACTTCAATTACAAGTCTATGATCACAATATGGATATCCAGGATATTGATGCAAGTAAATGGCGTGCTGTTCTGAAGCCTCGTAATAACGGTCGTTATGAACTCGAATTAGAAGTTCCGAATATTGAATATCTAGATGAAGACACCCAAATGATTGCCACAGACTTAATTCTAACGGCGCTTTTGAGTGAAGAAAATAAAATTAATAGCATTATGGGGTTAAAAATTGTTTTTAGTTTCAATGAGGAGCAAGAAAGCACGGCCTTTTCAATTTCTGATTTATTGGGGAGGTTGATTTAGGTCAAATTTTATATTGTTTTAAAGCTGCAGCTGTAACGAATTAATTTTCAGACCTTATCTAATTATGAAATCCATTCTTACCCTTTTTTTAGTTTCCTTTTTTGCTCAAATTTCTTTTGGACATAACTACGTCCAGGATCAAGTGAACAACACTTTTTTTCAAGTCCAAGATCAAGAGACTACAGTTGATTGCCCTTTGTATGGACAAGAACAAGTCGAATTTTATTATGGAACCATAAAGCCGAATAAGTACAAAGGCATCCCAAAAATTAATGAGCAAGTTGAACTGTTAAGTCATGATTTTTTAAGAAGCGAAGAGGTTTATGAGGAATTCATGCTACACTTTAATGCTTCAGTCGAATATGAATTTAGCACTCAGGATTACTCAGAACTTCTAGGGAGTTCACGAAGCGATCAAGCATCCAAGTTTAAACCAGAATTAGATGACGTAAGGTTTTATTTCACACACTTAAACCATGAAGTAGCTATTCTTCAATGTGAAATCGATTATGATGTCATGGACAAAAAGAATCAAAGAAAGTGGTTCCAATTAAAGTTTAGCAAATTATACTATTTTGATTTAAATACAGGCAGCCTGCTTTCTCCTTCTGAATTTATAGATCATAAAAAGCTGAAAGAATTTAATCAATTGATACAAGATAAGGTGCCAGAAAAATTTAAAGAGCTGGTCACAAAAGAGGTGCTAGACAATGCGAATTATCTTTTTAATGGCGCAAATTTTTATGCCATATTATTAGAGAATAGCAATGATTTTGAATATGGTTTGCCAAACTTGCACATTCGATTTAGTTTACGCGAGATCCAACCATTTCTGAGTAATACTGGAGGCCTAAGGGAGTATAAAAATTTAGTTGAAAAAGCGCCAACATTTCAGGGGTTTTGTTATTTGCCCTTAGCGGAATCAAATAGATTTCATGAAGCCGAGTATGAGTATATGTTATATGCCTTTGATTTTGCCTTTCGCGTACAAAAGGCTCCTAAAACAGATAAAATTATTGTTTGGTACAACTCTCCTTTTGGCAAACGGCAGAAATCAGTTGAGATGCGCTACAGGAAAGACGGTGAAATCACCTCGATAGTCCGGTACGAAAGAGGTATGAATTTTTCAAAGGCAATAGATTCTTTGCAATTTGAATATGATGATGGTCACCTTTCATCAGTTTACGTATTTGAGACGTCCAATTATGTGCCATATTTAGTGTTAGGTGAAAGTTGGCAGTATAACGAAAAGGGAACAATAATTTCTAGAAAAGCATATGTTGAGAGTTATGACGGTGAATCAATTCAATATTATGCTCTAGAATTATACCTCACCTATTTTAATGGTTATGCAATCATGGATGGTAATTACCACACAATCAAAGGTATGCACAATAGTCGAAGATCTTTAAGGTATTCTTTATTTGAAAACTATATGCTTGAAACAGGTGAATCTGATCAAATACCAAATCAATATCACTATGAAATTGAGCAAACGTCTGATTCCTTAAAAATTGATTGGACTTTAAGAGAGCATACATTCAGACCACGTTACGCTATGTCATCTGGTAAAGTTATTTCGGGCCATAATGATCGAAAAAAGCGGAAATATATTGAAGTTGAATATAATGCCACTGGTCAGGCAACATTCTATCAAGAATTCCGAAAGGAAGATGGAGAAAAAGTGATTTCAAAAACCGTTATGGCAGAATATGATTCCGAAGGGCTACCTAAAACATTAAGTATGTCAAATTCTGGTGTGGAAATTGTGGGCTATGATGAGGTCTATGAATTCGAATATTTCAAACGCTAAGAATTTAAAAATAGCTCAATTTAATTTGAAAGCATCCCATGCTTAAATTCTTTTAGCTATTTTTAAAACCATGACAAACCATCCCATATCCACGATTCCTTATTTTGCTGCCATTACAATAGAACGGGCGGGCTATTATGGCTTGCGCGCAATCTTAGTTCTTTTTTTAATTGGTGAAACAATTAATTGCACCAACGCCGAAGCATTCGCTATTTATGGCTTTGGAATTAGCGTATTGGCTATTAGCAATTTGATTGGTGGCGCGCTTGGTTTTATTGGGAAACCGAAATTATTATCACTCGTTGGAATTGGACTGCAAGCAATGGGCGCATTTTTATTAGCCGTTAGTCAAACCGCTGATATGGTTATGATAGGTTTTGCTACCATAGGTTTAGGTGCCGGAATTGCACGCACCAGTTTATTGCCATTTTTAGGACAACTCTATCAGCGATCAAAACTTTTGGATAGCGGAATGATGATCAATTATATAATGGTAAATATTGGTGCATTTATGAGTTCAATTGTAGTCGGTTTATTTGCCGTAAAACAGGGTTATAATGCCGCTTTTTTATTGTGTGGTGTGTTTTATGTTGCCGCTGCGGTATTAATTTTCTTTGCTAAACCAACTGAAAGCGAAAGTATAGAGACACCTGAAAAATCCAATAAAATTTTTCCTTTAATGGTATCTCTTGCCGTGGTAGGATCGGCGCTTTTCTGGATGGCGTATGAATTTGTTTTTGGTAATCTATATTATTTAATGGATGGTCAGGACAGCGGTGTAATGGGTTGGTTATACGAGATTTCCACTAATATAAATTTATTGGTAATTCTTGTTTTCTGTATAGCTCTGGCCATTTATTTTACCTTTAAAAAAGTGTCAACCGCTCTACAATTTGGGGTAGGTTTTATACTCGCCGCATTGGCTTATTTAAGTATTGCAGGAATCGATTTTCCTAGCTCAGATGCGGCAACTATAAAAACGACTTTAGTTGCATTTTTTATCTTGGCAAGCTTAGCAGAGGTGCTTGTCGGACCGCCAATCGCGTCCTATATTGTGCGTAAATTAGATGTAAGGTATAGTCCAATCGTCCTTGCTGGATTTTATTTTGTTACAGCAATGATTCAAAAGTATCAAATAACAGATGGCTTGTCAGATTTTACTTGGAACCTTATAATTGTTAGTGGCGTCATGATAGCGCTTGCAGGTGTATTCATAGGGTTTTATCTCAATCGAAAAAAGTTTCAGGAACAGAAAACGGAACAATTGGATAGTGAGTTTGATTTTTAGATTTAATCGTACTTAGGTTATAACCATTCATCTAGTGGATTGCGCATTCATACATTCTTATATTCAACATCAAATTAAAACCGTATTATTATCATTCCAAACGAAAAAAATAACCAATGAAGTTGAAGCATATTATCCGAGTTTTTATTCTATTAGCAGTCGTTTCATTTGCAAATGACGGTTTTGCGCAAAGAAATAAGAAGAAGAAAAAGAAAGACGACACAGAACAAGCAGCACCACCATCAAAAAAGGGTGATATTAAGCCTTATTCTAAAGTGATTACAAAGGATGCTGAAACAGATGAAGGTTTGTTTAGTGTTCATAAAGTGGACAAGGATTATTTCTATGAAATTCCGGACAGTTTGTTTGGAAGAGAAATGCTAATGGTAACCCGAATTGCAAAAACTGCCGCTGGTCTAGGTTTTGGTGGCGGAAAGCAAAATGAGCAAGTATTGCGTTGGGAATGGAAAGAAGACAATGTCTTATTACGGGTGGTTTCTCACCGCGTAGTAGCAGCAGATTCATTGCCCGTTCACGAGGCGGTTATGAATTCGAATTTTGAGCCAATTATGTATATGTTTCCGGTTGCAGCATACAGCAAAGATTCAAGTTCAGTTGTTATTAATGTGACAAAATTGTTTTCTACGGATATTGCCGCACTCGGCTTACCTTCTTGGACAAGAAAAAGATATAAAATATCACGATTGGATGGCGATCGTTCATACATTGAAAAGGTAAATAGTTACCCCATTAATATTGAAGCGCGCCACGTTAAAACGTATGCATCTAGTGCGCCTCCATCTAATTCAAGTTTAGGTTCTATTTCTGTTGAAATTAGTAACTCAATGATTTTATTACCAAAAGTACCTATGCAACGCCGTTACTTTGATCAGCGTGTAGGTTGGTTTACTTCTTCGCAAACGGATTATGGTTCAGAAGCTCAAAAAAGTGAATCTGTGCGCTATTTGGACAGATGGCGATTAGAAGTGAAGCCGGAGGATATGGAAAAATTTAAAAATGGCGAATTAGTTGAGCCAGTTAAACCTATTATCTATTATATCGATAGAGCGACACCAAAGAAATGGGCCAAATATTTGAAGTTAGGAATTGAAGATTGGCAAGTAGCTTTTGAAGCTGCAGGATTCAAAAATGCAATTATCGCAATGGACGCACCAACACCTGAAGAAGATCCAGAATGGAGTCCTGAGGATGCGCGTTTTTCTGTCGTACGTTATTTAGCTTCCCCAATTCCAAATGCAAATGGACCACATGTAAGTGATCCGCGAAGTGGCGAGATTATTGAATCGGATATCAACTGGTATCATAATGTAATGACTTTGTTACAGAATTGGTTTTTCGTGCAAACGGCAGCAATCAATGAGGACGCTAGAGGGATGGAATTTGAAGAAGAAATAATGGGTAGATTAATTCGATTTGTTTCTGCCCATGAGGTTGGACATACCTTAGGTTTACCGCACAATATGGGTAGCAGTGTCGCTTATCCCGTTGATTCTTTGCGCTCGTCAACCTTTACAGACGTTTATGGAACAGCGCCATCTATTATGGATTATGCCCGTTTCAATTATATCGCGCAACCCGAAGATAAAGGGGTGGCTTTAATGCCGAATATTGGGATTTATGATAAGTATTCAATCAATTGGGGATACCGTCCTATTTTAGATGTAGAGAATGCGAAGGATGAAAAAGCAACCTTGGATGGATGGATTTTAGAACATGCGGGCGATCCTTTATACCGCTTTGGAAAACAACAATTTGGTGTAATTGATCCGAGTTCACAAACAGAAGATTTGGGTGATGACGCTATGAAAGCGAGTGAATATGGTATCAAAAACTTAAAACGGATTATGCCAAATTTAGTTCAATGGACTGGGAAAGAAGGCGAGAATTATGCGGATCTATCTGCAATCTATGATCAAGTTGTTGGACAATTTAATCGCTATATGGGCCATGTATCTGGTAATGTTGGTGGTATTTATGAAAACTACAAAGCCTTTGGGCAAGAAGGTGCTGTTTATACACATGTTCCCAAAGAGAAGCAAGAACGTGCCATGCAATTCTTAGATGAGCAATTATTTAAAACACCAACTTGGTTATTGGATCAAAACATCTTTAATAAGATCGAATATGATGGAGCTATCGAGCGCATGCGTAAGTTGCAGGCGAAAACATTAGCCAACCTTTTAGATTTTGGAAGACTAGCGCGAACTATTGAAAACGAAGCTGTAAATGGAGCGCAGGCTTATTCTATTATTGAATTAATGGAAGATCTAAGAACCTCCGTTTGGACTGAATTAAAAGCTGGCGGTACAATTGACGTATATCGCAGAAATTTGCAACGGGCGCATATCGATCGTTTGGCCTTTTTAATGACAGAAGAACAAACGAAAATTCCTGCGCAGTTCCGTCGTTTTTTCGTTCGTACAAATGTTGATGCGAGTCAATCTGACATCCGCTCAGTTGTTCGTGCAGAATTGAATGAGTTGAAGAAACAAATTAAAGCTGCGATTGGTAGAACTTCTGATAAGATGAGTAAGTATCATTTGCAAGATGCTATTGTTCGTATTGATTTGATTTTGGACCCGAATGGGTAGGTGGGGTTTTGAGTAGGTCTTATCACAATCTTATTGTTTTCAAAACCTTTATTTCTAATAGCAAACGCAGCAGTACAGCTACTGCGAAGCTGTGATTTTCAAATGAAATTGTAGAAATTGGTGTTTAGTATTTTAATTATCTGTGGGGTCTTATGAAGACTTTTTGAACAGTTTAGAATAATCCATTTTTTTTTAAGAACGAATCTAAATCATCAACTTCTTTACAATATTTTTCATCCTTGAATTGGTTATTTTGATATAGTTCTATGTAACTAGAGCTTGAAAAAAATAGTGTGAATTCGTTATTTTTTTTAAACAAAAAATTCATTGATCTAATTTCTTCCCACCCTATTTCTATTAATCTCTCTGTAAACTTATTTTTCATCTAATATTTTTAATTACGGTACATATGTAGGGTCAATTATAACTTAAACTTCTCCGCTCCGCTGGGTTTGCAACCCTGCGGAATAACATAAATTATATTGAAATGCAATTCTAAAAACATTGTCATTTAATGAGAGTCATTAGTTTTTTGTTCGGGCTCCAGGACCTTTGATCAAATTTAGTAAAAATTGTAAGTTGGCTTTTAAGGAATGACAAACTCCTTTTATTAGGGATGTTACATAGGGCTACAAACCTTACGCAGCTAGTGGGTGAATAAAAAACAAAATGCCAAGCCCTTGTGGGATTTCCGTTTGATTTTTTATTCATCAGTGGGGCTTGACGAGTGACTTTTCAATAAAACGGAACCCAGAAAGGTTCTCTTGCAAAATTCTATCTTTTAGACGTTCGGACACATAAATATTTTGATCCATTAACCCAATTCTAAAAATGTCAGTCTGTGTAACGAAATCATCTTGAAAAACGTAACCGTTTAGTGGTGATATGCGATCAAATAGATCCTTTTCTTTAACAAGATTAATCAACTCATTCTTTGATAAAAAACCTAGCTTTTCAATTGTGTTTTTGTCAAAAATTGAATTTTTACTTTTTATAAATTCCGTTTTATTGTAGTCAATGAAATTATACATTTCTTCATACAGGTTCATCCAAAATGCTTTTTCGGGACTCTTGTCGAAATAAATTAGAGATTCTATGAACTCACATTTAGGTAAAGTAAATTGTGTGATTAATTCTTTTAGTTTATTTGAAATCAACATCCCAGGCTTCATTCTACTCATGGACAAAAAGTCAGTAATTATGGCGTTTTCATTAAGTTCAAAGCATGTTAATGGCTCAATGATAGAGGATTCAACATTCTTTTCTAATGACATAAAAAGCTTAGAAGTTTGATCATTATTTACAGAAGCTTGAAATAAATAAATGTCTCCGGTAATCTTTGGATTATCGCTAAATTCGCAAATATAATGTTTCTTAATCATAAGCCTTGTTGTGTTTAATTTCCTGATGAAATTGCTTCTTGATACCCCACGCTCCGCTGGGTTTGCAACCCTGCGGAATAACATAAATTATATTGAAATGTAATTCTAAAAACATTATGAATTAATAAGAGCCGTTAGTTTTTTGTTCGGGTTACGGGACCTTTGATCAAATTTAGTGAAAATTGTAACTTGGTTTTTTTTTTTTTAATTATCTGTGGGATTTTGTGAAGTCCTTATTTCTTCCAAAAGAACCTCCTCTGATTTCAACCTTATTTCAATATAGCCATTCTTATCGGTGCTTACATTCAATACTAATTCCACCCCACCTAAAGTTATTTGATCTATTGTTAAATCTTTGATTACAGCCGAATAATCTATTATTTTAAGCTTATTTATGATTTCAAAATCATAAGGGTTTATACAGTTCAATTTCAAATAATCAAAATCGTCTTTTTCTTCATTATACATTTCAATCTCAAAATCAATGCTTTTTTTATCAAAATCAATATTAATCCTTTCTAAGCCTGAATCATGAAAGCATAAGTCCTTTTTTTTTTTTTTTCATAATAGAAATTTAAGCCATTGTTTTAGGATTATTCTCTGGAGGTATGCATCTATAACCGCTCCGCTGGGTTTGTAACCCTGCGGAATAACATAAATTATATGGAAATGTAATTCTAAAAACATTATGAATTAATAAGAGTCCTTTGTTCGTCTTCTGCCATCTTCGATCTAATTTAGTGAAAATTGTAACTTGGGCTTTTAGGGAGTTACAAATTTTTTATTTGAAATGTTACGCAGGGTTGCAAACCCTGCGGAGCTAGTTCTTGATCCGAATGGATACAAGTGTTTAATACCAAGCTACAAGTAACTTTGTAACCCCACCTACCGTAATGATTATATAGACACAAATCATTATGAAAAATCCATTGCTTTATTTGAAAGAGAAAGAACACCAACATGCGTTTTATGCAGTGGCAATCTTTATTATGTTATCGATCCTTTTCTTTTTGCTAGTGAGTTTAGATTCTCCTGTCAAGAAAGTTGTTGCTGAAGAACCAATCGAAACATTGGTTGAAGTTAGTTTCATTGAATCGTCTTCTTCTGGAGCAACGAGTGATGCACCGAATAATGCAAATAAAGAAATGGTTTCAACTATTGCGGTTCAAAACGAGCCAAGTGTAAGAGCTGAACCAAGCAGTTCAATTCAGGTAGATAATGCGTTTAATTTTAATCCATCTGACGGAAAAGTAGACGGGCCAGCGTTTGGAGACACGGAAGGTGACGACATTATTGATTTAGGGCCAAATGAACATGGCAATGCAAATCGTGCTATCCTTAAAAAGCCAAATTTTGACAGTAATATGCAAGTTGAGGGTGAAATTGCCTTAAAGTTATGGGTAGATGCCAATGGTTTTGTTGTCAAAACAATGCTTGATCCTAATCAATCGAATAGTGGGAGTAAATATTTAATTCGCGAAGCAATTAAAGCAGCTAAAACTATGCGTTATAATGTTAAAGCAGGTGTTCCAGTCGAGTATGTTGGTACCAAAATATTTAGCTTCAAAAAAGCTTAGTATTTTTGCTTTGCAAAAATACAGTGTTAAGTTTAAAGCAGTTTTATGTTTTAAGTGTAACGTGTGATGTACTTTTCAATTTGACTATCTTCGCCATCCATACACAATACTAATTTTAAATTGAAATAGTGCTCCATTCATAATACTGTACACATAACACTAAAAATGACTCTCAAAGATAAAATAGCCGAACTCCCTTCAGACATTAAACCTTCATTTGGAACTGATTTGCGTGACATGCAAGAAGATATCTACTATTATTTTACCGAGCTAGATCAATTTGAGGTGCTTAAGGTGGAACAAACAGGTAATGCTGATCAAATGATTGCGGCTGCATGTTTAAGCACCATGCAAGATCCTATTTTTAAAATTATGGTGGCACATACTTGGCAACGTCATTTGGCTTTTGATGAGCATTGGAGTGAATTTGAAACGGTTGAAGGTGGAATTATTTTTAGATTTTTAACCTGGGATGATGAATATGTTTCGGGTGAAATTTCGTTCGAACGTGCTAAACTAGAAGTGCAATAATGCCTACAACTAAGGTGGCCTTATTCGGAGGCGGGCCGGCTTGTTTAATGGCGGCCTATCAACTGAGCGAAAGACATGAAGTCCATATTTTTGAAAAAGGGAAACGACTTGGGCGTAAATTCTTAGTTGCAGGAAATGGGGGTTTTAATCTCACGAATGAGGTTGAAGGAACTGCATTGCTAAAAGCCTATTCTGACGATTCAAAACTACACAATGCATTAAATCAATTTAGCACAGGCAATACACGTCAATGGTTGTCAGAAATTGGAATTGAAACCTTTATTGGTTCAAGCGGGCGTGTTTTCCCTAAGAAGGATGTCAAGCCGACTGATGTGCTCAAAAAAATTGTGGATACTTTAGAAAAAAAGGGTGTTCAAATTCATTTAAATCACGCCTTTATTAGTTTTGATACTGCTTTTAAGCCGCGTGTGCTGTTTAATGAAACAGAAACTACCATTGAAGCCGATCATTATATATTTGGCTTAGGTGGCGGATCATGGCCCAAAACAGGATCGAATAGTGCTTGGCTAGAACCGTTTAATGAGATCGGTGTAAAAACAATCCCTTTTCGCGCATCAAATTGTGGTGTAAACGTTGAATGGGGGAGTGATTTTAAAGAAAAATATGCGGGAACCCCCCTGAAAAATATTGCGATACATGCTTATGGCCAAATCCTAAAAGGAGAAGCCGTGCTCACCGAATACGGATTGGAGGGAAATGCAATTTATCCATTGGTGCCGACAATTAGAAAAGTATTGACAGAACAGAACACGGCGGAAATTACGATTGATTTTAAACCAAACAGCAGCCTTGAAATGTTGCAGGCGAAAATTACTGGCGCAATAAAACCAAAAAATTATGCCTTTACGTTTAAGATTACTAAGGCGGTTCAGGAAATTGCAAAACGAGCATTGACTAAAGAGCAGTATTTGAACCCACATACCTTTGCCAATTATTTAAAAAATGTCCCAATGACAATTAGTAGTTTAAGACCCGTCGCTGAAGCTATTTCAACAGTCGGTGGAATTAATATGGATGACGTTGATGTACAATTCAGACTCATTAAACATCCGCATATCTCCATTGTTGGAGAAATGTTAGATTGGGATGCGCCAACAGGTGGCTTTTTATTGCAAGGTTGTTTTTCTACAGGTTATCTTGTAGGAGAATGCTTAAATAAACAGTACAATTGATTTTATAAATTTGACACAGCTCAATTTCAAATGAAACATTTTAATTTTATTCTAATCGTCCTGCTATCAATAAACGTTTTGTATTCATGCGGAAATAAGAAAAAGTCATCACATACTGATTCAAATATGAACGAAGAAGTCGAATGGTACGCCCCAGAAGATTCAACGCCGAGAGAACAATGTCCTTGTTGCGATTATGTGTCGTTACCAGAGCGAGGTAATTATTTAATTTGTCCCATCTGCTTTTGGGAGGATGATGGGATAGATGTGGATCAATTAGATGTTTTATCCGGCCCCAATCATTGCACTTTAAGGGAGGGGCGGTTAAACTTTGAAAAATTTGGTGCATGTGAACCTGACATGATTAAATTTGTTATTCCAGTTGAGGATAGAAAGGCTTATGAATATATCGCAAGAGAACTTTAATCGAACTCATGTTATGAGATATTTATGCATCCAACACGATTTGAAAATGGCTATATTTACTCAAATATTCAAGCAGCCTCATTATGCCAGTAACTAGTTTTTTCGAGGAAAATTATAAGCAGAAAAATTTTGGTACTGAAAATATCAGAAATGCTATTTACGAATCCTGCATTTTTGAAAATTGCAGCTTTGCACAAATCAATTTTATCGATTTGACATTCGAAGAATGTGAATTTATCAATTGTGACTTTACAGGCGCCAAATTGAATGAAACAGCTTTCAGGGACGCAACCTTTTTAGGATGCAAAATGATCGGGATGAATTTCGAAGGCATTAACACTTTTCGTCTCAAGATTAATTTTAAAGAATCAATTTTAGACTATGCTACCTTTCAAGGATTGAAATTGGTCAACTTAAAAATGGTTGGTTGTTCTTTAAAGGAGTGTGATTTTACTAAGGCCCAATTACAGAAGGCCGATTTCACGAATTCAGACCTAACTAATGCGCTTTTTGAGCAAACTAACTTGATAGAAGCAGATTTTAGATTAAGTGAAAATTACACGATAAACCCAAGCATAAATCGGTTAAGAGGTGCACGTTTTTCTAAAGATGGCCTCATGGGACTTTTGCATGAATTTAAAATCAGGGTAGAAGGTTGATGATTTTTAACGTGCTTTTATGTATTCATTAACAAATAGTTACATTAATAACATTTAAAGGACGCTTTAACGATTTATTATGCGTGCATATCTAAATTGGCATACTCTTTGCCTAGATTGATGTAAATTTGTATCAAATTGTTAGACTATGAAAATGACCCAATGTCAAATAGGAAAAGTAGCATTAATTGACAATGATATCATAATGGTGGATATCGAATCAGGAACAGAAATTGGAATTGAACATATTTATGAATTTCAGAATGCTGCGATTGATTTAGTGAATGCGCACAAGAAATTGTATTCAATTGTCAGTTATGGTGCCTATTCAATGCCAACTAAGGAGGCGCGTGAATTCTGCGGGCGTGATAGGTTTAACGATAAGTATATTCTAGGAAGAGCAATAGTCGTGCACGGATTAGGACAGATGATAATTACGCGACACACATTAAAACAACGGAAATCGAAGGTTCCAACGCGCATCTTTTCTGATGCAAAAAACGCAAAAATTTGGGTGAATAATCTTCGCTCAAAAAACAATGATTATCAATTGATTCATGATGTTATTTAAAAGTTTATTTATCATAATTAGTGTATAGTCTACTGAATTTATATATTAGTGGTTAGATAAAAACAATAGTTGTTACCACGAATAACGCTACGATTCTGCTTAAACGAAAGTTCAAGTTAATCGATTACCATGCAAAAAGGCTCTAAACTAATTATCCTTTTAGTTTCTGTTTATTAATAAATGTTATGTTTTTTAATGACTTAAAAATGATAATTAGCGCACCTAAAATAGAGGTTTAAAAAAAAGAGAGTTGAATGATTGAATGTGAAAAATCGACAGTGAGTTTGTTAGAGAATAGTATCCTCTTTATTAATGTTGGAGGAGATCAGGAGTTTAGCTTACGAGACTATAAAGAAATTAAATTAGCTTCTATTCGCCTTGCAAATAAGAAAGCTGTTTTTAATCTCATTAATTTGGGGGATAAAACCATACCAGATAAAGAGGCAAGAGAGGCATGCACTAAAGAAACAGGTGACGGTTGTGTAAAAGCAGAAGCGATTATTGTTCATTCTTTGGGCCAGCGAATTGTTGCGCGGCATATCTTAAAACAGAAAAAGAAACATATTCCAGTTAAATTATTCACGAATATTGACAAAGCCAAAGCTTGGTTAGGTAAAATAAAGAATGATTTAGATGTAATGAGCTTGCAACAAAATTAGTCTTCGCTAGTGATCACTTTAAAGCGGTCGTATTCTAAAAAATGATTCATTAACGTTTTCCATTCCGCTTTTGACGGATCTAAAATGTAAGTGGTTATCTGATCCAAAGTCGTTTTCATCCCCGTAACGGTTCTAAAATCCAACTCTTTTTGGTCGAAATTGAGTTCTTTCAAAATAATTTCTCCCCCTTTTATTATAATGTACAATGCCGAGTAATGCGTGTTATCTTCTCGGGTAAGTACTAACATTTCATTTGGAGTTAAACCTTCATATATTCTAGAATGCCCATTTGCCAATTCAAAGAGATAGATTTTTCTCGGTATCAAAAAATAATACAATTCATCCTCTAATGCAACAAGAACAGAGTCATTGGCAACCACCCCGTGCAAATATCCATTGCTGATGGAGTATTGCGAGTTTTCTCGAATCTCTTCACGACTAATTGAAAGCAGGCGGTTTTTCAATAAATAAATGCCACTTTCGTCCAAAACCAATTGGTGACCAGCTGCACCGCGCATGTCATATTCTGCTTTTGGAACAACACTATAAGTTCCGAAATGTTTTGGGGCAACACCGCTTAGCTTTTTCGTTCCCGGATCTGTACTCGCATCAAAATAAATGGAATATACCGCATCATTATCTTGACCAAAAACAGGGGTCAAGATTAAGAGCAATAGAATTTTGAAGAGGTTGCCCATAGTTTTTTTCTTAAAAATAAAGAAAAATGTTTCTGAAAGCAATATCGAATCGACTTTTAAATTATCTTTAACACTCGACCCCAATTATAAACTGTTTAAATTTGGCTTTTGGAATTCATTCGATTCTTTTAAGGAATCTAAAAGGCTGAATCAAACAAAAGGATTTAATGCGGACAGTTTCTTATAAAAACTAAAAATTCATGGATAAAAAATGGGTCTTTAAAAAAAACACAGATCAAGACACGATTGTTCGTTTAATTGAGCAACTCGGTGTTACAAAACCAATTGCAACAATTTTAGGACAACGCGACATTCACGATTTTGAAGCCGCGAAAACATTTTTTCGACCAAGTATCGAAGAATTGCATGATCCTTTTGAAATGTTGAATATGCAAAGGGCAGTTGAACGCATTTCAACCGCAATCGTAAATCAAGAAAATATTTTGATTTATGGCGATTATGATGTGGATGGAACTACTGCTGTAGCCTTGATGTATGAATACATCACCCGAGATTATGAGCAGGTTGAATATTATATTCCAGACCGTTATAAAGAAGGGTATGGAATTTCCAAAGCTGGAGTTGACTTTGCTATAGATAATAGTTTTACATTAGTTATTGCATTGGATTGTGGTATTAAGGCCGTGGAAGTAATTACCTACGCCCAAGAAAATGGGGTAGATTTTATTGTTTGCGATCATCATTTACCTGGAGCTGAAATTCCGCCCGCAATTGTTTTAAATCCGAAACAAAACGATTGTCACTATCCTTTTAAAGAACTTTCGGGTTGTGGTGTGGGATTTAAATTAGTTCAAGCACTCAACGAAACAGCGAATCAACCTTTGGATGAAATATTGCCTTTATTAGATTTGGTGGTAGTTAGCATTGGAGCAGATATTGTTTCCATGACAGGAGAAAATCGTTTGTTGGCCTTTTTTGGTTTAGAATTGCTCAACCATTCTCCCCGAATTGGTTTTAAACGCATCTTAGATATGTCCAATACTAAAGGAGACTTATCCATAATGGATGTTGTTTTTTCAATTGCGCCAAGAATTAATGCGGCCGGCAGAATTTCATCTGGCAACAAGGCTGTGGAATTATTATTAGCGCAAACATTTGAGGAGGTTGAAGCCGTGAGTAATTTAATTCATACGAACAACGAAACACGCAAAGGTCTAGATCGTTCGATTACAGAAGAGGCCTTGCAATCAATTCAAGCAGATGATTGGTTATTGAATGCAAAATCTACAGTGATTTTTAATCCGAATTGGCATAAGGGTGTTGTTGGGATTGTGGCTTCAAGGTTAATTGAAAAGCATTATCGACCAACAATTGTATTAACAGAATCGAATGGTGAGGCTGTTGGTTCGGCACGAAGCGTGAAGGGCTTTAACATTCATGATGCGATAGCCCAATGTGCAGGTTTATTAACACAATTTGGAGGGCATTATTTTGCGGCCGGTTTAACCATGCCATTGGATAATGTTGCAGCTTTTAAATTAAGATTTAATGAGGTGGCGCAACGGTTATTGACAGATGACATGTTAATACCCGAAATTGAGATTGATACAGAAATTGAATTTCGTGATATTTTTGAAAATCAATTGGGCGGGATTCCTAAATTTTATCGCGTATTAAAACAATTGGCACCTTTTGGTCCTGATAATATGGCGCCAGTTTTTGTTAGTCGACAGGTAAAGGACACGGGTTATTCTAGATTGTTAAAGGATGAGCATGTTAAACTTTCCATTCGCCAGGCTGAATATCCTGAGATAATTGTTGAGGCGATTGCTTTTGGTTTTGGACACTTGATTAACCGTATTCTAAAAGAGCCTTTTGACATTGTTTATACCATTGGAGAAAATTATTGGCAAGGAAAAACCACACTGCAACTTATGATTAAGGACATTCGATTTGATTAAGAACCTGACTTATTTCACATTTAGTTTAGCAGTAAATATCTCTACTTGATTTGAATTATCGACAAGCCTTAGGAAATAAACGCCTTTGGTTAATTGATCACTTTCGATTCTTACGGAAGTGCCAGTTATGGCATCAATGCGGTAAATTGGACGTCCTAGAATATTATAAATAATTATCGAATGATTTTGACTTAATTCTTGCCCAAATTCAATTGTTGTAAACGTGCTAAATGGATTTGGATAAATTAGCGGAATCACAATCTCCGCATTAATTTTACTCACATTAGAAAAGGAATTTGCACAATTAAAAACCTTCCGATCAATGAGCGTTCCGTCACCCAATTGCCCCATTCCATTTTCACCGCTAACACAAATAGTTTCCATATCGTCATGTAAACCCAAACTATGTCCTCCTGCAGTTACTCCTGGGTATGCCTCACCATCTGCTGCGGAAATAGAAAACCAAGTATCCGAATCATCTATTTGAGTTGGACTGACTTTTTGTAAAAAATCTCCCGTACCTAATCGTCCAGACCCATTGTAACCCCAACCGTGTAACGTGCCATCTGTTTTTATTCCAAAAGAATAACCGCCTCCAGCTTCAATAGTCAACCAGTCGCTATCTTCTCCAATTTGAACGGGTTCAGTAACTGAAGAAGTTGTGCCTATTCCTAATTGTCCATTTGAGTTGTATCCCCAGCCCCAAATTGTACCGTCCAATTTAAGCCCTAAAGTAAATTCAAATCCTGTACTTATCACAATCCAATCATTGCCAATTCCTATGTAAAGAGGAACGGTAGAATCAGTTGTAGTGCCATCTCCATATTGCCCATTCCCATTAAAGCCCCAAGCCCATATTTCGCCACTTGTTTTTAACCCAATTGTATGCGCACCGCCAGCTTCAACCGAGAGCCAATCATTGGCGTCACCAATTTGGCTAGGAGTCCCTGAATTAGTCAAAGTACCATCTCCCAATTGCCCGTGCACGTTATAACCCCAAGACCATAATGTTCCATCAGTTTTTATCGCTAAGGAATGTCCAAAGCCCGCTTCAACTTTCTCCCAGTCTGTATCATCTCCTACTTGAAATGGCGTCTTTTCATTAAATATATCATCATTTCCAATTTGACCATGGTCTCCTGCTCCCCATGCCCAAAGGGTGCCATCATCTTTAATCGCTAAACAATGAAAACTACCAGCGGCAATCTCGTTCCAATCATTCCCGTCTCCTATTCGTACAGCTTCTGATTGGGAATCAAAATGACTGAGTCCTAATTGCCCACTTGCATTTTCTCCCCACGACCATAATGCTCCATCAGATCTTAATCCAAGCGAAAAATTTGCACCACATACCACTTTTTGCCATGTGGCTTGGGCAATGCTTATGGTGTTAAAAAGACCGCTTAAGAATATTAAAAGGATAATTTTTTTCATGAAATCAACTTGTTTTGGGTAATTAACGCTGTAACTTTAAATATAAGCAATTTTAGGCGTTTTATCCGCTCTTTTGAATAAGTTTAAGATGGATTTTTTCTAGCTTAAAGTTTTACTTGGCGGAACGTTTTAATTGGATTTCCTTCTGAATCTGACAAAACAAAAAGATAGGTTCCTTTATCCAAAAATGCTGTATTAATTGTAGTTTTAGCAAGTACTGAGGTGATATACCGTCCGGAAATATCATAAATAGCAAGATTGCCATCAACAACACCATTTAAAGTTAAATTATCATTGAATGGATTGGGGTATAATGCGATTTCTTCCGTTTCTAGATTGCTAGTTGCCGCGATAGAATAATCTGTAATTGAAAAAGCATCAACTCCCGCTTCAGTAATGTGATCAGAATCAAGTTCGTCACCAATTTTAATTCTCAGTCGCATAGTGGCTGTAATAGGCAAATGTTCATTTATATCAATTGAAAAACCAGTCCATGTGCTCATGGTAATATTTTCATTATAAACTTTATCCACTAAAACAACCGAACCTGTTCCATTTAATAAATGGATTTCGAGCGTATCATTTGGCGCAGTTTCGCCACCAGTATTATAATACCATAAAGAAAAATTTACGTGCGGATTATCATAATCCGTTAAGTCAAAAGTTGGGGACATTAAGAAAACTGATCCGTTATCAATTTGATCCGTATTAGAAACGATAGATCCATTTCCAGTGAGGTAAGCCTTATCTCCACAATCAAAAGGAACGTCAGTATAAGGGTTTTCTATATCACCTTCTGGACCAGTAACACCAATCGGAATTTCTCGTTCCCAGTTTCCAACTGCAGCCCAACCACTGGGCATCCATTCAAAATCAAACGTAAAATCGTCAAAATAACCTTCCTCTAAATAGATTTCTATTTCCTCTGTATCTGCCGTAATAAGCGTGTCAATTATGCAAATGGTTTCGTAGCCCCATTTGCCAATTGTTAGTTGATAATTGTCTTCATAATATAAGTCCGTTGTCAGAATCCCAGTGATCCCAGTTTGTTCTTCTACTTCTGTATAGGTATGTTCTAATAAAACCCAAGCATCAGGAATGTTAGACATAGTTTCAGCATCTCGCACTCGGATTCTAAGATCAAATTCTGGTAATTTTTCTAAAACTACATCCTGTACTACCATTTCACCTTGCTCAAAAGTGATTGGAATTGTTTGAGGCTGATAAGATGTTTTAAAATAGGTAACCTCCAAAACACCTTCATCAACCGTTCCAGTTGCATAATCTCCTATTACATTTGAATAATCAGTCGTTTCAGTTCCTTCAATCGTCACTTCCACATCATTCAAATTAAATCCAGTTCCTAATTCTGTGATATTGCCTTTTAAATAAGCACCCTGTTGGGCATCAAATCCAAGTACGAATAAACCTTTTTGTCTATCACTAGCAATAATATTTCCTGATTCGAAAAAAGGATATACACCCCAACATCCTTTAGTATCAGGTGTGCCAAATGGGGAGGTGTCAAAATTGCCAACTTCGACCATATTATCAGGATGCGTTACGTCGTGTATCACAAGGCCATCTGTATAATAAGAGGTGTACAAATAATTGCCTTTGACATGCGCATTGTGTGGCACAATATCATTACCAGGTGAGGATTGAATTTTATCGAGATATTTAATGTTAGTTGGATCAGAGACATCAAAGGAACCAATGAAACCGTTTGAAACTTCATCTGTTGTATAAGCAGAGTTCCCATCTTCCGAAACCCATACGTTATGCGTGAAAATGGAAGGAGTAGAGGAGGACCCTAATAATACGGGACTTGTTTTATCTGTCAGATCAACAATACTAAAAATGCCTTCATAAATGTGCCCAAAATAGGCTATATCGTCTCTAACAAAGCCGTCATGGACATACCAATCATCAAAAACGCCTACTTCAATCGGATTCAATGGATCTGTATGCACGTCTAAAATAATTACACCGCCAGCTCCTCGATTGGCTCCAAAAATATAGATGTATCCATCTGCCTGAAAAAGATTGTGGGCAGATTGCCAACTGGCATCTTCTGGCCCTGTGTAAAGCGTGACTGGTAAATCTGTGTCGCCTGGAAGTCCGCTCAAATCAACAATCATCAATCCTTGTTCAGCCTCAGTCGTAACATAGGCATAATCTTCATATACTTTTACATCTCTCCAAACTGAATATAAACCATCCGTCCAAAACACTTCCGTTGGTGTAGTTGGTTCTGTTACGTCCACAACTGATAAACCAGTTTCTGTGCCGATTAATGCATATTCGTTACCAACTTCATCCGTATAACCCCAAATGTCATTGCAAATGGTGCTGTGTTCGTCAGGAATATCGAGATAGCCAATTTCCGTTATATTGAGTTGCCCGTATGCCGAAATGGCAATAATAGAAAGGATAGTGAGGTAAGATTTTATCATAAGCGCCGATTGATACACCTAAAGATTAAAAATATCATTGACAAAGTGCAGACCAATTGATTCATAGGTTGATACTATCTACCTACCTGTTATATGTTTCGCTAATAATTTCAAGTGCATCCCTTTGTAGATCATTATTTCGGCTAGAATTAAATTCGGAACCCATCCTAACCAAGCTACTAAACGGTAAAGATCCATAGGTGGCATTTCGTATAAATAATTTACAATGAGATATTTCCAAAGCCGCAAGGTAATTGCAGAGAGTGTTAAGGCATAACTGCGATACATAAATTTGGCATGCGCTTCATAATTTTTCGCTCGAATAGCGGTATAGGCCTTAAAGGTGAACCACCACCATAATAGTGCTAATGTACTAAATGCGATTATCGATAAAACTCCGCCATTGGCAAAAAATCCCATAATTAATCCTGAGGGCCCAGTGAGTAGTAAAACGGTGATGATATAGACGGCGCCCATCACGCGGTGTGTTTTTTTCCATAAAAATCGCTTTGTAAATTGCGTGAATCCAGCAATTAGCGCAAAAATACTGGTTAAAACATGAATGTAAAACGCAACAATCCAAAGGGACGAAAGCCAAGTTGGATATTCTCGAAATACCCATTGTTTAATGCGTAAAAAAGCGACATCTGTTTCAAATGTTAAATAGGGTATGGAAATGGCGACCATTAATAGCGTAAAGAATGCGAATAATAGAATTAGGATGATTCCTTTAAGCTTTTTCAAAATAATCTGTAATTTACATTCGGTTGAAGAAACCAAAATAAGTTAAATGAATGACAATTGAAATGAAAAGAAGCAAAATCCCTCAAAAATTAATGACAGTTGTAATGACTGCAAGCGTCCTATTCTTAACTTCCTGCGGAGGATCTGATCCAGAACCCGAAATTGACGGCAATGATAATTTATTGGTGACTGAAGACGTAACAAACTCTGGGACTGATGTTTTAGATGAGTCCTTAGCTTCCACTTTATCTGATGCGAGTAGTCCGAGAAGTATTGGTGGTGATAAGGATGTAAATCAATCCTTTATTGATGATATGTTTCCTTTGGAAGACAATACAGTTGATCAGATTTTAGGGTGCTATGTTGGAGGTTTTGGAAAGAATAAAATTAACCTAACGATTTATGAAACGAAGAACGGAAATGCTGAAGGCTATTCTGTTTGTGCTGGTAATTTCAGAAAAGTGACTGGGACATTTGATTTGATGGAAGAGGATCACTATACCTTTTCCTTAAAAGAACCAGGAGACGATCAATATGATGGGATTTTTGAATTTAATTTAGATGCTTCTGACGAAATGGTGAAAGGTAGTTGGACGCCATATAAAGAAAAGGGAAATTCTGCTAAGACTTACGAATTGAAAAAGCGCAAATTCGAGTATAAGACGGATTTAGGAACATATCCAGAAGCTTCGCAACGGGTGTTAACGGATGATGATTTAAATAACCTAGGAGAATACGAATTAACAGAAATGCGGAACGAGATTTATGCGCGTCATGGTTATTGTTTTAAGAATAAAGAATGGCGCAGTGTTTTTGAAGGCTATGATTGGTATATGCCAATGGGAACTGATATTCGGGGTAAATTAACAGATGTTGAGGTCGAAAATATTGAGTTGATTTATGAGTATGAAAGCTATCTTGAAGAGTATTATGATGGTTTTGGGCGCTAGTTTATAAAGCCCATTTAAGCTGAAGTGGCACTAACAATAATTGACTTTTTCTCGCGTAAATGTTCGACTGTTTTGCAAATTGAAGATTAAAACTAGGCGCTAAACCCAGTTGCATTCTTGGTGTTATTTGGTAATGAAAATTCAAGCCCATTCTAAGTGTTGCACCTGTAAAACGCTCTTTTAATTCTGGCGAAAAGCCGATAACTGAACTACCATTATTGGTGAATTTTGTACTAGCAACAGTTCCAAATGCTAGGAGCGGTCCAAAACTATATTTTGGTTTTTTGATGAGGTCATAAGAGGCATTGAAAGAAATTCCAAGGGTCTGAATTGAATAATCTAGACTAGCATCTTGAGCCAAAAAGCAATTGCATGAGGTAGGGTCATCTAAATTTTCAAGTGGAATTTCTATGTCGTTTTCATAAAGATCGAAAAAGTCACTTTCGCTGATCATTAAGTCGTAATTGAAATTGCTGTGGCGTTGACCGTAAGTCCCAATCATTGAAAATTCGAAGCGATTTTTCAAACGATAATAGACGCCCAAAGCAAATTCGGAACCCTTGGAAGGGAAGTTAGACTCGCTTAAGACTCCAGATCGAAAATAGGATTTAAATACTGCCTGATCAAAAGCTAAATATCCGCCATAAGCCAATAATCCAAAAGAGTTGGTTTTAGGTTTTGCCATTGGCAATGCTGTTATATCAGCAGTCGGAATTGAATCTTTTTCAGTTGCTAAATCCTCTGTGGGATTGGGAATACTGTCGGTCGTATTTTGTTCTGTTATTAAAGTGGAATCGTTGTTAATGTCTGCGTTGTGGGAGTCAATAAGTGTTGTGTCAATTGTTGTTGAATTAGAGAGGTTATTTGTGTCATTGCCTTCGTTTTTCACCAAATTCTCAGAGTTTTCCGAATTGGTGTTTTCAATGTTGTTGTTGTTGTTGTCAATTTGGTTAGCGAGCTGGTTTTGGGTGGGGTCTATGTCTTGATCTTGTAATGTCGTATTGTTGATTGGCTTGTTCAGCGGTTCTTTAATATCTTCATTCTTTGGGTCAGCATTTGCATCAGCATCTCCATTTGCTGTTCCGTTGGTATTATTCAACTTATTACCGCTATCTGAATTGTTAGAAGCGGTGAGCATATTTGTTGCGTTAGTTTTATCCTTATCCTCCAAATCACTGCTTCCAGTCTGCAATGAATTTGCATGAGCATCAGTCGTATTGTCTGATGATTCATGGGAATTTGAAATCTCATTGCCGTTGATTGAATCCGATTGATCGACTAAGAGATCAGTCTCATTTAAAGTCGATCTCTCATTCGAATAATTTTTTGAAGCCGTTTCACTTAAATCATGACCACTTGTTTCATTCGAGTATTCATGCAAAGCCGTGCGATCATTTACACGCTCGTTTCCATAATAAGATGCGAACAAAATCCCCGTAGTTATAAGCGCCAAACCGGTACCAAACCAAAACCATAGGAAAGAACGCCTTTTGGGTTTTCCAGTTCCAGTCACTTGCGCCTCAATCTTCGCAAACAAATCAGGCGGACTAGGTTCGGTTGCGTCTAGCAGATGCTCCCGTAATAGTTCTTCTATGTCAAATTTTTCACTCATTTCCTTGCCGAAATTAGTTTCCTCAGAGCAGCTTTTGCTCTATTCAGTTGCGAACGAGATGTTCCCTCGTTGATATTCAACATTTCTGCAATTTCTGGATGCGTATACCCTTCCAAGATATAAAGGTTAATTATCGTCCTAAACCCATCTGGTAATTGCTGTAATGCTGCTTTTAACTGTGTTTTGATATGCGCTTCTTGCAAATCGATATCAAATTCTTTTTGTACCGTAAATGGGGTTTGATGCTCCATTAATTTAGTGCTAATTTTTTTCTTTTTTAAACAGTAGATACAATGCCGTACGGCTATTTTTTTAGCCCATCCTTCAAAACTCCCAAGCCCCTTAAAAAGGCTTATTTTTTCATGAATAATGACAAACGTTTCTTGCAATGCGTCTTTCGCTTCAGCCTCATTCTTCAAATATCTTAAGCACAAATAGTAGAGCTTTGGCGATAATTCGTCATAGAGGAACCGGAACGTTTCAGAATTGTATTTTTCCTGAAGTTCTAAAACGGCATCTAGTAGCTTGTCTGCTGTGGTCACTTGCATTTATGGGGATGGGTAATTCTATAGTTTTTTATTGTTCATAATAAGTGCAAATACTCCTCAATTCTGATTCTTGCAAAATAGCGCCCAATGTTACTTGATTCATTTCGCTTCCCGAGATTACGATTGAGTCTACAAATGCATCACTATAGGGAGGGTCGGTTGCGTTTTGCCATTGCAAACCATCTGTATCTTCATAGTATTCTACGGTGTATCCGTAGGGGGCTAAATAGTATTCTAAAGAATCAGGAATTGTTACGATTAATGGTGTGTTAGGTAATTGCACATTGATGAGGTTGTCAGACCCTGTTAAGTAAGCATGCACAAAACTTAATCGTGTTGGCGCATATCCTAAAAAGGCTTCAAAATCAATTACTACATTGGTTCCCTGATAGCCAAAATAGCCTAAAGGTGTTTTGTAATTAGGGTGGTATCCAACACTTTCTCCTGAATGATTATAAAAATCGTCAAAATAAATATAATGGCTTTTGTCAATTGTTGGAACTCCCGGTTCAATTGTCTTAGTCACGCAGAGTTCCGTTGTTCCAGATTCAAAACCATTTAGTCTTACTTCGGTTAAATTCCCGGTGAAAGTAAGATAAGCATGAATCCATGTATCGTCATCCGGTGCGCTATAATCTAAATCTATTGTAACACCGCCTAAGACCATTGGGAAAAAATCGCCGTAAGGAGTATATTCTTCGTCATTCACAGTAAATCCACTTGTTTCAAAGGCCCCATCAAATGCGTAAATATTAAAACGCGCAATTTGTTCAGAACCATCAAAGGCGAATTGGGTCATACCAAAAAGGTACATACCAGGTTGTACACCAAAGTCACAAGTGCCATCTCCTAGGACCGTTACAGGTTGAGTTCCTTCTTGCGTATAGCCGACTATTGCACCTCCACTAAAGCTCCCATCTTCTGGCCAAGGTGCCCCCTGAAAATTATCACATGTTATAATTGTTCCGCCTGGTTCAACTGAAGCGAAAGGATGAAGAACAGATGGGCAGGTAGCACAATCCAATCCTACATTATTTTCGCTAATATTGGCAGGTGTCTCTAAAGTACTTTTTTCGCAACCCCAAACAATGAGGAGCGAAACAAACAAGAAGGAAGTAATTCTATTCATATAAATACTTTAAAATAGGACGAATCCAAGTGCATTTCGGATGCGTCCTATTTTGTTTTAACATTGATTTTGACTATTCTTTGATCAGTTTTTTCATGATCTGATCTCCGCTTTGCAGGGTAACTTGAACGAGATACATTCCTTTAACGAGGTCTGTAATATTTAGAGTTGTGTTTTTAGATCCAACATTTTCAATCAGGATTAGTTGACCAGATAAATCATATATGGCAACAGTTTTTATAATTTCTGAATATCCAATTTGAATATGATTTGTAGCGGGATTTGGATACACTGTAAACGTGCTTTCCAAATTAGTTGTGATTCCTACATCTGAAGAATCGGAAGGGCTCACGCATAACTCTGAAATTCCAGTTTCAGAACCATGAATCGTAATTTCATCAATATGTCCTGTGAAGATTAAGTAATCATTGTTCCAGATAGGGTCAGCATCCGTAGCACTTGTATCCATGTCAATCGTAATTCCATCAACAGTCATTGGAAAAGTTTCATCCATATAATGAACTGCTGACCCGTTCACACTAAAACCTGTCACAAAATATTGATCAGGATGACCAAAAATGTTAAACCTTGCGTCTAGGTATGAACCATCAAACGAAAAATTTACTGGACCGGCTACCTCTAGTCCAGGGTAAAAACCGCCGCCAAATCTTGCTACACCACCTGCTTCTACAGTAATGGCTTGTGTTCCTCCTTGCGTATAGCCTGGAATTTCTCCTGGGTAAAATGTAATATAATCCACTGGCCAAGGCGCCATTGTAAAATCATCACAATCACCTTCTTCAAAAATGGGTTCAACACATAATTCAGTTATTCCGCCTTCAACAGATGTAAAAGCAATAGTAGAAATTTCTCCAATAAAACTAAGATAAGCCATGTCTTCAGATATATCATCATCTGGATCATCAGGTAATGATAAAAAATCAACCGTTACGCCATCAGTTACAAATGGGAAGGTAACATCTAATAAATTAGAGCTTCCTCCGTTCACTGAAAATCCAAAATCTTCTATAAAATCTGTATAGTAAATTGTAAAGCGTGCTTCTTGATTTGCGCCGCTAAAATCAAATTCTACAGTTCCATCTCCAATCGCAATTCCTGCTCCCGAAAAAGTGTTTAAAAACCCACCACCATCTGTGCATGTTATGGCGTAAGTATCGTCTTGTGAATAACCTAAAATATCTCCCTCAACAAAACCTTCTTCTTCATACCATAAGTCCGTGTCTAAGAAATTATCACATTCATCCTCTTCAAAAAGTGGTTCAACGCAAAGTTCAACAATATTGGATTCGTGGTATTCCTCTGTAAGTATTGAAACTTCGTTTAAATTTCCAGAAAAAGTCAAATATGCGTCAAAATAACCTAGAACAAGATCCGGAGCTGATGCTGTGTCTAAATCAATTATTATTCCGTCTACGACCATTGGAAAAGTTTCACCTAATGAAGTGTAGGAGGAGCCGTTTACTGAAAATGATCGGCCTGAACCTGGCCCAATGCTGCTCTCTCCAATATGAAAACGGGCGAATTGATCGGTTCCGTCGAAAGCAAAATTAATGGGAACGCTATACGAGATTATTCCTCCTAGAATTGAATTGATATTACATGTAGCAAGACCCAAAGGGGGTCCAAAAGTAACGGTTTGTGTACCACCTTGTGTGTAACCAATCGTATCGTCTTCAACTATTTCAACGCCGAAGTAAGATGTTTCTGGCCAGTCTGTAAGGTCGGTTAGGTCATCACAACCACCTTCGTAATCTGGTGGACCAACACACAATTCAGTTATTCCACATTCAACGGCATCAAATTCAATTTCAGAAATTACGCCGGTAAATGTGAGGTAGCCCATGTATGAATCAATGTCATCATCTGGATCGTCTGGTAATGATTCGAAATCAACTGTAATTCCATCTGTTACAAAAGGGAAGGTCACATCTAGAAAATTGTAAGTTCCGCCATTTACAGAAAAACCAAATTCATCTACAATATCATTATAGTAAATGGTGAAACGTGCCTCTTGGTTGTCTCCACTAAAGTCAAATGCGACATTGCCGTCACCCATAGTGATTCCAATTTCAGCATAGGTGTTAATTAAGCCATGACCCTCTGTGCAGTTTACCTCATAAGCTCCACCTTGCGTATAGCCTAAAAGATCTCCGGAAAAAAAACTAGTTGCAGTATACCATTCAGTAGTGTCTAAAAAATCATCACAATCACCGTCTTCGAAAATTGCTTCAACGCATAATTCAAGTATTCCACATTCAACGGCGTCAAATTCAATTTCAGAAATTGCGCCAGTAAATGTAAGATAACCAAGAGTTGATGTGATTTCGTCGTCTGGATCGTCTGGTAAATCTTCTAAGTCAATTGTAATTCCATCCACCGTAACGGGGAAAGTAGCTTCTATATTGGTAGCAGTTCCGCCGTTTGCAGAAAATGAAAATTCTGCACCTATTTCGTTATGATAGATTTTGAAACGTGCCTCTTGATTGGCGCCACTCATTTCGAATACCACAGTGCCTTCTCCAATACTAATTCCGTTTTCGGCAAAGTAATTTCGCCAAACATGTCCTACTGTGCATGTAATTTCATAGGTGTCATCTTGACTGTAGCCAACAAGTGCTACCGCTTCAATATAAGCTTCAGGATAGGAGCTTATATCAGTAAAGTCATCACAAGTTGCATCTTGAGCAATTGTAAAGCTTGAAATGAATAGAATCAAAAACAATCCTAGGTGCTTTAAATTTTTCATAGTTTTAGTTTATATCTCTATAGAGCAAGCTATTTCAAAACCGTTGCATGAAAAATTAAATATTTTTAGAAAAAATTCAAATTGAGAGGTTTTTATCAATCAGAATAAGGGGGTGTCCATGTTTTTTTTGCCATGATTGCTTTAATTTCTTCATATGATAAAGGATAAAAATCGTGGTTATCAACACCTATGTCAAAACATAATTGATCTTCTAAATCTGGAAGATTCCCGTGACTATGACCATAAAGATGCCAATTCCCTCTTCCTATTCCTCGCCAAGAACGCATGGCATAATGAAAGAGCATGATTCTGCGTGTGCCATTTTTACAATCCGGATCTTTTATTTTGAGTTCGTAATAATCTTTTACCCACTCAAATTTTTTGCTATGGTTTAAAGCGGCTCCCTCATGATTTCCTTTAATTAAAAATTTCGACCCGTTTAAACGCTTTAAAATTTCTGCAGTTTTCTCTCGGTCTTTTTCTAAACTAAAATCTCCTAAATAATAAACATCATCTCTTGGGTGAACTTTTTCGTTCCACCGTTCAATCATGACCTCATTCATTTCTTCTACATTTTTAAATGGGCGGTTAGAAAACTTGATAATATTTTCGTGACCAAAGTGGTGATCAGATGTAAAAAAGATTTTTTTCATTTCGCAGGATTATTTAAGATAAGAATAGTCCTAATTCAAATTTTTTCCAAGTAAAACCAATTTTTTCTTTAAATTTGTGAGTGAGTAATCACTCATTATTGTGACTGAAAAACAACAAAAGATATTAACAACAGCACTTGAACTATTCGCAGAAGAGGGGTTTCAAGGAACGTCAACAAATAAAATTGCAAAAGCGGCAGGTGTTTCGGAGGGTTTAATCTTTCGGCATTTTAAGAATAAAGAAGGCTTATTAAATGCGATTTTGGAGCAAGGTCAAGAATTGGCAGTAGCTTATTTTGCTCCTTTGGCGGAAATGACCGACCCAAAAGCGATTTTGAGTACGATCATTTCAATTCCGTTTCATATTAATGAAACTGAGCATAAATTTTGGAGGCTGATCTATACATTAAAATGGCAGCAACAAAAATACAATAGTATTTCTTTTGATTTTATGCTGGAAAAAGCTGCACAAGCATTCAAAGAATTAGGTTATTCGGACCCAAAAGCAGAAGTGGTCATATTAGAAATGATATTGGATGGTGCAGCAACAGTAATCCTATTAAAAGACCAACAATACGATAAATTAAAAACGCTTAACGCAATCAAAAACAAATACAACTTAGCTTAACACATATATTTTATGAAAAAGATAGATCAAGCGAAACCAGTAATGGTAACCGGAGCAACAGGTTATGTTGCAGGACGTTTAGTAGAAAAATTATTGCAGGAAGGAATGACGGTTCATGCCGCAGTTCGAAGTCCTGAGAACAAGGATAAAACAAAATATTTAGATGCAATTGCAGCCAATTCACCAGGTGAAATTAAATATTTCAAGGCCGATTTATTGGAAGAAGGATCATTTGATGAGGCTGCGCAAGGATGCGAACTTATTTTTCACACAGCTTCGCCATTTACACTAGCTATTAAAGATCCTCAAAAGGATCTAGTTGATCCGGCATTAAATGGAACGCGCAATGTTCTGAATGCAGCAACAAAGTCAGGTTCAGTTAAAAGAGTAGTTGTTACAAGTAGCTGTGCTGCTATTTATGGCGACACGAAAGATACGTTAAGCTTGCCAAACCAAACCTTAACGGAAGCAGTTTGGAATACAACTTCAACTTTAGCACATCAACCTTATTCTTATTCAAAAACCTTGGCTGAAAAAGAAGCTTGGAAAATGATGAAAGAACAAGAGAACTGGGATGTAGTTGTTGTTAACCCTTCATTTGTTGTTGGTCCTGGAATCAATCCGCATGGTACTTCAGAAACGTTTGAGATCATGAAAATGATGGGGAACGGAGATATGAAAATGGGGGCACCTGCGTTTAATATTGGAGCAGTTGATGTCCGTGATTTAGCAACAGCACATTATCAGGCTGGATTCACTCCAGAAGCCGAGGGAAGACATATTGTATCTGCAGAAAACACAAGCTTCTTGGGTCTTGCAGGAATGCTTAAGCCTAATTATCCAAATTACCCATTACCGGCTAAAAAATTACCAAAGTTTTTGGTGTGGTTAGTTGGACCATCTCAAGGAATGCCAAGAAAAATGGTGGCCAAAAATATAGGATACCCTTGGAAAGCAGATAATAGCAAAAGTGTTGAAAAATTAGGGATGAATTATCGCCCAATGAAAGAAACAATCAATGACTTTTTTGCGCATTTGATTGAAGAGGGGGTTATTAACAAAAAGTAGTTTTTTAGACAAAAGACAAAAGACAAAAGACAAAAGACAAAAGACAAAAGACAAAAGGCAATGGTTCAATGATTTAATGGGTGTTTTGTAAAGCCAATGTGCAATTGTCAATTAACAATGATCAATTCGATTTGACTTGGTATTATTGATTATTATAAAGGAAAATGATTTAAGAAGTGTTTTGTATACTACTTTTTAACTCATTTTCCTTTTTTTATTGTCTTAAAACTAAATTCATCTAACAGCGATCCGCCTAAGGGGGAGAGCGATCTAACATCTTTTATCTATCAGCGCAGCGGTCTAAGTACTAATAAGAAACGACATTTCGAAACACCTTTCTACCGCTTCCGCGAATTTCAAAAGTTTTCGTTTGGCCGTTGCTACAATTCACCGTAATTTTATTTAAGCCTTCTTGCAAAGGAATGCGGGCATAATGAATTTGGCTTGGCAGTGACTGCCAGTTTCTAGTGTCTGCTTTTTCAGTTGCAACATTTGCAATATTTAAAGCTAGTCCGGCGTATGGATTGCGTTCATTAATGGCTAACTCGCTAATTTTTTTTAAGGCGAGACGGAGTAAGTTTTTACCCAATTCTTTTAAATAATTGTCTTTTTCAATTTGAAAAGCTAATGCGTCAATATCCTCAATTAAAGTGAACTTTTTTTGTTGATCATTTACTGTAATACTGGCAGTTAGATTATTGTCAACACGTTGCACATAATATGGTATTGCTAAACGAATCATCCCAATGTCACTTGGATCAAAATCGGGATCATTTTTCGCGAAATTATAATCAATAGGAATTGATAAATTATCAGACATGAAAAAGAATGAACCGTTCTTTTGATTTAATGAGAAAAAGATATTTTTTTCGGCTTTGATTGGCGCCAATCCTTTTTCCCAAAAAATAATGGCTTCACCATGAGGCAAATCTACTTTCTCTAAGTCTGATTGATATGACATTCCAGCATAAGCTGAAGTGCGCACTAAATCACGCTCTAAACTTTCAGGAAACTTGCCATTGTACAAACCTGTTTCATCATTATTATAGACGTCTTTAGCATTTCTATAGGCAATAAAAGCGTTATTATAATCCTGATCGGCTTCATAAATCATTCCCATGAGTATGAGTCCAAATGGATCTTTACCGTATTTTTTGAATTTACCGTTAACGGCATTGTTATTTACCATTTCACTCAAGTCTATCCGACGTGCTTCAACAATGGCTTCTTCAATATCGCCTAATTGTAGATAATTGAGTGCTTTATAATAATGCACTAGAATTCTTTCATGTGGCTCTGCTTTGTATGATTGTAAAGCAGGGTTGACAGTAACACCAAGCGCCATGTCAAATACACTCCTATACGCCTCCATCATATAATCTGCCTTGTTGAGGTTGTAATTGCTTTCAGCAAATTTACCTTGTAGGTTCAGCACTTTTCCAAGCTCTAAATAATAGAGCAATTCATTTCTTTTGCGTGTTAGAAATTTGTTTTTAACAATCGCATCTTCCGCCTTTACATAATCACGTTGAATTAGTGCTTTTTCCGTCCCAACCGATTTATCATAATATGTACCGCAAGAGCTAAAGTGCCCTACAGCAAACAGTATTAATATGATATGGATGATTTTTTTCGCAAACATGGTGTTGGAGAATGGTAATGAATTTTAATGTTTTAAGGCTTCTGTTTTTATAAAAAATCCGCATTGAGTAATGTTGTTTTAACTTACCCAATGCAGATCTATGTTTATTAATTCTATAATTTTATTTCACTTAAAAACTTTTCGCTCAACTCTAATTCTCAGTTTAGCTTGCTGAGGTTAGTCTGCTGAGCCCGTCGAAGTATCGAAGTGCGCTACTCTAGTTTTTAACAAACTTCTTGATTTTTTTGTCGCCAATCCAAACAATTTCATTCGTTTGCATATTGGTTAATTCTAAATCAATTTGGTAAAAAACGACCTTTTTACGATCTATGGCATCTACAATTGAATTGATAGAACCTTGCAGCATATAATCCGCTCCAACTTCTAATCCCCATTTTTTCATGGTAGAAACAGACGAATTATCTTGTTGATCGGCACGCTCGCCACGAATAGCATCTCGTTTCTCACCGCCTTGTACTAAGCGTACTTTTTGCGACATAATAAAAGCCTTTTCAATATCTTTCATAAACGTTTCAGCATCTATGTGTTCGTGACTTTTATTTTTAACGAATCCTACAATCACAACTGGCTTTTCTTTCTTTTCAGTCATGTGTTTCTTTAACCAAATTTCACCTAAAACTTGATCAATCATGGCGTCAGCCGTAAGTTTAGAATCTACATCATTCCATCTTCCACTGAGGTCTATTTCTTTATCTGGATCAACACGCGATACGCTTCTCATACAGCTTTGCACAGAAAATGCAAGTATGACTGCAAAGAATAAGTTAAATTTTAAAGTTTTCATGATCTTATGTTTTTATCGTTAATTTTTTTTTACTGTTTATTCGGAGTGCAATTTAGTGAAATGGATAAAATAGTCCTGTTCCGCAACTTGGTAATCCGTAATTACTGTTGTTATAATATTGGTTGTTGTAATTCCCATTTGGATATCCGTTATTATAATATCTGTTAGAACCACATCTGTAGCGGTTTTGCATTCTTAATTTGCGTAACTCATGTTGACGGTCTTTCCGTTCTTGTTTTTTCTCAGCTTTCGCTTCTCTATAGTCATATGCTTTATAAGTGTCATGTGTGGTTTCGCTTTGTGTAGCGGTTAACTCTGCTGATCTTTCTGCATATTTTTCTGCACTGTTTTGATAATTCGGATTTTGATCCGGAGCCAACTCTTGTGCTATTGATCCAACTGATGATAAGATTAAAAATCCTGCTAATATGTGTTTTGCTTTTTTCATAACTTCAATTTTTATTGTTGTTGGTAGAGAATCGTGTTGATAATTGCGTCCCCCTACTCAAGTCTATTTTTTATGTTCACTAATCAAAGTGCAAATGCTGTGCCAAAACTGAGGGATCGAATGTTTAAACGGTTTAGGTTCTAAAAGATTTAGAGAGGTGTTTAGGTCTTTTTTAGCCAGAGATGATTTTTCAATTAAATTGCTTAAAAAAGAAACTGCAATACGTTTCTTTTTTTTGAATTTACTTTCATTCTATTTTTAGTATTTTTGACGATAAATTAGAATAAAGACATGGCAAACATTTTAATCAAAAACATTAAAGGACTTGGTGGAATTCTGGAAACCACTGGCGCTCCTCTTCGCGGAAAAGAAATGGCCGAATTCCAGTGTCTTGAAAATGCTTTTTTAGCAATTGAGGATGGTAAAATTTCAATGTACGGACCCATGTCTGAACTGGCAGGAGTTATTGATTGGAACAATTTGGAAGTAATTGATGCTGACGGAAAATACGTTATTCCTGCATTTTGCGATTCACATACACATATTGTTTTTGCCAAAACCCGTGAGGATGAATTTGTCGACCGAATCAAAGGTTTGTCCTATGAAGAAATTGGTAAAAAAGGCGGCGGAATTTTAAATTCTGCAAGAAAATTAGCCGACATGCCAGAAGAAGAACTGGTGGCAGACGCTATGAAACGCCTTGAATTAATCAAAGCGCACGGAACAGGTGCCGTTGAGATTAAAAGTGGTTACGGTTTGAGTGTTGCAGCCGAGTTAAAGATGTTACGTGTTATCAAAACTTTAAAAGAAAAGTCTGATTTAACAATAAAAGCGACCTTTTTGGGAGCCCATGCTTTTCCTACAGAATACAAAGAAAATCAGGACGCTTATGTTGATTTAATCATCAACGAAATGCTGCCTAAAATTGCTGAAGAAAACTTGGCAGATTATATTGACGTTTTTTGTGAGCGTAATTATTTTACGCCCCAACAATTAGATCGAATATTAGCAGCTGGAGTAGCGGTAGGTCTAAAACCTAAAATCCATGTGAATCAATTTTCCATAATTGGTGGAGTAGGTATTGGGGTGAAGCACGGGGCTGTTTCTGTTGACCATTTAGAAGAATTGGACAATAACGATATTGATGAATTAAAGAATAGCACAACCATTGCCACGGCTTTGCCAAGCTGTTCCTTTTTTCTGAATATTCCTTATTCGCCCGTATTGCAACTGATGGAAAATAATATAGCTGTTGCATTAGCGACCGATTATAATCCGGGATCTACGCCGAGTGGAAATATGCAGTTTGTTACTTCTTTGGCTTGCGTTAAGATGCGCATGACACCGAGTCAAGCACTGAATGCTACCACAATTAACGGGGCTTTTGCAATGGAATTAGGAAAAGAATTAGGTTCAATAACGATTGGCAAAAAAGCAAATATCATTATCACAAAAGAAATCCCATCTTTGGATTATATCCCTTATTCTTTTGGAGAAAACATAGTAGAGCAAACGCTACTTTTTTAATGCGTAAGGTTTGGAAAATTATCCTGTCTATTGCATTTGCAATTATACTATTGCAGGTTTTGATTTTGCTTCAAAACGGGAATGTATTTCAGTTTTCTTGGATGAAGGTTGCCAGTTTATCAAGTATCGCCCTGGCAGTTTATTATTATATTTTTGAACATAAGTGGAAAAAGAAATAAGTGGATGATGAAATAAGTGGATTATGAAATCAAATTGGCCTTCTTTTATTTTGTTCAGTATTGTTTTGTTCAATTGCAATGGAACTCCAGAAAAGGTTTCAAATACAACTATTGACAGTACAGTTGTCGTCTTGGATTCGGTCATGGATTCTAACCCTAATTTGATTGAGACGGAACCACGAGATTCAGATTTTCTTTATCGTTTTTGTAATGAGGATCATGAATGCGGATATGTGGATTATTTGGATGACACTGTCATTCCAATTGGGGCATATCAAGTAGTTCGAACCGATACATTCAAAAATTTTGCTATAGTGATGAATCAAGAATATGACTGGATTGGTATAGACAAAGCTGAAAATGAGTTATTCGAGATTTTTGTTTTTGAGCAAGGGCCTGATTATGTAAAGGATGGGTTATTTAGGATTGTGGCAGATGACAAAATTGGCTATGCGAACGAATTAGGAGAAATAGTGATCCCTCCAATCTATTCTTGTGCATGGCCTTTTGAAAACGGAGTAGCTGAAGTGGCATTTAATTGCATTCAAGTCCAAAGCGATCCTGAACATTGGTCATGGAATTCGGATGAATGGTTTTATATAGATAAATCAGGAAAGCGTTTACCCGGAATAGCGGAATAAATCTGACCGAAATCCGTTTAATCACCCATTATTTTATCTCGGATCAATAATTCTATCCTTCTTAATTTCTTCTACCACAAATGAGGAATGAACATTACCAATATTTTTTATTTTGGCCAATTTTTCGGTCAGAAATTCGCGATAACCTTTCATATTAGCAACCAATACTTTTAATAAATAATCATGCTCGCCAGAAACGTGATAACATTCAATGACTTCAGTTAATCCTTTAACTTTTGTTTCAAAATTCAGCAAAAATTCTTTTGAATGCTCCTTGAGCGAGACGTGACTAAAAATCATTAATTCCTTGCCAACTTGTGCGGCGTTAATCTCTGCACGATAACCTTCAATTACACCCGTTTTTTCTAAACGTTTAATGCGTTCATAAACTGGCGTGTTGGTTAAATTTAATTCGGCGGCCAATTGTTTAATCGTGCGCGAAGAATCTGCTTGCAATAATAGAATGAGTTGTTGATCGATTTTATCTAAATGTGCCATGGCTAATTTTTCTATTTCTAATCCAATTTAGCAAATAAAAAGAATTTATTATGCTATTATTTAGTTTTGATAGATTTTTAATCTAAATTAATAAAAAAATATAGTTTTATGTTCTGTATTGTCTGATTTTTGTCCTAATTAAATCTGATTCTAAATCTATAACGCAATGAAAAATCGAAAATTAAAACCAGAAAGTTTGATGATGTCTTATGGTTATAAGCCAGAATTATCAGAGGGTGCTATAAAATGTCCCATTTTTCAAACATCAACATTTGTGTTTAAAAACGCAGAGGAAGGAAAATCGTTTTTTGAATTAGCTTATGGATTGCGCGAAAAAGAGGCGGAAGAAGAAGTTGGTTTAATCTATAGCCGAATCAATAATCCTGATTTAGAAATTTTAGAGAATCGCTTAACGCTTTGGGATGAAGCAGAGGAATGTGCTGTATTTGAAAGCGGAATGGCGGCCATTTCAACAGTCTTAATGGAGTTTTTAAGTCCAGGCGATTTGTTGTTGTATAGTAATCCAACCTATGGCGGAACAGCTCATTTTATTCAACATGTTTTAACCCGCTATGGTATTCATGTCTTGGGTTTTGACGCGAATGATTCTCGCGAGGCTATAGAAGATCGGATTATTGATTCGGGTCATGCGAATAATTTAACGTTAATCTATGTTGAAACTCCTGCGAATCCAACAAATGCCTTAATTGACATTCAAATGTGTCGGGAATTGGGAGAGCAATTCGGGACAGTGAATAAAGACGTTATTGTTGCGGTAGATAATACCTACATGGGGCCACTTTGGCAACATCCTTTAAAGCATGGTGCGGATCTTGTGATTTATTCAGCAACTAAATATATTGGTGGTCATAGTGATGTGATCGCAGGTGCCGTTTTAGGCAATTTTGATTTGATGGGAAAGGTAAAAGTAATGCGTACTTTTTTAGGTAATCAAACCAGTCCAAATACAGGTTGGTTGTTGATGCGAAGTTTAGAAACATTGAAATTGAGAATGGATAAGCAAGAAGAAAATGCGACTAAAGTTGCTGCATTTTTATCCGAGCATCCACTTGTTGAAAAGCTCTATCATTTAGGCCATATTGAAAAAGAAACACGGCAAGCAGAAATTTTTGAGAAACAATGTGAAGGTACTGGAGCCATGGTTTCATTTAATATTAGGGGTGGAGAAAAAGAGGCTTTTCAATTTTTGAATAATCTAGGTTTAATTAAGCTCGCTGTAAGTTTGGGCGGAACAGAATCCTTGGCAGAGCACCCAGCTTCAATGACTCATGTTGGAATTGATCCTGCCGAAAAAGTGAAATATGAAATCACTGATCGCCTCATACGCTTGTCAATTGGAGTTGAAAATGCGGATGATTTAATAGCAGATATTGAGCAGGCTTTGCATCCTATTTTAGTTCCTGTAAGTTTCGTGTAAATGATTTATTGCTTGGAACGCACACTTTTGGTTCAATAATTGCTTAAATCTCATTACTTTTGAATAAGAACGATTATAACCTTCAGAATGAGAAAAATAGCAATATTAATAATTCTACTATTTGCAGGACTTTCAAGTCAGGCAAAAAATAAAACATGGACTTGCATTAACGAAGATGGGGAAACCGTTTTTACAATTGACGCCATTTATGTTTCAGACTTTTACAATGGTTTGGCCGTGGTTCATAAGAACACCTTGGTCAATAACGCTTGGGTAACGGGTGACGGTTATGTGAACACAAAAGGGGAAATTGTCATTCCATGCGATTTGTTGAAAGCACAAGATTTTAAGGCAAATGTGGCCTGGATTAAGCGTGACGGAGAAAGTTTTTATCGTTTAATTGATAAAACCGGTAAAGTTATTCCAACACAGCAGTACGAAAAAGTGGGAACATTTTTTGAATCCGATTTAAAACGTTGCGCCGTTTATAAAGATGGTAAAATGGGCTTTGTGGATGAATTGGGAAATGAAGTAATTCCTTGCAAATATATTGGATCATCCTCTTTTAATGAGGGTTTAGCTTCAGTTGCTTTAGCCAGTTCCGTTAAAGGCGAATATGGTTTTATCAATAGAGATGGCGAAGTAGTGATTCCGTTGGCGTTCATACAAGCTGGAACAAGTTCGTTCAAGAATGGCTTAGCGCGTGCAACAGTGGCTGGTAAAACAGTGCTAATTGATAAAAAAGGAAACGTTGTCTTTAAAACGACAAAGGGAAACATTCAAGGGGCCAATTATGGTTTAGTTTCAGTCATTACAAAAGCAAATCGCCAAGGCTGGGGATGGGTGAATTTTAAAGATGAATTTGTTATTGACCCTATTTACGATCATGCCATCAACTTTAATGAGGATGGCTATGCCGTAGTTGAAAAAGGCGACTTAAAAGGGATGATCGACACAACAGGTAAGATGATTCTACCTATGAAATATGAAACCATTTATTGCGATATTAGCAAAGACGGATATTATTGCGGTGTTTATCCAAGTGTAAGAGTTACTTCTTTAGCCAATGCGCAAAAGGATTATTTTGATGCTGACTTAAAAAAGATTCCATTAGAAAATGTTAAATATTTAATGGGGGCAAACAATGGCAAGCGTATTGCGTTTTCCAACCTCGAAGATGGAAAAGGTTATTTGGATCGTGATTTTCAAATTGTAATTCCGCCCTTATTTGCTAAAGCAAAAACTTTTCATGAGGGCTTGGCTTGGGTTAGGCATTAGGCTCAATCACCATCCAAAACATCCTGGTTTACTAATTCTTTTTTATCAGTTCGAAACTTGTGCACAAGCACATCAATTCCTACTAAAAAACTAGCCATCATAATCGCTCGTAAAAATAAATGGCTGACATAAAACGGTACTGTAGAGCTGGGTAAATAGTCCTGATGAAAGGACGTGATGAGATTCACAAATAGCTCGAATGATAAGCCAAAAGTCGATAGAAATCCAACTGTCAATAAAATCCATTTATTGCGTCCCATTTTTTTATGGAACAGTAATACTGGTAAAACAAAGGATCCAAATAACATAAACTGATAAGCCCACCAATAAAGACCAGTAGCACGATTTAAAAAGGTGAGATGTACATCAAGGCTAAAAATTAGTAACATAAAATTAAGCGCCCAATTAATTAAGATGATATAGCGAATTACTGCATATGAAAATTTAAAATTTTGCTTCTTCCAAAAGAAATCAATAACAATTAAAAACAGAATAATGAGCGCAAGATGCCGCAAAACATAAAATGAAAAGAGTGAATGGAGATTATTTAATATTTCAATCATTTACTAAAAACGTTTGATAAATTGCATTGGTATTGAATTATTCGTTAGATAATTATCTGTTCTCCAAAACCCAAAATTTTGAAATAAAATACGTTTCGTTTCATCCTCTGGAAAAATAGATATTTCTAACTCCTTTAAAGAACTCTTATTCGTTACCCATTGCGTAAGCTCTTTTAACAGTATTTCTCCTAATCCGAAATTGTCAAAATTAGAATTCAACATATAATCTACACGAGCTTTCTTTCTCCCCTCTTTCGAAAGGTTTAATGTGCTAATAACTGTGTTATTCAGATATATGGTGTAGCTGATGATGTGCTTTTTTTCGCGGGTTGTAGTTTTTAAATAAACCGCTTCACCTTGCAATTTCATGATCTCCCTGCCAGGTTGAGTGGTCAAAAGTTTTCGCATGCTAAGTTCTTCATAGCTTGCATAATCACCATTTTGAATTAATCTACGCGAAACTTCTTTAAAATCATTTGCCTCAAAAATGACGCGATCTTTTTCAGTGGCATTATAAATTTTCACGTTTATTCGCTTTCAGGTTTAATACCTCGAGGCTTGCCTCGTCAAATTTTACTATTTTGTGACTAGATGTCACAGAATAGTAAATATATCCATAAAAGTCATAATGTTTCGGTTCTTCTTTATCATGT
>WTCE01000168.1 GCA_013138735.1 Crocinitomix sp. | reverse complement strand
CCTTAGAAATGCGGACGCTACGCGACGCTTATTTTGATGAGTTTGACAAAGAAAGTGATACCTATTATATTTTTGTCGTTCCGGAGTTTGACACGGCTTTGGATGGATATATGGTGCGTGGAAAAGGCATTGGTTTTGTAAAATCAGACGAGGATGCACATACTTATGCACATGAATTAGCGCACGGGGCATTTGGACTAGAGCATAGTTTTCCGGGGATTCCTGCGGGAACTACGAATAATTTATTGGATTATACGGAGGATGGCGGGCATTTAACCCATGAGCAGTGGTATGATATGCAGCATTTTACTCCAGTTTTTTCGATATTGGATGATGAGGAGGATGGGAGTTTAATCATTGTGGAGCTTGATTTGTTTGAACTTGAACAGTTATACGATTTCATGAATTCAGATTCATCATTAACCTTTATTTCTATTGGTGGTAAACCTATTTCTTTAAAAGGAGCCATAACAAAACTCGTGTTTTCAACCTATGAGGATAGTTGGTTCACAAAAGATGGTGATGGAAGAAAAACTGTTTTACTCGAAAGTGTTCCAATGGGGTGTTTATTAGCTTTCGAAATTAATGACATTTACTATGAAGCAAAAGCCGCTAAAAATACTGAATCTTTTGCGGGTTATAAAAGTGCAGACTCTGTCTATACAGAATCAATTACCTACAATTTAGAGAGTCATAATACCATTGCAGGACTTCCGGCTTTTGAAGGTGGTGATTTTGTCTTTAAACTCTTCTTGTCTAATATTTTTGAAGAAAATCCTGTCTCGATTGATTCTTTAAACCAAGGTTTGGGAGAAATACATGGAGACAATGCTTACATGGCCTATATGGACAATGCCAATAGTGAGACTGCCATTCAACTATACGCCCATTTTGGCACTACCATTTCAGATGATTCAAAGGCTATATTATACCATTTTATCGACTATGACATTTACGGAAAAGATGCTATGCTGGCTCTACGCACGGCTCACATCTTAGGAGATTTCCCCATCTACGCCAGTTGTCTTTCTATCTTAGATCGAGACGCACATCTATTGGCTGAGTTTCATTTGAGTGACAGTCTTGCAGACCTCACTTTACCAGCCAATTTCACAGGGGTCACGGATGAAACTTATCGAGAAGTCAAGGGGTATTTATATGATACGGACGGAATTCCTGACGAATTCTCACCACAAACCCAACTTGCGTATGACACCCAAAAATCCTTTTCAAGCTATCATTTAATTCAATTTCTCAATGGCCTAGAAACCTATACAGCGCTAGCCGAAAAAATGGCAGATGGAGTTGAATTGGCACGTTATGATGTCACTGCGCTTCTTCATGGTTATGATGCACTCAATGGAATTGAACTGTCCCTAGGAGATTGTGCTATGGAATTGTTAAATTTTGAAGCGAGAGAAAGCATTCTGAGTCATGTTTCTGAATGGAGCTATTCCGATCGCCGAGAAGATTTAATGGTTAGAGTTATTGAATCTACACCCGAGCCACAGTATGAGCAAATGCTTGCACTTTTATCAACCGATAATTGCGCACTATTGGATGATATTTGGAGTGATACTTGGTTTTCACATTTAGATCGCTTTATAGCTGCCATATCTGATATGGCAATAGCTGTAAAACAAGCTGAACCGGGTTATTCAGGAGGAGATCTTCCACTAATTCCGTTTTATAATGACGGCGTATTTTGGGATTGGAGTGAAACCGAATACGATTGGGATGATTGTCAAATAGAATTTACACATGACTTTACTCTTTGGGAAGGTGAAGACTACATTGTTCATCCATTCGATTTAGTTCGCGTTGATTTGAAAGAAGACTTTCGTTTCCCCATTCTCGGAGGAAATGGACGCACCTTACAAGAAGGACAAATATTGGTCGTTCCGGCTATTTGGGCTTATTATATTCTTTCTAAACAAAATGATGTAACCAATCTCTCTCTTTTGCGAATGGCTGGTGACGCGATTATAATTTTAGGATCGGGTGGCACGGCCGCTCCGTTTTATGTGTACCTCGCAGCTGCCGACTTGATCATTTCAGGATTCGAAAACATTATCATGTCCAATGAGGATTATGAGAACTTACAGGCACTTTATCACACTTATGATGCATTAGCACTGGTTGTTGGTGGAGTCGAAGGGCTGAGTCAATTAAAGTGGTTCAACAAAATTACTGCTGGGCAAGCATTGAGTCGGTATAGCATGAAATCAAGCAAATTAAAACCTTTGCTTATTGCAAGCTATAAACAAATTAAAAAGCGCGACGAAATTATTGAATTATTGAGAACAGCAATTTTAGGGATGGCAGGGGACGTACTAACCCACCTCAATGCCCCAAAAATGCGGAATGGTTTAATGACGGCGCTAATTTCAATGGAATTAACCAAAAATGCAAAATCAATAGCAAATGCTGTTATTAGAAATGTTCAAGCTGATTTTATTGCAATTGAACTCATGAAGCCTGTATACGGAAGACATACGGGCGATATTTTACCTTTCGCTAATCTCGTTAAAACAAATATCGAAGAAGTAGCTTATCATTTAGATGATCTGAAATGGCTTTCCTTAGAGGTAACTGAAGCAGAGTATACTTCGATTGTTGAAATGTATGCCATTGACTATAAAAACAAATTGGATGTAATCGTTAATGGGAATTTAGAGATTGTGATCCTTGAAAATGGACTCGTTAGAGTAATTGAAATGCTTGGAGACATACCAGGGTATCATAAGCTTGCAGGTAAATCATCTCTAAGCCCTCGGAGTTTTAAGAAAATTGCTGATGAATTGGTCGGTGCGGACGGCATTAAGTTCAAATATACAGGACAGATTTACCATCACCCAAGAGATTTTCTAAACTTAACCGGATCGGACATTTATGATATTATTTTTCCAGATGGTGCGTATGCCAAATTTGACAATGCTAATGGACGAATGTTATATTCAATTAATGGTGAAAACTTTTTTGTTCGATTTCAAAGCGGCTATCCATCAGCAGATGTAGAAACCTATATGCGTGATAAAATTACGCGTATGCGAAATTGCCGGGGAATGAATGGGGTTCAAACGATATTTATAGAATATGGTGCCTTAACGATTACAACAAGCGCCCATAAAACAACGACATTCATTGGAAAATTAAGTGGTACAGGAAAAATGAAAGCACTATTCGGAGGATTCACCCATATTGAGTTTGGCGAAGTCCCTGGAGCAGTTAACCTTTTAAATATGCCCGATTCTTATTGGATTGGAGCCACTTGGTTTGATGATTTCAACAGGGATTGGATGCAAAGAGCTATAGCTCGGGGGGATGATATTTATATTACAGATGACATAATTGAAAACAGCCTCTACAATTTTGATGAGCATGATGTTAAATATGGCTCATATTTTGCTAATGAATTAAATGAATTAGTGTTGGCGAAGATCAAACCAATCAATATTTCAATAGAAGATTGGAACCTACTAATTCCTGATATTAAACTTGCAGCTGGTACTAAAAAACTATAAAAAATAATCTGAGTGTTCAATTTCTAAAAAACTTATGATCATTGAAAAATGTAAATATGCAGGCGACATGTAAGGTAAGTCTCTTTTTCTTAATTCCGCTTTAAACTTTTTACGTGCATATTGAACTCCGTCCATACTATCATATTTATCGTACATTAAATCACTAGATGACTTGCCATCAAGCCACTCCTTTCCTTTTAACGATACCCTGACCTCTTCTTCCTCTGGTACAATGAACGTAAAATGAAAAGAATAATTTGTACTATCCAAAGTAAGAATCTCATAATGTCTGTAAGACTCTACCAAGCCGTACTTCTCGATTAATTCTTTGGCTACTAAATCCCTTGCTATGTGATAATCTTTTCGAAACTCCATTTCCATATCTTAATAATATATTATAAAAAATCTATACCAAATTAAACATGGCTAACTCATCTTCAATCCCCCCTCTAAACCCATGCAATTCATTAGTCAAATAGGTATTTAGTTCACTCACATTATTCAAAACTTTATTTTCTATGCAAATACTCCCTTTCACAATTTCCTTATCTAGCGTTCTAAGCATCCTCTCATATGTCTCGAGTCCTGATAAGG
>WTCE01000124.1 GCA_013138735.1 Crocinitomix sp. | reverse complement strand
TCCAGATAATGGATTTGTTAAACAAAAGACCTCGAAAAAAATTGAAATATCAAACCCCGGAAAAGGTCTTTTTTACTATGTTTGAATTAGAAAATGAAAAACTTGCATTAGCTAGTTGAATTTACCGTTGATAGGAATGCACAAAAAACTATTGCCTACTGCCTTTTTTTGCCTATTGCCTAAAAAAAATCTAACAGCGCAGCGATCTAATAGCCTTTTTAAAGATTAATTGTATTTGAAAATGAATAATGAGCTAAAACATATTATTGATCAATCTTATCAGATTTTCTCTGCTTATAAAGTCAGTCTAACACTTGATGTCTGCAAAGAATGTTGTGTCACAATGGAAGAAGAATTGAAGCTTGCGACAACTGCTGTTAACAAAATTCCTTTTGAACTTTTATATACTTATCATACAGCAGCCAAACCTCAAAAAATCAATATTAATGAATTTAAGCATTTTGCTCCGAGGTATTTAGACTTAACAGCCAACATGAAATTCGTTTCGCATTCTGTAGAGCTAGTTTTACAAACATTTGGCGAAATTAATGATTGGACGACTAAAGAAACAGAACTACTTCATTCATTTGGAAAAGAATTTTTCGTTCATTGTCTCAAAGCACATCCATTGCCCGAAAACGAGGCTATTAATTCGATATTAATAATGCTCGACAATGGAAATTTTGAGATTGCTGACTATTTATCAGATTGGAAAAACGTCAATAGCATAGAAAGTGTTTTACATTTTAGTGATCTAATTAATTACGGTTTTAAAGACAAAAAACCTGACCAGTTGTCGTCTGCTTTTGCTGAGAAGAAAACTAGTAAAACAATTTTTGATTGGATAAATCGAGCGGATATTAGCGCGTTATTTAAACAACGAATAGAAAATTTGATTCTGAATCCAGATGGCATTTCAGATAAAGATCAGATTGAATTGAGTTTGGCTTATGAATGTTTAGTTCGCTTTGCTCACAGATGAAAGATCGCTGCGCTCATAGATTATAGATCACTCGCGTGGCTCGTTGTTAGATTTCGATTTGACGCAGGGTTTTGATGATTTGATGGTTTGATGATTTAATGGCGGTTTGACGTGGGGTTTTGATGATTTGATGGTTTGATGATTTAATGGCGGTTTGACGTGGGGCTTTAATGATTTGATGATTTAATGGCGGTTTGACGTTGGGGGTTTTGATGGTTTGATCATTTGATCATTTAATGGAGTTTTAAAGGTTGGATGTTGGAATGATTTAACAGTGTTATGTGATAAGGTTGAATGATTTGACGTAATTGAACATTGATCATTGCGTATTGAAAAATTAATAGGTTTTTCTCTTGCCTATTGCCTCACAACCTCATGCCTACCCCTTTTGCCTACTACCTTTTTTGCCTCTTTGCCTCCTGCCTAACAACTAAACCTCCTCCTTTTCTCTATAAAGCGCCAAGCTATAAAAAAGAGCAAAAATCGTGACACCAGCTTGGGTTTCAATAAAGTCTTGAAAGAAACAGGAAATAATTAAACTTAAAAGCACCATTCCCATAAAGTAGTCTTTGGATTCGAGCTCGAAGAAGGGCCAAATTAAGAGGAGTAGGAATAAGATAAAGCCAACAATGCCTAAACCGACCCAAATGGTTAAAAATTGATTGTGTGAGCGGTGCTGATGCTCCTCTATCAATCTGGAGTTCATTTGAGCGTATTGGTCTGTAAAAGCTGTGGGAACATCTCCTGCTCCAACTCCAACTACCCAATGGTTCTTAATAATCCCGACTGCCGCTTTTAAATGTTCTATACGTTGGATGAGCGAGTGTCCATTTGGATCTCCGCCTTCTGAATAAATGCGATATTCCATTAAAAAGGCATTCAATCTGGTAATTAATCCCTGATTCATTAGAACTCCGGTTTGCCCGTTTTCTATCCGTTGAATTTCATCATCTGTTAGTTCCGCCAATCCAACTGAATCTTTCCGTAAATGTTTTGATGTTAAAAAGCGCATTAAGGTACCGTACATGGGCTGCCCTTTATTGTCTAATGAATCATAAGGAATTGCAGATCGCTTTTCCCATTCTTGCGATAATTCGTCATTACTGAGATATAGCCAAACGAATGAACCGTTTTCACTTTGAGTGTTGAGGGTATCGTGATAATAAGGATTACCGTTTACCGTATATAAGTCCAATTCACTAAAAGGAACATGCTCGCACGTATTCAATTTTTGCACGGTGTTATAGCCCAAGATACTCACTGAAATCCCACCTAAAACAGCAAGCGCCAAAACCGTAAATTTTAACTTTTTCGATTTCATCCTGAAGACAAAAAAGAATAGGGCAAAAATGCTTAGCGCTAAGAATAAGATGTAGCCATTAATTATTTGCGATTTGTATAAATAGAAAGCATACCAGCCCAAAAGAATGATCCAAACCAAGGGCTTAAATTTCTTTTTATAAATTAAAAAGATGCAGGTGAAAATGGCAAAATTAATGAGAACAGACAAGCGCACATGTGATATGAATACTGACATTTCACGAATGTCATGTACATTTTCTAAGACATAATTATAGCGGATGTAATTGTAGACGCTAGTATAAAGGACAACTCCTAAAAAGACATAGAGTAGGAAGTAAAAATGCTTTTTTTGCAAAGGCTCTGAAGTTGCCAAAACCAAAGGAATGACAATGAAAGGAAGTTTGACTCTTAAATCTTTAAATCCATAGGCAGCATCATTACTCCATAAGAGTGAAATGGCGATAAATACATAGATGGCCACAACGATCCAAACTGTTTTTTTTTCTTTAAATTTTTGCCAATAGGAGTTAAAGTTGGCTTCAATAAGCCAATTCGAAATAATCCAAATTGCTCCGATACTCATTAAAACGTTGGAAAGGGCGATTCCTACGGTTAGCAAAGTTAAAGCAGTGATTCTAAGATATAAATGGGCTGGTAAGCGTAGCCATTTATCGAACATTGGTTAGTTTTCTAGATTCAACACTTTTTTATAACGAGCCAAATCGTTTAATATTTCAATTCCTTCTAAAATAAATTCATCCTGCACTAAACCGTGCATTAGTCTCCCTTTTTGATAATAATAGCGACCCACTAATTCATCTTCTAAAAGCGGAATGAGTTCTTTTTTATACTTCACCAAATCATTCTCTTTAGAAGGCTGTAATTTTTTCATTAAAGCCTCAAACTCAGCTTGTGCGTCACCATAATTATCTTCGTCTTGTGCGGCTTCTTCCAGTTTTTGCATTAATTGTAATGATGCTGTTTTATATTCAAAATCTTGCTCCAATACATAATTCGAAAAATCTTGATAGATTTCATCTGTTACTTTAAAAACTTGTGGTTCCGCAATTTCAGCATTCGTACGGCGGTATTTTGTTGCATAATTAAAGAGGATATTTCTAAGTACAATTGTACCCGTAAGCACAGCATATTCTTTGTCCGGAATGCGCACATCTGGCTCAACTCCTCTTCCATCAATCACAGTACGCCCGTTCATTGTTTTAAACTTGTTTAATAATGAATCAGAAATTTCATCCACATTATTACCTACTGAGCGGTTTGAATAATCCAATTTTTGGATACAACGACCACTTGGCGTATAGTACTTAGCAATGGTCACTTTCAGTTTTGCGTTATATTTTAGATCAAGCGGACGCTGAACCAATCCTTTTCCAAAGGACGTTTGACCAATGATAACGGCGCGGTCTAAATCTTGCAAAGCGCCTGAAACAATTTCACTCGCTGATGCTGAATTTTCATCCACTAAAACAACTAAAGGGATGTCTAATGCCATTGGACGTTCACGTGCCGTATAGGTTTTATTAACTTCAGTATCTCTTCCTTTAATGGATACAATTTCTGTTCCTTGGGGCACAAACATGTTAACAATTTTCACTGACTCAATAACTAATCCACCGCCATTTCCGCGTAAATCGAAAATGAGTTTTTTCATGCCTTGTTTATTCTCTAAATCTTGATAAGCCTCTTTCACATCCTGCGCCGCAGTTTTTGTAAAAGAACTCAGTTTGATATACCCAACATCTTCACTTACCATTCCGTAATATGGAACGGGGCTAAACTTAATTTCTGCTCGAACCAATTTAGTAGTGATGTTATTTCCATCTCGATCCACGATCACTGTTAATTCTGTGCCGGGCTTGCCTTTTAATTTTTCAGACACTTCACTAGAAGTTAAATTATCAACGCTTTTCCCATTAATTTCTAGAAAAATATCACCTGCCATTAAGCCTGCTTTTTGCGCTGGAAATCCTTCATGCGGATCAACAACCATTACTTTATCATCTTGTTGGCGAATGATTGCGCCAATTCCACCATATTGCCCTGTAGACATTAACTTATAATCCTCAATGCGTGATTCTGGAATATAGGTTGTGTACGGATCTAATTCATACAACATGGCATCAATCGCGGCTTTCATTAATGCTCCCGGATTGGGTTCATCAACATAGTTTAAATCCACTTGTTTATAAACCAATTCAAATAATTCTAAGTTCTTTAGAATTTCAAAATCGGCATTTTGTTGCTCCTCCAATTCAGGTTGCGCTTGCAAATTGAACGCGAATAAGCATCCTAAAATTATTAATGTATACTTCAAATTTTTCATAATTCTTCTTTCGTCTCTTTGCTAATCACTGAGCCCAATTCCTTTAAAATTAGTTTTATTTTTTCTTCGATTGCTGTGAAATCGGGGTTTTCTTTTCCATTATAGATAAAAAATAATGCCAAACTTTTTTCTTCCTTAATCAGCATCTCTTTAAATGGCATACGATTCTGCCGATATGCTTCGCGCATGAGTCTTTTTATGCGATTGCGATCGACAGCCTTTTTAATGCGTCTTTTAGGAACAGACATCACAACCTTGAGAGGTTCTTTATCTCTAAATTCTACTGGTAAATATTTTAAAAGAACGGGGTATTTCTTTAGCGTCTTTCCTTCGGCAAAAATCAGATCAATGATTATTCTGCTGGTTAATTTTTCCGATTTTTTGAAGGTTAGTTTCACTTGGCAGTGTTAAGTGTTATGTATTAAGTGTTATGATCGCTTCGCTGATAGTACTTGGTACTGAGTACTAACTACTAAGTACTAAGTACTATTTTAGCTTTTTCTCCTCTAATTCAGCTGCGGCTTTTTCTAATTCAGTGTAAAAATCTGCACCGTAAGCCCGCGTTAATGGTTCTTTCAAAAATTTATAAACGGGGACGCCTAATTCTTCGCCTAAAGTGCAGGCATCTTTGCAAATGGACCAACGATCATAATTAAGTGAGGTGAATGTGCGGAATTTTTTGGCGCGAATCGGATATAAATGACAGGACATTGGTTTATTAAAATCCGTTTTTCCGTCGCGATAAGCTTGTTCTACGGAACATTTTGTAATGCCTTCAGTATCAAGAAAAACAAAAGCACATTCGGCACCTTTTACTAAAGTGGTCACCGCTTCGTTGTACTGATCCATATAAAAAACGCCTTTTCTTTCAACAGAACCTAATCCTTCAGGCGTCATGTAGGGCTTAATGGCGTCAATATTGTCTTCGAGCAAAGTCACTTCTTCTGTTGTTAGTGGTGCACCATCATCTCCTTCAATGCAGCAAGCGCCTTTACAGGCTCCTAAATTGCAAACGAATTCTTTTTCAAAAATTTCCTCTGAAACTAATTTATCTCCAATTTCTATGATCATGTTATTGCGTAATTTCAGGTTGGAATTACTCCAAATCCTATTCAAACATTACAAAGATGGGAAGAAAGTTGGTTTAATGTGTGGAGAGGTGTAAATATTTGGTTTCTGATTGAGAGGATAGATTGAGTTCGGAGACTATAGAATTGTATAGGTTATTTCAGTCAATGGAGCGCTGATGACGCTGATTAGACTGATTTTCGCTGATTTTTTCTACTCCGTTCTTATAATTTCGCCTTGATTATCGATTAAAATGCTCTCTTTAACAGACCTTAATTCAATTGTATTCTCCAATATAATTATAGCTGTAAATTGAGAAATACCGTTGAACTCCATTAGTTGGAAGTTGTTATCAATAATAAAGTAGTTTACAGGGTTGTGAATATGGTCGTTGAAGTAATTTTGCTCTAAATAATAACTTTGTTTCGATAGAATAAATCCAAAATCAATCTTTTGAATTGACCTACAATTCTCGGTTTGTTGTTCCCATCCTTTTAGGCCTTTCCTCCAGACGGATGAAGCGTGATTTGAATTTTCGATATAATGGGTTGTTTGCAGTGATTCCAAATCTCCGTCGACAAACTTTTGTAATAGATCCAAATCTGGGATAACAGATCGCGGATAGTCGTTTACAATTAAATTACCATCAATAATTTCTAATCGAACAATTCCTCTATTTCTTAAAGGTTCAAGATAAATTCCATCACCAACAGTCTTTGTAATGGTATCTTCTCCTTCAATCAAATAAACTCGATAATGCAGAGATGGAAACGTATAGGAAGGACAAACCTGGATAATCCCATTTACTTGACTAACCGCATATTCTCGACTTCCTAACTCAGCATAAATAGAATCATTTTCTAGCCAGAAAGCATACCCATAATCGAGATTATAATGCACAAACTCCTTGAATTGGGTGAGGTTTTCAAAACTTTTAATGGGGTTAACAATCGCCATTTTTTCATTTTTAACAACTCTGAAATTCCATGAACCATGAATCCCATTTATCGCATAATTTGGCAGGTCCATTGCCGTGTCCGAATTTGTAATTATTGATGTTAGATACTCCGATTGATACAATTTCGGATAAGCTTTTCCGCTAAATAACGTTTTGCCTTTAATGTTGATAAAAGTATAATGAACTGAATCTACTCCATACTCGGGGTGTCGCGCTACATCACCAACTAAAACCCCATGAGAACTATAAAATTCAATCAATTTGTTTGATTGGACAATCCAGTTTTTTGCGTTTAAGTTATAGACACCACAATATTCATATCCAGGAACAGGTCCGGGATATATTGCATAATAAAATCCAGTCTCAGAGTCAAAAATTAAGGAGTCCTCTTCAGGATATTGGACGCTCTTAATAGGCGTTGCATGCGGGTCGTGATAATCGTCTTTATAATTTATAACCACCAGCAAACTATCATTCAATCGTTCTATCCCGACAGATTTAAACGGACTCACTTTCGCATTATTCCGAATTGAACTATTGGGATAACGCACAGCTTTTTGGAAAAGCGCCCATTCATTATTCATGCGGAAATTGGGAAAAACACCAAAACTATAACCATCTTTTAGCAGGGTGATTTTGCCGGTATTTGTTGTGTTGAACAAAATGTTATCTACAACAATATATTCCAAAAGACAAGGCGCAAGGGTATCTGTGCAATAAAAATTATATAGCTTCAATTGTTTTGTATCAGCCACCACGTAATAATTATCTCCCGGAAAAAAAAGCACACTGCTTTTAGTAGGCTTGATTAAGAATTCCTGTTTTGCTTTATTATAAACTGCGGTTTTCTTACCTTGAAATACGATTGCCTCACTTTCGCTAAATGTAACTTGAAAAGAATCGCATTCAATGTCTCCGAAGCGATTTTGCGCAAATGAATTATTCGTTAGAAAGACGAAAAGGGCAAGGGTTAATATTTGCGTTAAATGCCGTTTCAAAACCTCTACTCTTTTGGCAAGGGATAAAATTTAAACTCCTCAATTTCTTGTTCTCCGTCCATGAACCAATATTCATCCTCGTCCATGGGGATATAGCGCACAGCTTTTATTTGGCCATCTTCTATTATAAACTCGTCCCAATTTGCCGTGGTAATCATTTTACCATCATTACCCACTAAGAAACATTTAGTGGAACATAATTGGATCCCAAATGGATGAACTATTGCATCTGAAAAATCGTAGAAATCGAGATATGAAATGGCTTTAAAGTTCTTGTCTAAAACTAAATAGCGCCGTGGTCTTTCTTCTTCTGTATAATTTTCTGGATCCACAATTTCTTTTTCATACCCCGTATTGACTAAATATCCAAAAGGGATGCGTTCAATATTTGCATAATAGGGTGTGACTTTTTTCCAAACGCCATCCACTAATTGACAGATATAGGAAGTCTCGGTTTCGAATTCTTTAAACCGATAAATACCTTCTAAATCTTCCTCCCAAAAACCATCTAGATAAATTGCATTGGGTGTGATATTATCATAATGTTGCGGTTCATTGATGAACAATAAGTCCTCTTCAACATGAAAGCTAGCCGTTGTATATGTTCCGCGCTGTTCTGAGAATAGATAGGACGTATGTATTAAAGTGTCTTCGCCTGAAACTAAATGAATACGCCACTCTTCGTCATCTTCCAATTCAATAATATCCAAATCTATTGTTCCGTTTTCACGCTCTGTGGCGTATAAACTTCCTCCAATTTCTAAGTAAAGAGAATCTTGATCTAACCAAAAGTAATAGTAATAAGATGGATTATAATGCACAAATTCAGCTGGTTTTGTAAGCGGAGTCAAATTGATATAATTGTCATTATGAAAGGGTTGCTGTATTTGCCAATCACTTGATTCTAGCACTACCGAGTAATAATTTCCGATATAGCGATAAGATCCACTTTCATAGCCATAATTTTCTCGGTAGATTGATTTTTCGGGATTTTCATAATAAGTAACAGGCATATTTTCTCCGAATAAAGCTTTCTTGTACAATTCAGGATCCATAGCCTTATCTCTACTTATAACGTCTTGGAAGGTATAAGTTCTATCTGGCTGCAGTAAACTGTAGCTTTCTGTATCATATAAATTGAATTCTTTACGGATTACTTCTTCCAGCAATATTCCATTTGAGCGTTTATGAATCATTCTATAATTGCGTTCAATAAACCACTTATTGGTATTGAGGTTATAAATACCACTTTCTTCATAGCCAGGATTTGGCGCAGGATAAACAGCCATCAAATCTCCATCTTCATCCATAACTATTGAATCTTCATAAGGAAAAAGAATACTCTGATACGGTATCGTCGAAAGATCCTCTTCGTCATATTCAAAATTCAAAACATGCATTAAACTGTCATTAAAAAATTGTAGCCCACAGCTTTTTTTTTGTCCAATTGGAAAGCTCTTATGTTTTATTGTTTTTTTCTCTTTATGCGGTATTTCAAACCCAGGGGCCTTAATTAGTTCTGGCCAATAAAAAATCTGCCCGTCTATAGAAACGCGCTCCTCTGCATGGCCAACCATTCCATAAATCAATTCGTTTTTAGCACTTACGATTGAATCTAAATTAATTTCATCAGAATCCTCATCATAAGTCCATCTATGCAAGGTTAGTTGCTCTGTTAAACTTCTGTCTAACGTGATGATGTTTCGACCCTTCACATCATTCAAGATATAATCGCATTTTGGCGGGAAAATTTCAGCGTATTTAAAATTACTATAACCCATCACATCATAATCAACTTCACTAAACAATTGAAACTCTACTAAACCTTGTTTACCATTTTTAAATGTGGTGTATTGATTGGATAAAATATTCAATTCTCGCGATCGATTTTCAACACTATCAACACCCAAGAAAGACGCCAAGTCAATTTCGTCGTTTTCGGTAATGTTTGTTTGCACCAATTCAGCAACATCATTATTTAATCGATAATAATCATAGGAATGATCTAATTGGGTAAATCGCTCATTAAAGGATACAAACTCGGGCACAATACTATCCCGTTTTAAACAAATGAGGTTGTTGTCCACTATTTTTACGGATTCATAAATCGCAGGCACAAGCCATTTACGTGCTGTCAAACTATAGACTCCTGAGGCCGCAATTCCTGGATCGTCCATAACGTATTGTTCAAATTCTAAATCAAAAAGCCCAGTTGGAATTTTAACATGATTAATTAGCAATAAATTATTAGAGAAGCGTTCCACGCTAAATGTCGTAACCGGCCAGAAATCTTTTGTTATTTCATCATTTGGAACTGTGCCATTTTTATAATTGAAATAAACACTATTAAAACGAACTATGCTATCCAAAATGCCTCCGCTTAAAATTGGAAATTCCGCTATCTTAGGATTTGGAGTATTATTGGTGAAAGAAATCGGCTCGTTATCTTCATTCAAATAAATAAAATCAATGCTACTCTTTGCAACCTGAACTAATAACTCTTGCTCGCCCAAATAAAAAATGACATCCTTCGTTGGTTTAAATCTGAATTTCCCTTGTTTTTTATCAAAAACCGTCGTTTTATTTTTGCGATAAATAATGGCGCGAGAAGTATCTTGCATCACCAAAAATGAATCACATTTTACTTTACCAAAATAGGTTTGAGCAGCCAATTGATTGGCGGTGCAGCATATAATGAGCAGGATAAGAACTTTAAGGGCTTGCATGTTTTCTTTTCTTTAGTAGACATTGCTGCAATAAAAATTGTCATAATGTCTATTGTAAAATACACAAATCAAAGAAACGTTACGCTTTTAGGGCGTTTAAAATTGCCGTTGAAACTTCTTCGGCCTGATCCAATAGCATTAGGTGTGTCCCTTTTTCTATGACAGCATTATAACTGACTTTTTTACGCTTTGGTAAAATTAGATCACTACTTCCATGAATTCGCTGCAAATTTTGAGGTTTTTCCACATTCTTCCAAGTTAGCACGGCATTCAATGCCCAATACAGAAAGTCCTTATCCAAATTAACAAAAACTTGATTCAAAATTTCACGATCTTCTTTTTGTTTAACGCCAAAAATCCATTGTGTAAAACGGTTTCCTTTAGAGAAAAAGTAGATGGGTAATATTTTTTGCAACCTTAACCAACCTGCCAATTTAAAATGAAAAGGCAGTTCGCTATAAGCAGTAACAGAGGATAAAGAAATTACTTTTTTGGTTTGAATTAATTGACCCACCTCCACAGCTAACATTCCGCCTAAAGACAAGCCCAAGACAATTGGATTTTCTTCTTTTATCTGAGGTAATAAGCGACTTGCATACCCATTTAAGCTTTCTCCCTTAACAGTTGGCACCCATGCAACATGCACCAGCGTATAGCCGGGAAGGTTCAACTTGCAAAAGACCGTATGATCTGCACCAAGTCCACTAATTACATAGATGTTTTGATTCATTTTACGCCAAATTTACGCAAATACTCAAAAAGTAGTGCGCAACATTTTGTATACTTATACTGTGAAGTTAATTTTTATAATAGCCATTAGTTTTTTATTACCCCTACAATTATTTACTCAGTCGGCTGTGGAAGATCCTGTTCCATTCAGCGAACTAAAAGAAACGGAGCAGGAAACGCGAAGTGGAGGATTCATCAATATTTACCATCATAAAGGCGAACTTTTTACGGGTAGTGCAATTGAAAAAAAACTGACGAGTTCTTTTCTCTATCACTTTAAAAATGGAAAAAGACACGGACTAAGCACCCATTTCACCAAGGCAAATAAAGAAAAAAAGGAATGGGAATATCAGCATGGAATGTTACGCGTTGTGCGCGAGTGGTATATAGATGGTGACCTCAAAAATGAGATAGAATTCAACAGAAAAAGTCGCTTTGAGAAAAAAAGTGTGTGGCATAGAAATGGCGAAATAAAAGAAACCTTTAAGCAACGTAAATATTCACCCAATCAAAAAGTTAAACGCTATTCCAAAAAAGGAAATATATCCGAAAAAGGACAAGAAACTTCCATTGAATCTGGCAAAAAGGTAGAGACCATAAAAGTAGGTAAATGGCTTTATTTCGATCGTAAGGGTAAGCGCAAAAAAATCGAAGTTTATGATCTGGAAGGCAAAAAAATCTCTTCAAAGAAAATTTAAACAGTTCCATTAAATTTAGCCTAAAACGAATAAATCGGATAGTAAAGCAATTAATCGATTCTTGATTACAAAAAATAAGCTGTGAAAAACTTTAGCATAACTTTTGATTATAGGGGATAGAAGGAATTAACTTTGTTAGTTATGCATAACCATTTATTGGCCATATTATTATTCGTTTTTACAGGAGCAGGATTCGCGCAGGTGGATACAGTCAAAATTGGGCTAGAAGCTTATATCCTATTGGAAGAAGGTGAAGAACTCGATATAGATTCATTATTAAAAGTGGAACCACGGATAGCTTTGACCTACGATTTTTATAAAAAAAGATACGTAGAGACTGACTTGATGTACAAAATCACGGATAATAAAGGAAACGGATTTGACAGTTTGTATGGGACAAGAAATATGCGACCTATATTACACGGAGTGGCTTATAGAGGTGGAGCTAATAATTATTATCACAAACTAGATAAACGGAATAACCATAATCCTATTCCTTTAGACGGGATGCATGGTTTATGCCAAGAAGGTTTTTCAAAAGGGATTTATTTGTACCGGGAAAATTTTGAATATTCACCAATTGGCGACACTTGTAATTGTATTGATTCAACCTTAAGTAGGTTAGAATATGAGCAACGCGATTATTACGATTCAGTGCATGTTTATGATATGCTAAAGTCAACTTTCGAGTCGGCAACTATGCCTGAGGTTGGTCCTGTTTATTTACATTGTTGGAATGGTTGGCATGCATCTGGATTTATTGGTGCAGTGATTCTAAAACAATTTTGCGATTATTCAAGTTGGGATGCTGTTAACTATTGGGATTTAGGAACAGATGGCGCCAATACAAGTCCGCGCTATCAAACCCAACGTGAACGTATCAAGGATTTTGAATCATATCCTGAATTTGAAATTTCAGATTCTTTGCAAGAGTGCTTATGTCCCCCCTTACCAGAAAATATAGATAGTACACAGCTCCATATTGAAATGGAACATTTAGTTGTTGTGCCAGAAGCGATTCCAATTGGCTTTCATATAGTATTGTACAATGTCAAATTTGGATCAGGTAAAACCTCATTTTCGAATATTTCTAGAAACGAGGATATTGTTTATTTAAAAACGGCCTTAGACAATGATCCCAATCTTATAATAGAAGTTGGTGGCTATACAGACAATTCTGGAAGCCATGCGAAGAACGTAACCATATCGAAACAACGGGCAAAATTTGTCTACGATCATTTAATTGAATCGGGCTATTCACCTGACCGTGTAACCTATCAAGGTTATGGTCCTGCCAAACCGATATATAGCAATCGTTATAAATCAACCCGTGAAGGGAACCGTCGAATAGAGATTAAAATCATTAATAAAACCACACATAGTGGCGATAAATTAGTGGATGAAAAGGGTTATGACAAGGACGTGAAAACGGACGCCGAGTTAAAAACATCTTACCTTTCTTACTTTTTTGTCCATCAAGATGACGAAGGAATGGGTAGCACATTTATTATCGATTCATTGGCATTTGCATCTGGCAGTTTTGATCTACCAACCAGCGGTTATGGCTACGATAATTTAAATCAATTGGTGCAATATTTAAAGGATAAAAAAGGTGTAAAGGCGAATATCAATGGCTATACAGATTCATCTGGAATTGATGAAAAGAACCAGGCTTTGTCTGAAAGTCGGGCGAAAGCGGTTTATGATTATTTAATTGCTCAAGGTATTGCTCCAGAACGGTTAATTTATAAAGGTTATGGATCTGCTAAGCCAATTGCTCCGAATCGTTATTTGTGGGGGCGTGATATTAATCGGAGGATTGAGGTTGCGTTTATGCGCGACTGATCTCGATACAACCCATTTTGATCTGCACTGCGTTTGATCAGAAATGTGCCACTCGATCTGACGTCTTGCTTGTGGAAATTTACTTTTTTTGATGTGTGTTTTGGTTGTGGTTGTGGGCAGGCGTGTTGATGTGTTATGGTTTTAGGTGGCGTTAGGCTTGCTTTACATTTTATTTGATATTGTATTCAATTTGTTGGGGAAAAGAACTCTGAGGTTAGGTTAGGTTAGTGAGCCTGTCGAACTATCGAAGTGCTCTTTGAGAGCAATTTCAAAACAATCCAATTGTTAATTCTGTAACGAAAACCTGTGACATCTGTTATGTTTGTAAATGTCGCCTTATGAAACGTATCTTATTATTAGTTCTGATTAGCTTGGGTATTCAGCCCGCTATTTCCCAATCTGTATTATTTGAATGTGGTCAAAATTCTGGTCAAAACTTTGACGGATGGCACATAAGCCCGTATATGGTTTTTGATGCGGTAGAGTTTGACCCGCAGAGTGTGACGTTCTTTGTTGAGCACGGCGGAAATTTCCCCGTCACCTTAACGCGGAAGGTGGAAGAACTTATGAGTTATGAATCCTTGAGTATTCTATTTAATTTTGATGTGATTCACAATTGCATAATCGAAAATGTAGTTTATTACACCTCTGTTGATGGCAAAACATGGAAGCCGATTAATTCGAGCAAAAACAATAGCGCTACAACGATTGACAACGCTGATTTTAATATTACTTATGTTCGTGCCACGGCCAATGTTCAATTTTTTGACAATGGAAAAATAGCGTGTAACTATGTTAAAATTGAAGGTGAATCTGAAGAAACGAGTTTGGCCTTGAAAGAAATGACAGGGCCTTCTTTCGGTGATCAATTCTTTATTTTTAGTCATCTGCACAATCTAAATATTGAAACTGCTTTGGAAGGTTCATACGAGGTGCTAATTACATCAATGACAGGTCAAATTGTATTTCGAGAGCATTTGGAAGGCAGTCAACGGATTGAATTACCAAGCGATATGATTGGTTTGTTTATTGTATCCGTGATTCAGAATAATGCCTTTCAGGCTTCTAAGAAAATAGCCCTTTAGCAATTTTCAATTGCTTTAATGTGCAATGGCAATGGGCAATTATCTCTCAATAAATTATGGGACGATTGAACGGGTTTGATTTTTTTATGACTTAATGTGAAATCTAATCGCGACTCGACTCAGTCTGAGATCAGTCTAGGTACTAATAGCGCAGCGTTCTAATATCTTTTTCATCAATCATCATAATGAAAACGACATTGAACAATGGAATACTTTTGATCAACGCCTTTTTTCCCTGATATTTTATAAACGAGCCTATGTTCTTTTGTAATTCGTCTAGACCAATATCCTTTCAGGTCATTCTTCAACGGTTCTGGCTTCCCAGTTCCTTTAAACGGTGTTCGTTGTATTTCCTTTATAAAGACTTTAATTTTGGTGCAAACATCAGTGTCGTTATCTATCCAATACTCAAAGTCTTCCCATGCGTTTTTACTGAATTCAATAATCATTTTTTAGTGGTTTCGCCGTCATCAGGGTTAAATCTAACGGTCTGCGACAATTCAATTTGGTCTATTGAATCCCGCAATCTATTTCTGTTTGCGCGTGTTGATAGCAGATGTTCCGTGTCTTTAAATGAATTATACTCACTTAATGACATCACAACAACAGCTTCATCATTTCCATCCTTTCCCCTCGGAATCACGATTACTTCAGCACTTGATGTAACAAAGTCGAAGTATTCTTTTAATCGTTTTCTAAACGCAGAAATAGTAATTGCTTTCATATATTTTCAAAACTCTTTCGTGTACATAAACGTGTACGTTCAAATGTACAAAATATATTCGGGTATGTCAATAGTCTTTAGTCAAAAAAGAGTATTGATATAATAAAAAAAGTCCTAGCTAATAATTAACTAGGACTTTTTTTATTATCAATATTTGAATATTGTTTTAGTTTAAAACAACTTTTGAAATTCTTTATAAGACATGGCGCCGTTATCAGAACCTGTACAACCTCTTTCTTTCGCCCAAGTATGATAGTTCTCAATACGATTTGTTGGACTTGGGTGCGTGCTAATAAACTCAGGTGCTCTTCCACCTCCTTCTGCTTCGATCTTCTCAAAAAATCCAGCTCCACCGTCAGCAGGCCATTTTGTACCACAAAGATATTTAACAGAAATTTCATCTGCCTCCGTTTCATGCGAACGGCTAAATTTAAGTCCGATTAAACCTGAGGTGATTTGCTTTAACGCTTCTCTTTCTCCTAAAACTGCACTTAATAATAATTGCACACCGAAAGTCTTCGTCATTTGGCGCGTAGAGTGTCTTAAATCTGCATGACCCATTTCATGACCCATAACTCCTGCCAACTCTGCTTCGTTTTCTAAATACTTAATGATTCCTGTATAGAAATAAATGTAACCGCCTGGTGTACAAAATGCATTTAAGGTCGTATCATTATCAATGATTCGCACTTGCCACTTAAAGTCTTCTTTATGTTCCACCTTGCCTGTAGCCAATATTGCATCTCTAATGTCATATATATATCTATAAGCCGCAACATTTTTTGCAGAATCTAAAATATTGAATTGCGCTTTATCCGCTTCAATTTCTGCAGCAACTTGCGCACCCAATTCTATATCCTGTGCAACTGAAAATAAATTGATCCCTTTTTTATTGCCGTCACCTGAACCTTTACCTGTTCCACAAGCAGTTAATGCTATAACGGCACCAGCAATCATTATTATGTTTTTAATTCTCATATGATTAAATTTTATAAGCGTTCATCTATGAATTGAACAAAGATGGATACAAATGTAATACGATTATGTATTTTCAAAAACAATGCCGCAATTAAAATTCAATAAATCTTCGAGTTACATTATTTAAAGGATAGTTGGTTAACAATGTCTGAATTTACAACCAGACACTACGGATCAACCCTTTCAATGGAGCCTTCAATTTTACAACTTAGTTTAACGGTGTTATATATGGTTCCAAATTTTTCTATATTTCTTTGAAGTAATTTGATGTTTAATTTTGAATCGTTTGAATAGATTTTGAGTGAATAAAGGATTTCATCCATTCGCGGTGGTTTTTCTAATCGCACTGCCTTTACTTCAACACTTGCAGTTTCATACTCGAATTTGAGTATTACAGAAAAACGTTCAACATTTTTCAAAATGCAAGCGGCAACTGAGCCTAAAAACAACTCCGCAGGACTGGCCAATTGATCATTCATTTCTGGCGTAATTCCAAAACTAAATTCAGATTCTTTCACAGCAATAGCCGCCCTAGTTTTTGAAACAGAATTTGCTTTAACGGAATACATTCGAGTCAATTTAAGTTTGAGAATATGTTATCAAGCGATAAGTTACAAATACAAACCGTATTTGACAACTACATACATGACAAAGAAGCCCAATGCAGAACCCAAAAGGATTTCGGTAAGACTATGCGCTTTTAAAAAAAGCCGTGCTCCTGAGACTAGTCCTGCAATAAATAAAAAGTAAAGAATAATAAAGAGGTTTGTTGGACCGCCCTCGGCAAAACCAGAAAGCTGCGTTTGACTATAGCCCAATAACATTCCGGCCACACCAAATATTGCCGCCGCATGCAAACTAATTTTAATGTAAAAATTAACAATGAAGCTTATCACGAAAATTAGTAAAACACCGAAAAGAAACCCGACTAGTGCAGGATGTTGTAATTCAATAGGAATTTTGGTACGCACATAGATATACGCCAATAAATAATAAAATGAAACTAAAATAAAAGGGTAAACTCTTTCTTCCTTTTTTTCTAAGGTCAGACTAGAAATCATTTTATTATAATACATGATTAATAAACTGAGTAAGGGTGCTACAATGGTTAAAATTCCAATAATAATGTAGAGGAAATTTTTTGCTTCGCTCGGAAAGTAAAACAAGGCATCTAACTTATATAAAGAAAGTGGTTTTGTTTCTAAGGAAAAAAGAAAGTAGAGCCCTAAAAGGGGCATGAAAATGGGGTGGAAAATATATGAAAGGGAAAGAAAAAACTGCTTAGCGATCATAATTCTTTTCTTAATCGCGCTACAGGGATATCCAATTGCTCGCGGTATTTTGCAACTGTTCTACGCGCAATATTGTATCCTTTTTCCTTTAATAAATCGGTTAATTTTTGATCTGTCAAAGGTTTCTTTTTTAATTCCGCATCAACGGCATCACTCAATATTTTCTTCACTTCACGCGTTGAAACTTCTTCACCAGAAGAAGTAGTAAGCGACTCAGAGAAAAAGTATTTTAAAGACATTATGCCGTAGGGCGTTGAGATGTATTTTGAATTGGCAACTCTCGAAATGGTAGAAATATCCATTTCAACAATGTCCGCAATATCTTTCAAGATCATTGGACGTAAATTGGTGTCATCACCCGTCAAAAAATACGCTTTTTGGTATTCCAAAATTGCTTTCATTGTGAATAAAAGCGTTTGTTGACGTTGCTGAATCGCATCAATAAACCATTTTGCAGAATCTAATTTTTGACGCACAAATTGCACTGCTTCTTTGTCCGATTTTGTGCTTTTTGCTCCTTCAGAGTGGCTGCGCAACATATTTTCATAGGTTCTGCTCACCTTTAACTGCGGTGCATTTCTTCCATTTAACGATAAACTCAATTCACCTTCATCATCTGTTAGAATAAAATCAGGAATAATTTGTTGAATATTTTTAGAATTTGTCGACTCTTTTAATGAATTCCCCGGTTTTGGGTTTAGGCGTACAATTTCAGCAATGGCATCTTTAAGGTTTTCGTCGTCAATTTCAAACTTGGCCTTTATCTTTTCGTAGTGCTTTTTGGTAAATTCTTCAAATGATTTTTCTAATATTTTTTTCGCAGTATAAACAGAAATATCACCATGATGCCTTCTTTCCAGTTGTAATAAAAGACATTCTCTTAAATCTCTTGCTCCAACGCCGGCAGGTTCAAAATCTTGAATAATGAAAAGTACATCTTCCACAGCCTCTTCTGTTGTTTCAAGATTTGCTGTAAAAGCCAAATCATCAACAATTGCCTCAATCTCTCTTCTTAAATAACCGTCATCATCAATATTTCCGATTAAATTCTCTGCTATTAATTTTTCACTATCTGTTAATCTACGAAGCATTAACTGGTTCTCTAGAATATCATGAAATGATTTTCCGCCTGAAATTGGAACTGCTTTTTCGTCTTGATCTTTTCCCGAATTTGTAACCGAAGTTTTGTATTGCGGTAAATCATCATCTAAATAATCGTTAATATCAAACTCCTCGTTCGCTTCAGCTGGTTCCTCGTAATCGTCCTCATATTCATCCTCACTTGATTCTTCTTTCCCTTCTTCCAACGCAGGATTTTCTTCAATTTCCTCCTTAATTCTTTGCTCTAATTCCATAGTAGGAACCTGCAAGAGTTTCATCAACTGGATTTGTTGAGGAGAAAGCTTTTGAAGCAACTTTTGACTTAGCGTTTGTTTTAACATTCGTAGATTATCTATATATGTACCAAAAATACGAAAATTTACCGAAAAAAATCATGCCAAACTTTATTAACCTTGTAATTCAACACTAATTACAGGGGGTACAGGTAAATGAAAAAAAATTAAATAACCGTCAAAATAATGACTATAATCTCATCAAATATTGTATTTTTGAGTGTGGAAGAGAATATTTACAAAATAGCTTTGCCCCTTTTACAGGGGATTGGAATTGTTAATACGAAAACGCTTATTGCATATGCTGGAGGTGCAAAGGCAGTGTTTGAAATGAGCGAGGCTGCAATAGCCAAGATTTGCGGGATTTCGCTTAATAAAGTAAAGAAATTCAACCGCAAAGCTGCATTAGCGCGGGCTGCTGAAGAAATCATTTTCATGCAGAAAAATGCTGTTCAGCTGCATTATTATCAAGACGAAAATTATCCAGCGGCATTAAAATTTTGCGAAGACAGTCCTATTGTACTTTATTCAAAAGGAAACGTCAACTTTAAGCAACAAAACGTGTCCATAGTTGGTACAAGAAAAGCAACATCCTACGGTATTAAGATTACGAAGCAGTTTGTAAAAGACTTGGCGCCGCACGGTGTACAAATTGTGAGCGGATTAGCACATGGGATTGACAAAACGGCTCATGAGGCTGCCCTAACAAATGATTTGCCAACAATAGCCGTGTTAGGCCATGGATTAGATTTTATATACCCCGCAGCGAACAAACAATTGGCCTTAATCATGCAAGATACGGGCGGATTAGTAACAGAATTCATTAGTGGAACACGCGGGGAACCAGGTAATTTTCCGCAACGGAATAGAATTGTCGCAGGATTATCGGAAGCTACGGTGGTCATTGAAAGTGCCATAAGTGGTGGATCTCTAATTACGGCAAATTTAGCCTTTGGATATGGTCGGCAAGTATTTGCTTTTCCAGGAAATATAGACCGTGGCAATTCGGCCGGATGTAATAATTTAATCCAACGCGATACGGCAAAGTTGATTACATGTGCTGAAGACATGATAACTGCTCTAGAATGGGAGGAATTAGATCCAGATGAACGTGTGGATCAATCTAATTTATTTGAAGGACACACCGTAGATGAAGAACGCATAATTAAAGTATTGCAAAGCGAAAATAAAGCCACGCATATTGACGCCTTAGCCAAAGAAGCAAAAATGACGGCAAGTGAATTGTCATTGCATTTATTCAATCTAGAAATGCGCGGCAGTTTGCAATCATTGCCGGGTAAAATGTATCAGTTAGCCTAAACCTGAGTTCGCTTTTTCAAAACAATTCTGATCGAGTAGGAAGATAGAGGTTATTCCCCTATCTGTCCTCTCACACCACCGTACGTACGGATCCGTATACGGCGGTTCATTAAGTTAGTAATTGTTTTGAGTACATTTCCATAAGGCTAATGTATCCTTTCTCTTTAAGACGTTTATTGGTAATTGTTCGGGTAAGAATAAAGCTGTGAACAATG
>WTCE01000128.1 GCA_013138735.1 Crocinitomix sp. | reverse complement strand
GTGACTTGCAAGATTCTTCATTTGGAAATTCATCCATAAAACTTAGTATATTCATTTTGTTTTTTCTTCAAAACTAGAGTGGCACAACGTAATCTATTTACGGTCTGGTAAAAGATGGGGGAATCAGATTAGCTTTTAAACTAAAAAGACTTTCTGAGTATTTTTTTTTCAAAAACTTATTGTAAGTTAGCAGCACGTATGAAAATCCTTTTGCTAATTATATTTTTAATCCCTGTTATAACCATTGGCAAATCGGACTTCATACAGAATCGCTACTCTTTATATGTCATTGCAAGTAACCCGCATCTAGACAATATTAGCAGAGCTGAATCTTATGTTCAATTATGTGATTTGTACGCTCAATTCAAACCAGATTCTGTTCTTGATGTCTGTGAAATTGGTTTTACATTTATACGAGAAGCGCGCAGTAAAAACAATTCGCAAACTAAGTTAATAGATTTAGAATCTCAGATTCTGCAGACGGCGAGCACCGCTTTTTATAATTCAGGCGAGCTAAATAAGTCCATCTCATTATTGTACCGTGCACTTTCAATTAAAGAACAGTTAATCGATCAAAAGAGTCAAATATATATTCTATCTAAAATTGGTAATGTACAATTAGAGCTTAAGGATATACCTAATTCACGCAAAACGTTTATCGAAGTTTTATCCATTCAATCCAAAATAAAGGATAATGATGGGATACTAAAAACATATAATACGCTTGGTTATATTGAGCAAATAGAAAATAATGATTCACTTGCCCTAAATTGGTATCAAAAATCATTAGCCCTTCAAACCACTTTAAATCTTAAAACAGGAATAGCGCAAAGCCATATTAATATTGGTTTCATTTATCAAAGATCAACCCAATATGATGAGGCGATCAATGAATATGATCAAGCCCTTATTATTTATGATAGCCTAAATCTTACGAAGGAAAAAATTCCTGCGCTAAACAACCTTGCTAATTGCTATTACGAGCGCAGGGAATACAGAAAAGGACACAGAATTGCGCAGCAAGCATTAGAAATAGCGGAATTAAATAACGCAGTCAGCGAGCTCATTTATTTAAACAAAACCATCTCAAGAATTAAAGCAATCCAACGGTACGATAGGCAGTCACATTCTTATTATAAAAGATACGCATATCTTAAGGATTCTGTTCTCCAAAACAACTATAAGGAATTACAACAGCAACAAATCAAAAACAATGTTCAGCAACAATTACAGCTAAAAGAAATCGAGCTTAGCCGAAAGAGTTCAATCGCGAAACTGAAAAATAAAAACGAACAGTTATTATCGACTGAACGCGCTGACCATTCAAGTTCTTATAACACACTCTTAATAATTGGATCACTACTTCTACTCGTCTTATTCTATTTACTTCGAAGACAAATTCGATTGCGAAAAGAGCAAGAGGAGGTCGTTCGAAAACAAAAAGTACAGCTTGAAATAAAAACCCTTCGGTCAAAAATAAATCCTAATTTTTTATTCAAAGGCCTCAACTCTCTAAAAAAATATATCATTGAAAACAATGCTCAAATTGCGGGGAAACATTTGACCAAATTTGCCACTCTCGTACGAACCGTTTTAGACCATTCCAGCAAAGACTCTATTAGTCTTTCTGATGAAATTAGTTGTTTATCATTATATGCTGAGCTCGAAAAAATTCGTTTTTCAGGACATTTTGATTTAGAAATAAACACAATATCTGGATTGGGTAAATATAAAGTTCCACCATTATTCTTACACCCTTTCATTGAAAACTCCATTTGGCATGGGATTTTGAATAAAAAAGGATCTAGTGGATCTATCAAAATTAACATCCTGGAAATAGCCGAGGGAATAAAAATTGAAATTATTGATGATGGCGTAGGACGCGAGAAAGTAAAGGAAATCCTTGAGGAAAATATCTTTCGAGAAGTATCATTGGGTCTTATTGAGGAACAAGAGCGTTTAACCACACTTAACGAACAAGTAGATTTCCGGCACACCATTTACTATGCTGATTTATATAATAGAGAAAATGAAAGTGTAGGTACCAAGGTTATTATCACCATACCAAAACGCTAAATAATCGAACTCAGACTCAGAGAAAGGTCGTCCGTCAAAATCGGTTCGCTTAATGGTTTCGTGCCAAATGCCAAAGCGAATCTACAATTTTGGAGATGAGGCCTTAGCTCAAGCATGGGAGATGGACCCTTACATGCAGTACTTTAGAGGGGGGAGTCATGTCAGCATAAAGTTTTTTCTTAAACTTAACTGTACCAGGTGGCACAATTTCTTTTTTAGTTGAATTGAGTAAGGCTTTGCTCGCTGAATCCATAGCGTGTCCTTTTATTGCTGAAAAGAGAGGATAATAAAAACAATGTAGAAGTGTGTGGTGGGTGGATATAATTAAACACCTAAATTGGTTACAAATCTCAACCCATTATATAAGATTGAAACAAATATAGCAAGGTAAAGACCGAAAGAAAAACGATACCAAAATAGGATAAAATGCGCATTAATTTATTTGGAACATAAGCCGCCCCAACATATTTTTCGCGTACTAATAACAGATTAAATAATGCAATAAGTGGCGCAAAAACAAATGAAATGGAGGTGGCCATAATAATTAGTTTTTTAAAGCCTTTCGGATCTCCTTGAAAAACGTAGATCAACAAAAAGGAACCTACTGAAATCAATAGAAGCATGCTTCTATAAAGCTTGGTTTTAGAAGTAGTACGCAATTTTTTTTCAAACAAAATTCGACTAGTGGCCGACATAGCTCTAGAATAGCCATCAAAAACCGCCACGCAAGTCCCAAACATAATAGAGAATGCCGAAGCCGAGATTACAAGGTTAGACCAAGGGCCAAAAGTGTCGGTGTATAAGGAAACGATTTCTCCAGAAAATACGACACCATTCTCTGAAAATTCAAAGGAAGTACCAAACATGATTAAGGCGCCTAACGTCACGAAACAAATAGCTAATAATGCAGAGAGAATATAACCCAAATTAAAGTCGAATTTGGTTTCTTTTAGGGTAGGGTGGTAGCCTGTTTGTTCAATCCGTTCAATCGTCCATAAACTGCTCCATGCAGAAAGATCCAATGCGGTTGGCATCCATCCCATAAACGGAATTAAAAAGGCAAAATACTTAACCTCGTCAACTGCATCAAAATCCCACAAGGATAAATTGCCTTGTGGTCCTTTAATTATGACCAATATAAATGCTAAAATGGTCGAGAGCAGCAGTACAATTCCAATCACTTTTATAAGTCCATCCAATAATTTAAAATTATTAGAAATAAGAATGATTATACAGACCAAAAAGATTAAAATAACGGTGCCCAATGCACTTTCAAAGCCAAAAAGGTTTTGCATAAAAGCAGCAGTTACATTCGCTACAACTGCGCTTACTAAAAACATGGAGACCAGCGTAATGAAAAAGAATATCCACACGGCAGGTTTTCCCAATCGGTTATAGCCAGCAATAATGCTTTCACCAGTTGCATTGGCATACCGGGCGCCATATTCGAAAAAAGGATACTTAAAAAGGTTCGCTAGAATAACCGCCCAAAGTATTGTGAAACCAAAACTGGCTCCTGCTTGAGTGGATTGTACCAAATGAGAAACACCGATTGCTGTTGAGGCAAATAGAATTCCTGGTCCAAGTGTCTTCAATAAATTTTTCAACTTAGTATTTTAACTTTTTGCGCTTGCCATTGGCTGACCACTCATACCAAATACCAATTCTATCATCATTTAAAAATTCACCTTTCGATTTTTGTGTACCGCCTTGGAACCATTCTTGCCAAATACCATTTTTAACCCCCATTGTATATGAACCATCACTTTGCAATTGCCCCGTTGGGTAGTATATTTTCCAAGCCTTATTTTGAATGCCGTTTTCATAACTACCAACAACGCTTACCTTTCCATCTTCAAAATAAGTGGTATAACCTCCGTCACGGATGCCAGCACTGTAATTGATTTGTGAGCTTAATTTCCCGTTTTCGTAATAGGATTGATAAAGGCCGTCCAATTGGTTTTCCGCATAAAATCCGCGCTCTTTAACCAATGCACTGCTCCAATAAAACTCAAACTTGCCCGATTTTGAGCCGTTTTCGTAGTTGGTAGAACTGATTAATACTCCTTTTTCTGTCCAAAATTTAGAAGTACCGTGTAATAACCCATTTTGGTAGTTTGTTTCTTCAATTAAATCGCCATCTGCTGTCCAGCGAGAATGGGTGCCGTTTAATTTGCCTTCTTTATAAGTTGCTGTTGATTTCTTTTTACCCGTTTTATACCAAATCATATGCTCGCCATCAAGCTGATCATTTTTAAAATTGATGCGTTTGATCAAACGATCTTTACGGTCATAGTATTTCCATACGCCTTCTTTTTTTCCACAACTTGCAGTCCCTTTTGCATATGCTCTGTTTTTGTAAGTATCCGTTTCTTGCTGAGGTTCACATTGCGACCAACTGGCTTGAATAGAAGCGCAAAGTAGGAGCAAGAAAAATATATATTTCTTCATGGCAAATAATTCATAGAGGGTATGAATCAAATATCGAAAAAAAATCGAATACTGAGCGAGTTATATGTGAAGTAATATTAAAAATCGTTTTATTTCTATCTTTCTTAAGGAGGTTTAAGATAAAATAGGAGCCACTAGGATAGATGATTTCTTATCAACAATTAGTGCGAGAAATCAATCCGATATTCTGATTTATGAATCAAATAAAAAGGGGCATCCATAAAATGGATGCCCCTTTTTCTATATAAAATTTTTCTATTTACTTTTTCACAACTTTGATCGTATTTACCTGTCCTTCTGCTCTCACAGTTACAAAGTAAATTCCATTTGCAAAGTTCTCTAATGAAATTTCTGTTTGATCAACTCCTTGTCCGTTTAACATACGGTCTCCGTTAATAGCGGTTAATTCATAATTAAATTGACCTGGAAATTGAACAGTAATCGCTCCTAAAGTAGGATTAGGATAAACCGACAATGAAATTCTATTTTCCGTTTCAATTCCTACTTGGCAATCAACAGTTATGGTTTCTGTAGCAGTACATCCTGCATCACACATTACAACAACTGTATAGTCTCCACAAATTAATCCATCTAAATCTTCAACATCATCAAAATCACCTGTACCATCATTGTCCCAATCATAAGTATAAGGAGTGCTACCACCTGTTACAGTAATATCAATAGTACCATCACTTCCAAGAATCTCGTCAGTAGTCGTGAATGTAATTTCTAATGCATCATAAACAGTAATGTCAATTGAAGCATCATTAGAACAACCATTATCGTCAGTTCCTTCAACAGTATATGTTGTCGTTCCTGTTGCATCTGGTGTAAACTCAACTCCATCTTCCTCAGCATCCCAAACGTAATCTGTAGCACCTTCTCCGTTTAAAGTAACGCTTTCTCCTAAACAAATTTCTTCGTCAGTAGCAGTTGCAGTAACTTCAGGTAAAGCATAAACCGTAACTTCTACTTCAGCTATGTTTTCACAACCTGCATCATCAGTACCGACAACAGAATAAATATATTCACCAACTTCTGGCGTATATGCTTCACCATCTTCAATTTCTAAAGGAAACCACACGTACGTATCCGCGCCACCGCCATTTAGGGTGATTGTTTCACCAAAACAAATTTCTTCAAAATCAACAGAAGCAGTTACTGTTGGTAATTCTAATACTTCAATGTCAATTGTATAATCACAATCTGCGTCAGAATCACTTGATGAGTTAAAAGTAAATACACCAGCATCAGCAGGAGTAAAAGCTTCTCCATCAATAAGTCCGCCATCCCATGTAATCTCTCCGTCACCAGTTCCTTCTAAAGTGAAAGAATCACCTAAACAAATTGATTCTGCAGTTACAGTAACTTCAATACCTGAACATAATTCATTAATTGTGATTTCGCCTAAAGCAGCATTGTTTTCAGCTACATTTGCTTGCGCCTCTCCAATATTGTATGAACCACCAGCGCCACCGCCGCCAGTTGACCAACCTGAATCCATATCAACTCCGCCGCCGCCAGAATAACCGCCACCAGCACCGCCAGCATAAGTAGTTCCGTAACTTGCTCTACATGACATTGGTCCACCTGGAGATCCTGCTCCTGCAGATCCAGCAGAAAGCCATCCGCCTCCGCCACCAGTACCCCATGCACCGTCTCCAGCGCCACCGCCGTTACCGCCTGTTCCTGCAGCTCCATCAGGATAACCTGCATGGCTAATAGAAATGTTACCATCATTTGTAGTTGGTGCACCAGTACCAATTTGGCTATATGCAGCACCACCACCACCACCTGCAACAATCAATAATGTTCCAGTAGTTGTGTTTTCAACATAAGTTCCATCTCCACCTGCATTCAAACCTGCAGAGTTTCCACCCACATAATAAGTAAGTACATCACCAGGGCTAACATCAAACTCGCCATACATGGTTGCACCATTTCCGCCTGCAACAGCATCATCCAATCCTTTTGAACCTTTAGCTTCAATGCTAATGCTTCCAACGCCACCCGGTACAATGTATGTGCCAGTCGCACCAGTGTACGAATAAGTTACTTGGGCTTGTACACTTGCCGAAGCAAATAGTAAGAATCCAAGGAATAATTTAAAGTAATTTTGTTTCATATTTAAAAAATTTATCAGCGATTCGTTAGTTTGTCGCTTAAGTTATTAATATCGTAAAGGTAATTAATTTGTTATGAATGGTAACACATTTCAAAAATTAACGTTAACCAATTTAAACAGTTGAACTACATGAAAGGAATCATTCTAGCAGGCGGATCGGGAACGCGACTTTACCCATTGACAAAGTCAGTGTCAAAGCAAATCTTACCGATTTATGATAAACCCATGATTTATTACCCTTTATCGGTATTAATGTTGTCAGGGATTCGAGAGATTTTGATTATTTCGACACCGCGAGATATTTCTGTTTTTAAAGAATTATTTGGAGATGGGAGTTTTATCGGATTAGAAATTTCTTATTGTGTTCAGCCTTCACCAGATGGTTTGGCACAAGCTTTCATTTTGGGAGAGGATTTTATTGGAGATGATAATGTGTGTTTGGTTTTAGGAGATAATATCTTTTATGGCTATGGTTTACCAAAAATATTAAAAACGGCTGCCGATTTGGAAAGGGGTGCGGTGGTATTTGGTTATTATGTGAATGATCCTGAACGCTATGGAGTAGTAGAGTTTGATGAAAACAGAAAAGTTGTTGGATTGGAAGAAAAACCAACTGAACCGAAATCGAATTACGCCGTCACAGGATTATATTATTATGATAATTCTGTGATTCAGAAAGCCAAATCTTTGGCGCCATCAGCTCGGGGAGAATTGGAAATTACCGATTTAAATAAATGCTATCTTGAAGAAGGCACATTAAAAACGGAATTATTAGGTAGAGGAATGGCGTGGTTGGATACAGGGACACACGAATCTTTAATACAAGCATCTAATTTTATAGCTTCAATTGAACAACGTCAAGGATTGAAAGTTTCATGTATCGAAGAAATTGCTTTCAGAAAAGGATATATTACTGCAGATCAATTGGAAGTGTTGGCAAAGCCATTGTCAAAAAACCAATATGGGCAATATCTCTTAAAGATTTTAGACAAAAAGAATCAAGCCTTTTAACAAAAGTAGTTCCTGTTTCCTATTGCAATGAATCAATGCGCCGCCCTGAGTATTCTAAGATAAAAACAAGTTTTTTAGGCAGAAAGTTTTAAAAAAGGTTCATCTCGCTTGACAACGGCAAAAATTCGAGACACAATTTTGCATGCTACGGCATTTTTAACGCTCATAA
>WTCE01000175.1 GCA_013138735.1 Crocinitomix sp. | reverse complement strand
GATACATTAGCCTTATGGAAATGTACTCAAAACAATTACTAACTTAATGAACCGCCGTATACGGATCCGTACGTACGGTGGTGTGAGAGGACAGATAGGGGAATAACCTCTATCTTCCTACTCGATGATAGAAATAAAGATTTACTCTCTAGATTATCTTTCTTATGTAATATCATCATCAATAACGACAACAAGTTCACTATTTCCGCCTTTGATTTTATCCAATTTAATTGCTTTTTTTTCAAAAGATTTACTGATAATTGATGCTGCTTTTTTTGACTTTTTCATTTCTGTTAGATTTAATTTTATTCTTCATTTAACGGGGTCTGACCGCCTCTTTGGCTGGTTCAGAATCCCCCTTTTTGTTGATAGAAATAAAGATTTACTCTTGAGATGACCTTTCTTATGTAAGGTCATCATCAACAGTAATAATAAGGTCAGCATTTCCGCCTTTGATCTTATCCAATTTAACGGCTTTGTTATCGAAAGATTTACTGATTTTTGATACTACTTTTTTTGAATTTTTCATTTGTGTTATATTTAATTTGCTTCCTCATTTATGGGTTCAGAATTTCCCTTTCTGAAGCCTAAATTAGATGATTAAAGGCGTAAATTTTTGATGTTTAGGTATGCGGTTAAAATGACTTAGAATTCGGTTTAATCCGATAAGAAAGCGGTAATCATTTTTTTGGATTAGGCGGGTTATTTGCCTCAGTTGGACGAAGGTCTAGATTGAATTAAAGGACGTAAAGCGCCCAATGTTAATTTCTCGCACCTTAAAAGAGTTTGAAACTATTCTCTCAAAGTCTGGTTTTGTGCGTGTTCATTATTCGCATTTGATTAATATTAGCCATTTGATGAGTTTTCTCAATAAAGAGGGTTGTTACGTTATAATGTCCAATGGTGATTCAATTCCTGTTTCAACTCGCAAAAAAGCAAATTTAATAGAGATTCTTAAAAAAGCGGAATGACTTTTTGATGAATACAGGTTTTTAGAAAACAGGATTACTTTTTCTTTCGCATTTTAAATGCTAACCAAACAAAACCGGCCACTAAATGCAGCATTACAATTGCAAAAATAATTATTGGCCATGTTGAATCCATAAGTGCAAAAGTAAGGCATGTATTGCAATCAAAAATTGAATTTTATCAGTTTGAATGGCTATAATTGCTGATTCTTGTCAGGGAATTAATTAGACAGTTTATGGATTCCGATTTTTCTTTCCTTTTTATTACTAGCAGCCATTCGAATGACCCCAGGAGCTATTTCAGCACAATTGTCAGGTTCAATAAAGAGCGGCTTTTTACTCCCCTGAATTGTAAAATTTGATTGTTCTGTAATCGCTCCATCATAAGCTAAAATTATGTGTTTGATATGGTTGGGCTGAAACTCATCAAATTTTATAGTAAAGCTATTACTTTCCATTTCAGTTTTGTAAGGGCTCTCATTATAGTATAGATGTATTTTATCGTTTTGCAAATAGGCATACGTGCCCAAATGATTAACTTCAAATTCAGTAGAAATTGCTTTCTGATCTTTTTCAATCTTTTTCGTCCATTTTACGCTGTCAGAATTGAAACAAAACAGCAATAAGTCACCCGATAAATAGTAGTTTTTATCTCCTGCATATAAAAGAGATCTTTTTTCAAGAATGCAGAGTGCATCTCCATTATTCAGTTTCTCAAAAAATACAAAGTCAAATTCTATTGGAAATACGCGCTTTCCTTTTGGTCCATGAACTTCATATTTCGATTCTCTAGCTAAATCTTCTTTTGAACCAATATTAATATGGGCATTTCCAACCTCGCAATTGAAACTACGTTTATTAATTAAATCAGAATTATAGCTTTTATAAATAAGTTGCGTTTTGTCATTTTCTGGTAAATCGTAAAGTGAAACAAAGTGTAAATCACCATCTACTAAGAGCTTATTATTGGTGTAAAAAGGTTTGTCTGCTTCAATTTTTTCTGAAATATAATCTCCGCTTATAGGGTCGTATTTTAAGAGTTGAAGATCATGATAGTTAGAAATTTTGGGCATGTTAGAATTATTTAGGGCCACATCAATCGACCTTCCGAGCATATATACTGAGCCATCTAAATCAATATAACTCTGTTCAATATAGAAATTGTCAGCAGGTGGTTTAAAATCGGCAACTTCACTGTTTTCAAAAGAATCGGTGAATAACTGTGTTTGAAAAGTTCTAGGTTGCTGCTTTTCTTTATTTTTTACATGAAGGTTTTTAACAAGACCTTTGCAAGACATAACCATTGCATATTGACCAAGCATGGATGTTTCTATTCGCATCATTGATCTTGAGAATATGCGTGTGGTATAATCGTCGCCAACAATTTTTAGCGTTTTTGTATTTGGCGAATTATAATCAAAAATGTGAGTGGGTTCAGAAATGCTTAGCGTAGAAATGTCAAATGAATGAGTCCATGTAGTGGAAGTTCCTTTCGCCTGATTATGTGTCCAAGTAAATAGCCATTGTCGACCTCCAAAAACAAAACCTTTAATTAAATGATGTTCGTTATTATTCCATTTCAATTCAATTTCTACTCGGTTGACAATTTGAAGGTTGTCACTATTGATTTTCCAAATTTCTTTCTTGTTTTTTATGTCATGAAGCTCATAAATAAAATCATTTTTTTTGAATAAAAACTGAGATTTGCCATAAGCTTTATTTTCTAAAATGGTACCCCATGTAATATCTGAAGTCTGTGTAAGACTATAAGTGGGTATTAAAATAAAGAGAATTAAAATATACTTCATATGCTAAAAATGGTAAATTTAAAATAATTAAAAGAGTTTAAGAGCAGTATGCTAAAAGCTATCAGTATTATATCATTAATTGTTTTTGCCATAGGATGCAAAAAGCACGGTTGTGCAGTAAGTTCGGCTTTGAACTATGATCCAAAAGCAAAAGTGCATGACCATAGCTGTTTATACGAATCCAAAGGTGGTTTGTATTGGAATGATGCCACGCATAATAATTTATTGATGGCTGATGTGACCAATTTAACAGCCATTTTTGATCACGATACTATTTTTAAAAATGCAGACATTAATTCATTCAATCCGCAAAATTCGCCCAGTTGTGAAGTGGACGGATGGTTCCAGTTTGATCGGATTAATTACCACAATGCGTTTGATGTTGGACTCATGATTTTAAACCAGGATAGTGATACGATTTATGCAGAAGCCGTGGAATTATTAGTGGGCTGCAATGTCTATGAAATAGTAATTTTTTAGAACATGAGCTTTAACCCAACATTGAGAGAAGTGCGTGTGTACTTTCCCAATGATCCTGAGATGATATGGTCAAATGTGCTGTTGATTCGGAAACTATAACCACTAGCTTTTTGCGCTCCTTGGCCTAAGTCATAAGAGTTTTGTGTAACTACTGTGCTTAAGAATGGAAACTTCATTCCAACAGAAAAAAGCAGAAAATCATTGATCGGGTAGGTGCGCCCAACTAGCATATACACCCCAGTTATTTTGCCATTAATGTCATTTGGGACATGAACCGTTTCTAATTCAATTACTTCTTTCTTTTTAATTAAGAAATTATCGAATTTTGCAACATCACCTTTGCCTACGTAGATGTCATCTGTAGTTAAAAATTTACCAAAACCGAATTCAAGCTCTAGTCCTATATATTTACCTAGTGGAGCAATACTTCCATATCTAAAATACTTAAAATCAAAACTGTAGAAATGAAGATTTGTTTTAGGGTCTTCCAAGAAATTTAATTTTGTGTGAGACGCTTGTAATGGCTCATTTTCAATATAAATACTGTCTGTTTTTAAAAAAACAGACCCAAAAAAGGGTGCGCTTGCTCGCGCATAACGATACCTGAATGTAACTTCTACATTTTTGTCAATAACCCTAGAATAGTTTATAGCAAAGCTGGTGTATGCAAAACGATTGGTTGTTTTAGTATAGTTTTTCTTATGATTAAGTTCGAATGATGTTTTAATTGATGGAACGTTGCAAAATTCTATTTCAAAACTATTTTTTGCACCCAAATATCCGCCCTGTGCAAAATTAACAAGTGGCACTATTATTAGCAATATGGCGACTGTTAATCTCACTTTTCAGAATTTAATTGATACAAAATATTGTACATGTATGAGCGGATCATTTTAGGAGTAGCGTTCAAATTCACATCTTGTACATTTAGCATTTCTATTTCATCCGTTTCAGCATTAATTTCGAATGAAACCATTTGAAATTGATTGTGCACCATTAGCCAGTCAATCAACACAAAAGGTGTGAGGTAGATAGAGCCAAGTAAAAGAAATCGCATACCCGTTAATTCTTTATGATCTTTGAAACTATAAACCCCTGTAAATAGAAAATTACTGACCTTATGTTTTTTCTGAATTTCCTTCATCCGAAAATGCGAAGATGAAATCATATCAATGCCGTCATGGTCTAAAATTTCTGACATCCAATCTTTTATTAGTGCAATGTCATTGTATTTAGTCACATCATTGGTAGTGAGTGATTTTGAATCGATTATCTGTGTTCCAATATCAAGTCGTTTAAACTCTTTTGTATACGTTTCAGCAATTTCAATTTTTCGTTGTTCTGATTTGAGGTAGTTTTCGTCCTTATTCAAACGATTATCTTGGTAAATTGGATCAACCACCATTACCTCTTTAATCCCCAATGTGTATCCATGATTTTTAATTCGTTTTTTATTCGCCGCTAATGTTGAATCTTTTTGATTTCGTTCTTGTACTAATGTTCTATTTAACGATTTTAAGTTAGGTATAAATGATCTGTCTTCAGCCAAATCATGCAAACCATAGAGGTGAAAATCAGTTTCAGGATTCGAATTATTGAATTGTTTTTTATAAGCGTAAAGATCCTTTTTTAACTGAGCCTTTTTAACTTTTGAATAGGCGGATAATTCAATTGTTTTGATTGAGTCTTTAAGATTAAATGACGGTTTATTTAATAAGCTATCGTTTGAAGCCGCAAGTGGGATTGCTTTTAATTTGTCAAAATCTATTTTTGAATTGAGTGCAAATTCATTTAAAAAATCGGCGTAGTACATTTTAAACTCGGCATCATTTGGATACTTCTGTTGCAGGTCAAACAGATGTCTAAAAGTAATGACATTGAGTTGCTGTCTGTTTAAAATTCTGAGTAAATAGTGGAGCTTATAGCTTTCGCCCTCCACCTTTTCTAATCTTGAAGTTGCTTCGTCAAAACGTTGGTGGTTTTTATACTTGGCTAATCCATAAAGGGCTTTCACTTTGCTAATATCTAAAAAACGATTATTTGGAAATTCTTCAGACATGACAAATATATTGAATAAGGCATCTCCGTAAAATCGGTCTGCCAAATCAATATTTATACCTTCAAAACGGGCCAAGGTTTGCAAGGTTTTGAACTCACTCTCATTCACCACTTCGAATTTTTTATTGCCCTCAGAACTCCTCTTCTCTACAATGGGATTGGCCGCATCAATCCTTTTACGCATATTGGGGTGGGTGCTACCATGGTCATCAAAATTGAGGTTTTGATCAATAGACTTTACAGTGTCTGGAAAGTATGATGCTGGAATGTTGAGCTGTTCAGTCTCTAAAAAAACAGGATCAAACGGTTTTTCTTCATAAGGTAAATAACCATAATGAAGCGCAACAAATGCGTTTTCAATTTCTGATGAGGCATAGGTTGAATTCAAATAAATAGCTATCCCCTTTTCATCAGCTTCAAGTTCTTGCGCCTTATTGTACAAGCTCATTTTATTAATTGCCTCATAATATGAAAGCCTACGATACCTTCCTTTAGACTTTGCATAGTCTTTGTATTCCACATAAGTTTTACGGACGTGTTTCTCTGTAAAATGAGAAATTTCATGGCCCAAAATAAAAGCTATTTGTGCTTCATTTTCTGCATGCGCTATTAGTCCTGTTGTAAAGACAATAATTCCTTGATCTGTAGCAAACGCATTTACAGCATTCGATCGAATAACATAAAAGCGTAGTTGCTCATAAAGAGCCAAATCATCCTTTAAGAGATGTTTTCCAATTTTTGAGACATAATTAGTCAATGGATCATTGAATAATATTTTACCACTTTGGAGAAGTTGATCTGTATAGAATCGCGTGCTTAAAAAGAAATCTTTGTCAAGTTCCTCGTTTAGATTTAAAGCGTAATCATCCTCGAAAAGATGTGTGGTTAAGGTCGTAAAATCAGAAGGGATACTTTCTTCGCAAATAATACGGTCAAAATCCGCGACACCCTGACCTTGCAATAAGGAAGGTGCTAGAATGAATAAAAGAGTTAGGTAACGCATAAGCCTTGTGAGATACAAATATAATTAAATAGTCCTGATACCTCTAGGGCCTATTTTTGGTGAGATGAATTAAATATCAAGAAAACGGCATTGCTTCTTCTTTGTACAGTTTCGTGATAGGTATTTCTATTTCACCAATTCCTATTGATTTATTGTTTGTATGCAACTCCTATAGTGCTAGAGGGTTGAATAAAACGAATGATAATAATCAGTTTTATTCAATCTTTATGTTAGTTTATTTCATCTCTAAAACGGGTAATTTTGGCGGCAATATTACTGTATGAATAGACTCTTTATACTACTTGTTGTTTTAGCAAGTATTGCCTCTTGTCAAAGCGAGGCTCCAACGGATTCTTACACACCATTAAATTATACTGACAGCCTTGCTTTAAGTGAAGAAATACTTCGTTTTAACAGCAATGATTTCAATGATAGAGACAGTTTAAAAATTGCGTCTGAGGCTATTTTGAATAACTATCCGAAAAATAGAGCCGAAGCAAGTGTTAAAATTGCCTATGGTTTATACGCAAAATCAGAATTGGGTTTAACCAAACATTATTTTTCATTGGCGGCGAAAGAATTTTTAAATGATAGCTTATTCGATAAATATGCTGAACAATTAACCAATATCGGAGTGGTTGAGGAGTTACTTGGGAATTACCCATCTGCAATCACTTATTACTTTAATGCACTCAGCATTTTTAATGAACTGAATATGGAGTTAAAAGCTGCGGCTGTTTATAATAATTTGGGTATAGTTTATCAGCAATTAGGGGATTATGAAAAATCAATTCAATTTTATCAAAAATCAGTAAATATTTGCAAAACATTAGAGCGCGAAGACTTATGTGCTTCGAAGTATAATAATATTGCGACCGTTTTTGAGAAACAGGACAATGAATTAGATTCGGCTTTATTCTATTATGGAAAAGCCATAGATATCTACAAGAAACTTGAGGAATTAAATTCAATGGTTACCCTTGAAGCTAATATTGCAAATGTTTATATTCAGCAGAATAGGTTTGTTGAAGCGGAGGCCTTATTAAATCATGCCGAAAGTATTGAAGGAAGCTCTGATATGAGCCATTCAATTTATGAATTTAAGTCTGCCTTATATCTCAAACAGAATAATTTTTTTGAGGCTGAACAAAATGCGCTTAAAAGTATTGAACGTGCTAAAAAGAATGATTATAAAGAGCATGAATTAACGGGCTTGTCAGCATTAATTGCATGTTATGAAAAGCAAAACAAGTTTCAATTAGCATATAGCACGCTTCAAGAACATAACCTTTTAAAAGAGGAACTAAAAGGGATAGAACAACAAAGTCAGATTAATAAATGGTCTATTCTTTATGAGATGAAGGAGAAGGATAATCAAATTGAGATTTTGCAACTAAAAGATGAGATCTCACAAAAAAGGGATCGCATTTTTGCCATTATCACGTTCGCAGGAATCACTTCGTTTATTGTTTTGTTTTATATCTATTTCCTGCACAAAAAGCATGCTAAATTGCAAATAAAAAGTATGGAGTATAATATTGCGGAATACATAAAACAACTCCATGATTTTGAAGCAGAGATTCATGAGAATGAACTCGCCAATCATAAGCTATTTTTAGAGAAGATAAAACAGTTCAATTTAACAGAAAGAGAAGAGGATGTGGTACTGTATATATCCAAAGGATATAAAAATATCGAAATAGCCGAAAAAATGTTTGTGTCGATCAATACCGTGAAGACACATATAAAAAATGTTTTCATCAAATTGGACGTCAGAAATCGGATTGAAGCGACAAATAAAGTCAAAGTTTAGTCCTTGTTTAAAACAATATCACCCTTTCGGGTGAAACAGCGCATGCCCCTAGAGCATACCTTTGGATTAGTAAATAACATTATTAATTATAAACTAAAAAGAAGATGAAAAAAGGATTCGTTTTTATTATGGCAGCATCATTATTAATGGTCGCGTCATGTAAGAAAAAGGGATGTACAGACCCAATAGCTGTAAACTATTCTACAGAAGCTGAAAAGGATGATGGTTCATGTAATTATGAACTCACTACTATCTATATCACAGAAGATATTACAGAAAACACAACATGGACCGCTAATTACATTTATGTCATTGATAAATATAGTTTGAATATTACTGATAATGCAATTTTGACAATTGAACCAGGCACGAGTATTAGAGTCAATGACGGAAATGAGATAACAGTATCATACGGCGGAGATAATGGTAGAATAATAGCGAATGGAACAGCAGAAAACCCAATTGTATTTACAAGTAATTCAGCAGTGAAAGAACCAGGTAAATGGGACGGGATTTGGATATATACCGGCGGTGACAATTGTGAATTCGACTATTGTATTTTTGAATATGGTTCGGATGACTGGAATGAAGGAACAGGGGCTCTAAATTTTATTGGCGGAGAAAACGCAATTGTAAAACACTCTATTTTTAGATATAATAAGTTAGGGTTACGCACTTAGATGTCGAAAATAGCAGAACGTAAATAGTTTACGTTCTTAGGAGTCATATTTGTTGAACAAAAAAGTTCAACTATGCGCATATTAAAAGAATTATCAAGAAAGGAATTCA
>WTCE01000141.1 GCA_013138735.1 Crocinitomix sp. | reverse complement strand
GATACATTAGCCTTATGGAAATGTACTCAAAACAATTACTAACTTAATGAACCGCCGTATACGGATCCGTACGTACGGTGGTGTGAGAGGACAGATAGGGGAATAACCTCTATCTTCCTACTCGATGTGTATGATTTCGATTATGTTCTGCGTTCTCTAGTTCAAATAACCAATGAAGTCAATAAGCCCAGGAGGGTTACAAACCTGGCAGAGCTTTAATAATTACTTAAGTCAAGATAAATAGAACCAAAAAAAGTGACATTATTGCTGTTAATAAAGAAAACCGAGCCGTTCATAAACTACATCAGGTGCATTCCATATTTGTGCATTACATTTGATCAACACAAAAAAAAATCAATATTATGAAAGCTACAAAAACAACAACAAAATCTATTAGCTCTTTTGAAAACAAAGCAGTTAAGAATGCATTCGCAATTAAAGGCGGTACTGATGGAGATGGCACAGGGCTAACTGTTATCATACGTGAGCGTGCACCAAGATACAAAGGATCTAGAGGTTAAGATATTAAAATAGCGCTTTGCGCACAAATCCTGCTAATTCTAGTAATTAGCAGGATTTTTTTTGTTTTGTACTATTTCGTTTATTGTTCTGGGTTCTTTAATTCCAAGAAGCAACCAATAGCTGCGCTGGGTTTACAACCCTGCGCAAAACCAATGATTAATGGGATTTGAAATCCCAAAGACTTTTGTTAAAACGAAGGGTTACAAACCCTTCGGAGCTTTGCTTTTTATAATTTTTAAAGATCTATCAAATAAAAAAACAAATTGAGCCTTGCATGTGGGTTCCATTGTTTTGCAACAAAACTATTGGTATTATCTCCTGTAGAATAGATGAGGGTATTATTTGCTTTTAAAGCTCCAACATTAAAATCTAACCCCATTCTGCCTTCACTACCAAACCCCAAATGAAAGCCAATTGTGAAACCATATTTATTAAAATTAGCCTTATAGTTATATGGTTCATATCGAGAGAAAATATTTTTGTATTGATTCCATTGATGACGATCTCCAATTTTTGTGAATAAATTGACATAGGGAATAAGTCGGATATTATGACTTCTCCAAAAATTGAGGTAAAATCGGTAATCTAAATTGAGGTATCTGCGCCTGTCAAAATCAGAGAAACCATTATCAAAATAAGCGTTAGTAATACTGTCCTGACTCTCATTTTCATGCCTATTTCTAAAATATACTAGATCAGCACCAATTGAATGATAATTTAAAAAACGCAATTCCAAGCCTCCTGAATAATTGAGATGTAAAAGGTCTTCGAACAATTGCATTCCAATAACTTTACCTCTTATTAGTGGAGCAATCGTTATTTTTTTTGCTTGATAGTAAGGTCTAGAAGTTTGTCCAAAGGATAGATTAGCAATTAAAATAATAAAAAGCGCAATTTTTTTCACAGGATTAAGATACTATTTTTTAAAATAGTGTTCAATTGCAGACAAGCAAGTTTAGCCTTTTACTCAACAATTGCAACAGTCAACACATCATCCGTTTTACTAACCTTAGCAATTCCATGTTTCCCCAATCCTTTAATTCCTTTGTCCCATTGTTTATTAGATAAACCTGCGGCTGTTTTAAGCTCGCCTAAATCCATTGACCCGGCTTTCTTTAGAATGTCAAAAATTGCTTGTTCATTTTCCGATAAATCTGGCCCTGCGGGCGCACCAAATGCCTCTGGTTTCATTTGCGGAAAGAAAAGCACTTCTTGAATGGATTGGTTGTTGGTCAAATACATCACCAAACGGTCAATTCCAATACCTAAACCAGATGTTGGCGGCATTCCATATTCCAAGGCCCGTAAAAAGTCTTGATCTATAAATTCTCCTGCTTCATCATCTCCTTTGGCGGCTAATTTTAACTGTTCTTCAAAACGCTCGCGTTGGTCTATTGGATCGTTTAATTCCGAGTATGCATTTGCAACCTCTTTACCGCAAATCATTAACTCAAATCGTTCTGTTAAAGTAGGATCATCTCGGTGTTCTTTGCAAAGCGGCGACATTTCTTTAGGGTAATCTGTAATGAAGGTGGGTTGGATATAATTTCCTTCACATTTTTCTCCAAAAATTTCATCAATTAACTTTCCACGTCCCATGGTATTGTCAACAGGAATGTCATTGGCTTTGCACCAAGTTGTTAATTCTTCCTCAGATTTACCGTTAATGTCAAAATCCGTAAAGTCAATAATGGATTGACGCATGGTGATTCTCTTGTAGGGCGCTTTAAAATTGACTTGATGTTCACCAAAAGTAGCATCAGTAGTTCCGTTTACGGCAATGGCACAATGTTCGAGCAATTGCTCGGTAAAGTCCATCATCCAATTATAATCTTTATAGGAAACATAAATTTCCATGGCAGTAAATTCAGGGTTATGGGTTCTGTCCATCCCTTCATTTCTGAAGTTTTTTGAGAATTCATACACACCATCAAATCCACCAACAATCAATCTTTTTAAATATAATTCGTTCGCAATTCTTAAATATAAAGGTGTGTTCAAGGCATTGTGATGTGTTACAAAAGGCCGTGCAGCTGCTCCACCAGCAATTGGTTGCAGAATAGGTGTTTCCACTTCAAAATATTCTCTATCGTTAAAAAATTGACGCATGGCCATCATCAATTTTGTGCGTTTTACAAAAACCTCTTTTACGTGTGGATTCACCACTAAGTCAACATAACGTTGACGGTACCGTAATTCCGGATTGGTAAAAGCATCATGTACAATTCCGTCAGCATCTGTTCGTGGATTAGGAAGTGGTTTCATAGATTTGCTTAAAACCGTAAATTTTAAAACCTTCACCGACATTTCACCGACTTGTGTTTTAAAAAGTGTTCCTTCGATCCCAATAAAATCACCTAAATCCAATAATTTTTTGAAAACATCATTGTACATCATTTTATCCTCACCCGGACAAATTTCGTCCCGATTAAAATAAACTTGGATCCGTCCCGCACTATCTTGCAGATCACCAAAGGATGCTTTTCCTTGAATTTTTCTACGCATCAATCTTCCCGCAATGACAACAGCCTTGCCTTCTTCAAAGTTTTCCTTTATCTGCTTAGACAAATGGTCTACTGGATAAAGGGCTGCTGGAAAAGGATTTATGCCTAATTCACGCAGTTTGTTTGCAGATTCTCGGCGTTGTATTTCTTGATCAGATAGGTCTAAATTACTCATATAAAAGGCGATTAAAGAAGGCAAAGATAATTGTTAAAAGCTTGGCATATTGAATTTGAAACTAAAATTTAACGAAATAACTAGAACATTTACCCAAATTTCACGTTCAAAAGAAGTAAGTTTGAAAGTTTTTTACGGTTGAAGTGACATCTAAAATGATTGAACTTCAAAAGCAGCACAACAGATGAAAGAATTAATTGCCAGTTTATCCAACCAAATTCGCGAAGCGATTCAAATCGGAGAATCGACTAATTTTAATGCGACCAATAAAACCATTACTTCGATTTTAGTATGTGGTTTAGGTGGTTCAGGTATAGGCGGCAAGATTGTTAGTCTCTTATTAAAAAAAGAACTGAAAGTTCCGTTTTTATGCATTAATGATTATGAAGTTCCGGCTTGGGTAAATGAAAACACTTTGGTCATTGCATCTTCCTACTCTGGAAATACGGAAGAGACGCTAACAGCTGTTGAAGTTTGTAAAAATCGCGGCGCAGAGATTGCCGTTATTACATCTGGTGGGACAATTTTGGATTTGGCAAAATTAAATAATTGGAACCATTTTGTAGTGCCTGGGGGTGAACAACCAAGAGCAATGTTAGCTTATTCAATTGTTCAACAATTGTATATTTTAGAACGATATAAACTCATTGGCGAAGAACACACAAAAGATTTAAATAGCATTCCAGATTTTATTGATGCGCACGAAGGAGCTATCCGTGAAGAAGCAATGCGAATTGCTATTTCTTTTAACCAAAAACAACCTATAATTTACGCAGGGAATGATTTTGAAGGAGTTGCAGTTAGGTGGCGTCAACAGATCAATGAAAATGCAAAAGAATTGTGTTGGCATCATGTTTTTCCAGAAATGACACACAACGAATTAGTTGGGTGGGCAGGTGGCTCGAACAATCAAGTGCCCCTATTTTTATCGTCAAGTTTAAATCATCCACGAATTAATCGTAGATGGGAGATCAGTAAAGAGGTTATTGCAAAATACACGAATACGATTTTAGAATCGGAAGCTGTTGGCGAAAACAAGTTAGAGCAAAATTTTTATCTAATACACTTAGGAGATTGGGTATCTTATTTAATGTCAGAAATCAAGCAGATTGACCCAATAGAGGTAGACGTTATCATTCACTTAAAAAGTGAAATGTCCAAAATGAAATAGGCTTTTAGTCTATTGAGTTAAACCAGTGCTTTCAAAAACGCCATTAAAATTTCTGGCGACAATCTTTTTTTATAATTCGGATCAACATGTTGATATTGAATCACTCCATCTTTAATTATAAAGACGGCGGGAACGGGTAATATATGATTCGTATTTCCACTCCACCATTCCAAGTCCATATTATATTGTGTTTTGTATTTTAAATACAATTCGGCATTCACTTTCCAACCAACGCCAAAAGCTTCCATAGCAGCGGCATCTTTATCAGAAAACAAGGTATAATCCATTGCTCCGCTTCTGGTAATTGATGTGTCTAGTTTTGAATAATCATCAGGAGTGATTCCAATTAATTCAAAGCCCATTGCATCAATACTATCCTTTATTTCGCCTAAGGCAGATAAATGACGCATACAATAAGGGCACCACCCTCCTCGATAAAAAACAACGATTGTTGGTTTGTTGCCTATGTGTTTTTGCAAATCCTTTTTTTCACCCGCCAAATTATAAACCATTGCACTGGGCACCTTTTGTGCATTCTTAATGGGACAGATTTCATACATGGCATCTTGACTGTAAGAAACGAATGTGGAAATTGATAAAAGGGTAATTAAAAATAGCTTCATTGTTATAATTTGAAATTAGAATGGGTAAGAAGGAAAATAATTGAAGACTGGTTATTAACCCGGATCAGTAAAACGCTCATCTGTTACAAACTCCTCATCTGATAAAGAAAGCAAGAACATTTTTAAAAAGTATTTTTCTTCAGAAGTTAATAGGACGCCACCATCATCAACTTTTTTCATTAATGGATCAATCGTAGGTGAATGATGCAATCCTTCGCTATAATGATTGATGACTTCCTCTAAGGTTTCAAATCTGCCGTCATGCATATAGGGCGCGGTATAGGCTAAGTTTCTTAAAGTCGGTGTTTTAAATTTTCCATCATCTGATGAAATTCCAGTATGTTTTCCTAATCCTTTATCCGTAATCACGGCATCTAAACCATTATTATGGAACAAATTATCTGTCCAAAGCGGGTTAAACGAATCGCCATGGCAATGGATGCAATCACCTTTCTCCTCTTCGCGGAAAATAATGAAACCTTGATAGGCCGCTAATTCATCATCTGTACTCCACCCGCTACTGCCAATTACAAAACTAGCGTTCATGTACTTATCCATGGGTGAATTGCCAGAAATTAAGGTCCGTTCGAATTGAGCAATCGCTTTTGCTACCATTACAGAATCAATGATTTTAGAACCAAAAGCGCGTTCAAATAAAAGTGGATATTGGGCATCTGCCTGTAATTCATTGACAGCATTCGCCCAATTTTCATGCATTTCTACTACATCTGTCACGGGCGCAAAAGCTTGCGTTTCCATGGAGGGTTTTCGGCCATCCCAAAAAAGGTGGTCCATCCAACCTAAGTTAATTAATGGCATGGCGTTGCGCTTTCCTAATAACCCATCAATGCCAATACTAAATGCGCCTGTATCGCTAAATGCTAAACTTGGATCATGACAACCTGCGCAAGACATAGTGTTATCGCCCGACAAGATCTCGTCGAAAAACAACATTCTTCCTAATTCAACTCCTTCAACCGTCATTGGGTTGTCATCTGGAATTGTCATTGGAGGCAAGTATTTTGCAAGACGCTCAGGATATTCAATTACATAAGGTGTTGTTTCGGCTATGTCAAAACCAGGGTCTTTCCGGCAAGAAGTTGCCAAGATTAAAATTCCTATTATTGATAAGAGTACTTTCACCATCCTTATATTATAAGGTAAAGATAGGCATAATGGTTTTTTGAACAAAGGAATAATCGAGTTCAGATTAATATGTCTACGATCTATTGAACGGTATATCAAGTCAATTATTAGATTGTCAATGAAACAATGTAAATTTGTAAACTATTATAAAACAACAATGAGACAAGTCAACTATATCGACAAAGGACTAATAGACTACAAAAAGGGGTGGGATTTTCAAGAGGTTTTATTCAAAGAAGCCATTCAATTAAAGATCCAAAAACGAGATGGGGAAACAGAAGAGGACCCATTAAATCAGTTAATTTTTTGTGAGCATCCACATGTTTATACTTTAGGAAAAAGCGGAGCAGAGTCGAACTTGTTAATTAATGAGGAGATGTTGCGCGCAAAAAACGCCGAGTTTTATAAAATAAATAGGGGTGGAGATATTACTTATCATGGGCCTGGACAATTGGTGATGTATCCTATTTTTGATTTGGATCAATTTTTTACAGATATCCATAAATACATGCGCTTTTTAGAAGAAGCAGTAATATTAACCCTAAGCGAATTTGGATTAAATGCTGGTCGTTTGGATGGAATGACGGGGGTTTGGTTAGATGCTGGTTTACCAAACGAAAGAAAAATTTGCGCCATGGGTGTGAAAAGCTCTAGGTGGGTGACTATGCATGGTATAGCCTTGAATGTGAATACAGATTTATCTTATTTTAATCATATTGTACCTTGCGGAATTGTAGATAAAGCCGTAACTTCCATGGAACGCGAATTGGGTAATAAGGTCGATTTTCAAGCAGTGCAACAAGCATTAAAAGAAAATATGGCCAATATTTTTGACTTTGATTACGTTGATTGATTTAGGGGTGGGGCATAGGGCACTTCGAGAGCCTCAGTTACCTATGCCGAGCGTCAGATTAATCAAGGGTCACTGAGGCCCAGGATACATAGCCCACTGAAGCAACGGGGTCATTGAAACAACAGGGTCGCTGAGGTACTAGGGTTGCTGAGGCTCTCGAAGCGCCCCTAGTTGAATAAACAGAAAACGAATGAAATACATAAAAAAAATATTAAAATGGACCGGAATTTTAATTCTGGTTTTACTATTGGCTGGTAATTTAGCGATCATTTTTACGGGGCGTTATTACATTTATAAAGGCATTGCCAATACGTATTTAAGAGGGCATATTCGCCCAACAATTTATGACCTGGATGTATTTGAAAACCGTGCAGTTGAAATAGGCACGCCTCAACCTTGGGAGGAGCATTCACAATTAGGTAGTTTTGCAATTTCGGCAGAACAACGCGAAACGGTTGAATCCTTAAACCCTGCATCATTGCTTGTTGCTTGGGGAGACACTTTGATTTATGAGGAATATTGGGGTGACCATGATCAAAATCAAATTAGCAATTCATTCTCTATGGCCAAATCGATCTTGTCCTTATTAATTGGTGTGGCGTTGGATGAAGGTAAAATAAAATCATTGGATGAACCTGTGGCTAATTATTTACCCGAGTTTGATGATGAGAAAAAGGACATTACAATTCGAAATGTTTTAACCATGAGTACAGGCTTGTCTTGGAGCGAGAGTTATGTAAGTCCGTTTTGTGATGTGGCTGAATTGTATTACGATACAGATGATCGTGACTTGGCTTTGAATAGACGGACAATTGAAGAAGATCCAGGGGTGACGTTTAAATACAAGAGTGGCGACACTCAGGTTTTAATGTACATTTTAATGGCGGCAACTGGTACCTCTGTCTCTGATTATGCGAGCGAAAAGTTATGGATTCCAATGGGTGCTGAAAGTGAAGCCATGTGGAGTTTAGTAGATGATGATAAGAGTGCCGAAAAAGCATTTTGCTGTTTTTATTCTACTTCGCGCGATTTTATTCGCTTAGGTAAATTGGTAAATAATGATGGAAATTGGAATGGAAAACAACTTGTTAGTGCGGCCTATGTCAATGAGTTTTCTAGTTTGGCGCCTTTAAAAGAAGGTAATGGAAAGGTCAATAAGCGTTACGGTTTTCAATATTGGGTTTACACCGGAATGCCTTACGAGGTGACTTATTTTAGAGGCATGTCGGGACAGTATATTATTTCTATTCCAGAAAAAGATTTGGTGATTGTGCGGACAGGTTCGGGCACTATGCCGAATTGGAAAAATACAGAGACTACAATAGATGATAATTTAGAAGGACATTATCAAGAATTGCCAAGTTATATTGCTATTGGAGTAACGTTGATGGCGCAGGCTGGTGGTAAATAAGAATGTCAAAAATTCAGAAAATAACGGTACTTTTTTCAATTCTCTTATTGGTCGCATGTAAGTCTGGAAACGATTTTGACTATGCGCAACCACTGAACGTCTGCATGAGTGAACAGGATATGGCCTTGTTGAACGAGGCTTGTGAGGTATTTGAACTCCAATTGTTGACGAAATACAAAATGGATAATCTATCACGGACTTATCGCGATTATTTACAAGATGTCATAAACGTCGATAGAGATTCTGCTTTTTATACTTCTCCAGAAATAAGAGACGTTCTTTCTAAATTTCGAACAACAGGATTATTTGAGAAAATTTGGCAACCCGCCTCTGTTGTAACTGAGCGTAAATACGGGCAAACATTTTCACCAAAAAATGATTCACTAAAGGAAGAAAGAGAATTCTTCTTGCATGCTCCAGAGGCGTTCATACTTGATCCTGACGCGCCATTTTCTGAATGCATGCGGAGTGTAATTGAAGTTCGGGCGGTTCAGAGTTACTTCGGTTTAATTCAAGCATCACCCAATATGAGTCACAACCATGTTGCATTTGAACTTGCTATAAAGTTAACGGATGAGGATGCTGATAATGGACTAACGAGGATTGTAATTGCAATGGGTTTCTTCTATCCAATAGCTATGATGTTCGAATAATTAGCAGAGCGCTCTGCTACCTTCACAGATATTTTTTATATCTTAAAGCTACATTAACCCATAGCTTTATGCTTAAACCAGGTGATAAAGAAAGAATTAAAACAATCTTGCGTTAATTGCTAGCTTATGCAAATTGTAAGATTTATTGTTTTAATTTTCTTTGGCACTTTATTCGCCATTACACTTTACATTTATTTGGATAGAATCTCAATGCCGTACAATTCTCAAGGTCGCTATTTTGATGGACATGTGGTTTATAAAGATTATGCGGCAAACCTTTATGGGGTTATAAGTTTGATATTTGGATTACTTTCCGGAGGGTTGGTTTGGGAATTAATCAAACATAAATAAGAACGATTGAAAGGGCTTAAGTAACAATAGTCACCAGCCAGTTCGATAAATTCCAATACTTTAGTATTATGAAAAGAATAAGAATTGTTATTGCGCTTTTGGCAATGATATTGGTAAGTTGTTCAGATTCTCCAGTGAAGGATGAGATTAGTCTTGAAGAAATTATTGCAGATACAGGTATAGACACGCTTGCGCAATCAGAAACACTACCAGACGGTTTTCAATTATTGGAATCAACATGTTTTGCATGTCACAGCCCAAACCCTAGCAACCAAAACAATGTTGCTCCAACAATTTCAGAGATTAAAATTGCCTACGGAAACTTTAAGCAAGAGGGACAATTTATTGATGCTATTCAACTTTTTTTAGCCAATCCTAGTCAGGAAACTGCGCTGATGGATGACGCTGTTGTGCAATATGGATTAATGCCACAAATGAGTTTGCAAACCAGCCAATCAAAGGCCATTGCACAATACTTATATCAAAACGAAATAGAGTCCGGAACTTGGTTTACAACTGAATACCCGAAGGAAAAGGAACGTTTATTGGCCAATAAAGAAAACATGTCTTATGTTGATCGTGGCTTTGAATATGCTATGGCAACCAAATCAGTTTTGGGGAAAAACTTAAAAGGAAAAATCAACAGTGAAGGCACCTTGGCGGCAGTTAATTTTTGCAATTTAAAGGCCGTTCATTTTACAGACAGCATGTCAGCAGTTTATAAGGCTGATATAAAGCGTGTGTCTGACAAACCACGAAACGCAAATAACCAGGCAAATGGGCAAGAACTAGCGATAATCAATGATTTTAAAGTGCAACTCGAAAATGGTGAAGAAATTATTCCCGTTACGATTGAAGAAAAAAATCATGTATTTGGCTATTATCCCATTGTTACAAACGACATGTGTTTAAAATGTCATGGCGAAGCGGGGAATATAGAAGAAGAAACCGCTTCAAAAATCGCACTACTTTATCCGCAAGATAAAGCTACAGGTTATGCAACCAAACAATTGCGCGGCATTTGGGTGGTTAAGATGACCAAGTGATTTTGATTTCGCTATATTTCCGATCGGACACTAAATAAAACTGCGCAAATACAATGCGTAGAGCTCTTATAGTTTTATACTCAATATTTAATAAGACGTATAAAATGAGCAAATCACATATTGATCAATTGGAAAAAGTATTGACCCAATCCAAATGGGTTATTCATACCGATACAGCTACTTTCGAATATATAGAAGCATGGGAAATATCAAGACCCAACGGAGACTCTAGGCATAGCATTAAATTTTGTCAAGGAGGAAATGGTCTGTATGGTGCAGCAATTGGAAACGAAGATATGGGAGACGTTCTTGGATGTCACATACATTGCCAACCTCAAATAGATATGTATTTCGGAAAATTTACGGGAAAATTTCAACGTGATATTAAAGCATTTATGGCTGAGCTTAATGCCTTACCGATTATTAAAAAACAAGGTTAAAATCCGTAAGACCCGAATTTCTTAATTAATAGTGGGGTTCAGATTAAGGAATAATTCTATCCTATTTCGAACCACGCAATTCAACCTGATTCCATGGGTTGAACTACCCGATCACACCCACAAACGCCCGTTTTCTGTTTAAATACCAGTAAGTTAGCCTCAGGTTTTACGAGAATGTAGGGCTATTTCAAACCTAATAAAATAATTATGAAACAGAAAAAAAATCACTCATTCCTATCAGCGGATGACACGGTAAGCATGAAAGGATTATCAAATGGATATGCTTCTTATTTGTATGGATACCCACTCGTTATGATGGGGATCACAGAAAATTTAACGCAAAGTATAGTCCAAACAGCAAGTAGTGGAGGCGCACCAATCAATCAACTTGGAAAACAAAAAGAATTCCCATCAACTGAGTTTTCAGCAGTCGTGCTGCCAAGCACATCTACTTTATATGTTTCGGCATTTATGAATTTACGAAAAGAACCATTGATTCTGCATTTGCCAGATTTTGGTGACCGATTTTTTCAAATGCCCATTTTAGATGGATGGTCAAATGTCAATCCAGATTCACCAAGTACACGTTTAGGAAGTACTGAAGGGGATTACGTAATCGTAGGACCAAGTGATAATAGAGATTATTCTGGAGACGGAAGAATCGTTGTAAAAATGGACACCGATACAGCCTGGATGGTTGGTCGCGTTTTTACGGATGCTTCTGATAAAGATTTAGCATTCATCAATGAAAGCTTATATCCAAGTTTAACTTTAACGCCATGGAGTAAGCGAAATGATGCCGATTACCAACCAGATGCTGATTTGCCATTGAATCCATTTATTGAAAAGTTTGGCAGCCCTGTTGTTTCATTAGAAAACATGAATGCTGGAGTGTTCTTTACCAAACTAGCAGCTATGATGAACTTTAATGCGCCCGTTTTATCACGTGATGAAGAAATGATAAAAAAACTAGTTGAAATCGGTTTTACGTTTGACAAGGATGGTGTTTCTTTTGAGTACGGAAAGTTAAGCGAAACGGATGCTAAAAAGTTCAGAAAGGCTCCTAAAAAAGCCAAATTACAAATTCAAAAGAATAAAGCGAAGTTGGAAGAAGAAGTGGCAAAAGCGAAACTCTATTTAGATTTTCCGCCAATTGATCATGAGGTTGTTGAAACGGGTTGGGTATTCCCAAGAGAAGTTGAGTTGGCTGAATATAAAAATAATTATAAGTTCCGTGCGAAAATAGCACGTTGGGCTTTTGGAGCCAATCCAGTTCAGGATGTGCTTTATGGTTATGGAAGAGTAAAGTCGGAGGATGGTAAAGATAAATTTACGGTAACTTTTGATACTTTACCACCAGCAAGTGAAGATGCATTTTGGTCGGTTACCATTTACAATAGTGATGGAACGTTGGTTTATAATACCAATGCAATTGATGCTGGAGTTGAATATAATGCGATTGGTATACCGTATGTGCAAGAGCATAAGCCAAAGCTGCATAATCTTGGCAAGTCAATCACCTTGTATTTGCAATCAGATGCGCCTGAAGAAGGAACACCAGAATTTCAAAATTGGTTACCAACTCCCAATCAACCAGACTCTTTAGGGTCTAAAGATTTTATCGTATTTTTAAGAATCTACATTCCTGAATTAGTTCTTCAGAAGGATGGACAGCCAGTTGTTAAAGATGAGTGCTATGTCCCAAAAAGAAATTGGTTTCCGGGTAGTATCACGAAAGTTAAGTAAGATAAAATCATAATATCCACCTAATTGAAGTTTATGAAAAAAGAAAGAAAAGGAATTCTGAAGGACTTGAAAAAACCTAATATTGTCTTCCTAATTACGGATCAACAAACCTGGAATCCGAACTATGCGGATGGATTTCCAAAAGATCCGAAAGTAAGAAAGGAGAGCTTTCCTGCAATGGATAAACTGCTAAAAAACAGCATGGCTTTTCAAAACGCACATTGCAATTCGTGCACATGCACACCAAGTCGTACTACCATTTTCACAGGGACGTATCCGGCTACGCACTCAGCGACACAAGTCTTGGCTTTTGATGATCCATTTAATCAACAAGATCCGCCAAAAGGAAGTATGCAAATTATGCAAGGCGTGTTGAAGAATAATATGCCCAATATGTTTCGGATGATGGAAGCTGCGGATTATCAAGTGGCGTATAAAGGGAAGTGGCACATTACAAAACCAACGCAATTTGTGGTTGGTGAGGAAACCAAGAAACCGGAAAATCAATTTAATGAGCTTTATTGGACAGAGCAGGATGGTCCGCATCTTTCTGAAATGTATGGCGCACATGAATGGAATTATCCTGATGCTGGTGATGATGGCCGCATGTTTAATTTTGGTGGCGGAGACATAAATAACGACGGTCGTTTTATAGATGGAAACGGGCAAAGTGCCTATTATGGTGAGTCAATTTCAAAGGCTAAAAGAAGAAAGGCAAGTGCTGTTAATTACATTAATAATGTCGACACAAATGAAGGTGAAAACCCGTTTTTCTTAGTGGTTTCATTGGTTAATCCGCATGATGTTTTGTCTTACCCAGGAGATGGAGTAGTTTTTCCTAGAAAAAACAGACCCGTTTACAAAACAGCTGGCTATAAAGACAGCGATTTTGAAAGGTTAAAAATGAAATTGCCCAACACATGGAATGAGAAATTAAAGACCAAACCGAAAATCCAAAAATCATGGAGAAAGTTATGTCAAGCTGTTGGCAAAATTGGTCCGAATGAAAAGGAGAAAGCATTGAGTTATATCAAATTCTATGCGCACCTTACTTCGGTTGTTGATAAAGAATTAGACAAAGTTTTGGTTGCGCTTAAAGTAAAAGGTCATTATGATAACACCTTATTTGTGCGCATTAGCGATCATGGCGATATGGGAATGTCTCATGGACGACAACGTCAAAAAATGTACAATACCTATGAGCAAACGATCAATATTCCAATGATTTTTTCTCATCCTACATTTAAAACGAATCAGTCGACTGAAGCTTTAGTTGGCCTGATTGATTTGATGCCAACTATGGCGGATATTGTTGGAGTTGATCCAGCTGACTATGCTTTCCAAGGAAAAAGTTTGGTGGATGTTTTGAATGATCCGACAGCTGAGGTTCAAGATCATGTTCATTTTACGTTTGATGATAATTATGCGACAACAAAAAAGCCATGGGATATGGGAGCTTGTCACATTCGTTTCATCAAGAAAAAGGATAAAGATGGCACGATTTGGAAATACGGCGTTTATTTTGATCCAGATTATGGACAAGAAATGGAGTACGAAATGTACAATTTAACTGCAGATCCAGATGAAGCTGACAACTTAGCGCATGGTTCAAAAAAGCGTGCCGGTAAAATTTGGAATAAAAGGCAAGAATTACACAGTTTGTTGACTGATGTCATGAAAGAAAAAGGGACACTGCCGGATGGCGTTTTTTGGCCTAAAACTTCTGGCGGAGAAATCGGAGACGAATAAGGGCAGGACAGTTTTAAGTGTGAGTTTAGCGCAAGGGCGAGAGACTCACACTTTTTAAGTCACTTTCTGCTTTCTCAGTAAATAATCCTCGGGGCAAGCCCGCGAGGCATTAAAATAGCTTCAATTGATGATTTTCTTTTAGCTTTTTATACTCTTGTTCAATTCCTTGCTCCTTTACGTATTTTGCAATTAGCCTTTCAG
>WTCE01000013.1 GCA_013138735.1 Crocinitomix sp. | reverse complement strand
GATACATTAGCCTTATGGAAATGTACTCAAAACAATTACTAACTTAATGAACCGCCGTATACGGATCCGTACGTACGGTGGTGTGAGAGGACAGATAGGGGAATAACCTCTATCTTCCTACTCGATTCGATTCTAGGTTAATTCCAACCATCTCTTGATTCTTTCCGTTATAGAATTTGTAAGCCCATTTTTTACAATTATAATCTAATCCTATGAAGTTTTTATCCTTATTATTTGCGCTAATTATAACGAGCGCAATTCACGCCCAAATTGTAACTGGGGGCGGAATTGTTGAAATTTCTGCCTGCGATTTTGAAGAAGAATGCGCTTGGATTGAGTTGGATACAGCCGCTTCAAACCAATGGCAAACGGGCTTCCCTTCAAAACCTTTTTTTGACACTTCTTATTCGGCTCCAAATTGTATTATGACGGATTCGTTAATACCTTATTCCAATTCGAATCTATCTTCATTTCAAATACCTTTGCATTACGAAGGCGGCGATATGATGTTTAACGTAGGAATACGTTTTTGGCATAAATATCAGACCGACTCTTTATTAGATGGTGGTTTTATTGAGTTCTCTTATGATTATGGCGATACTTGGGCGAATGTTTATGATCATACCGAATTGTATCCCGAATTTGAATTTTATCAGGAAAACCTTTATGGTGAAGAAGATACGTTAATTGATGGAACACATGCTTTTACAGGGACTTCAGATTGGACATATACCCAATTGCAATGGATTTGGATGTATCCTCTCAAAGTTGAGGTGCCAGATACGCTTTTATTGAGGTTCAATTTTATTAGTGATAGTATTAACACCTCAAAAGATGGGTGGATGATCGACAATATTTCAAGTTTCTATGCCATTTTTGGCGGAGTGGATGAATATGGAACTGCAGCTTCACTTCAAATTTTCCCCAACCCAAGTTTAGGAGCTACAACGGTAAAGTATGAAAATCATCAAAATGAATCTTATTCACTTTCTGTCATAAATACATTAGGGCAAGAGCTTATTCGTATGAACGGATTAAGTGGCAGTACTGTATCGTTAGAAACCCGTAAATTAGCAAAAGGCATTTATGAAGTACAAATTTTGAAAGCTGGAAATATTACTGCGCGCGAAAAATTAGTAGTGCAGTAAAAAAACTTATAATATGAAGTCATTCGCCTTATTTTTCACCCTATTACTATCCGGTTTAATCCATGCTCAATATGGAATTAAACAAGAATTGGGTCCAATTCCTGATCTTGGTTGGTCTAGTATTCAGCACATAACAGTTGATCTGGATCAAGATGGAGATTTTGATGTTGTATGCGCCGGAAGCGGGGGTTTAGGGTGGATTGAAAATCTCGGAATAAATGTTTATGCAGAATATGTTGAGTTAAATGACGTAGGAATTAGTGATTTTGATATTACTGATTACAATAATGACGGATCTCTCGATATTATTTATGCATCTCTTGGATTATTAAAGTTCTATGAAAATAATGGAGAAGAGTCATTTTTAACTCCTGTGACTATTGGCTGGTATTTTATGGGTACATCTGGTGAAAAAATCGAATGTGCAGACATGAATGGAGATGGAATAGAAGATATTATTACAAGAGCAACATTTAACAGAATTGTTTGGAGGGTAAACCCAGGGACAGGGGCCGCAACAGGGGATGAATTTGTAATTGAAATTGATGATCCTATTGTCCAAGATTGGGAAATAATTGATATTGATGATGACGGAGATATGGATATCTGTTGGGTTGATTATGGTGCGGACGAAGGCTTATGGATTGGGAGGAATTTAGGAGATGGGACCTTCGAGCGTGACACCATTTATAAAGAGCTTGATATTCATCCACTTACAATTAATTTTGCAGACATGAATAATGACGGGTTACTAGACGTTGTTTTCTCAGGTGTATTTAGAGTTGGTTGGGTAGAGAACCTTGGAGCTGGAGTGTATAGCGACTTGAATGTCCTAACAACCGACCCCTATGATCCAAGAGTTGTGCAAACAGGAGATGTTGACTTAGATGGGTTTGTGGATATTGTTTATACTGATCCTGATGCGAACAAACTCATTTTGATAAGAAATTTGGATGGAGAAAGCTTTGACGACCCCGTTAGTATAACAGGAGAATTAACAGAGCCCGGAGATATAGATTTAATAGACATTGATTTTGATGGTGACTTGGACATTGTTTCTGGCGAAATTGGTGGGCCATCTTTAGGATACTTCAGAAATCACACAATAAATCTGTTTGGCGTAGAAGGGCAGTTTTATATTGATTTAAATGAAAATGGAATTCGAGAAGAAGGTGAAGTTGGATTACCGTATGCGACGATTGGATCTACACCATTGTCTGCATACACGGCCACAAATTATGATGGATCATACTTTATGGATTTTTATGGAATGCCAGAAGGTGTTTATGAAATTGCTCCAGATATTGACTTTTGGGCTGTTAGTTCATTGCACGAGTCGTATGACGTAATGGTTGATTCTCCTTTTGTTAGTTTAGATACGTTAGACTTTGGAATGTATCCACAAACACCGACTGATTCTATTATTATTTCATTGATCGGTCCTTCAATCTATAGATGTAATTTGGCAAACTTTTTCGATCTTAATATTTTAAATATTGGAGGAACAATTCCTTCAGGCGGTATTCATTTTGTTTTGGACGATAGTTTAACTTATTTAAGTGCAGATTTAGAGCCTGACTCAATTGTTGGTCAAAATATCTATTGGAGCTATACCGATTTGTTTTATTTCGAGTCTAGAAATATTCAATTGTCTGCTTTATTTCCAGATGGAGTAGAGGACGTGGTGACCTGTGTGGTGTCAGCAAATGTTTTAGAAGATGGAGTTTCAGTATTTGATGCTGAGCCAGATTCAGAAACTGAGACTGTCACTTGCGCTTATGATCCGAATGATAAAAAAGTGAGTCCAAAAGGTGCGGGTGAATTCGGAAACATTCCTCCTGAAACGGAGTGGCTAGAGTACACCATTCGTTTTCAAAATACGGGCACGGATACCGCCTTTCAAGTCATTATCCGTGATCAACTTGATGAAGATTTGGATTGGTTTTCATTCATCCCTTTAACAAGCAGTCATGATATGAATGTCGACTTTGATCCCTCTGGAGAAATAGCATTCATTTTTGAAAACATAATGTTGCCTGATAGCAATGTGAATTATGCTGGAAGCCAAGGTTATATGCGTTACCGCATTCGACCAAAAGCAGATTTGATGATTGGCACAACTATCGAAAATACTGCGGGCATTTATTTTGATGCTAACCCTGTGGTTTTAACAAATACAACGCTCAATACAATACATGTTGATGTGGATAATATTGTTGAAAATGAATCCTTTAATTTGAATGCGGTGGTTTATCCAAACCCTGCAACAGATGAAGCAACAGTTTTTTTTAACCAAGAACTTTCAGAGGATTATGTGTTGAAAATATATAACCTTTTAGGCGAATTAGAATACTCGTTCGCTAACATTAATTCAAATCAGCTGACAATAGATTTAAGTACATTTAGTCGGGGACTTTATATTCTAGCGATTGAAAATATTTCATCCAATCAGCAAGTTTACTGTACAAAGTTTATCAAAAATTAAATACGACTCTGATAAGTAAACAATTCGTAGTAACGCCCTTCCTTTTCAATTAATGAATCATGTGTTCCTTGTTCGGCAATGACACCTTTTTCAATCACTAAAATTTGATCTGCTTTTCGAATAGTCGTCAGTCTGTGTGCAATTACAAATGTTGTTCTGCCATTCATTAATGTCGCTAAACTTTTTTGAATAAAGGCTTCGCTTTCGTTATCTAGATTAGAAGTTGCTTCGTCCAAAATAATAATCTTCGGATCGGCTAATACCGCACGTGCAATAGCAATTCGTTGTCTTTGTCCGCCTGATAGTTTTACACCACGTTCGCCAATAACCGTATCGAGTCCTTTTTCAAAATCATCTGTAAATTCATCAATATAAGCTGTTTTAACAGCTTCTAATAATTGTTCTTCAGTCGCATCTGGCCGTGGAAATAAAATGTTTTCACGGATTGTTCCTTCAAATAAAAAGTCGTCTTGTAAAACCACGCCTAAATGACTTCTATAACTCCCTAAGTCTACTTTTGATAAATCATGTCCATCTACCAATACACGGCCCGAATCTGGCGCCATAAAGCTTGAAGCTAATCCTGCAATGGTTGATTTTCCTGAACCTGAAGAGCCTACTAATGCTGTAACAGATCCTAGCGGGGCATTGAAACTGATATTATGAACCACTTCTTTATCTTCTTCGTATGAGAAGGAAACATTCTCGAATTCAACGTCACCAGTAACTTCAGTTAATATGTTTGTTCGAACCTTTGGGTCATTTTCGGCATCCATGTTTAATAATTCTTCCGTCCGATCTAATCCTGCCAATGCTTCAGTAAATTGACTTCCAATATTACTCATTTGGCTAATTGGAGCGACCATAAAAATGATCAACAAATTAAAAGTTATCAATTGTCCAATTGTCATTACCACTTCATTTGAAATGATGTGGTGGGCTCCAAGTGCCATAATGCACGCCGTTGTAGTTCCAATTAAAAATATTGTGCTGCTTTGAATTAAAGCAGTTGCAGTTAAACTTTTTCTAACATTGTCAAATAGTCTAAACGCTCCTTTACGGAAGATAGAGTTTTCTTGTTTCGCCGCATTAAAACCTTTAATCACTCGAACTCCATTCAATGTTTCAGTAAGCCTTCCGGTAACTTCTGCATTGATTTTTCCTCGATCCCTGAAAATTGGTCTAATCTTACCAAACGCTTTAAGCATAAGAACTCCTAAAATGACCATTGGAACTAAAACGAATAAGGTCATTCTCCAATTTATTTTTGCTAAGAAGTAAATTGAACCAATAGAAGTTATTGCTCCACCTACAAGCTGAACTAGCCCAGTTCCAATAAGATTACGAACTCCTTCAACATCCGTCATTATGCGAGAAACTACGGCGCCCGATTTATTATTGTCAAAATAACTAATGGGTAAAGAGAGCACTTTCTTTTGAACCTTCACCCTTAAATCTGCAATTAGACGGTGGGATTCTACGCTAAGAATAAGAGTTAACACGAAAGACATGGCACTTTGAATGAAGAGCGCAGAGATTACTACAATCAGAAAGACAGTTAATGAAGCATAATCACCAGTTGGAATAATGTCATCAAAAAGAGTAGTCATTTGTAAGGGAAGAATAAAACCCGCCGCTCTACTAATTAAAATTAGAATTAACCCAATTGACAATATTTTCTTCCTTGGAAATACAAATGTGCGTAATGCATTTTTGAAACTTGCTTTCTTCTCAACGTCTTTCTCAGCCATATCACAAAGTTAGACAGAATTACATTATAATATGTTTAAACATCTTCTAATTATTCTAATATCCTTAAAAGAAGTTACCTATCTTTAAGTCTTAAAATTGATCAATGATAAATGTTGAAGCTGCAATAGCGATTCTGAAAGAAAATGAAGTAAATCTTCGGAGTAAAAAAATAACCGTGCGTACAGCTTTGGGGCATGTTTTGGCGGAGGATGTACTTTCTCCTATTGACATGCCATCCTTTGACCAATCGGCAATGGATGGTTATGCCTTTAATTTTCAAGCAGAAATAGCATCCTACCAAGTAATAGACGAAGTGGCCGCAGGGTCATCAAACAATCCCAAACTTAAAATAGGCGAAGGTGTTCGAATCTTTACGGGCGCAATGGTGCCAGATGATGCCAATATTGTGGTGCAACAAGAGTGGATTAAGCGGGAAGATAATCTGGCTACAATCACAGAGTCTGTTCAAATTGGCCGAAACATCCGATTAAAAGGGGAGCAAATTAAGGCAGGAAGTATCGCTTTAGAGAAGGGGACAGAAATGACTCCAGCAGGTATTGGTTTTTTAACAGGTTTAGGGATTGTTGAAATTAACGTGATTGCTACGCCTAAAATTAGTTTAATTACTACTGGAAATGAATTGGTAAAAGCGGGGAATGAGTTGAAGGCGGGACAAATTTATGAAAGCAATTCAGCAATGCTTGCAACCGCTTTAGAACAGTTTGATTTTCATGATTTTTCAGTTGACACGGTTTCTGATATTTATGAGCTGACCAAACTGACTATTCAGGCTGCTATTCATGAATCAGATGTAGTAATCCTAACAGGAGGAATTTCTGTTGGCGATTATGACTTTGTAGGAAAAGCTTTGCAAGAATTAGAAGTTGAGCAGCTCTTTTATAAAATTAACCAAAAGCCAGGGAAACCTATTTACGTTGGTAAAAAAGGAAATACCCTAATTGTAGCCTTGCCAGGGAATCCTGCGGCGGCATTAACGTGTTTTTACATTTACGTATTGCCTGCCTTGCAGCAAATGATGGGAAAAGGATTTAACGGATTAGAAAAGGTAAACTTGCCAATGGGTGAAGCTTATACGAAGAAAGGGACGAGGGCAGAATTTTTAAAAGCGAAGATTGAAGACGGGCAACTTTTTGTGTTAGGCATGCAAAGTTCGGCTATGTTGCGTTCTTTTGCAAAGGCAGATGCGCTCGTTTATATTCCGGCAACAACTGCAAGTGTAGCTAAATCTGATTTGGTTACCACTTATAAATTAATATAATGGAAACGTTAGCACATACAACGGCTATTATTTTGGCAGGCGGAAAAAGTTCCAGAATGGGTCAAGATAAGGGTTTAATGCTGCTGGATGGAAAACCAATGATTCAATATATTATCGATACGGTTCAGCCAATTGCCAATAATATTATCATCATTGCAAACAATAAAGCTTATGAAAAATTCGGGTTTCCAGTTTATGGAGATCTTGTAAAGGATAAAGGGCCAGTGGGTGGAATTGTAACAGGCTTGTCGGCTTCAACAACTGATTTGAATTGGGTTATTAGTTGCGATACACCATTTGTTTCGCAAGAACTTTTGGAAATGCTCATGCTAAATATGGATCAATTTGATGCTGTAATTCCTACCTATGAAAACAGAACACACCCACTAATTGCTTGTTATAATAAGTCTGCTTTGCCTGTTTTTAAAAAGGCTTTGCATTTAAATGAACTTAAAATCATGACACTTATCAGTAAATTACATGCTAAGATCATGAATGCAAATCAATTTGATGTTCTTAACTTTAAAAATCTTAATTCAAAGGAGGATATATGATGTTGGATTTAAAATATTTGGGTAGAATAGTGGAAGTAACAGGTGTTTCGAATGAGCAAATCGAATCAGCTAACAAGATGGATTTAAAAGGATTAAGAGAATTATTAAATCAACGTTATCCTAATTTGAAATCAGAATCATTTCAAATTGCAGTCAATCAAGAATTGAAATCAGATGATTACTTAATTGATAGGACTTGCGAAATCGCAATTTTACCACCATTTGCCGGAGGCTAATATGTTGAATCAAGAAGAACATAAAAGATATAATCGACATGTGATTTTAGACCAAGTAGGTTTAGAAGGGCAACTAAAATTAAAAGCAGCAAAGGTGCTTGTAATTGGAGCAGGAGGATTAGGCTGTCCGGTATTACAATATTTGACTGCTGCAGGAGTTGGCACAATTGGAATCATAGATTTTGACACCGTTGATTTATCCAACCTACAACGACAAATATTATTTACTACAGCAGATGTCGGCAAAAATAAAGCCAGCTGCGCCGCAGAAAGATTACAACAGTTGAATGATCAGGTGAAATTTGAAGTTTACCCTGAACGTTTAACAAGTACAAATGCTTTGGAATTATTTGCCGCATACGATTTAATTATTGACGGAACAGATAATTTTTCAACGCGCTATTTGGTAAATGACGCCGCTGTGCTGACGAATAAGCCTTTAGTTTACGGATCGATTTATAAGTTTGAAGGACAAGTGTCCGTTTTTAATTATGAGGATGGACCAACCTATCGTTGTCTCTTTCCTGTGCCGCCAAAAGCTGGTACAATTAAAAACTGTTCAGAAATTGGAGTGATTGGTGTTTTACCAGGGATAATTGGAACGCAACAAGCCAACGAGGCCATTAAAATTATAATGGGAGTAGGAAAACCACTTTCGGGGAAACTCTTGATTTATGATGCACTTCAAGCTTCATACATAACAGTGGGCATTCAAAGAGCAGAGGCTGAAGTTCAAAAAACGCTGGACATGAAAGCTAACTTTGCGCAACATGATTACGATCTGTTTTGCGGAGTAAAAGGAACGCTTGAGGCACATGAGCTAAGCAATTCGGTATTCAAAACAATGCTGAACGACGAATTAGTTCGTATTATTGATTTAAGAGAAGGGTGGGAAGAACCACAGCTTGACGGAAGCAATGTAGAGCGCATTATTATGTCTGACATACAAAACATGATTGAACGCTTTAAAACAGATAAAACAGTAGTTCTCGTCTGTCAAACAGGCGCAAGATCAAATAACGTCAGGCAATTATTAAAACAGACGCATCAATTACAAGAAATAAAAGAATTAAAAGGAGGAATGGAGCAATATGGAAACTAAAAAGAAACCAAAAAAAGTATTTGTGCAAGGCGCTATCAGTCCCGAGAAAATTGCAACTTCGATTGGGCATCACCAAGTCAAAACAAATATTGGAGCACATGATATTTTCTTAGGCCAAGTACGTGCTGACGAAATTGACGGAAAAATTGTGCAAGGAATCGATTATACGGCATATGAAGATATGGCCGAGCAAAAATTTCATGAAATAAGAGAAGCAGCTTTCGAGAAGTTCGATTTAACCTGTATGCATATCTATCACAGTTTAGGGCCAATTAAAGCAGGTGAAATTTGTTTATTTGTTTTTACTTCATCCAAACACCGCGCAATGGCTATGGATGCTTGCCGCTTTTTAGTAGAAGAAATAAAAGCGAATGTTCCTGTATTTGGGAAAGAGATTTTTGAAGATGAATCGTATCAATGGAAGGTTAATTCTTAAATGATTTAATGGCGTTTCGACGGGGTTTTGAATGATTTAATGTTACAATGGTTGAATGATATAATTTGTAATTATCGGTTAACATTCACACATTAAGTAACCATTAAAACAAGTCAAAACGAATTAAATCATTAAAACATTAACCCCTTAAAGCATTAAACAAAAGACTAAAAAAAAATGGTCAACATAACACACAAATCAAACACCTTACGAATTGCTATAGCACAAGCCGTGGTAAATGTGAGCAAACAAGAAACGATCGACGCCATCAATAATGGAACGGTTCCAAAAGGGAATGTCTTTGAAATGTCAAAGGCGGCAGGTTTATTGGGTGTGAAAAAAACACCTGATTTATTGCCTGATTGTCATCCATTACCAATTGAATACACTGCCGTTTCTTATCGCATTGAGGGCTTGTCCATATTTGTTGAAATGGAAGTGCATACCATTTATAAAACAGGAGTTGAGGTGGAAGCCATGCATGGCGTTAGTGTTATAGCACTAAATATGTATGACATGTTGAAGCCGATTGATAAAGGCATTGAGATTGGAACAATCAAACTCTTGAAAAAGAGAGGTGGTAAAACGGATTTTAAAGACAAGTTTTTAGAGCGCAAAGATTTAAAAGCCGCAGTTATCGTTTGTTCAGATACAATCTCAGCTGGTCAAAAAGAGGACAAAGCCGGGAAAGCGATTATCGCGAAATTGGAGAAAAGTGGCATTGAAATCGGAGCTTATGATATCATTCCTGATGAAAAGGACGACATTCAAGCCAAGTTGAATCATTATCACGCCGAAGGGTTTAATATGGTGATCTATACAGGCGGAACAGGCTTGTCGGTAAGAGATGTTACACCCGAAGCATTGGAACCTTTATTAGATCGTAGAATTCCTGGAATTGAAGAAGCAATTCGCAGTTATGGACAAAATATAATGCCATATGCTATGTTATCGCGAAGTTTGGTTGGCGTTAAAGGAAGTACATTAGTAATGGCATTGCCAGGTTCAACCAACGGTGCGCGCGAAAGTATGGAGGCTGTTTTTCCAGAGGTTTTGCATGTGTTTGGGGTGTTGAAAGGGGAGCGGCATTAGGTACTTAAAACTCTAACTCAAACTGCATTATAAGCTTATGCAAAATTTAGTTTTAATCTTAACTGTATTAATAATTTCAGGTTGCTCGGATAAACCAGATTTTGAACGACTTGAATTTTCATTTAATAGAACTTGGGAACCCAGTACGTTTTATAATTTTGATATAGATAAAAAAGAACTTGAGGTATATCGAAGAGCATATTGGAAGTGGGATGACACTACCTATTATAAAACCTTTGATCTGTCGGAAACGAATGCTGATCTATTTTACGAAGAAATTCATGCAATAAAATATGATTCGTCTCTTTCTGTTGCTGGAAGCAGAGGGCTTGACGGGCAATCATTCCGACTTTTTAAAATTTCAGAAGATCACGGTGACAGTATTGCTTGTATTAATCCGCATAGAGGTGTGAAGTATAATGGAAATGGAGAATTTGAAAAGGAGTATCAAATACTATCTGCCCTATTCAATTTTATAGCTGAAAACATTGAGGACAGTGCTGTTTATGCTTTTTCGAACAAAGTATATACAGGATTTGACGGTCGACTTAGTTTTAAACAAATCTCAGAGAATCCATTACATTATTCAGTTTGGGGTCGTCAGAACTTTGATGCGTTTGAAGGTGATAGCTTAAAATTAGTTGAATTTATAGCGAATTTGCCAGTTAACCAAAATGTTATCATTGAACTAAATTCGTTAACGGTCAATGACTTTTACAAAATTGATCCTGAAAAATCTAAGAATTTTTATTTCTATGGTAGTTACCGATTAAACTGGCTAAAAGATGAGTTTACTTGGATTGAAACTGAGGATGATGAATCGTCAGGTTACTCCAATTATGCAATTCTTGATAGTCTATGCAAGGCTCTTTCAATATGTGTTTATAATGACAGTGATAATTATAAACATAAATCTTTCCACAAATGGGAAAATTATTTGATCGAAATAAATAATACAACCCCGCATTATTATTCTAATAAGAGTGCAGCTTTAAAAGCGCAATGATAATCTTTTGAAATTTAGATGTTGATACTTCACCCCCTCAAAACAAAGGCTGCTGCTGCGTAACACAATGTATGCCGCCGCCATCAATCCCTAATTCAATTGCTGAAATTCCTATCACCGTTTTATCGGGAAACAATCCTTGAATTATTTCATTGGCTACCGTATCATTTGGATCATCAAAATTAGGAACTAAAACAACCTCATTTCCAATATAGAAGTTCACATAAATTCCTTTTTCTTTGGAACCTGGTAAAGTGTTTTGACTAAAAGGTAAACCAACAATTGTATAAGTTTCACCATTTGCGTTTGTTGCATTTTTGAGGGCCTTATATTCACCTGCGTAAGCATCCTCTTCGCGCAGAGTAACAATTGTGTTTCCATTGACAAATCGTGCTGTTCCGTCAATATGATCATCTGTAATGTCGCCTCCTTTATATCCTTTTAACCAAATAAAATTCGTTACGCCTAAATATTTCGTAAAAACAGCTTCTGCTTCTTTTTGAGAAATTCCGGGGTTCCTATTTCCATTTAGAATGGAACTTTTTTTCGCCAATAATGTACCGTGCCCATCTAGTTCAACAGAACCGCCTTCATTAATAAAATCAACGTTGATACTTGGAATTCCATAAGAGGCTGCAATTTTGTTAGGTACTTGATTGCATTTTTCAAAGGCTGTTTTATCTCCCCAACCGTTAAATCCCCAATTTTGAATGGTAGGTGTTCCATTTTGATCCAATACGAAGATGGGGCCATTATCTCTTGTCCAGTAATCATCTGTTTCGCAAATGAACAAATCAATTTGAGTCATGTCCATTCCTTCTGCTATTAAAATGCTAGTTATCCGTTCCTTTTCAGTTTCGTCAAAAGCAATGATATGAACCCGTTCACCTGTATGCAAAGCTCGCGTAATTTCAATGAATGTTGCATCATGTCGCGCAATATGATTGGCATAAGTATGATCATGTGGCCATTGCAACCAAGTTCCTTCATGCACTGTTTCTTCAGAGGGCATTGTATAAGTGCCTTCGGCACTCAAATCTGGCTTTTTACAGCTTAAAACGATCATTCCTAATGTGATCGCAATGATGGAGGATAAACTCAATTTCATATTAATAGTTTTTAGATTCCTGTCTGACTGGGAAGTCCAACTAGACACTATTAAGTCGGATAAAGTAACCGTCACCCCTAGTTGTTGAAATTATTTTGATATTTTTATAAAAAAAACCTATGAAGATTGTTAATATTATTGGGCTTGTTTTGGTAATCGTTGCCTTTGGTGTAATTGGATATTATATTAATGAAGTACAGGATGCGCAATGGGCCTATTGGAGTAATTACGATTATAACGATTACAATTATTATAGCTATCCAGATTATGGTGCTGTTACATTCGAAGCAGCTTTAGTCATGATACCATTCACAATATTTTTTGTCCTGGCATATATATGGAACATGATAAAAGTAAAGACGACTTCTACAAAAGTGTTTACTATTATTGGTTTGGCTTTTTCTTTACTGATCGTTTTAATAAACTTATTGGTTCTTGCCGAGTCAAGTTCACTCAGTTTTGATGAGTCAGGCGGATTTTTCATCTTTTATCACATCATTAATTTGGCCTTCTTTATAGTGTTATTGGTACAATCTGTGCGTTATGAAAACCGCAATAAGCAAAGTGAAAATAGCGCGGATATTTTAGATACTGAAATTGTTTAGTTGAAGCAGTGACTTACAATTGACTTTGGAAATTATGCCTTGAAGACTTAAATTTTAACCGCTTTCTCCACTGTAATCTCCGATCCTTCTGCCAACATAACCGAGAGTGGTTCTGCATCCTTGAGATGTGCGAAATCAGTACCATAGACCATTCCAAAATCCACGTTTAAACGATAGGATAGAATTGGATAGGCGTCCCAAACAGGATGCGTGACTTCGTATTCGAAACTTTTATTGGCATTGATTTTTGTATAGCCCCAATAGTGCTCTGTTATGAAGGAGATATCACTTTCTAAACTACCTACTTCATGCACGGCTTCGGGGTCAATCTTAAATGGTTTTTTGGCAGCTTTTACTTCAACATCTTGCCATATCCCTTTCTTTTTCCAACCATAATTAATGGTGAATTCATCAGCTGTTTCTTCCCATATATGCCGCATCTTGCATGTTTCATAATGCTCTTTATAAATGGTGTTTGCCACAATTGAAATAGCTCTTTTCGGAACAATTTCTTTGATGAATACCACACCGCGTTTCCAATCATTCCCCGCTTTATGCTTCACATAAAACCGAAGATTGACTTCTTCAAAATTAATGTGGAAGGGAATTTTTATACCTAGCATTTTAGTATTCACGAATTTGAATCCAACCAAGCTCACCATACATTTACCATTGTGCAAATCCAATTCGGTTTTTGCGGGTAAATAGGGTATTAAAATTTGCGGGTCAACCACATAGTTTACCAAAATTAATTTTCGCCACTCGGCTTTTAAAAAACTCATGAATTAAATATACGGATTACACTGTGTTTAAATTGAATAAGTAGTGTTAAATTGGGAATCTAAACTGAAAATTATGAAAGGGTTTCTTGTAGTATGCGCCACAATTGTAAATATCTTGGCCTTAATCGGGATTGTCGCTTTTTTAGCAGAAGCTTTTGATGATTGGGATAGAGGTCATATCGCACCTTCAATGAAAGATGCGGTTTTGTTACCATTGTCAATAATATGGTGTTTCACATTTTATATTCTATTTAAGGCTTCGAGTGATGAAAAGAAAAGTGAAGAAAGCTAAAGTGAGGTTTTATAAACTTTATGTTTTAATATTAGTAATAGGCGTTATTTCTTCATGCGAGTCAGGGATAACGAAAGAAGAATTACAATTTGTAGAATCAAATGCTTGGGTTAGAACAGATCCAAGTGGATTCACAACAGCTTTGTTTTATTTTGATTCGTTAAGGGAGCCGCCACCCTTTAAATTAAGAGGTGACACATTGCATCTATTTGATGGAGAATTTATGGGGATAGTAAGTTTTGTTGATACGGTTAACCAAGAGTTGGTTTTGAGATCACTTAGTGCTGAAGAAACAAGCAATTACAAAAGGACTTATAGAAGATAGGATTTTTGCTCTTTCATCTTTGCTCCTTCATCTTTCATCTATAAACGAAGCGATCTAAGTACTAACAGCGCAGCGATCTAACATCTTATTTGATCGATTGATGATTTGATGCAATTTGACTTATCAATCCAATCCTTACCAAAAAAAACACGCGTCAAATCGAAGTCTTATAGCGCAGCGATCTAAGTACTAACAGTACCGCTCCATAATCACATTAAAATGATGCATAGGATGTCCAATTAGAATATAACCAATGGTCAAAGCCGAGATTTGAACACCGCTCGCCGTTCCGCTAGTCAAAAGTTGTTTCTCCGTCAAAGGCCGGTAAAATAATTCAGTTGCTTTTCTTACTGCTCGGTATTCTTCCAACAAGTCCTCGATTGATTGATTGTTAGCCATTGAAACAGGTACATAGGCGTTATGATCGTAACCCGGAAGGGCAGTATCATCTTGACGAACAAAGCGCAAGGCGCGGTTAATGAAAATTCGCTCAGTATCCATTAAATGTTGAATTAATTCATTAATCGTCCATTTACCTGGAGCATAAACACGCTGACCAATTCCTTTTAAGGTCTCTAATTCATTGTTGAATAAATCGATTCCGCCAGTTGGTAAAACTTCCATCAGGGGTTTATCGGGTGCCAATTCAATATAGCCTTTGTAATAATCGGGGGAGGTGCTTAATGCCAAATTTTTCATAGACTAAATTTAAGAGTTTAGGAATTATTATTGAAAAAAAAATCACTTTAAAGTCCCTTTTAGTAAAATTGAAATTCCATTTACCTCTTTCATTCGCGGCGTTCTCTCAAGCAAGTCCGACAATGCCTTTTTCTACCTTTGATAAACGGATGAGGAGCCATAGGTTTGTTAGAGTTAATCAATTAATCGAATTATGAAATTTATACTTTCCATCACCTTTGCACTGTTTCTTTTTAGCCCATCACTTTTAGCAAATCCAACTGTGGATTTGACTACGAAGGTGGATGAGGCAACAGTTTTTACACAAGGCGCACAACTCACCCGTGAAAAAAGAATTAGTCTTAAAAAAGGAGAAAACGTTTTCCGGTTTGTAGACTTAGAACAAGCTATTAATGCCAATTCCATTCAATTGTATGGAATGCAAAGGAACGAAGGATTTACGGTAATCTACACCAGCTATTTTCAGGAATCAAAACCTAAAATAGGCATAGATAAGGCTGTTAAAGCAATTAGAGATTCCATTCAAGCCGTAGCGTCTAAAATGACCACTAGAAATAATAAGATATCGAATTTACAAAAGGAGAAACAACTGGTTCAAAATCATAATAAAATTGAAGGCCAAGCCGGTGAAACATTTGTAGCAAGACTAGGAGAGTTGGCAGATTTTTATAGAAATCGAACAAATGAAATTGATGTGTTAATAATGAAACTGGAAGCTGAAAACCGGCACTTATCGAACCTTACAGGCGGTTTGAATAAGCGTCTTTCGGTACTTGAGCGAACCACAAATATGGGAGTTATTGAAACGAAGATCTATGCGCAAAAAGCAATGACTGTTAATTTGGAATTAAATTATTTGGTTGACAATGTAAGTTGGACACCATTTTATGAAATAAAATCAAAAGGATTTGAGCATCCCTTGAACACCGTTTGTAAAGCAACTGTGAGTCAAAATACTGGTATTGAATGGAAGGATGTTAACGTAACTCTGTCCACTAAAAAGCCAGAAATATTGGCAGCAATTCCAAAAGTGCATCCTTGGGCCTTATACTTCCAAAATAAACGAACCGATTATTCAAATTCGAATCAACTCATGTATTCGGGTGCTATATCCAATGCTTCCATATCCAATGCATCATTACCCTTAGAACTTTCTGGTAGTTATCAGAATGTAAACACTGGGCCTTCAACCCCGAATACAACGGATTATCTGGAGCAATTCAAACATGCTACCCATAAAATGATAAATAAGGAATATGAAAGTACTATGAAATACAGTATAAGTGGAGATGGGGGAGTGGCTGTAATGGTTTTGGAGGAGTTTGAGATGGAAACGAAATACATCTATTATGCGGTGCCAAAATATGATTGTAATGTTTATTTATTGGCTGAAATCAGCAAATGGAAACAGTATGATTTAATCCCAGCATTTGGAAATGTCTTTTTAGAAGGATCCTATGTTGGCAAGTTATTTATTGATCCTTCCAAGGTTGAAAAAGATTTGCAATTGATGTTGGGAAAAGATAATGAAATCACAGTTGAACGAAGAAAAATTAAGCAGTACAGCGAGAAAAAAATGAAGTTAAGTGGTGGGATTGAGACGACCGAAATCGGAATTGAATTGATCGTAAAAAGCAAGAAGAAATTTCCAATTGATCTAGTGATTAAAGACCAAGTTCCAATTTCAAAAAGTGAAGAAATTGTGGTCAATGTCAAGAATGTATCTAGAGCGAAACAAAATGGCAAAACCGGAACGTTAACATGGGCTTATGAACTTGCTCCGGGGGAAGAAAAGGAACATGCCATTATTTACGAAGTGAAAAAGCCAAAAGGAAAGTTTATTGGCAATTTTTAAAAAATCAGCTCTTTTTGTTTTTGCAAAGATTACTGCTCTTGATTACGGCTTAAAAACGTTGTTTTATCAATGCGATACTTTCTGTCATTTGACTTATATTCTTCACTATAATAGGCCTTAACAAAAATCAGATGTTTCTCTAATATTTTGATAGATGCTACATTTAATTCATCTACTTCTGCAACAATTTCCGTCTTACCACATTGTGTAAAAGCATAGTTTAAGAGTCCTTTTGTAATCTCATTTCCGAATCCATTGCCCCAACAATCCTCTAAAAAGCGATAGCCAATTTCATCTTTCGGAAAATCCGAATCGGCAATTTTTGATTTTAGCATAGCACAAGTTCCTATCAATTCATTATTGCTTTTGCGTTCTACTCCCCAAATCCAATAGTCATTATTCGGTTTCTCGTAGCAATCCAGAATCTTTTTTAAATTAACTCGCTCTTCTTCGATTGAATTTGTGGTGCTGTCAGTATACTGCATTACTTTTGGGTTACTATGCATTTTGTGCAAGGCAACTATGTCACCAATGTTTAATGGACGTACTTGTAATCGTTCTGTTGTAAATAAAAATGTCATTTTTCAATGCGTCGCCCTGAGCTCGTCGAAGTGTGTATTTATCAATGTGCAATGTGCAATGTACAATTTTCAATGTACAATTCGATTTGACTTAGTTAGGGCAGAATTCGCATTTGGATTAATTCTAGTCCTGTAAATTTAAAATAGCCTTTTTAAATTACCATTGCATATTCAACGAAGCAACTTTTGATTCGCTAATTGTATTTTCAGCCGAGTGATTAACTTTGGTTCAGCAAAAATAAAAATAGACCTTAAAAAAAGACGAAATGAGAGCATTAAATATAATTGGAATCATAGCAAGTTTTGGGATTTTCAAGTATGGCTCTTATATTAATAATCAATTACAAGAGCTAATGTGGAGCTCTGGAGGGTATTATCAATATGAGGAAATTCACGCTGGTATGAAAAACATAGGTAAGAATGGTGCCTTTTTTATGATTCTGATAGGTTTATTTTTTGTGGGTTTGTATATCGGAAACTTCAAAAAGATTAATAGGCTAACCGTTAAGGTTATTTCAATTTTGGGTATTATTATAAGCGTTTTATTTGCGCTAATTAATGTTTTCTATATTGCCAGCGGAACATCAAATAGTCTGCCGGTCATGTACGTATTATGGTTGTTGTTTGGCTTAACTTCTTTAGCTTTTTCAATCGTATTACTTGTGCAAGCTGTTCGTGATTTTAAAGGGACTAAAAGTCCTGTAACGGCGGGGGTAGGAGATGGTGTGATTGATGATTTTGATGTGATTTAGGTTCAATTATGAATGTTCAATGTTCAATTCGATTTGACGCTGGGTAAATGAGTTAATGTTCAGCACTGTTTTGAGTCCGTCGAAGTACAAAGAGTTCACATTTTTTTGTCTAGTGACTCACTTAAATGTTAAAAGCAATACACCTAACACGTAAAACTAATCACTATTTAAAAGCCTTCATTTTAAAATAAACCCATGGGGGATCAACTTGATTTTGATACCAAACCCACCAATCTTTTTTAGTTAGTCGGGTTATGCGCCAAGTGCTATTTTTACCTCCTTCGCTTAAAAGGTTATCGGTTTCCACATTATAGCGCTTAGCGGTTCCTGAAGTTTTTAACATTAACAAATCTTCGGTAAATTCCCAAGTGCCCGTTTCAATTGTTTTTTCGGTTAGCGCTATATTAAAGTTTTCTAAGGAATAGGATTTGTCTTTTTTGATTTCGATTTTAAGGTTTTGCCAGATATAAGTTTGATCATCTCCGGCGGTGGGATTATCTGAGAATAAAGAATAGTGAGCAGTTTGAACCTGCCATTTACGAGCAAGTCGCGCTTCTTCAGATTTTAAACTAATGTTGGGGCCTTCTTTATATTTTTCACATGCAAATAAAGCGCTTAAGGCTACTAACGTGATGAATAATTTTCTAATGGACATATCTTTTGTGTTAATGTGTTTAGTTAAAGATATGACAAGCGGTTACCCCGAATTCTAAAGAATTGTTAAAGGATGTTGACAAATGTTAAAAATGTAGAGAGTTACAATTCAACTGATTTTGTTTAGCCGATTTGCGTTAAAAAACCTTAAGGGGCATAGTTATAATTATCAAAATCAATTTCTGTTTTGCGCTTAGCGATATATTTCTTTTTCTTATAGCGATATGTGGCCGCACGTTTAAATTCTAATTCCGTATTCACGCTAACGCGATAGCTTCCATTTCTATAATAGGCTGAAAAGGAAGTCTTGTCTTCATATACGCCGTGCACAGGAGGCCCGCCTAAACTACCGCCGTAAGGACTATGAGTAATGAAAAAGATCACAATGGTGTCCTTTGCATCAAGCATTAGCGGTTTTTCTTTAAATTGGATATGCAACATTTTAACTGCCTCATTAGATATAAATGTATAAGTCAATGTTGTTGTTATACCACTAGATTCCGTTCCGCCGGCCATCTGTGATTTGCCTAGTGTAATGTTTTTTAATTCATTTTGAGCCATAACTGTGACCCCGGCAAGCATAAAGAGAACCAAGATTAACAGATGTTTCATATCAATTTATACAGCGCAGTTATAACAAGGTTCATTTTTACAAGACATTCAAACTGAAGAGAAGTCAGAACGCCCAATATGTTTTCGATTTAATGGAGAACCTGAGAGGAAGGACATTCGTTTTACATAAAAGTCAAAAACTCGAATTTTAAAATTCTTTAGGCCTCTTTATTGAATGCTGCATATTGTTTATTTAACCACGCGATTGCATTTTCTTCCTTGTAGAATAATTTTGTCTCGCTTTTAGGTTTAAACAATTTAATATAAAGTTGTCCACCGAGACTTTGACCGACATTTTTCACGAATACCGCTTCTGCTATTCTTTGTTCATTTATCCGTGGATGATTTGCAATATAGGTAGTGGCATCAGAAGAGAAGTTTATAAAGTCTTTCCGACAATCTATGAGTGTACAATATTTTTTATCGCCAAATAATTCATGCCGAATTTTTGTGATTTCCTTCATGTCCGCGACCGTAATTGCTCTTTTGTTATCAAAGGTAATCAGCATAATAAAATCACTGATTTTCTCAATTACACCACCTGAAAAAATGCATTTCTTCATAAATAATCTACAGAAAAGATACACAAAATAATTTACAATTGATTTTGCACATGTTAGATGAAACAGCCAATTTAGTATCCCTGCATAATCGTATCTTCGAATTCGTAGCCTTCATCAAATTTCTTTTTGGCTAATTTTTTATATTCTACCATGGCCCAAAGCACAAATTCCTTGACAAATATTTTGTCTGCTTCTGGCAAATTGGACTGAAATTTTTCAAGGATATCCGTCAGTGGAGTGATCGAATTAATTGCCGCATTAAATTCTTCATTCTTGCTTTCATTAATTAATTCAAACCCAGGATTATTGATAAACCATTCTGTGAGTTGATCAAAAGATTCGTATTCACCTGGTTTTGCCAATTTCTTTATCTCCATGAAGTATTCTGCAAAAAGCGTTTTAATTGCACTTCCAATTAATAATAGCGCTACTTCCTCTGAACCTTCTTGCTCGCCTTCATAAACCAACTCTACTTTACCTGTAATTGCAGGAATGACACCCAACAAATCGTTCATGCGAACTGTAGTTGATTTTTCACCACTTTTGATTAAGCGTAACTCGGCTGAACTCATTAAATTTTCATAAGCGGTAATTGCCATTCGGGCAGAAATACCACTTTTCACATCAATAAATTCACTAGTTCTAGCTTCAAAACTAATTTGTTCTATAAGAATCTTTACTAATTCTGGAACATGAATCTTTTCAATTAAAGTTTCATTGATTTTGGATTCTTGCGTGGTAATCGCTCTTGCAATATCCCGATTAATCGGGTAGTGCGTTAGAATTTGAGATCCAATTCGATCCTTTAGTGGGGTAACAATACTTCCACGATTCGTATAATCTTCAGGGTTTGCAGTGAAAATAAATTGCAAATCCAAATTCAATCGAATTTGAAATCCACGAATTTGAATATCTCCTTCTTGTAAGATATTGAAGAGTGCAACTTGGATGCGAGCCTGTAAATCTGGTAATTCATTAATTACGAAGATACAACGGTTAGCACGTGGAATCATTCCATAATGAATCACCCTTTCATCCGCATAAGATAGTTTTAGATTCGCGGCTTTAATCGGATCAACATCCCCGATTAAGTCAGCCACCGTTACGTCTGGTGTAGCGAGCTTTTCAAAAAACCGTTGACTGCGGTGAATCCAAGCAATTGGTGTTTTGTCGCCTAGTTCCTTAACTTTTTCAATTCCAAAATTAGAGATAGGTTCAAAAGGATCGTCATTCACTTCTGATCCATCAATTATTGGCATCCATTCATCTAACAGGTTTACGAGTCCGCGTGCTAGCCTTGTTTTGGCTTGCCCTCGCAATCCTAATAAGTTAATGTTATGCTGCGATAAGATTGCGCGTTCTAATTGTGGTAGAACAGTGCTATCGTATCCAATTATTCCTTCAAAAGCAGGTTCGTTGGCTTGTAGTTTCTCAATTAAATTTTTACGCAATTCAGCTTTTATACTTTGGGTTGAATATCCCGCGGCCTTTAATTCGCCTAATGTTTTTATTTTGTTCATTTAGTCTTTATTCTCAAGTCGTTAGTACTTAGTCAATTTTATTAAGTCGTTCGTTTTAGCAATTATTCAAATTTCAATGATAAATAATGATTGTCGATATGTAATTATTACGGTGCCTAGTGCTTTTTTTCTAAATCCTAGGGACTAACGACTAAATACTCTTTTACCCTTTTAGTCTCTTTTTTCGATTCGTTTCATAATCTTCAAAAATCATTTCACCCAAACCTTTTAAGCCTGTATAAAAAGCTTTACCACGATTCTCTTTAGTAAATTTTTCTACAAACTCCATCAAATAATCATCTTGAGCGATCATAAATGTGGTAATTGGAATTTGTAATTTTCTGGCTTGTCTAGCCATATTGTAGCATTTGTCTGTAATAAAATCATCCAGTCCAAAGCTATTTTGATAATACTCTCCATTTGGTAAACGTAAACAACTTGGCTTCCCATCTGTAATCATGAAAATTTGTTTGTTTGTATTCTTTTTTCTTCTCAATAAATCTAAAGCCAGTTGAATTCCAGCAACGGTATTGGTATGATAAGGTCCCACTTGTAAATAAGGCAAATCTTTCACTTTTATTGGCCAAGCATCATTCCCAAAAACCAGAATGTCAAGTGTGTCTTTTGGATACCTACTACGAATTAATTCTACAAGCGCCATGGCCACTTTTTTGGCTGGTGTAATTCGATCTTCACCATATAAAATCATACTATGACTAATGTCAATCATTAGCACAGTGCTCATTTGAGCTTTATGATGTGTTTCATTAACAACTAAATCGCTTTCATTTAATTGGAATGTATCCATACCATTATTGATTTGTGCGTTTTTGATACTTTCAGTCACTGCAATTTGCCCCAAGGCATCACCAAAAACATAATTTCGAAACTCACCACTTTGTTCACCGCCGTCACCTACATGTTTAGTGTTGTGATTTCCACGGCCAGATTTACGCAATTTGCCAAAAATTTGATTCAAGGCATTTTTACGAATTGCTCTTTCCGTCTTTGCAGTAATCACCATTCCGCCTTTTTTATCTGGATCGTCATCATCTTTCAAGAAACCTCTTTTCTTCAAATCAGCAATAAAATCATCTAAATTATAATCGTCTGTACTTATTTTATATTCTTTGTCCAAATGCGCTAACCAATCCAAGGCTTCATCCACATCACCTGAAGTGTAGGTAATGATCTCCTTAAAAATGTCAAAAAATTTATCAAAAGGTTCCTGATTAGGTTCAATATATTCGGTAAAGACAAATCCTGATTGAGGCTTCAATTTTTTCATAATTGCACTTGGCGAAAAGAGCCAAGAAATAGTTGAGGTGTGTTAGTATTGAGGGTGATCAAATTTGTGTTGTACTAAGATAACTATTATTGGACGCAAATTGTTCATTTTTATTACAAGATCTTTTTTTTATAACTGTCTTTTAGCTTCTGCATTTTTTTTGAATCTTGCAGATCTGTTTGCCGCACATATTCTTCCGTATATCCACAATTTGTACAAATATAGGTGTCAATAAAAAGGCGCGACCAATTTGAAATAGCAATTGTTTCGGGTTCTCCACGTTTCTTTTGGCCTTCATCCGTATAGATTTCTTTGCTGCCACATTTAGGACATTTATTGGCGTTTTTCATAAGCTTAAGTAGCAAATCGATTTGCTTGAAAGGTATAAAATTCTTTTTTTTGTCAAAAAAGCCTTTTGTTAATACGTACACTTTCAACTATATTTGAGTAACACAAAACTTGAACGCATGAAATATTATTCTTTTTTTCTAATCGCACTCGTATTTTTTTCTTGTAAAAAAAGTAACTACGATAAGTATGCTGCAGGTTCTGAAAAGCGAATGACGGTTTTAACGCATGATATAATGATTGAAGGAATTAACTTGGAAGGTTTAGAAGCTGATATTGCGAATATTGATTTAGATTGTGATGATGTTGCGGATTTGAAACTCACGAGCACACGAGACAGTATTGATTCTGGTACTGGTATCGAGGTATGGGGCGTTTTTTTAGAAACTACAAATCCTTTGTTTTCAGTCTTGGAAATTTCAAATTCGGGAGATAATTATTATACAGAAACGCCTTATTGGTTAAATGGGGTAGGTTTTCCAAGATTGGAACGTAGGTTGACCACTGGTTGTCAAAGAGAGGGAGCTATGTTTTCAGGTATCGAAGCTAATAATCCTAAAACCTACTCTGAAGGAGATGCATTTCAACCTAAGCAGGTTGATTGGTCTACAAATGGCTATGGCTATTTAGAATTGGCAACCTCTGGTTCTGAATATATGGAATGTAGATTTACAGATGATTCTGATAGTCTAATTTGTGACATTACAATCACTGAGCCAACATGTTTTCCAATTCCAACAGATGAAACAACGTATTTAATTTTCAGAAAATTTGAGACGACTGAATGTTATTCAATTGGCTGGATAGAAATTCTTTTAATGGATGAAAACAAATTAGAAATTAAAAGATCAGCAATTAGTAATAAACCTTTGGAATTTTAAAACGTTAGTCTAACGGCGGAAATCTTTTTTCCAATGCCACTCTGCGATAGTCAAAAATCTCGTTCAACTTTTTCTTTATTATAAGTCCATTGGCAATCGCTCCTAAAAAACCAAATGGAGGACTATAGCTAACAATATCGGTCATCAATACATATCCATTTTCCATTGGCTCAATCATGTGTTGGTGATGCCACATTTTATAAGGACCAATCCGTTGTTCATCTACAAAATATTTTTTATGACTGACTTGAGTGATTTCTGTTACCCAAGTTGTCTTAATGCCTGCCACAGGTTTTACTTTATAGCTAATAACTAAACCGGGGTACATTTTTTCGGGTGTATTTTTTGACGTAACGTCAAAGCCCATGTAATCAGGTGTTATTTCTTTTAGGTTTTTTGGAGATGAAATGAAATCCCAAACTTCGTCTAAACTCCCATTAACGACTTGGCTAACTTCTTTCTGATAAAAGGCCATACTTATTAATTCTTTAGGGCGTCAATTTTATCCAAAATGGCATTCGCTTCAGCTGTCTTCTCATCACTTGCTGTTCTGTTTATTGTCGAAAGTTGATGCGCTTCTGCCAGTAATTTTTCGTATTGGTTATACATTTTATCGACAGGTGATTTCTTTTTAAAGAGCTTAAACATTTGTGTACCTTTTTGATTCTAAGATAGAACAATTAGAAAAACATATTGTTCGGAAAAAACAAAACCCTGTCGATATGACAAGGTTTAATTCACTAAATGTTAGGTAGGAGGGTTGAATTACATGAGCAATGTAGGCTAATTGAATGTTTAAACAAGCCAATGTTTTATTAACGGCATGATTTTGTTTAGGAATGGACAATTTCTAGTCTTGAATCAACTCAAGTTTAACAATTGATGGTATAATTGCGGTGACATTTTCCATCTCACCTTCGCAGCAGTAAAATGATGAAGCTTTGAATTCCCAATACAAATCAAAGGTTTTATCAAGATAGGCTGGATTGTCTTCAAATGTTAAATGATCGTATAATTGATAAGCACCAAAGTCATTATTGCCATCACCAAAATCTAAATACAAATCATTTGCACCGGTAAACGAAAGGTGAAAATAATCCCCAAAATCACATCCAACATATTTCACCCGGACAGGATTAGTGACATTTTCCATAGCCTCCTTCATATAATCGATATAATCCGCTAAAGCGGCGTTATCATTTAGGTCTGTTAACTCAACTATTTCAGCCAGCTCATCAGGAATCACTAATGTATCTAATGTGTCCTCATTTAACTGTGTTTCAGTCTCTTGTTCAATAGTTGTGTCAATTGCAACCATTTCAATATTCTCGTTTGCTGCAGGAGCACCTGAGCATGCTCCGAGTAGAATTGCGGAAATTATTGGAAGAATCAATTTATTCATAGCGTCATTTTCTTTAAATTTAATTCATTTTAATTGATGAAACTAATGTAGGTTTTATGCGTTTTTAAGGGCAAATCGTCGTGCTTCATTATCCATTCTTGTTTCAAATTTTTTAGGAGCAGGAATGTTGAATTCAAGTTTTTCATCAGAAATGGGATGATGAAATTGAAGTTTAGTTGCGCAAAGAAATAAGCCTTTGTGCTTTAGAATTAGATCAGGACTTCCGTATAGTTTATCTCCCAATATTGGGTGCCCCATATGTGCACAATGAATCCTTAGTTGATGTGTTCGACCAGTTTCAGGAACCAATTCTACTAAACTTAGAAATTCATTTTTGAGAGAGGGCAAAGTTTTCAAAGTACGATAGGCAGAAAATGATGATTTATTAGCGATTGGAACATGTATTCGGCCGGAATGTGGTGTTTTGCCAATTACAACGGCTTGATATGTTTTATGAATCGTTTTATTTTCAAAAGCCTGGCCTAGTCGAACGCGGCTTGTTTTAGTTTTTGCAATTATTAAGAGTCCGGTGGTTTGATTATCTAAACGGTGAGCGGGTAAAGGCCATTGCAAGGCATCTTCTTTTGTTGAAGGGCGCAAATTATATTGCAAGGCGTTTTGAATGGTTTTGAATTGGTTCCCGCTGACATTTATTCCTGCAGGTTTAATAATTACTGCCAAATCCTCATCCTCGTAACAAATTTCTAATGTTTTGTGATAGGTTTTGGGTGGTGTCAATTCTAAAGCAACAAGCGTTATAATGTCGTTTTCTTTCAGCCATCTACCACCTTCAACAACGGCACCATTTAAACGTAATTCACCCTTTTTGATGGCTTTTTTAATTCCTTTTCGACTCGGGATAATTGTGAGGTTTTTTTCGCAATACGTATTGAAACGTTCTGCAATTCCAGGTGTGTTTACGATATGTTCAAATTTAACTCGGATGTTTTTATCCAAATGTAATCATCCCAAATTCGGGAAACAAAAAACCGAGTAAGAATACTTTCCTACTCGGTTTAATAAAAAATCATTTACTATTTCTTTTCTGGAGACATATATTTATAAACAATACCAGCAAGGACTGCTCCAACAATAGGTGCTACCCAGAATAACCATAATTGTCCCATTGCCCAATCATTATCTGCAAATAATGCCTGACTCGTACTACGAGCAGGATTAACAGATGTATTTGTTACCGGAATACTGATTAAGTGAATTAAAGTCAAACCTAAACCAATAGCAAGACCAGCAAGATATTTAGGGGCTTTTGAATGCGTTGATCCTAGAATAATAATTAAAAACATAAACGTCATTACAACTTCAATGACCAAGGCAGAAACCATTCCGAATCCATTAGGAGAACCTTCGGCTGCTCCATCAGTATAACCGTTCGCTGCAAAATTCCCAACTGTTTCGAATCCATCTTGTCCACTTGCAATGAGGTAGAGAATTCCTGCGCCGGCAATGCCGCCGCATAATTGTGCCCCTATATACCCGGGTAATTCTTTTCCTTCAAATCTTCCACCAGCCCACAATCCAATAGAAACTGCTGGATTCAGATGACATCCTGAGATGTGCCCAATTGCATACGCCATAGTCACTACGGTTAAACCAAATGCTAGCGATACGCCGAGGAAACCAATTCCTGCTTCGGGAAAATTACACGCGAAATATGCGGCTCCACAACCGCCAATCACAAGCCACATTGTCCCAATAAACTCTGCTATTAACTTTTTCATAGGTATTTATTTTAGTTTAAATTATGTTACGCTTTAAGATGTATCAATGGCGTAATGAGGGAGTTAGTTCGATACTTTGTGGGAGTTCGCCTAGTTGCTTAATTGACTTAAATATCATAATATTTTCCAACTTTGGGCAAAAAATCCGTGAAATTATCGCTGAAAAGACAATAATTATCGACAAAAAACCGAGAGCGTCTTTGAATTATTGCTTCGTGAATTTTAAATTGGTAAATGAATGATCGGCGAAGGTAATATAGACGAAGTAAATGCCTGCCGGCAATGTGTTTACCTCAATGTCGCTGTCATTAGTTGTAATAATAGCCTCGCCCAATGAATTATAGATATTTATTTCGGCAATTTCAATTTCCGACTGAATACTGACCCTATCAGACGCAGGATTTGGAAACAACCGTACTGCAGATGGCGACGTCAATGATTGAACTTCTGTTAAAGCACAGTCAACAGCACACCAGTCGCGTGCTTTTAATTCGCATAAAATAAATTCATAAGCCAATTTGTTGGTGCCATCACCATCCCATGTGCGTACACCAAGTGTTCTTAAATATTCGAGGAAAATGGGATCATCAATTCCATAGTACTCAGACAAAAATTCAACATCTGCATTTGACCAATCAGTTGATTTAAAAATTGTGAGGTATTTTATGTTATCGTAATGTTTATCCCATGCCTCAAAAACCGCGGTATAAAATTCTGCTTGTAAAGCTTCTGAACTGAGACATGTTTCGCTTGATGAATAGCCACATTCGGCAAAGTAAATGGGCTGGTCTACGGATGGATAATGTGCCACTAATTCATCAAAATTTCCTTCAACAACTGAAGGGTGTTCCATGGTGAAGGCTGGCCCTAACGGATAATAAGTTACCGTAACTATGTCTAAACCTTCATTTAATATTTGACAATAAGCTGATAGGTCTGGATTGGTTAAGCCGCTTAAAGTCAGTGCTGTTCCAACTTTCAATTCTGTACCATGTAAATCAAAATAAGTAGTCTTGGCGTAAGGAACAATAGCGTCTAAAAATGTTTTAAACGCATTGTATTGGCTTTCATCAGTTCCAAATAAAATATCACTTTCATTGCCAATATTTAATGCTGCCAAGTCAACATCTGGTATGTGCTCAAAAATGGTGTCCAGTGCAATTTTAAAGCGTTCAATCATCTCTGGGGAATCAAACGGAACAGCTGCGAGATCAGCTGGTACCTCTTTGTTAGTTGTATTGGTAACGGCAATTTGCAATTCCAACTGAACGGCCTTCAATGGATAATAAATATTGATAATATCTAATGGTGAAGCAATATAAGCTGGATCAAAAACTCCGTCATCTGGCTCCAATGCTGACCATGATAATGCTAAATGTGTAGATTCTTGACAAGCATCTTCTGCAAATCCGAATGCGATATCATAATCGTCATTTTCAGCAACATCAACCTGCCAGGCTAAAACGCGATCGCCTTTAGCCAGTTGGGCCATTGCCGAGTATTGTACTAAAAGTAAAATTAAAGTGAAAATGGTAGCAGTACGTTTCATATTGGTAGTTTAATGGTTGACATTCTATTTACGAGTTATAAAACCATTACCCCTACTTTGAGCATAGCAAATAGATGGCATAAAAAAAGCCTAGACGATTAATCTCTAGGCTTTTTAATAAGATTGTAAAGTATCAATTAGATAACTTTAACGTCCACTGCGTTAAGTCCTTTTCTACCATCTTTTAAATCGAATTCAACTTTGTCGCCTTCGTTAATTTCGTCGATTAAGCCACTTACGTGTACAAAATACTCTTGATTGTCTGCGTCATCCGTGACGAATCCAAATCCTTTTGATTCATTGAAGAATTTTACTGTTCCGTTTTTCATTGTAATAAAAATAATATTAGAGCATAAAAGTACTATTAATATATGACGAATGGGCTTTTTTGGAATTATTTTTCACGCAACAGGACTCACTAGCGGGCAAAAATGTTTAATCATTGAAGATGAAAAAACCTAAACCACCTGGATCTCTAATAATTATATTGTCAGCAATTCCCTCAGGATTAAATTGTGTAATTTCTTCCGTGATTCCAATATTGGCTGCTTTTACTTGGTCAATAATGGCTAGGTTGTCCTTGCCATTAAAGTAGGATAGGGAAGGATTAAAAAAGAGGTGAGGGCAACATTGATATTTCATTAAGCTAATCGAGAAACCTGCTTCATTTGATAGAGCAACCCATCCATGTTCAAGATTTCCCATGGTTTGTTTATAACCAAATAGTGACCAAAATTTGATAGAATCCTCAATATGATTCGTTTCAAGCGAAAAACCACCATAATTGCCAATTAAGGGTGCCGTATCACTTGCTGGAATATTATCGCATTCATCCTCAAGATAAATACGACAGCCACTAGGGGCGAGGAGCATAAAACCGGTAGGCGTTTTTGTTGCGTTGTACATTAAGCCGCAATCAAGTAAGAAGGCTGTCCAATTTTCACCAAAACATTTGAGTCCTGCACGACTATAACGATCTTCGTTTATCTCAATGGTAATCCCTTTTGAATAAGCGTATGTTTTTCCATCATTTTTAATGATTTCAAAGCCGATTTTTTCATAAAAATTACAGCTCTCTTTATAATTGGGCGTTGGCGTTTGGATTATTGGTTTCATATCTTTTGATTCATTTCAGACTGTAAGGTAATTAGAATGCCCAAAACTATTTGTATGTTTTCAAATCAATCTTTTTTACGTATCAAAAAGAGGCTGCTACAAGAGATCAGAAACAATACTTCTCTGCTCTTATTAAATGCAATATCTTCTGTCGCCCTCGGTTCTTGAGTAATTATTTGTTGGTTTCAAGAAAAGGTTCATCAATAGCTATTTTTTGTCAATAAGGCGTCTTTTTTTCTTCAGATGTGTCATGAAAAAGCTGTCAAAAACAACCGATTGGCAGAATTTCTGAAAAATAAGCGAAAATATATTAAATCTTAAAATTGTTATAATATATTGATAGTCAGATATAAAAACGTTTTCAAACATTTACAAATGTATTTTATTCGTTTACAATCATTTAATAGACGAATAAACTTTTGATGTTGCCTTTCCTTTGCACTGTCGATTACAAACAACGACTGTAAACAAATACAAACTTTTAAAAATTAAACATTATGAATGCATTAAGAAACAAAGTACAATTAATTGGAAATTTAGGACAAACGCCAGAAATCATTTCATTTGAGAATGGAAAAAAATTGGCCAAAATTAGTATAGCAACAAACGAATCATATAAAACACCCGAAGGTGAAAAAGTAGATCAAGTTACCTGGCACAATGCAGTTGCATGGAACGGTCAAGCGGAGATCATTGAGAAATACGTCGTGAAAGGACAAGAAATTGCAATTGAAGGAAAATTGGTGACTCGTACTTATGAAACAAAAGAGGGTGATAAGCGAGTGAAAACGGAAGTTCAAATTAATGACATTTTACTGCTTGGTAGAAAAGAAGAGGAGAAGAAGTAGAGGAGCGGGTTTTTAGTGTTATGTGTGTCGTGTTAAGTTTTAAGAGCGAGACGCATAACACTTAAACCAGCATTTAAATTTGATAGAAATGGATTCATCAACTACCATAAAAAGATCCTAGCCGAACAGACAATCCTCAAAACACAAAACACGAACCACAGAACTTAACACTATACACATAACACTTAACACTAAAACAATGAACAAATTACAAAACGCAGTCAACTTAATCGGAAGAACAGGAATCAATCCGACAGTACGAACATTCGAAAACGGCGTAAAACTAGCCAAGTTCTCATTAGCCACCAACGAAACAATTAAAGAAGTAAATGGCAAAAAAACCTTAACACAATGGCACAATATAATCGCCTGGGGTAAGAAAGCTGAGCTCATAGAAAAATTCGTCAAAAAAGGACAACTTATAGCGGTGGATGGTAAACTGGTTAATCGTGTCTATCAAGATAATGGTGGCGCCAATCGCCGTGTAACAGAAATTCAGGTGAACGAAATATTATTAATAAACCCAAAAAAGGCCGGATAGGGGTTGACGGATTCTTTTAGGTTTAAAGCGGCTTTGACATTTTGTTGGAGTCGCTTTTTTGATTCCTAATTGAAAATTGAGTAAATATAGTGACCAACCAACTGATTGGATTATCCGTTTTTTGGATTAGTTATGAATATTTTAAAAATTATTGTGTTATTTATTGTGTCTGCTTCAAACATAGCTTCAGCGCAGGAGTACTTGCCTTTCCCCACTGAAGATGTTATTTGGAGTAATGGACTCTATACCGTTGAGGAAAATGAATGGGGAGGCTATTATTACGATCTCTATGGTACAAGCAATTATTGTGGATCAGGAGAAGATACTTTAATTGGATCAGAGGCCTATAAAATTATACGATTTTGCGGAGGGGACTATAAAGGAGCCTTAAGAGATGCTGGTGGCACGGTCTATTTTGTGCCAAAAGATTCTACAGATGAATTTGTACTTTATGATTTTACAACCAATGTAGGTGATACGGTGTATAATATTTATTCTGAAGGTGGATTGGGCGAAAATCCTGCAAATTATAAAGTAACGTCTATTTCTTCTATTGAAGTTGAAGGAGTGACACGGCGAGTGATTTATTTAGGTGGGGGCAGATGGATAGAAGGAATTGGATGTGAAAAAGGATTCTTCGCGGAATTTCTGGATGGAGCTTCGGAGTATGGAAAAAAATTGTATTGTATGAGTGTGGGAGATACAACTTTTTATACGGAAAGTGAAGGAGTTACCTATACTTTAGGAAGCTGTTCACTTAGTGTTGGGATAGAAGAAGTAGAGAAATCCGTTCAATTTTCAGTTTATCCGAATCCTTCAAAAAATATAGTTAACTGTAGCTTTTCGTTTGATATCAATATTAAAGAGGTCCTTTTGACGAGTGCAGAAGGAAGAGTAGTCTCAATAAATTGGACGCATAATAATGATGGGATAAGTTTTTCTGTCAGTGATATTCCGAAGGGGATTTATTACGTCACAGTAATTGCTAATGAGAGGGTTCTAAGGAAGTCGATATTGGTTGACTAAATTTAAATGGACGAATTTTACTCTAACACATTAGGAAATAAATTTTTATTGCAAGACACATTTTGCACAAGAAACCCTAGCTTCCTTAATTCACTCTTAAAAGTAGAATTTTTACAAGTCGCTATCTTTAAATGAGTGATAAAACGCTCATATTTTCATGAAATTTATTTTTCATTTCGGGCGCACTAGTTTAAATACGTAATTCAATGAGATTATTAGGTTTAAGAGCCTAGGTGTTTAACTCTAATTCGCTGATATTTCGCGATTTAGTGTAAAAAAATGCGCTTATTAAAAGAAATTCTATATATATTATTTAGCAAATAACACTTATTCATTTCATGAAGTAGCGTACGGACAAATTGCAAATGAATAAAAAAAGGGGTGCTGCAAATATTGACAGCACATTTTATTAATATACAAAACTTATAATATTATGAAGAGTTTAAAATTTGATTTATTTTCAGCAAATGAGTTGAAAAAAGAAAGTTATAGCGAAATTAAAGGTGGTGCAGCAGAAGGTACTGGTGGCCGTTCTCATTTAATGACTAGATGTGGAGATCATTGGCATTGTGATGGTCATGATGGAGATCCATTGAATAAAGAAATCGCATAGTAACGGCTAATTCAATAACTGATTAACCATATTTGAGGCCTCATTTTTAATGAGGTCTCATTTATTTTTGAATAACAAATGATCCTTATTTTAAGTAGAAAAGAAGCGGAGAGTACTACAGATAATGTAATTGATTGGCTGAGACATAAGAACGAAAAATACTATCGGTTAAACGGTAACGATTTGTTTAATGGAGATGTTGAAATTCAATTCAAATTTGATAATGGCAAATGGGAATTTGAAATAGTAGAGGGCGAAATAAATATTAAGAGTTCTGAAATTAGCGCCGTTTGGTTCAGAAGAGCTTTTGATAGTTATAAAATAGTTGATGTAGAGACAAAGGACGTTGAAGAATTTATTTTGGTTAACAAATTAAATAAATATTTGCGATCAGAAGCTTGGGCGACATACGGTCTTATAGAAAAATCCTTAAGAGATGTATATTGGATTAACCGTCCGTCCGATTCAACAAATAAGTTTAATAATTTACAAATTGCTGAGGAGGTCGGAATAAAAACACCACCTTCTATTGTCGTCAATAATAAAAAGCACCTCAAACAATTTTTAGAAAAACACCCAAAAGCGATTACAAAAGCATGTCGAGAGGCTGAGAGTTTTAAAATCGGGAAGGAATTTATTTCGGGACTAACAGAAAGAGTCAATGCAACTTCATTGGACAAATTACCGAATGAACTTTTTTTTCCTTCTTTTTTTCAAGGTGAAATTAGCAAAGCATATGAAGTTAGGGTGTTCTATTTGGATGGCGTGATTTATCCCACGGCCATTTTTTCTCAGATCAATAAGGAAACAGAGATCGATTATCGAAATTATAATACTGAAAACCCAAATAGAATGGAAATCATAGACCTGCCTAACGAAATCAAAGAGAAATTACATCTCTTTATGGCACGTATGAATATGGTTTGTGGTTCAATCGATTTAATAAAATCCTTAGAGGATGATGATTATTATTTTTTGGAAATTAACCCAGTTGGACAATTTATGGGCATTTCAGATATGGGAAATTTGAAGCTTGATAAAATTGTAGCCGAAACATTAATAAAATATAGTCGCGTATGATCTCATTTGAAGAATTGAAAAACAAACACCTCTTACAGTTTAGCTTTTATGTTACGAAACCACTAAAAGCAACTGAATCAACTAAAGAAGCAGAACTTGAAAGTTTTCTTTATACAGATGAAGTGAAACTATATAAAGCGGATAAATTCGAAGTTTACTGTACCGTTCCTGTTCTATCTAAAATAGTCGATAATGAATAATTTAGATCAGCAATTCTTTTATTTACACAAATGGTGTATTCCCGTAAAAGGAATTGTCCGCAGTTCTATTTGCGACTTTCAAAGGGAGACCTTAGAATTAGTTCCAAATGAAATGTGTGACATTTTATTAGATTATAACGGATCGCAAATTGAAAAAGTCTTTAAAGCATACGAAGAACTTGAAGGCAGTTATGATGTGATTTGCGAATACTTTGAGTTTTTAGTGCAGAAAGAGTTTGTATACCTGACTGAAAAAGAGGATGTGAATATTTCTAAGGTCATTATGGATACCTCTTATGAATCGCCTTATCATATAAATTCATGTATAATCGATTTTAATAAGGATACGGATCATCCGATAAAAAACATTATCAACGAGCTTAATGTGTTAGGTTGTAATGCACTACAATTGCGTTTTTATGATGAAATAACCATTGCAAATTTCAAAGCAATTATTGAATTAACCAATAATACGGCAATTAGGAATGTCAGTATTATAATGAAGTACGTTTCCCCTGAGCATCATGACGACTTAAAAGAACTACTCCGCAAAGATTACTGCAGGATTTTGGATATTAATATTCATTCTGCCCCAATGGTTGATGCTGAGACAGAAAAAGTAGGTAACAAAAATTTCACATACAGTTCAACTGTCATAAATGATTGTAGTTCGTGCGGTGTTATTTCTCCGTATTATTTTGAGAAAAACTACTACACTTATACAATTGGTCAAAATAACAACACCTGTTTGTATAAAAAAGTATCAGTAGACGTAACAGGAGAAATTAAAAATTGCCCTTCGCTCAAAGAGTCACTTGGAAATATTAATTCAATGACGCTTGCTGATGCTATCCTTGATCCAAAATTGAAACGGTATTGGAATATCACAAAGGATCAAATAAGTACGTGTAAAACGTGCGAATTCAGATTGGTTTGTACCGATTGCCGTGCTTACACAGAAGATGATAAGGATATTTACGCTAAACCTAAAAAATGTAATTACGATCCAGAAAAAGCAGCCTGGATTTCGTAGTAAACATTTAATTAATTCATTAATCAATGCTAAGAAAAATCATGGCCTTCTCTCCCCTTTTAATTCTGTTTTCATGTGGTGACGGCTCTACCAATCCAGACATGGCAGAAGAACAAATCGACACGCTTACCTTTGATTCCCCTTATAAGTTTAATCAAAAAATAAAGGAAGAATGCGAAAAGTACCCAGCCGATTGGAGGGATCAAATTTTTTCAGATGAATATGCCTTGAAAGGAGATCATCAAAACGCCTTAAAATATTGGGATTCAGCTTTTCAAAGAGCGCCAAGTTCTCCTTCTGAGGCTGAACTTGATTCAATTCGTGCGAGATACACGGCAACTTCTGCACTGGAGTATATTAGCGAAATTTCGAAATCAAACCAAATCATTATCATTAATGAAGAACATCATAATTCGTCGCATAGGATTTTTACAAAATCCTTGCTCCAAAGCTTATATGATAATGGCTATACCCATTTGGGATTGGAAACTTTAATGCATCAGGACACTTTATTGAATAGTCGAAAATATCCAATTCAAGAATCTGGAACGTATACCAAAAATCCTCAATTCGGTGAATTGGTAAGAACGGCTTTAGAGATTGGTTATGTTTTGTTTGATTATGAAGTTGCCGACTATAATGTAAATGGAAAAGAGCGGGAAATAGCCCAAGCCCAAAACATTGAAAAAATAATCAGTTCAAATCCTGATGCTAAGTTTTTAATCCATTGTGGGTTTTCGCATGTCTATGAGGGTGACTTATTTAGTTGGGAAAAATCTATGGCTGGGAGATTGACAGAATATACAGGAATCAATCCGTTTACGATTGATCAAACTGCTTTTTCTGAGAAAAGTGAAATAAAATTCAACCACCCCACGCTTAACGCATTTCAACCAAAAGAGGCGATTGTTTTACTCGACTCCAATAAATCTCCTTTAAACTATGAGGTAAATGACTCGGAGAATAATTACTGGGCAGATCTTGTCGTCCTTCATCCAATTACTGAATATATTTCAGGAAGACCGGATTGGTTGTTTAACGCGGAAAACAAAAGTATTCCAATAGATCTAGAAAAAATCGAAATTGATTACCCAGTCATGATCATGGCTTTTAAGTCTGATGAGGACATTTATGATGGAGTTCCAATTGACCTTATTGAATTAGAAAACAATACGGAACCTGCAAATTTAATTCTTAAAGAAGGATCTTATAATATTGTCATTACCAATCAAAAGGCCGAAGCGATTATGTATCATATAGCGGTTGAGATACCTTAGCTCATGATCTTTAAGCCCTAAATATTTCAAACCTTCTCCCTAGTTTTTAGCTCGGGCTGTATCACATTTACCTTTCAACAGAATTACGTTGAATCAAAGCTGTTTAAAAGGCCTAGTTCTTAACAAACTTTTGGACTCCAATCCCATTTTCTGAAACAATTCTTACATAATAGATCCCTACAGGTAAATGACTAATATTTACAACAATTGAACCATCTGTTAACTCCATTACTAATTTCCCAAATTGATCATAGATATTAAGAAACTGTAATTCATCTTTAATTTCTAAGTTTAAAATGTAATTAGATGGATTTGGGTATAATTTGAAATCAGCATGCCAATTAGATTTACAAAATTAGGTGTGCTCTTTTTTCCCGGCTTTTACAAATTGTTTTGGTGCGACGATTGCAAAGAAAAGGCGCTGAAATGTTTAGCAAGTTGAACTTAAATACAAGCCTTTTAATAGCTTTCGGTTTTTCTTTTTGTAAATAAAAATGATAAAAATCACAGACAATAAATCTAATTTGTAGGGCATTATTGTTATATTTAGTTAGACAGTATGCGATACAAAAACAAGCACGGAATGATGAGTTTCTGGAATGATGCAATTAAAAAAATCAGATCAAAAGGAATGCCTCCTTTCATGAAATTCATAAAATAGTAGCGAGTTAGGAACTAGAGTGAAAATGTATTTTAGAATAAACCTTAAGTTACAATACAAATGGGAGATCATAATATAAATAAAGAAACAGACGACCGCACAAGGCTTGAGTTTATCAAACATTTATTGGATGATATTGCAGCCTTGCAGCAAATGTACGAAGAGGGTAAAATTGAAAGCGGCATTGTTCGTATTGGAGCCGAACAAGAATTTTGCTTGGTAAACGAAAATTGGCGGCCATCAAACAAAGCATTGGGCGTATTGAAGGCGGTTAATGATCCACATTTCACAACAGAATTGGCTCTTTATAATCTTGAAATTAATCTTGATCCTTTTGAGTTGAAAACCAATGCGTTTTCGAAAATGGAAAAGCAGTTAAAAGAACTTTTGGAATTAGCATACAAGGCGGCGGCTGAAGATGATACACGTATTGTGCTTACAGGGATTCTACCAACAATATCGAAGGCTGAATTGAAACTTGATTTCATGACACCTAATCCAAGGTATTATGCATTAAACGATAGGATGCTGGAATTAGGAGGGTCTGAATTCCGAATGCATCTTACTGGTGTTGACGATCTTTCAATTAAGCATGATTCCATCCTTTTTGAGGCGTGTAATACCAGTTTTCAGACACACCTTCAAATTGAGCCTGAAGATTTTGTAAGCAGTTATAATTGGGCACAGGCAATTGCAGGGCCGGTGCTTGCACTATCTGTTAATGCTCCCCTTTTATTTGGACGAGAATTGTGGAATGAAACACGTATTGCGCTATTACAACAAAGCATTGATATGCGTGATGTTTCGCATGCTATGATGAATCAACAAGCGCGTGTGACATTTGGCGACAGTTGGGCAGAGGGAACTATTATTGATCTTTTCAAAAATGAGATTTCGCGTTATAAAATATTAATATCAAAAGAGATTGAAGAAAATTCATTGGATGTTTTAAAAGACGGACGTACTCCAAAATTAAAAGCGCTGAACCTTCACAATGGAACCATTTATAGATGGAATCGTCCTTGTTACGGAGTAGGAAATGGAAAAGCACATGTACGTATTGAGAACCGTTATATGCCGGCAGGTCCAACTGTGATTGATGAAATGGCAAACTTTGCTTTTTGGGTTGGATTGATGGTTGGACGACCACAAGCGTTTGACAACCTACCTGAGGTAATGGATTTTAAAGATGTGAAATTAAATTTCATCAAAGCCGCGCGCAACGGATCAGAATCTGTGATGTGTTGGATGGGTGAAGAAATACCATTGAAGGAACTTGTATTGGATAAATTACTTCCAATAGCTCATGCAGGCTTGCAACGTATGAACATTGATCAAACAGATATTGACAGATTATTGAATGTAATCAAAGAAAGAACAGTTGGTCAAACGGGCTCGCAATGGATGGTCAAAAGTTACCGCAAATTAAGAAAGAAACTAAAACGTGATGAAGCATTGGTTGTTCTTACAAAATCGATCTGTGAGAACCAACGACAGAATCAACCGGTTCATAAATGGAGCAACGATATTGCTATTCCTGAATCAAATAGTTCCGCCAGTACAGTAGGGCACATTATGCATACGCGCTTATTAACTATTTTGGAAAATGATTTGGCTGAACTCACTCTCCGAATCATGCAATGGAAGAATATTCATCATTTGCCAATTGTTGATACAAATGATAATCTTGTTGGTTTATTAACATGGACGCATTTGCAGCATTTGAGTAAAAATGCGCCAGAGGATATCAACTTACTGCCAGTTTCTGGTATTATGGTAAAAGAAGTGTTGACGGTCAATACTTCAACGGGGATTCAAGAAGCAATTTCCCTGATGAAGGAGAATAGTATTGGATGTTTGCCTGTTGTTGAAAAGGGAAAATTGGTAGGTATCGTTACAGTTAAAAATTTGTTACAATTTGATCATGAGTAAAGTTTATAGCGAAGCACTAGATCAGCATCTGGAAGTCGAACGACATATTGGAAGAATTAAAGGATCCGAACCTGGACCTTGCATGATTTTTTTTGGCGGGATTCATGGAAATGAACCATCAGGCGTGTTTGCATTGAACCGTGTATTGGAAGAGTTGAAAGAACAAAAGGTGCCAGTTAAAGGTTCTATTATCGCCCTTGCAGGAAATTTATGGGCACTTGAAAGATCAAAGCGCTTTGATAAAGAAGATTTAAATCGTGTTTGGACGCATGAGCGGGTGGCTGCATTAAAAGATGAATCGTTTGTGCCATCTAATGAAGACGAAAAGGAACAGGAAGAAATATTTGGAATCATTAAAAATCTGCTAGAAACAGAAACGGGGCCTTTTTATTTTTTGGATTTGCATACTACATCTAGCGAAACCATTCCTTTCCTAACCGTAAATGATAGTTTATTGAATCGGAAATTCTCTCAACAATATCCTGCACCGGTAATTTTGGGTATCGAAGAATACTTAGATGGCCCATTATTAAGTTACATTAATGAATTGGGTTATGTGTCTTTTGGATTTGAATCAGGTCAACATGATGCAATTGCTTCTGTAGATAACCATGTTGCTTTCACTTATTTATCACTTGTTTTTTCTGGAGCGATTAGTGCAGAAAGCATAAATTATGACCACTATTTTGAGAGTTTGGGCGATTTATCAGGTGATTTCTATGAGATCTATTATCGCTATGCAATAGAAAAGGACGAACGATTTTTAATGGAGCCTGGCTTTATCAATTTTCAAAAGATTATTAAAAATCAGCTCTTGGCTAAAAACAATGGTAAACCCATAAAGGCAGCTGGGAATTCAACTATTTTTATGCCGCTTTATCAAGCGCAAGGGAATGATGGCTTTTTTCAAATCAGAAGAGTGCCAGCATTTTTTTTAAGACTCTCTAGCTTATTTCGCAAGTTACGATTTGATCGAATGCTGCGTTTCATGCCTGGTGTCCGAAGGGATCCATCTATGCCAGGTACGTTAATCGTCAACCAAAAAATAGCGCGCTTTTTGGCCAAACAATTTTTGCACATATTGGGATATCGAAATCAAACCTTAGATAAAACGCATCTGATCATTAAGAATCGAGAAATGAATGCAAGAAATGAAGATTATGTGCACGAAGAGTGGTATAAAGAACGTTATATCACAAAACCGAAGCAACATTGAAACGGAATAACCAACCGTTCTGCACATTAATAAAAAGATGAAATGAACCTAAGATGGCTAAGTTTATTGCTTTTATGCCTGTTCTGTGAAAATACAAATGGGCAAGAATCGCTCCCAGAAAAAATAGTCATCTACGATTTTTCACGTGATAATTACGGCGGAATGTATGACTATAGATACGCCTTAGTGTTAAAGAAAGGTAAGTATGATTTAATCCAAGAATATTTGTGTGAATTTGGTTTTAGAAAAGAAAAGAAGAAAACAAGATCAAAGACCCTTGGTGAAGTGTCGGTTGCTAGCATCAAACAATTAGTTGAAGAGATCGTAAACAGTAAAGACACGTTAACAATTAATGAGTTGGGTTATGATTATAAATGGTTCAATGAAAATAACGACTTAGCACTTGACATAGCAAGGAAGATATGGGTAAGTAGGTGGCCAGATTCACCTGGATGGAATACAGAACAAATAGATTTTATTCAAAAACAGCTGATAAATCCGGTCAATATTTCAGATGCAGTAAGGCGCAGATTTTTGTATAGAGGAAACGTCACAATGCATAACCCAGAAAGGAATCCATTGCGGGTTGAAATTATTTATAGTGACAGCACTATGGTAATAGAATCAGGAGGTAATTTCCGAAGACTGCCATGGAAAACAGAGGATGGTGAATTTTTGTATAATCAGGAAATCTCCACTATTATCTACAATATTCTTCCCCAAAATAGAGGGTTTAACAAACGCAACTTAAAAGGATTGAGTGATAAGGATATTTTGGAGTCGATAATCGATCAAATCTATAAGGATGATTGTGAATCAACAGTAGCATCACTCGCATTTCATAGTTATAAAAGAGAAATTGATGAATTGAAGGGCAGGTATAAACTTTGGAGTTTTAAAGAGGAAGGTTCAGCCTCCTATAATTGGGATGGAGAAAAAAGACTTTGCATGTTTGTAAAGGATACAAATGAGTTAAGAAAAATTCGCTTTAAGTTATGTCTCGCGAGGGAAGGCAATAGTCTTTATTCAAGAGACTCAATACGCTTGAAAAGTGACTACTGTTTAAAACTAGTGAATCAAATTCCCTTTCTTTTAGACTATTTAGATGAAGATCAGAAAAGAAGCATTGAAATTTCATTTGACAATAGCAATTCTTTGAGCGAAAAGATGAAAAAATTTCAATCTGGAGAGAATACATGGGCAAATGGAATTTGCCTTAATGGTAAAAGTGAGAGCTACTTGAACAGGTGTGTGGCTTTTATTTTGAGAAACGAATTTGGTAATGGTTCAAACTGGCTAATTACGCCTGATTTGGATGTGATTTTGATCTACTATCAACATACAAGTGCCTATAAATATACAGATGAAGACTTTGGACTAAGCGGGCCAAGCATTCGATATGCATGTCAACACTTTGACTTGAAGGGAAATCTGATAGAATAAAAAAGCGAGTAACAATGAGCAAGCATTATTTTACTTATTTTAGGATGTTGAATTAGAGGCATAACGAAAACGTTTTTCGTCAGTTGGAAACGAGAATGAATGGTAGATATACGACTTAGAATCGACAATTACACGTCCCATGTAACATAAGAGGCAGTTTAGTGAATGTTAAACGCAACATTAAAATATGAAGTACTTTTTTCTGTTTTTCCTATTAATTAGCAATTTGCTTTATGGTCAAGAATTGATAAAGGGTAAGTATGATTCAGAATCTAATCTATTTCAACAAAAAGGGAACAGCTATTGGATTAGCGAGTTCGAAGGTGATTTTGCGAAATTTTCAAAATCTGGATATTATGGGATCATCAATAAACAAGGCAAAATAATACTTCCAATGGAGTATGACGAAGTTCTGATTACTGACTCTCTGCTATACGCCTATAACAAAAATACCCATTTTGTTTTTTCTAATACAGGTGAATTAATTGATCAACCACGCTTCGATTTTGTCATTAAAAGAAAAGGGGTTCTCTTTTTTGATGTTTGGCAACGCTATGTAAACATAGAGCAATATAACAGCAATACAATTGACAGAATTTATCAGCATGGAAATACGCTTTACGATTTTGATGGGAAATTTATTGCTGATATACCTGATAACATAAGAATCAGCTTTGTTCAGGGAATTGCAGCGATTAATAACGGGCATTGGAAGACTAAAAAATATGGCTATATCAATAAGAAAGGGGAAACAATTCTTCCGATTAAATATGACTTTTGCACTTACTTTAGTAATGAGAGAGGAATAGTTGGATTAAATGAAAAAAGAGCGATTATTGATAAGCAAGGAAATTTTATAACGCCATTTACCAGTATGATTCCAGCGCAGTCTATTTATTCCAGCGGACTTTGCAGATACAAGGATTCGACAATTGGAAAATTTGCATATATCGATACAAGCGGTAGTATAAAAATTCCACCCAAATATGACAAAGCAAGCAATTTTTCGCGAGGATTCGCGAAAGTAGAAGAAAATGGAAAATCATATATCATAGACCCGAACGGAAAGGAGTATATAAACCAACAATTTGAGTTTGAAGGAGGTCACCGTTTTATGCAATATGGAAATGGAGTTGTCTACGAAGACAAAAACGGAAAAAAACTGTTTGACTTTAAATATGAAGATCATCCGAGTATGATCTATTACATAGAAGGTTTAGCGCGAATTAAACTGAATGGTAAACAAGGCATTATTGACAGATTAGGAAACGAAATTATACCTCCAATTTATGACAATGTCAAAATTGATCAAGGCTATATAATGGTAAGGGATAATAATGCAATTTGGTTAATGAATAAAAAGGGGGAAAAATTAATGCGAATTAAGGATAATGCTTCAATACGCGCCAAAATGATCTCAAATTATACAATCCTACCTGAATTTAATAGGTTTGGCTTTCTGAAAACGCTAAAAGAGGGTAAAAGAGGGTTAATCAATGCTGATGCGAAAGAAATTCTACCCACTAATTTTGAGCGTATCACTATGTGTGAATATTATATTCAGGCAACTAAAAATGACGAAATTGGCATTTATAATTTGGAGGGTGAGCTAAAGGTGCCTCATGAAAAGCAAAGAATTGTTGCAATCACAAATAAAGGATTCATCATAGAAAGAGAACGAAGCCTTAGACTCTATGATAGCGAATTTAATCTAAAATTCACAGTCGACTCAATCGATTTGGATTATCCTAGCCATGGAAGAGTTTTTAGCTCGGGTGTTTACCCCTACAAAATTGATTCCACTGGAAAACGCGGATTTCTAGACCTTGTTAACCTGCAAAAAAGCAAGGCGATCTATGACCAGTTATCCTTTTATGGCAGTCATTTAATCCTTTGCAAAGAGAAAAGAAAAAAAACGCTTTACAATCTAATTACAAACGAAAAGGAAATTGTCGATTTTGAAATAGATAAAAAAACCTACCCTAAACTTTTGATTATCAAAAAAGAAAGCAATAAACCAGGAGTTTATACACCAGGAATTGGCGATTTTGGGGAAGCCACTCAAGCATGGCTTTATGGCGTCATGAATTATGCAGGAGAAATTGTTTTGCCCATTCAATATTCGGAGATTGAAAGAATTAGCTTTTTTTATGACGAAAACATAACTTTCCCGAAAGGTGCTGTCTTATTCACTAACTTGAAAAACAAGTATGTCTTTATCAATAAACAGGGACATGTAATCCTTTAAGTTAATAACCTGTGATAGTATAAAAATGGCGTAATAAAGGCTGGGAAATAGTGAAAGGCTATATTTTTATGAGCGAATTCCCATAGCCGTAGGTTCAGGTTTGCATAAAGTATTAGATCTTATAAAAGAGGATAAACACAGTTGTTTTTATGGCTAATTCAGACAAAAATATAATTAGAGAAATTGCGCAAAATATGGATAGCGGAATGGATAGTTATTTCAATCCTACAACGAATGAAATTATAGCGATCCCAGATTTAGGACAGATTGATGTACAAGATTTGACTGTTGGAATTTATTCGGTTCAATTATTTTCAGATTCTCAAATTATCACAACTCGGTTTATGAAGAAATAAGCGATTGCATAATGAACGAATGAGAAACATTATCTCCTTCATTTTTCAATATTTTTATTCAAGTCCTTATATTTAGTGTCTGGTCGGGAAATACAGCAAAATTAAAATCAACTCTTTCGAGTCTATTTTCCGTTTTTTCTTGTCGTCTGATGCTTAGGTATCTCCTAAAGAAAAAACGAAAACTATTTCTCAAAATTTATTTGATTTGTAAAAGTTCGTCTATTGCCAACCAGGCACTATTTAGAGAGCATAAATTTTTAAACCATGAGCGACTACCAAATAAAAAGCCTTGCAAACTATAAAAGCACTTATCAAAAATCTGTAGCCGAACCAGAAGCCTTTTGGGCTGCTATTGCGGAAGATAATTTTGTTTGGCATAAGAAATGGGACAAGGTTTTAGAGTGGGACTTTGCAAAGCCTGAGGTGAAATGGTTCGAAGGCGCTCAATTAAATATTACAGAAAATTGTATCGATCGACACCTTGAAAAGCGGGGTGATAAAACGGCCATTTTATTTGAGCCAAATAATCCGAATGAAGCGGCTTTGCATATTAGTTATAAGGAATTATCCAATCGGGTAAATCGCTTTGCGAATGTTTTAAAAAGTAATGGAGTAGGCAAAGGAGATCGGGTTTGTATTTATTTACCCATGATTCCTGAATTAGCAGTATCTGTTTTGGCTTGTGCTCGCATTGGAGCAATTCATTCGGTGGTTTTTGCTGGCTTTTCTTCCACTGCTTTGGCGACTCGAATTAATGACAGCGATTGTAAAATGGTCATCACTTCAGACGGATCTTTTCGTGGTGATAAAACCATTGATTTGAAAGGGATTGTTGATGAAGCCTTATTAGAATGTGCCGTTGTTGAAACGGTCTTGGTCGCCAAAAGAATTGATTCTAATATTCAACTAAAAAGTGGACGAGATAAATGGTTGCAACCTGAATTGGATGCTGCATCTCCCATTTGTGCACAAGAAATTATGGATGCAGAGGATCCTTTATTCATTTTATATACTTCAGGTTCTACAGGAATGCCGAAAGGAATGGTGCATACAACTGCAGGTTATATGGTTTACTCAGCTTATACATTTAAAAACGTCTTCCAATATGAGGCGGATGATGTGTATTGGTGCACTGCAGATATTGGGTGGATTACCGGACACAGTTATATCGTTTATGGCCCCCTCGCGAATGGCGCTACAACAGTCATGTTTGAGGGAACGCCAAGTTACCCAGATTGTGGTCGCTTTTGGGCGATTGTTGAAAAACATAAAGTCAATCAATTTTATACGGCGCCAACAGCAATTCGAGCCTTGGCAAAAGAAAGTTTAGACAATGTAAAGGGCTATGATTTATCGAGTTTAAAAATATTAGGCACGGTGGGCGAGCCAATAAATGAAGAGGCGTGGCATTGGTATAATGATCATATTGGAAAGAAAAATTGCCCAATTGTGGATACTTGGTGGCAAACAGAAACAGGCGGAATTTTAATTTCTCCAATTCCAAATGTGACGGAAACAAAACCAACTTATGCGACCTTACCATTACCCGGAATTCAACCTGCCTTGTTCGACAAAGATGGGCTAGAATTGGAAGGGAATAAGCAAGAAGGTAGCTTATGTATAAAATATCCGTGGCCTTCTATTGCCCGAACTATTTGGGGCAATCATGATCGCTATCGCGAGACTTACTTTTCTGCTTTTCCAGGGAATTATTTTACGGGTGATGGCGCCTTGCGAGATGAAAATGGCCTTTATAGAATTACGGGAAGAGTGGATGACGTCATAATCGTTTCTGGTCATAATCTAGGAACCGCACCAATTGAAGATGCGATTGATGAGCATCCGTTGGTTGCAGAATCTGCTATTGTTGGTTTTCCACATGATATAAAAGGAAGCGCGCTTTATGGTTATGTGACTTTGAAAGGGGAGGGCCTATCCAAAAATGAGGAAGATCTAAAAAAGGAAATCAATCAACTCATTGCAGATTTAATTGGACCCATTGCAAAGTTGGATAAGATTCAATTTACAAATGGTTTACCTAAAACACGTTCAGGTAAAATTATGCGCCGAATTTTAAGAAAAATCGCCTGCGGAGAAGTGGATAATTTAGGTGATATTTCAACACTATTGAATCCTGAGGTGGTCGCGTCAATTAAAGCAAATGTGCTGTAATAGCAACTTAATTAATACGTAGTTATTTTTGACTGAATATATTAGGCCGCTATTTTCTGGAATATTAATTCCATTTCTTGAAATGCTTTTTTTTGTGATCCAGAAAGCATTACATTCTTTATGCCTCCTGTAATAACTTCAAGGATATTTCTACGCGCTTTTACACTTTTCCCAAAATAGGCATTCATCACTTTATTTGGTATAATGTAAGACATCATTAACTCATTTTCTTGACTGAAATATACTTTCATGCCATGCATTGAACTCTTCTTAATGAGCACGCATTTTTCCATTTGCCCATTCGCATCTGTTCTAATATCCCAAATATCATAATCTATAGAACTTTCATAAGAAGCTTCACCTTTTAAAAAATCAATAAGTTTATCTAATGAGTTGTATTCGCTTTTAACTGTAATTTTATTTTCCATGGTTTTTGTTTTTTGTTTTCACACCTAGTAATTGTTATCTCTTTCAATTGAAAAGATTGTGATGTACTGAATTTCTGTGTGAATATATTGAAATTTTTGTTAGTTCGATTAGACTAAAGATTAATCCAAATTTAATTTGGGACAATATAAAGAACTGGATTAAAACTGCCACTCTTCCGGCGGTTAATTTTTTCTTTATTCAGATTAACTCTTGAAGGATTAGTTTAAGACCAAATTCTTATTTGCCAATTCCCAAACCGCAAGCATGTTATTAACGCTTAATGCGGTGCGTAATAAAGAGCGCTCGAGGCCTGTGTGCCACTCATTGGGCGACAATCCCTCTCTTTATCGAGGTTAACCTTTGAAGGAATGTCTGCATTTTCTTGAATAAGTATATTCGTGTTTACGATTGCAGTACCGTTATAATAAGAAAAATCAGCATCCCCTAACCACGAAAACTCCATGCTTGTACCGTTGTTCTTCATGAGTAGCCTCCGTTTATAAATCATATAAGAATCATTCAAACATTGGTAGCCATTTCCAGTCATTTTCAGGGTGTCATTAGGGCGAGAAAAGTCCTGTGATTCTATTGCGGCAAATTGATTTGAAAAATTATTAAATAGATTTTCATTTGTGATTTCTAGTTCATTAATCGCACCATAGTTATTATTAAAATAATTTCGATTATTAATAAGTGAAATTTCCTTCAGCTCATTTTGGCTAAATATTATTCCAAAATCAATTTCAGCATAAAGCTCTTCGTTAACATAATAATATTTCAATTTTGTCGGTAGAGAGCCTACATAGATGTCGAGCTTTTTGGGCGTCATAAGACTATAGTGAATAGACTCAAAATACCAATCAATTCCTGTCGAGAAACGGCTTCTACTAAAATCTAAATTTATTAGCAAACTCGGATTGAAATACTCGACATCATAGTCTTTTGGGATAAGTCTGAAAATAACATTTTCAGACTTATCCCAAAGTGTTGAAAATCAATATTTCTTTCACCTTTTATTACTCCACTTTTAGGTTCGAAATTTCCCTGCTTTTCACAAGAGAATGATACGAGAAAGGAAATTATTATGAATATATGTTTAATCAAGGGCTATTATTTAATAGTCTAAAGTAAAGAAATTATGGCTAAGGATGATGCGTTCAATCAAAAGCAATTAAATTAACTTAAAAACTCGGCTCTTCAACAGATTCCTTCTGCTTATAAAAACTCCAATTAAAATAATTCATTAAATGGATGTCTGTAAAATAGAAGTTTAAGATTTGATCGGCTGTGAAACCATTCCGAGCCATGCCCATGGCACCTTCTTGACAAACGCCAACACCATGTCCAAATCCTTTACCCGTTAGCACAATTTTATCTCCTACTTTTTTACAAGAAAACCAGGTTGACTTTAAGCGAAATTTGATACGCAAATCTCGTAATGGAATTCCTAATTGGGGATATTGATAAAAAGCTTTGCGGGTAGGTTGCGAAAAATTAAACATCATTGGTCCAAATACAGGATCGTCCGCTGGATAGCCAAAATGAGTGACCAAATAGTTTTTCCAATCACTCGCATTGATTTCTTTGGTCCAATTGGCTTGTCTTGATTTAATGCAGAATGTATCAATAATGCTTTTACAATGTGACACAGATTCATTCCAAACAAAATCAGATTCACTGGTTTGTCCACCGCAGTTTGCGAAATAAAAGCCTTGTGCCAGTTTTAAAGCTTTATTGAGCATCACAACACCGCGTGTAGCTTCAACGGCTTCTGTGATCCGTGGCGTGTGAATCAACATATTGTGATAGGCTTGACAATGCACACGGTCGCAGACTTGAAAGCCTTCCTTTCTGTGTTTGTATAAGTGCCCTAAAACATAAGTACGACTTAAAATCGCCTGAACTTTATAATATTCCAAATGTTTACCACCGCCGCCTTCACTCTCAACAACACCGCCTAAATAGTTCTTCATTTCAACGCGGTTAATCAAGCGGATAGCATTGTCACCTTCAGGCGTGAGTATGAAATCATCCATATAGCGCCTCGTTTTTTTCGAGGAGGGTGCTAAGCATTGCAGTTTTAAACTATTATCATCCGTCATAGAACGAATGCTCAAGCTATCATAAAAGCCAATGGTTTTGTCTGCTTTTACTACCTTAATCTTTTCGCCACTTCGCTTTAATAAAAGGGATTGTCCTTTCCAAATATTCGTGATTAAATTGGTGTCTCCAATCACTTCATAATTTCCTTTGAGATAAGAGATTTCTATCGTGCCCAAGGTATAATCACGCATCACACCAATATCCAATTCTTGTGCCATTCCCCTGAAAGAAAACAATACAAGTAAAATATAGGTCAGATTTCGCATATTATGTATTACCTACCAATAATGATGCTGTTTTATCAGAAGCACCGCCACCGCCTAATAATGTTTCTAATTCATTATAGGACGCAATCAAATTCTTTCTAGCTTCATTATTTGGATCTTGCATGGGTAAAAGTACTGCGTTGATTTGCTTTGCAGTCAATTCTTTTTGAATCAATTCTTTTACCACTTCTTTGCCCATTATCAAATTAACTAAAGAGATATAATCCACTTTAATTAACTTGCGGGCAATGGCGACAGAAATAGGATTGCCTTTATAACAAACAACCTGAGGCACTTTGAATAAAGCTGTTTCCAACGTTGCCGTTCCTGAAGTAACCATGGCTAAATGGGCCTGGTTTAATAAATCATAAGTCCGATTAGGGATTACTTTTATAGGGATGTTTTTAGCTAAATCCAAATAGAATTTTTCTGGAATATTTGGCGCACCTCCAATTAAGATCTCCATATTTTCATAAGCCTTTGCGGCTTCAAGCATTATGGGAAGTTTGGTCTTAATTTCTTGCAAACGACTGCCCGGTAATAAAGCCATTATTGGATGGCCGTTTAAGTCAAATTCAGTTTGAAACTCGGTGCTAGATAAAGCCGTCTCTTTAAAATTTTGAATCGCATCCACCAAAGGGTGTCCGACATAATGAACATCCATGTCGAACTTTTTGTAAAATGCTTGTTCAAATGGCAAAATGCAGTACATTTCGTTAACCGTTCGCTTAATTTTATGCACGCGATTCTGTTTCCACGCCCAAATTTGTGGAGAGATATAATAGTGTACTTCAATATTATTTTTTGTAGCGAAATCAGCTATGCGTAAATTGAATCCAGGGTAATCTATCAGCACTAATTTGTCGGGAGCAAAGTCTAAAATGTCTTGCTTACAAAATGAAATATTAGATAGAATGGTACGCAAATTGGCAATAACTTCAACAAAGCCCATAAAGGCCAAATCTTTGATGTGCTTAACCGGTTTTCCGGCAATAGCTTGCATTTGATCACCTCCCCAAAAACGAATTTCAGCGTGTGGATCTTTTGCCTTTAAAGCTTTTAATAAATTGCTTCCGTGCAAATCACCTGAAGCTTCGCCTGCTATTATGTAATATTTCAAAACAGCCTAAATTTTGTTGGATCGAGAACGCTTTCTGCGCACCCTAATCTACAAAAGTAAGACAAAATAGAGTTGGCATGATTTTATCTGTATATAGAATTAACAAAAAGTTGTGGATACATGTTCTGATTTTAAAGGGAATCAGGCATTTTTCAATCTAAATTTGTAATATGAGATACCTGTTTTTAATCGGCTTTGTTTTTTGTTCTTTTCTCGGAATGAGTCAAGATCGAAAAATTGATCAATTAGAAATTCTATATGACCAAGGTTATTATACGAAAGTGTTGCGCAAATCTTCCAAGTTAATTGCCATGCCTGCCTATGATTATAGTGGGCTACCGTCTTTTTATAAATCTTTGGCTTTATTCCGTTTGTCTAATGATGATCAATGGTTTAAGCGACATGATTATGCCATTAATGAAGCCGTAATTTCCTATAAAGATTTTATGGATAGTGAAAGTATCAAAGATTATTTGGCGGCACATTATCATGAAATTGCTAGTTTAAAAACTTATTTGGTTGAGTTAGAAACGAAGTTTAAAAAGCTACGATTAAATGGTTCGGCAGATCAAATTCAATCCTTTAGATTAAATGAATTAAAAGGAATTAAGGCCAAGCCAGACATGAAGTTTGAAGAACCTGATGAGGATGATCCAGTCGTTGTAGCAGATGGTTCTTCAACAAATACAAATAACAATTCAGGCAATAACAGCATTCGCGAAAAAATGGTGGTTTATGCAAAGTCATTGGTAGGTGTTAAATATGCTTGGGCGGGTACAGATCCAAAAGGCTTTGATTGTTCAGGTTTAGTTGGTTATGTGCATAAGAAATATGGATTCGTGATTCCTCGCACAGCTTCTGCTCAATTAAATGGGGCAAAAAAGGTAAAAGTGAATGATGCTTATCGCGGAGATTTATTGTTCTTTTCATCAGGCAAAAACATCTCACACGTTGGTTTGGTAATCAATAAAAAAGGAGAAAAATTAATCATGGTGCATGCCTCAACAAGTAAAGGCGTGATCATTACTGAAATTGAAAACTCAACCTATTGGAAGCCAAAGTTGAAGGCGGCAGGGACTTTTATTTGATTTAGACAATAGGCATGCAGTGTAATGTTTTTGGAATTTGATTATTCCCATTAAACAATCAATAATTGTCTATCAAACTATTGCCTCTTGCCTAATCCCCTATTGCCTCTTGCCTAATCCCCTATTGCCTCACCAATTTTTCATAGCAATAAAACGGTTCATCTCGATACGGAAAGTAAATTTCACCTCTTTTTTGATATCCTCTATTTTCGTAAAAATGCAAGGTGCCTTGGTTTTTGCTATAGGCATCTAATCGAATAGCAGTGTAGCCTTCCTCAATTGCTGTGTTCAACGCAAAGTCCATTAATTGTTTGCCAATTCCTTTTTTTTGAGCGCTTGGCGAAACGGCTAATCGGTGAACGACTAAAACTTTTCCATCAGTATACTTCCAAGGCATTTCGTCATATTCTGGACTTTGATTGGCATCAATGGAGATAACGCCCATTATAATTCCATCCTCCATGCCTAAATAGACGTTTTCAGCGACTATATCCCCAATAACATGTTCTAGTGTTGGATAGTTTTCATTCCATTGCATAATGCCTTGTTCACGCATGTGCGCCGCAACAGATTTTAAGAGTGTAAAAATAAGTTCCGTATCTGTGGCAATGGCTTTTTGAATTTTCATTTGTGCTGGTTACTGACTAAGTAGTGGTTTTTCTTTTGCGAAGAAAAAATTCATCAAATAGAATGAAGAGCCCACTCATTATGGTAATTGTTAGTCCTAATTTTATGTGCGGAATGAGCATGTCAATTGTTTCTGAAGATAGAGATGACCAATTAGATAGGACAGGCGTTGAAATTACACCAAGCAATAAAACGGCAATTAATATCCAGGCCCATTTCCCTATAATTGGTTTCAATTTAGCAGCACGCTTCGCTTCTACCTTACGCATTACATTGGCTGTAAAACTCAAGGATGGTGAGTCGTGATCATGCGCTTCTTGTAATGTGTTTTTTAATTGTTGATCTTCCTTCTCCATAACATATTGTTTTGCGCCAGTAGCATTAATCTACTAACGAATTTACCTCATTTTTTAATAAAAGCTCAAGCTTTCCATAAAGCTTTTTGCGTGTGCGGTGTAATTTTACCTTTACATTAGCGATAGACATTTTCGTGATTATCGCGATTTCTTTGATTGTGCGTTCTTCTAAATAATAGAAGGTGATTAGAGCTCGTTCTGTGGGGCTTAAGTAAGCCATTGCTTTTGAAATATATTCGCGGCGCTCTGTTTGTTGAATTTGGTCTAATATTTCTGCCGAGTTATCTTCAAAATTTTCTAATGGAACGTCACTTGTGTCGAGCTTATTTTTTCTCAAAAAATTAATGCAAGTATAGTACGTGATTTGATATAACCACGTTGAAAATTTCGCTTTTCCTTTGAACCTCTGCAATCCTTGGAAGGCCTTCACAAATGAGTCTTGCGCAATTTCTTCTGCATTTTCGGTTGAATTAGTCATCTTCAAACACAAGGAATAAACCATGTCTTTGTAGGTATCCACCAATTGTGCAAAAGCATTAGAATCACCTGCTTTGATCTGCGAAATTATATGTAATATTTCTTCGTTTTTCACAAATGATGGGCTTACTCTTCTTCACCAAATTTACGCATGCGTGCATCTTCGATAAAGTATGTCGCGGTTAAAGCTAGTCCTCCAAAAAGAAAGGCAAATACGACAGCCGCAGGTTCGGCATCCATTCCAAATAAATTATGGATAAAATTTCCAACTAAAATTCCAATGGGAACCATAAAGAGTAGTAGTGCAATTCGCAATCTTGAATGTCGATTTGTTTTATGCCCCTTCGGATTCATTCCTGCTTCTATCATGGCCATGTTTTCTCTATTGTTTGCAGTAATAACGACATATACTATTCCAAAAATCATTGCACATCCGGCAATGGGAATTAAGACGTGTACTAAATCTTCCATAATTTTAAATTTACTGTTTATTACGTTAGTCGCAATTTCTTTTAAAGTGGTTACAGTTATTTTGAAAAAAATAGTTTATTTGGTTAAATAGTAGCAGATATGAGAAGGGGGGAGTTATATTTTTGTTCTAACCAAAAAACACACTGTGCAAATATCTACCTGGCATAAATGTAAACCCTCCTGCAATTATGATTGCTCCAAAGTACAATAAGATCATTTTTCGTTTATGCGACTTTACGTTCCCTTTTTTGATTGCCAAATAGGCTGTTGGGACCGTATAAATTGTTAGAAAACTAAAACTATGAATCCAACCAAAGTGATTCATTAAGGTTGGCCCAACTTGAGCAGGCATAAACAAAGTAATCATAGCTGTTATCAACATCAGAATCATGTAGACTCTACCAAATATTTTATGGATTTTTGTTCCTTTTTTTATGATTAATAATACCGTTCCTATTATAAAGCTGGGTATTACTGTTGCCAAGTGGAGAGACATTAAATCGAAATAGTTCATTGTTTAGGGTTACTAATTTTAAAGAGACGTATTGATTAATTTAAAGTGTCCTGCATTTGTATAAATTCGACAATTCATGGCTTGGGAACTTGTTTAACTAGTGTTTCAAGTTGTGTGATTTCCTCATTTATTTTTGGGACGTCAATTTTGGTTCTATCCACATCTTTGATTCTTTGAATGAAAGATGTAATTTTTTCGATTCCTTTTCCATCATTATTTACAATAAAATTGAAGTGGTAAATTAAAAAGTTAAGATTACATGCAATCGTTTCAAGAAGTTCATACTTGTCATTGGTTTCAATCGCCCAATCTGTTATGTAACTCATTAACCGGAATCTGGGGATGATTGCGGAGTAATATTTTCCCAAACGATTATTTTCTAATGCATTAATATCTGTTAATTGGTCATAATAGGTGTAATGAGCAATCTTTGGCAAGGCTATTGTGAGAATATCTAAATCATTTTCATTCCAATTAATCAAATCTAATTCTAACTCCTTCAAATTTTCTTCTGAATAATTTTTTTCGAATATTTTGAGAATATAACCATGTCCCGAACAATGCCAAAAGTCTCCATCAACGTTCTTGTTTTCTAGCAAGAATTTTTTTAGTTCTACAATTAAGTTATTCGGTTTTTTCATTTGAACTTAATGGATAAAATACTTATCTATGAGATTATAGGTTTTCCAATTACTAATGTTGAATTTGGGCAGTCTGCTGTCTTTCAGGGTTAAGCAGCAGAAATTAGATTACTGTTGTAGCTTATGGGGAATTAAAGCGCAGATTTTTTCGTCTTACGGTGCTCTAATAATACGCCAAGGCAAACAAAATCGGTTTTCTTTAATTTTTTGCTGGCACTTATACCTGTTGAAGGGATGCCGATTGTTAAGTAGAATTTTTCTGTTTTATTACTTCTAAAAAGGACGTATAGTTCCTCAGTTTCAATTGCGTTATCGAAAATAACCTTGCGTTGCTTTTCAATTTTAGTATTCCCCGTTGAATCAGTAACGTTGACCATCATGTCTTGTGCCACCTGAAATGGAACGGGAGTTCCTCCATGAATATCTGTACAAACTGACAGACGATATTCTAATCCTTGATAGGCTGTCACAAACATTTCAAACGTTTCGCCTTTTTCAACAGATAAACTTTCAGATTGTTTGTTGACATTCCAACCCGCTTTTTTGTCTTCTTTTGATAGCTGTTTTTTGCAAAGCAAATGTGTCCCTTCGCACTGCGCATAAGTTTGCACGGCGATTAAATTCATAAAAAGAATGGCAACCAACAGTATTTTTTTCATCTCAAATCAATTTTCTTATTCAATAAATAAAGGGTTGTAGGTATGGATTCAAATATACTACTTTTTATTACATCAAAAGAAGAAGTTAATTGCTTCATAAGATCAACTTTCGGGAGTTTCAAAGATAAATTTATTTTGGACTAGTCTTCATTCCATTAATAAGCTGAATTAAAATGTTTATGTGAGGAATTATTGTACTATTGTCATCCTAACTGAAGTCTAAATCAATCCTATGAGACAACTTATCACGCTTATAATTCTCTTGTTTTTGTGCAACTGTACAATGACAAAAAGGATCCATAGAAGCGGCTATCATATTGAATGGAATAAGAAGTACGGTAATAAAACGAGTTCTGAAGACAGGATTGAAAATCAGGCGAATGAAACGGATCAAGATGATTTAGTTCCAGAACTTACTTATGCGGATGAGGTTGTAGATTCAACTGTTGAATATTCTGAGGAGAATGAAACGATTAATGCTGCTGTTCAAGAAGAGGGGCTTTCAGTGTCAAATACACGAGACAGTCAAATTGAGGATGATCACTCGATAGGCCAAGATAATCTCCCAATTGCGCAGGTCGATCGAGGTCCCCCGATTGAAGAAAGCGTTAATCATGATAGCGATACGGTGGTTAAAGAAAAAAGCGATTCGATTGGCAAAATCCTGGGAGATATAGGCAAAATCATGCTTTTTTTAGGGATCTTATTAATTATCGGAAGTCTATTTCTTTATTTTGGTTTTAATGGCCTTGCTAATTTATTTGGCACGCTGGTTTTCAGTGGTAATGGATTTTTAGTTGGCGTCTTGGGCTTTCTTTTGTTTCTGATTATTCTTATTGCTGTTTTTCTGTTTGCATTTATTGTAGAAGCAATCGGAGGTTACTTAGTCGGTTTACTTGTTGGTTCAATACTGATTGTGTTGGGGGTGAGTTTAATGTTGATTAGTAATAAGCTTAAAAATTGATTTCTTTAATCAAAAAAGGTTAAAACTCGTTGCGATAGGCTTTGTCAGCAGCAGTCTATTGCGCTTTAGCTTCCTTTACAATCGCTTTACGCTTAAATTCAAAATCATACAAGTTCGTTCCTTGTAGAAATGGTTTCAAATAGATTACTTTTTATTCGGATTTGATAGACTCACAATTTTATTGATTTCTGACTGTACACGCTCATTCAACCAATCCTTTTCTTCTTGCGACAATTCAATTAACAGGTCATCATTGTTTTCATTAAAATCAACTAATGTGTCTCTTAAAAATTCATTCTTAATTTCTGAGACTCTGTCTTGATCATTGAAGTTTAATGCGCCAATTTTTGAAATAGCGCTCTCTAGTCTGCTTAGTGTGATATAATTTCTAAGTTCATCTAGAATGAAGGTAAGATCTTCTGATTTTGAGGTGACATTAGGCACATAATTCCATTTTTCTGCTTGATGAAATTTCTTCTCTTCATCAAATTCTTTATTCTTTAGCTTAACAATTGGCCGAACAGCTGTAGCTACAGAATCCAATTGATTATAGGGTTTTATAACGACTCCTTCAATTAAATTCTCATTCAGTTCAGGTAATTCTAACTGTTTTGGAATTGTTGAATTGATGCGCGTATTGAAATTCAAGGCATCTGCAAATTTGCCAACCAATAATGGTTTTACGTGAAAAATTTTATGGCTTTCAAAATAGGAGAGTGACGTTTCAAAGTCGAGATAATATTTAGTCTCAGAATTCTCTATTGCGATATCAAAAGCGCAAAAATTAATCGTAGGAGAATAGTATACTCCTGTTTGAATCGCTTGTACTTCAGGGTTTGCATCAACGTCAGGATGTGGATATTTGCCACCAAATAATTCGCCATAGATGATATATTTATTTCCACTTATTTGCGAACTGATGTCCTCAAACAAACGAATGATATTATCCTCAATTTGGTTAACAACCAATTGAAAACCAAAAAAGTCGTCCTCCCAATTTAGATAGGCCTTTCTTTTGGCATATTTCAAAGTTCCTTCTTCATAGATGAAACTGAAGTTAGCCCCGTGAACTTTTTCCGTAACGACCCATTTAAACTTCTCTAATTTTGAAAAGTCATTTTCATCCAACCCCAACTTTTTTAAACTAGTTGGCATTTTCTCATACCCTGAGAACTCACTCATCACTCTTATTTTAAATATTTCAATTTTTTATAGTAGTTAAGAAACTGGATCGTAAATAATTTTCAGCAACCGCTGAGCCAAATATAGATATTTCACATTTATGTCAAGACGATCTCATGAATTAATATTAGACCTCGATATAGGCGCATTTTAATCACAAATTACCGTTTCAGTGCTTACAATAAGAGCAGCATTAGTCTTAATTTGTATTTTAGTCTGAAATAAGTGTACGCAATGCAAAAATTAGTGGCAGTTTTCTTCATTTTAGTTTGCTCGACATCCGTTTTATACGGGCAAAAAAAGAAAACATCAAAATTTATAAATGAAGCAACACGTTATTATGCGATAGGTTCAATAAATGATGCGATTAGTGCTTTGGATGATGCAATAGCCTATGAGCCGACCTATGCAAAATCGTATTTTTTGCGTGCAACATTTAAATTTGAAAATGAGGATTTATTTGGGGGAGTAATGGATTGTAATAGTGCTTTGAAATACGATCCTAAATATGCAGAAGCAAAAGGATTATTGGGCAGGCTTTATGTCGATCGTGGAGATTATCAAAAAGGAATAGAGGAATTTACAGAGGCTATTCAAATTGATTCAACTTATGTTGATGCATGGTTGCTAAGAGCTGCTATTTATGAAGAACATTTGATAGATGAAGAAGCTGCAATTCTCGATTATAAAATGGCCTTGTCTTATGATTCTGAAAGGATATTCGCTTTATACAAAATCGCAAGTTTATATGCAGATTTAATGATGTATGAAGAGACGGTGAAATATTGTACTATGTACATTGAGGTAGATCAATCAAACGCCAATTCATTTTCATTGAGAGGGACGGCGCAATTTTCCTTGGAGAATTTCAACGAAGGAATCTTGGATTGTGAAAAGGCAATAGAATTGTCACCAAATTCTAGCTATGCTTATGTTCAAAAGGCGATTGCATTAACAATTCTAGAGCGCTACGAAGAATCAAACGGGCTACTTGAATCAAAGATGGATCAATTTAGTGATGATTATCGCTTGTTTTATCAATTAGGTTATACGAATCAACTTCAGGGAAATTTTGAAAAGGCTATTTTATATTATACCCGGGGCGATTTAGCCAATGAAATGGATAAATCATGCATGTATGCTCGGGGAGTTTGTAAAGATTCATTAGGCGATCAAGTTGGAGCATGTGAAGATATTCTTTCATTAGTGTCAGGGAATATTAATGAGGTAAACGTTTACATTGCCGCAAATTGTTCTGATTATGAAGGGATTAATGAGGTTTTAGGGAATGTCCATTTCGACAGAGCGAATCAATTGATTGAAAATTCAGATTATGAAAGGGCTTTGCAAGAGGCTGATTCTGCGCTTATTTATTTTCAAGATCCTTCATATTTATATGCGAAGGGTTATATCTGTATGGCCCTAGAGCAATATGACACAGCAATTACTTGCTTCAACAAATCTGTTCTTGCCAATGATGGAATCACAACCTCAATTATTTATGCTGTAAAAGGGGAGTCATTATTACTGTTAGGCCAATTTGAGGCGGCCAAAGACAATTTAGAAAATGCAGTTTTAATGGATTCTCAAGATTATTATAGCCTCTTTCAATTGGGTGTGACGGATCACGAATTAGGGAATTATCAGGCATCCAGCAAGAGCTTTTTAAAAGTAGCTAATCTCGTTGGCAGTGACGCAGGAACGTCCTACTATATTGCACTTAATTATATCGAATTAGATGATAAGGACAATGCATGCAAGTATTTGAAAAAAGCAGAAGCATTTGAGAGAGAAACGGAGGAGATTAAAAAATTGATTCTTGAGAATTGTTCAGAGTGAATCAAAAGAAGAAAAGCTGTTATTCAAAAAATCAATTTTTCAATTTAAGGTCAAATTTATATAAGTTGTAATCTGTTTCATCTTCATAAGCGTCTCCCTTAAAAGAATAATAGAAAGTAATTCCATCAGAGATGTTTTGATCTGATATGGCATGAATTCTACCGTATTGTTTATACTCCTGGAGCGCGTTTAATTGGTGGAGTGATTGTCTGTATAAATGCGCTTTTTGATCCTCATAAACAACAATATCGAAATCAAAAGACTCAGATAATGTTGTCACACTTTCTTGCGCAAACGTATCGATTTCGCACAAACCATCATAAATAAAGATGTATTGATCAGCCTCTTTAAAAACACAAGCTAAGTTTGGTCCAGCATTTCTGAATATAGCAGTTTCAATCCCTTCAGATTTAAGGGATAACATGTAGACGTTTTTACTATCAGAAAATTCCATAAAATAAGTAAGTTCACCATTGCTAAATTGACGTTTAGCGTACACGGTGTACATGCCTTCAGGGAATGCCCTTTCTGGATCAATAATTTCTTCAGACCGAATGTGATAAGTTTCATTTTCAAAATCAATATAAATTGTCGAAACACCAAGTTTTTTTCCTTTGTCGATATTAAAAAAGAGTGTGATATGATGTTCGCCATTAATCATTCCGTCGTTATCATAGGACTCCAGCAACTCGATATGCTCATACTCGAATCCTAATTCCGAATATAGAATGACTTTTTCGTTTGTGCTTAATTTTTCATTTTCGTGGTCTATTTCAATAAAGAATAGTTTTGCAAAATCGGTGTCAACTTGTGTGTTTGTGTACAAGAGTCCTTTTTGAGTTTTTTCATCTGAAATCGTGAATCCGCAATAGGAAGGATTATCGAAGGATCGTTTTTCGACATAAAGTGTGTCATTATATTTTACGCCATTTTCATATCTGAAAACATCAACAGTTTTTAACTCCACGTCAGCTCTGTCCTTATAGCTATAATTTTCCGAATAAATCCACTTGTCATCAAATAGCATCCGGTTAAATTCGGTTTTATAATGTGTCCGAATAAATAATTCATAAAGCAGATTTTTATCTGTGACCCGGGTTAATTTCATTGTTATTTCGTCCAGTTCAAAAAAAGTGGCGGTGCCAATATTTCGTTTTATATCCGTCATGATTACCATCATGGCTTCAAGGCTCTCATAGGCAAAATAAGTTTTTCCATTTAACACAACAGATTTGGAGATTTCCGCAACAGGTGTCTCGAAATTTGAAGCTTCTCCTCCAGTTGAATTAATGATTAAATCAACCTCTTGTGCTTGAGTAATGAAAGAGATCAATAAGAGTGAAAATAAGCAGGATAGTTTGATCATTCTGTCTTAGATTTTTTGTCAACCGCATTTTTGTTAAATTCAGTTCCGTAAAGTTTATTAAAAATGAGACAGGCTGTTAGGTCGCCCGTCACATTTACGGCCGTTCTAAACATTCCCAGTATTCGGTCAATTCCAATTATAATGATTAAACCATCAATTGGAATTCCTGCACTAGACAATACGGAGGCTAAGATAATAACACCGCCACCAGGAATGGCAGGAGTACCAATAGACGCTGCAACAACTGTGAACGTAATTAATAGCAGATTCATAATGGTCAATTCAATGCCATAAGCTTGGGCCATAAATAGAGTCGTCACACATTGAAATAATGCAGTACCGTCCATATTAATTGTGGCCCCAACCGGAATAACAAAATCGCTAATATTAGATGATACGCCTAGTTTTTCATCTGCCGTTTTCATAGATAATGGCATAACAGCTGCAGAGCTGGCGGTTGAAAACGCCAATAATTGCGGTTCTTTAATGGATCGTAAAAATGCTATGGGACTCCTTTTAGTGAATAAATAAACCAATGCTAAATAGAAGGTCATTAAGATCATTAGTCCCAAAATAACTACAAGGATATAGTATCCTAAACCAAGAAATACTTCGGCGCCAGTTCTAGATAATAAAGCAGCCATTAAACCAAAAACGGCGAAAGGTACGAGTCGCATTGCCCATGAAACAACGATCATGCAAATTTTTTGTACGGCTTCAGAAAAACGAATGATTGGGTCTGCGGTTTTTGCCTGCAATTGGGTAATGGCCACGCCAATGATGATCGTAAAAATGACAACTCCTAACATTTCTCCTGTTAGAATGGATTCTAGCGGGTTGTTAGGAACAAGGTTAGAAATAGTAGTTGGAATGTTCTCCAATAGGTTGACCGGTTCGCTTGAGGCAATAGTTTCACTACTGTTTGGAAATCCACCATGCTTAAAAATATACTCCCCAGGTTTCAATATTAGCGTTACAATCAAACCAATAGTTATGGCGACAGCTGTTGTAAAAACGAAGTACAGTAATAAGCGCAGTCCAAATTTCTTAAGGTTCTCTGAAGAGTTACTTACAATTCCAGAAATGATGGAGGTAAATATCAATGGAATCATGATCATTTGAACTAGGCGCATAAAAATTTGCCCAGGAAGGTCGAACCATTCAGCTAAACGTAAACTACTTTCCTCAGAAAGTAAACCCGTTGAAGGATTGAGCAGAAGACCTAATCCTGCCCCTAAAACAAGTCCAATAATTACTTTAAGCCATAAGCGACCTTTGATCAAACGATCTAGATAGACAGATAAATGATTCAGTGGTCTGTATTCAAGCATGTTCTACGGTTTATTTGGAAACCTTCAGGCAAATATAGATGTTTTATGTTTTTTGAAGCTGTAATTAATCATTTGTCTATAAAATATTTGACATAAATTTTGACATTTGATTCAATCAGAGGAAGCGTTCCTTAAATTTTATATTGCTAATTCAAACGTGCGTCCTTTTTGTTTTCACGCAGGACCCTGTACAAAATATAAACTAAAACTGCGCACATTATACCAATTCCAATTTGGTGGAGATAGGCTGGCTTTTCAGGTTTTATTTTACCATAAAAGGTCTTAATCATGAAGGACGTTGCATTGAAAAGATGCAGGATGATAGCGATATAGAGTATTTTATTCAATTTCTTATAAGACCACAGAATAATCGGGAACAATAAAATGAAAACAAATGTAATTATGCCATGCTTATTTTCGGAAAGTACGAGTTCGACTTCTTTGCTTTTGAAATTCTTAAAAATGTAGAAAAAATGGATGATATGATTGACGGCGAACAAGGTCATTAACTTCCAAAATGTATTTTTTAAACGCTCATGTGCATACATTTTTTTAAGACCATAATAACCCACCATGACAAGAATCATTAGATTAAGTGCTGCAGAAACTCTGCCTGAATTACGGGTACATTTTTCAAATATAAAGTCAGGATCTTCTACTGTCCAAACGGCCCATAAATAAATGATTCCTTCCAAACATAAAAGCAAAGCAAGCAATAATGGCAATTTATAGCCTTTTAACAGGGGGTGAGTTATGGTATTTACCAATAACGGAAGAGTAGGAGGATTGTTGTCTTGAATATTAAAGTGCAGAAACGTAATCGCTTAAGATCGAACAACCAAAAACTGGCTACAAAGTCATCCTAGCGTAAAACTCATTGGTTTATTGGATAAATATTTGGGGTGTTAAGCACTATGGTGCTTTTCAAATTACCAATTTTTCATTCCACTCCAATGGTGTTTGCAATTCACGATTACTGAATTCAAGGTGCAATACACGCCTTCTTTTCTGAACTTTCGAGCGACTTGAAGCATGAAAGGTGAGTGGTTTCATTAACATGACGGCACCTGCTGGAACGTCACACAATTCCTCAGTTTCTTTTGAAATTTCTTGAATTCTTTTTACACCCCATTTATGCGACGAAGGTATTAGTTTCAAGGCACCATTATTTTCGTTTGTGTCATCTAAATGAACGCGCAGGGTCAAAATATTTTCGAGTATATCAAGAGGCGGTTGAACACTTATTTGTTCCTCTTTTTTTGTCCAATTTTTATAGTTCTTCAATTCGTGTTTTTCACTAACCGAAATGCTTAGGTCTTGATGATATCCTACAAACCAGTTAGATTCGGCTGGTTTATCAAAATAAATTGCTTTGCATAAGAAGAAGTCAGATCCTCCAATTTCTGAAATTAGACTTTTTAAATTCTCATTCCAGAGAATCGTATTTAATGCTAGAATTTTTTCTACAGCTCGTCGAATAGCATGAACCGGTTTATTTTGATCTAATTGCGCGCAATAGGCGTCAAGAATGCTTCGTAACTGATTAATTTCAACAGAATTATAAACTTCAGATATACTGCAAAGCCTTTTAGATCAAATTCTGTTATCTTATTCATTGTAATGGCGTTCGTTCTAATTCGACGAGAGGAAGTGAAATCACTTCTCCATTTTCTTTAGTGAAAGTTTTTTGTCTCATTGATTATGACGGCTTGATTAAAATTAGTCATTTCTATTTCAGAAGAATTCCTTCCGTAAAATATTTAGCTTGATCAGAAATGGCTGATTTTGATCCAGTAATCCCGGCGAGCACGGCTATGACGACAGACTTTTTGTCTGTTATGAATTGGTAATGGAACACTCTTTTTTCTCCTTTTATAGTGCATGTCCCACCTATGGCGTAGCAAGTTGTTTTATCGGCATGACAATAGGTTTCAGATGTAAGATTAAGGTCTTCCCAACCTTCAGACTTACCCTGTAAAAGTGAATTAGCTGCTACTTGCATCAATGTTTGACCTGGGCTATATGGCAATTGTAATACAATTACTTTTTCGCTAGTATCCTTTTGGTTTGAGTAAATATAAAGGTTGGTTGCAAATGATTCATATTGAAAGTCTTCGTTATTTACGGATTTGAACTTTACGCCTTCAAAAGGATTTACATTTTTATGAATGTCATATTTTATGCCGAGCATAGCCTCTTGTATTTTTTCTTTGTCCGCGTCACTTCTGTCAAAAGAATAAATAGCGTTGACCATTGCGGAAAAATGTTCGTTTCCAAACACAAGCATTGCCATTTCTATACCTTTGTATTCACTCGAAACTACTGCAAAAACAGCTTGATATTGAGCAACAACTGTATCTTTGATTAAGGGTACTGACACTCCTTTTTCTTCAAGACCTTCTTTTGAAAAACTTCTTGTGTTCGACTCGAAATTACCGCCATCAAGATCATAAAACTGAATGACCTCCGTATTATTCTTAGTATTTATTAATACCGCCGAGATAGAATCTAATTTGAATCCTTCTAATTGGGGAATTGAAATTTTTGTTCGAGGGATATCAACATACTGCCCTTGACCAAAAGAGCAGAAGCTTAGCAAAGTGGCGAATAAAAGAATAATATTTTTCATTGTATTAATAATTGCTTCTTAATGGTTTAGCAAATGTAGCCATTTGTACGGCTGTCCCCAATCAAAGTTTTTTATTTCCCAAAAATGACCGCCCCAGCACTTACAAGTCCAATTAGGACAGTAAGTAGCGTAACTGAAATGATTTTATCCAAAACCATAACATGCGGATTTTTAGCAGCAACGCTCCAATTAATTTCATCTGAATATCTAAGCCAAAGAATAAAGTCACGTCCGTTCTTTTTCTCTGAGTATTTCTTAAAAATTCTGTCAAATAGAAAAACAACAATTGGACACATTAAGCACCATGCAAGCAAATAGAATTCTTGACTTTGTTCAGCGAATGCCAATATAAGCCCAATTACACAAAGCAATGCGTTTAAAACATAGATGTATGTTTCCTTAAACCATGTCTTTTTTCTAGAATACAGAAGAAAGAAGGGGAGTCCTAATCCAATACTAAGTCCAATAATTATAAGATCCATAAATCATGCGTGCTTTACTAATTGAAGACTCTAAACCCATTAATGAATTCATTGAATTTACCTACGTTAGCCGTATAGGTCTTTTCAGTAGAAAAAAAGGTTAATAAAAAGTACGTTGATTTAGAGTAAAATGTCACGTATTGACATTGATAGAGCATTTTACCATTCATGATGTCTACTTTGTAGGAAACACCGTTACAATTCGCGGGTTTTTCAAGCTCCTTTCTTAAAATCCAAGTCCCAGATTTACCTGTTTTATCACCAATAGTTATTCCCGTAATATGTTTTTTATTAAAGGCTTCAAATGAATCATAATCCGCCTTGTCAAACGACTTAAGAGTTACCGCATTTTTTACGTTGTCTATGTTTGGCAATGTGGCAATCCAGAAATTTTCCGCATTGGTTTTGCATATGTTAGCCCATTTCGGAATGTCTAGTTCATAGTTTTTGAGTGTGTCAGTTAACTGCATGTCAGAAGTGTCCTTACGCGCATCAATCATGTACCACAGCGCGTCAGTATCAATTTCAGATCCATATATGCTAAACCGCTCAGCCACAGCCTTAATTTTTGCAATTTTCTCGTCTATTTTGTCAGACTCATACGATTGAATATTTACGCCACAAACATATCCGTTGCATACGCAACTCAGAAACAAATGCCATTCCACAAAATCGGTTATTTCTGGAGCGTCTTTGACATCAACCTTTGGCATTTTATACTTCCATAGGAGAAATCGTTTTCCGCTTGTGTTGAGAAATATTTCATGGTCGGACTTCACTTGCTTTTCAAAAACTGAGTCTTGCAAATAATCAAGTTCGTAATCCATATAGTACTTGAGCAATTCAATTTCCTTTTCGGTGCTTGAGGTATTCCCATATTGGGTGACTGGGTAACGATACTTTATAATCTGATAGTTTTCTCCTCCTATCTCATAGCTATTTGGAACTGAACTACCTTTTAAACTATCTCCTTCGAATTCAATTGTGACCCAAGTCAGATACGAATTATCAATGTAAACAACGCGCTCTGGCCCCTTAATGAAGTTTATGTTATTGCCCTTCTGAGCGTGCAAGAGTGGTATTGAAAGATAAAACAATGCTATAATAAAGATTAATCTTTTCATATTTCTTCTATTATTGCTAATGGTTGAATAAATTTAAGCATTTATGCCGTTGGAGTGCTGCCTTAGCTATCTATGCGGATGAGATACAGGTCTCGCGGTAGCAAGTGTCATTTATCTTCTAAATAATCCTGAATCGAAAACCCATCATCCTCTGGGGTATCATATCGCTCGGTTCCTACGAATTCTCCAAAATCGTTGATATTCAGATTGGCTGGATTGTAAAGACTTTTTCCCCAGCCCACTGGCTCCATGTCCATCTCGCTTAAGACAACAGACATTAAACCAATGATTTTTAGCTTATCATCAATTGTTGAAATGATATAACCGCGCCAAAAGCCATGTCCTTTAGGATCACTTATGGAGCTTCTACCAGAAGCATAAGCTATCCACATATCACCATAGATGTCATTACTATACAAACTCAGTTTGAATAAATGGCCTGGCATATATTTCTGCGGTTCATCCTTTTGACGGAGCTTTTTTTTTCTCAAAATCCCAAAACCTTCATTCAAATCATCAATTGCCATAGCGTATAATGCACTTACGGACTGATTATAATCGTCTAAATCATTGAGGTCATGTTTATCCCAGCAGTCAGCTTCTTTTTTCAAAAATTGTCCTATAAAATTCTTTACTTCTTTCAGGTTTTCCATTCTTTTTTCTACTGTTAGTTTTACCATCTTCTATGGTTATAACTTCAATTATACAAAGTAAGGAATATCAATAAATTCAACTTTCTGTTTACGAAATTTCTTTTTATCAATCCACCTTCGTCGAATCAGTTAAAAACTTATCAAATAAGTCTTGATCTAAGTCCAATTGCAGTCCTCGTTTATAAAATGTCTCATTTGGGATAAAGGTTATTGCTTTTCCGTGGCCTATAGCAGGGCCATCAAGATGCACCCAATGTTTACAAAAATAACTCCTTGAATATTCCACATGGCCTAGTACAGGATCAGCCACCCAAACTTTATTTTCATTGGCTTTATACACGACAACAAAATGATTACTGTTCCAATGAATGATCAACGGAAAAGCGTTCAATTCGAGAAGCTGCTTATAAGTAATGATGTGTTTTTCAGACGTGAAATTTAATTGTCTCCCCGCAGCGACTAATTTATCTATTGTAGTGCCATTTGAATCAAGTTTAACTATTTCATTAAATACGGCTATCTCTCTATGAATACCGTAATGTTCTGAAATCATTTTGATACAAGTAGGACCGCAATTATTAGTGTCAGTTTGTATCATGATTGGGAATTCACCCCTTAGTTGCATTTTATAACTATCCTTTAAATGTAGGACTATCGATAGCTGATCGCTTAAGGAATCTATGTGTTCTTCAGGTTCTCCAAGAGCTTTAGAGGTTACCCACTTTTTTTCAAGTTCAATCTCTAAAATTTTTAGTGAGTCAATTTTTTCTTGATAATTAATTTTAGAGATGTCCTCATTTTTAGGTGGTTCTGAGTCTTTTATGGTGTTATTACAACTAAAGAGTTGAAAACAGGTTAAAATAAGTAATAAGGATTTTCTCATGGGATTTTGATTGATTGCAATAATGTTTTTTATCCTAATCAGTCAAACCATTTAGGATGCCATTAACAAATGGGATCATACCGCCTGGTCCAGAATCCCAATCTTTCATGTGAACGGTTGTTGATTTACTAGTCGTAAAAATGTAGTTAATAATCTCAAGTCTATCAACTAATTCAAGACCTGCCCCCATTATCACAACTTCAAATTGATTCTTTTTAAATGCGTTTTCGACTTCTTCTAAGGAAGTACCAAAAGTTAGATTGATATCTTTTCGTTCAATTTGTTCTTTTAAAGTCGCTAAAACGGTGACCTTTCGGCCTAGTAATAAGCAGTTTTTCATTTGATTCGATTATCAGGCAGAGTGGTTTTGCATATGATTTGAATCGAAGTTATGAATTTTATACGGCATTGTAGACTGTTCTCTTCCAATTTTAAAATACTGCCGACCAGCCAAGTGTTTATTTAAATATATAGGACTAGTTTCTTTTTGCTTTCCCCTAATAATGTTGGTCTGAAATTTACTTCCAAAGGTTAATTAGATAATTCATCACATTTTTATTACTGATACCCTCAATGACTTCTGGTGAAACCTGACGGGATACCTCTTCAATAATGGACGGGTAACAACTTGCATTAGCATGCTCCTTAAAGTAAAATGGAATTCTTGATTGGTCAGGATGACGGTCTGTACTGAAATAATCAGCTCCAAAGCAAATAGAGTTGACACCTCCAAGTTCAATTCCGTGGTTGATATGACGGTAAAGCGCATTGGGGTCCTCGTTGTTTACAAATGCCCTCAAAAAATTAACTCCAATGATTCCTCCTCGTTGGATGATATCTTTTGCAATGTCGTCCGGCAGGTTACGCACATGATTAAGGACCTTGCGGTAATTCGAATGACTGGCTAAGATAGGCACTTCCAAATTGTGTTTTGAAAGGTAATCTAGGATGTCTTTGGATAAGGCATCACTGTTATGTGAGAAATCGACCGCAATTTTTTTTCCATTCAAATACTGGAGCAATTTTTTTCCATCTTCCTTTAATCCTATTTCGCTGTAATTTCCTCCGCCAAATCTGTTTTCCGTATTGTGCGTAAATCCAATGTATAAGATACGTGCAGTGTTGCTGATGATTTGCTCCAATCGCTCAAACCCAATTTCCAGCGGCTCATCCTCTTCGCAAAATCCAGAGGCATTTTCAATCGCTGCAATCATCCCCAATTTGGATGAAGTTGCAATTTGACTCAAGGTACTTACGTCATGTACCAAGGTGCAATGAGTCGGGTATTTGGAAAGGAAGGATTCAAAGATTTCGCTCTGTCTTAGAGCCAATGCTGCACTTCCCTTTTTGGTAAGCGTAAAAATGGCCATCACTTGCAGTTTCACATTTCCTTCAGCCAGTGCTGGAAAAGAACAGCCAATTCCTTCTTGTTTGAAAGGGTCTGGGTCGGGCATGTTTAGCATATATGCGAGCAAATCGCAATGGAGATCAATAACGGGGTGGTTCATGTATATTTCTAGTTTTTATGGCATTTGTTTAAGTAGGATGATGAAGGCTCAGCAATCATTTTTAAATTGGCATTTAACACTTGAATAAGCACCATTTTAAATGATGTTTACTTTTTGTTAGGGGTATTACTGATTTTTCTGAATGATGACTTACCATTTCCACAATTTTCTGTAGTCCAATTACAAGTATAGCCTATTTTATCAATATCAGTAATTGTCGATTGGATAACATCTCCAGGATCAAGACATTTCTTTCCCTTATAACCAATGTCATGACTAAAAGTCAACCAAAACTCCTCGTCATTAATCCATTTCACGTCATAAATCAAGATCTGAGTGGAGTCAGAATTATATTCGTATTGCTTATGCTCAGTCCTGTGTATAGTAATGTCATCCAGTTTGTCTGCGTATTTAAAAGTGCCAATTCTGTGGTCGACTTTCTCGTCAGGGATAATTGAGCAGCTTATCAAAGCAACGATTATCAAACAAGTTGTGATTATAATTCCAGATTTCTTCATATCTCAATTAACCTTAAAGTTAGGCATTTTTTCAAATGCCGCTCGGAGTGCGTTGGCGTTCCAGTCGCACGCGCCCCAGGACTTTGGACAAGAAAATGGGAGTCTTTTGCGTAGGCAAAGGGTGATGTGAACTTTGCTTGGTATGTTAGGAGCCGTTTTCTACAATGGATTGAATTAATTCTAATTCTTTCTGAGTCTCTTTTACAAGAACATTCCTTCTGCAAATACTTGTATGTCGCATTCCGCTTGCTTCGTTAACTTTACCTGTTGAGATTAAATATTTTTTACCAACTGCAAATCGATAGCCGCAAGCGGATGATTGCGTTGCACTAATTATCTGAATTTTTCGTTCTTCGGAATTCAAAGTAAACCTCTTTTTTATTTTGACGGTGTAAACGAAATATGATCGACCTGATTCGATTGACATTCTTTTCCGCGAAATAATTCTCCCAGTAAACAGTTCGACTTGTGGGTTATTTACTATTGCACTGTCAATGGCTTCCGGAACGTTAAAACAAGTGCATGCGTCAGAATATGTTGTTAAGCTCAATAAAAGAAACAAGAGGCTAGTTTTCATTGGACATACCATACAAAACTGGAGACTCAGTTAAGCTATGCTGCTAAATTATGATTATTTATTTCTAATTCAAATTCATTAATGGTTTTGTAATTTAAAGCCGAGTGTCTGCGGTTCCTGTTGTACCAAGTTTCTATCCACTTAAAGATTGACATTTCGGCATCAGAAAAATGATTGTAGTTATTTTTGTAAACCCATTCAGTTTTCAGGCTCTTAAAAAAACTTTCGGCTACAGCATTGTCCCAGCAATTGCCTTTTCGACTCATACTTTGCTTGACCAATTTATAGCTTTTAAGAATGTTTCTGAACGTTTCACAAGCGTACTGACTTCCTCTGTCAGAATGAAAAATTAATTCATCTTTAATTGGTCTGTTCCCAACAGCCATATACCATGCTCTGATCACAGTTGATTCGGCAGTCAAGTTTTGACTTATCGACCATCCAATTACTTTTCTATCAAACAAATCAATAATAACAGTCAAATAAGCCCAGCCCTTTGATGTTTCAATATAAGTTATATCGGACACCCATACTTGATTTTTTCTTGAGGTTGAAAAGTTTCGATTTAATAAGTTTTGAGCAATAGGATAGTTGTGGTTCGAGTCTGTTGTAGCTTTAAATTTACGCCTTCTTCTTGCTTTAATTCCAAGTCCCTTCATCATTCGTCCTGTTCGGGGTCTTGAAACCTTAAATCCTCGTTTTTCTAATTCAACAGCCATTCTTGGTGCGCCATAACTTTGATGACTTTCTTCGAAAATCACTTCTATTGTCGATATGATATTTTCATTCTCTAACCACATTTTTGATGGCCCATTTTTTAACCAATGATAATAACCACTGCTACTCACTTCTAAAAGTTTACACATTTTCTCAACTGGGTATTTTAGTTTATGCTGCTTCATAAACCGAAACTTCCCTTGTCGCTCTTGGAGAAAATGCTGATGGCCTTTTTTAATATCTCAGTTTCAAGTTGGGCATCTTTCAACGCTTTTTCTAATCGATCTATTTCTCGTTCCTGATCTGTCATTTTTGCTTTCCCATGACCTGGGAAACTGTTCTGAGAATATTGTTCCTTCTCCTTTTTCCAACGGTGAATCATTGGTGGTCCAATCCCTAATTCTCTTGCAGCTGCCGCTACATTACCTTTTTCTTCGCTCAACGCTATTGCCTTTTCTTTGTATTGAGCTGTGTATTTTCTTCTACTCATTTTGCTAAGTTAATTTCTAGCAACAGTATCTTAACTTACTCTCCGATTTAATGTGGTAGTTCCAGTAACGCCTAGTATAAGAAACGTAGGGCAGTTAAAAAGCACTATCGTTTCAGTTTATCACTTAGCTAAATATAAATATTTTGCTTTTATCTTTTCTTCTTAAACGCCAAATTTTATATTTAGCGGACTTCATTAAAACTCACAGACCTTTGAAGCTAGCACAAACGCCCTATGTTTTTTATACATTGTTACCCACTGGCTACTTTCCGTAAACCAGCTAGCGTTGGCAGAAGACATACTCTTTGACAAGTTTTGGCTCGTGCGGCTGATTTTTTAGCGACTTGGCAATGTGTATGGCTTTTAGCGTTGGCTATTTTTACACTCTGGTTAATTCATCCATTAATGCTCTTCGTTGTGGATATTGCTTTCTAAACAATTCTATTAATTCATTGACTCTTTCATTCCCACCTAGTTTTTTCATTCTACGTAAATATCTACAAGCTGTTTGGTAATGATTTCGCCCAATATATTTTTCTACATAATTAGTGATTCGTTCGCTGTATAATTCTATCAATTCAGCAGAATAATCTTTTGATAAATAGGGTTCGTTCTGCTGAATATTCTCCATAGATAAATTTTGTTTTAACATAAGAAATAATCTATCCCACCATTCTTCTTTTATGTAAATTTGACGAACTAATTCCGTGTAAGTCCACCTATTTTTAGGTGTAATTTCTTTTATTATTTCTTCTAAAAAGGGATGCCACTTTTTATCTTCAATATTCTCTTTAAGAATTTGATAATAATCTTGTTCGGGATGAAAATTATCAATAAACAGAAACCTTGAATATTCAATAATTTTTGAAGTTTCCTTTTTAAACTGTGCTACCTTTAGCAACCAATTGTACCAAACCTTTACCAACCCTGGTTTGTCTTTTTTGTCACATTTAATTCCGTCCTCTGAAAGCTGTATTACCCTTTTAAAATCTTTGTTTTTAAATGCTTTTTCAATCTCTTTTGTTCTTATTGATGAATTTGAAATGTGCTTATTGATATATTTCTCAACTTCTTTTTCATTCTTAAACTTTCTCAGTAAATCTAATTTAAAGGATTGAGCTCTTTCTCTTTCATAATCTCCATTAACGGAATCTAAACAATCAAGAATTATATCTGCATCACTTTCTTTATCAATTAATTCACAAGCAGTATGAAGCATTCCTAAGTGCCAATCCCAACCTTCAAATAGTTTTTGTTTAAAAGCAGAAATACAGTATTCAAATATTCTCTCTTTTAAGTCTTTTGGCAGTTCTTCTTGGGTTAATTTCGAGAGTAACTCCATAGCCGACTCTATAAAATAGCCTAAATCTCCATTACTGTCATCTCCATATTGAAACGCTTCCGTCATTTCTTCTAGTAAAGCGGTGCTGATGAAGAATACATTTTCAAAATTATTATTTACCAAATACTTATTGGCATTTTCTAAAAACGGTTCGGTTGTGTTTACTACATATTTCATATCCGACCATCCTATCCAGCCATCTCTTCCTGCTGCTGATTGTAAAATGGAATGAATTTGTTTTTGATAAAACTCTTTCGATTGATTTTGACTTAAATGTCCAAATGATGCTAAAAAATAATTTCTAAATTTCTTGTCTTTTTTACTATTCTCCTGTACAAATTCTATTAGTTCATTATGTGAAATTGCCTTTAGTAATTCTTTGACTTGCTGAGAAACGGACTTTGTTTTTTTCTTTCTTGGTTTAGAAATACTCGGTTGATTTAGTTCTAATTCATCTTGTTGTAAATGAAAAATTACTGCAACTACGTGTTTACAAACTGCCCCCATATCGTAAGGGCAATCGCAATTGTGTTCAGTAATGGTATTGTTACTAACTTCTAATAGAACAGTGTATTCTTCCGTACCCGAAACAGTGGCTTCATATTCTCCGTTTGAAGTTTCTGAAAAATCAGTTATCGCACCACCTTTAAAGTAGGCTAAACCTCTTTTTAAAATAGTTTCGTCTATAACTTGTTCAAATTCGTTTAAAGGTATTTTCATTTTTAAAAAGCATTAAACTTATCGCCCATAGCGTGTTTTAAATTCCATTTTTTTGTTGTGTCTAAAGCACGTTCGAGTACAATTAATTTTTGGTCAATATTGGTTTTAAAATGTTCTACAGTTTCGTCTGCAATAATAACGTCTAAACAGATTAAGGTTTCTTTGTCTCCATCTGTAACGAATAGAATCTCATTCTTTTTAAACTCCTCTTGCTTTGTTAACGTATAATTGAGTTTAAAACCGTTTTTTATTAATATTTCGGTAATTAATTCGTCTCGGTTAAAAGCATTTACCAATTGAGCTTCCTTGTCTTTAATGTACTTTTTAAGTAGCTCAATATTTTCTTCTTCTGTTTTTTCTGGGTCTGGTGCAAACTCTACTCTTGGAAAGTTTGATTTTTGTAGTTTAAATACTTTAAAACCTAAGCCTTTTAATTGCTCTTGTTCGCTTTCTTCTTTTTTAAATAAATCTGGAGTAGCTTCTTTCTTTTCTTTGATGATTTTTTCAACTACTCGTTTGTTTCGCTCAATTGTGATGTCGCTTATTTTTTTGTAACCCGCTTTGTAGGCTTCACTTTTTTCGTCTGTTTGTTCTGGTAGTTGTACTAAAATGTACTTCCTGTTACCTCCATCTTCTTGGTTGAGTTCTGTTATGGCTTGCCCAGTAGTTCCTGATCCAGAGAAGAAATCGAGAAAAATATCATTCTCGTTAATTGTATTCATTTTAGCGAGATATTTTATAAGATCAACAGGTTTAGGATATCCGTCAAAAACAATCCCCATACTTTCCAATATTCCAGAAGCTTTTTGAGGACCACCTAATCCATTCAGGACAGTAATTACATGGCTTTGTTCAGATGTTCTATTTTTAACCGTTTCTATTGCTCCTGAATTTGATATAATAAAGGTGGTTTCCTGTCCTTTAGAATCTAATATCACTGTACATTTATTTTCAATGAATTTCTCCAACAATTCTTTCGAACTCCATCCACTTTTTATGATAACTTCATTGGTAAGCTTGCCACTCTTAATTATTGCATCAATATTATAATGTGGCCATGATTCAGTTCTTTTCTGAATAGAACCATCCTTTATTGCCGAAGGAAATCCAATTGGTAATGTTATTTCGCTAATTGGGTTTTTTGGACCATTTTTAACAATAGTATTCCGAATTTCATCAAGAAATAACTTACTATCTTCTGGTGTACTTGGATCAACAACAGGAGGCGCAGGGAATATCTCTGCAATTTTGGCATACACTAAAATATATTCATGAACATTTTTGAATTTTGCTTGATTATCAAAATTGCCATCAGTTCGCCATGAGAATTGTGCCATAAAGTTTTCTTCTCCAAAAACTTCATCACATAATTTTCTTAAATGATGAACTTCATTATCATCAATAGAAATAAAAATGACTCCATCTTCTTTTAATAATTGCCTTGAAATCAGTAATCGACTGTACATCATATTTAGCCAATTACTATGGAATCGCCCATCTGTTTCTGTATTGCTATCAATCTTGTATCCGTTTTCTGTTACTTCTGCATCTTCCCAATATTCCTTTTTATCTTGGTTAAATTTATCAGAATACACAAAGTCTTTTCCTGTGTTGTAAGGAGGGTCAATGTAAATACACTTTACTTGCTCACGGTAACTATTACTTAATAGTTTAAGTACTGCTAAATTTTCTCCTTCTATAATTAAGTTTTCACTTTTATTTGGGTTTACACTTCTTTCATCATCATAAACAAGTGTTGCATCTGTGGGTGTAAAAGCTTCTCTTTTGGCGTTACTTTTTCCAAACCATCTAAATTCGTAATGTTCGGTTTCGTTTACGCTTTTAGGGTCAACTACTTTTTTAAGTTCGTTTATGTTTAACTCTCCATCATTGGTAAAAAGGTCTGGCATTAATTGTTTTAATTGCTCCAATCTTTCTTTGTTCCAATCGTTGCTCAAAGGCATATGTTCGTTTATATTTTCCATTGTTCTATGCTTCTTCAATTAATGTATTAATAGTAGTATTGGCTTCTGTTTTAAAATATTGATAATCTTTTACAGGAGCTTTGTATTGAACATCTACGCCTAAAGTGGCAAAATGCTTAATGGCACATTTTATTTTGTAGACTTCACTTTCTTTTAGGGCTTTCTTATTATTAATATCGTTTGTTCCTTTGGTTTCAATTATAAAATAGAATTCACTTTCTTTTCCGTCTCGTAAACTTTTACGTTTCATTACTACACCAAAATCAGGATTGTAATCGCCAATGGGTGTTTTTATTTTGTAGTAAGCTGGAAGCTTTAAAAAACAAATGACTTCATCATCATTATCTGTAGCCATAGCAAATTGATGTTCTACATCACTATCGTGAATTATTCTATCATACACACCTCTCTTTGGCGTATCTGTATAATTACTGTACTCAATTTGTTTTTTGAAATTGTTAAACTCAAAAGGAAAAGAGTCCTCTGTTAAATGATAATCCAATCCTCTTATCATTTCTTCTAATTCAATATTTTTAATCAGAGCAGACGCTTGATGAATAAATTGAGGTGGATTTTTAGCGAAATTTTCGTACGTAATTCCGTTAATAATATTAAAGGTTGTGAGATAGCTTAAGCCTGTGTTCTCGCTAATTTCTTCTACTAAATCTAAAGCGGTAAAATGAGCTTTCAATTTATAGCTTTCCGTACCTCCAAATTCATCCTCAATACCATCTTCTGTAATTGCTCCAATAGAACGGCTGCTTACTTCTGCTTCATAATCTGCAATTTTAATGGCATTCAGCGCTTCTTTGCTTCTGTCAATTAAAGCTTGTTCATCAAAACCTACAGTGTAATTTGTTTTTTTAGCTAAAGCATCCCAAAAGCGTTTAAATGCTTTATTGATAGTGTCGTTGGCATTGCGTTTAAAGTGAACTTCATTTTGCTTTTCTCCTTTATGTGTATGTGTCATTCCTGCACCAGCAACTGAAGTTCCGTACACTTCTTTAATTTCTTCTTGATATTGCGTTACAAAAGTTTCGTAACTCTCATTAGGAATTACGGTTAATTGATTGATTCTTTCATCATCTGAAACGTTCAATTTATCATAAACACGTTGTCCGTCTGTATTTACACAAATACGTAATCCTCTTCCAATTTCTTGACGTTTCTTAATTTCAGAAAACGAGTTACTCAATGTTGCAATATTAAAAATGTTAGGATTATCCCAACCAACACCTAAAGCGGAGTGCGAAAAAATGAATTCTATTTTATTGGCTACAGAATCGCCATAACTTAGTAAACCTTCTTTGTCTTTTAAAATGGCATCAAAAACATCTTTGTTTTTTCGCATTGAACTTTCATTGTCTGTAAATTCATTTTTGCCTGTTTTAGCAAAATAAGAACCTTGAATATTTTCAATGTGTTCAGCTGTTGGTTGTTTGTTTTCGTGAAATTCAGGATATAATTCCTTGTACTTTCCTATAAATAGGTTTTTAATAATTGGTTCATCACTAACATAATTAGCAACTTTATCAATGAAGATAAGCGAAAGGCATTTTATGCCTTTTTCTTGTAGTTTTTGTTTTTTTGTAAAGTGTCGAATGATGAGCCATTCTATTTGTAGATTCCAAATACTTTGAACATTTCCAGAAGCGTGATTTTCAAAAATCTCGGTTCCGTTTGTAAATGAAACTGACCATTTTTGAGTTCTTAGACTTTTTTTAATTCTGTCAATTTTGTATTTTAAATAACTCGGGTTTTTGGTGACTTCTCCTAGATTATCGCCATCCTTTAACCATTTTGTGTTTTTAAATTCAATTTTCCCACTAGCCAATTGATGCCAAGCTTTAATTTTTACTTGAATAGGATTCTTTCCGTTTTTAGTTTCTGAAAGTTCCAGTTTTAATGTGGCTTCATCATTTTTTTCTGTAACTGTTAAAACCTCAATCTTTTTTACTAATCCTTGTTTGTAACTGTCATAAGGAGTTAAACGGTACAGTTTGTTTTTAAAAACTTTATGCGTTGCCGAATATCTAATCTTAAATAGTGGATTTAACTTCCCTATTTGATTTATAGAGTTGGTTGTATCCATTCCTTCTTGTGGTTCATCCATTATGATAATTGGATTAGTTCGTCCAATGGCTTCAATAAATGGAATGTTTGCAAAAAGGTCTTCTCTTTTGGCTTGGTTTAAAATTTTGTCTTCCGAGTTAAAAGAAGCCAAAGTCATTACCATTATTTGAGGATGTTGCTCTTCAATAAAGTTCGTTACTTTATTTAACTTCTTACTACTGTATTCAAATGATTTAGGTGTAAATCCATAAATTTCTTCCAATTGTTTTTCAAAAGTTGAAAGTGTACTTAAAACTCCTTGGCGAATAGCAACCGAAGGAACGAGTATAATAAATTTTGTAAATCCGTATTGTTTAAATAACTCATAAATAGATTTAACATAAACAAGTGTTTTTCCTGTTCCTGTTTCCATTTCAATGGTTAATTCCTGTTCGTTAGTCAGTTTTGCAACTTCTTCATCAACTCCGTTTTCAACTAAAACAGATTTTATATTTTCTGTTAATTGTTTAGCAGAAAGTGAACATATATTTGAGCGAATACCATCTTTACAAGCATTGTCAAATGAGTTTTTGTCGTTTCCGTCAAATACATCAACAACAGACTTTATAGCCGTTTCCTGATATTCTAATAATTCTAATTTAATTTCCATTAATCTTGGCTTTTCTGGTTATTAATGTACTTCATTTTCTGTTCAGCCACTTTTAATGCTTTACTACCAAGTTCTTCATCTCTTATTTCGTAAAGTATTCTTTCACTTAAATATTGAACAAGTAAATTGTCTTTGTCTAAATCTAATATTTCGGCAAGTTTTAGAATTTGTTCTTTTGTAGCTTTTCGTTCGCTTCTTTCAATTTTACTGAGTATGGCAGTGTCAATATCGAGTTCAGCAGAAACGTGTCTCAATAGCAGTCCTTTTTCTTCTCTTTTTTCTCTAAGAATTTCGCCTGTAGATTTGTTATTTTTCATTTGTGAAATACCAATTGATTAATTTAACTTGACAATTAAGGTCAAATATAATTAGAGTTTTTAAATAATCAATGATTTTGTATTCTGAATTTATCAACAGTCAGGGAGCGGTGGGAAAAAATAGCTCTTTTGGTTTTTTTAGAGTTGGATTATGCGTTGGGGAAAATCAAATGAGCTATTTGTGCGGTGGGCTTTTTTTTGCTTGTGGGTAACATTGAAGCAAAGATAGCGTTAGCGTCGTTTGCTTCGATTCAGGATTGAAGATATACATTATTAATATATCTGATTGACAAATCGGAGTAAATGATCTTTGATGAGTGTTAACTTCAGTTTTTT
>WTCE01000005.1 GCA_013138735.1 Crocinitomix sp. | reverse complement strand
TGAAAGGCTAATTGCAAAATACGTAAAGGAGCAAGGAATTGAACAAGAGTATAAAAAGCTAAAAGAAAATCATCAATTGAAGCTATTTTAATGCCTCGCGGGCTTGCCCCGAGGATTATTTACTATACGGCATATAATTGAGGATAAAAATCATTTCAATTTTACGAATATTATAATTTAAGAACTTGGTTTTTAAGGTCTGCAAGGGAAACGTTTTTAGTTTAACTACGTCTCCGTAAGTACGATAAATGTCCATTAAATTTTTGCTATCCAATTTATCAAACACCCAAGTATCGGGCATAATTGATTCTGTAGACATATTGTGACCTGTTAAAATGAAAGGCGCTTTTTTATCCACTGCACTTTTATACAAAGCACCGTGCAAGGCATGATCCGTTGGAACATCTAGGTCTACAACTCCAGATCGTAAATAAGCCATTTGTACGGCTTTAAACTCTTCCCAATCTACTTTGAATGTGTATAAATCTAAACCCATTTTTTCTGTGAGAACTTTTACATTATGTACGGCCTCTTTTGTATTCCAACCACTGTCATAATGCATGGCCAACACACGTAGTCCAACATTTTTTAGTTGATGTAAGAGATAGGAGCTATCAGTTCCGCCGCTTATTCCTACCACACAATCGTAGGGATATTTTTTTCCACGTTCTTTCATTCGTGCTACAATGGCATCAAATTGATCGTAATTGTATTTTGGAGTTTCCGTTCGGAGTTTAGCGTAGTTAAGACAGTGATGACATACCCCACCTTCATTAAATACAATGTTTGGGTCGCTTGTGTCCATAACACAGCGTGTGCAAGTTTGAGATTCAGACATGTTCAGTTCATTTCGCCTAGATCGAAATCTAGAGGTTAGGTAATGGGGGGTTTGGGTAAATTGTCAATCTAGAGAAGGGTGATAGAACGTAAAAATGAATGACATTATTGTATGGATCAAGATTTCATTCCCATAAATAAACCAGTTGCCATTTTCCGAGAAGCTCTTTTAGCCTTATCAGCAACTTCACCAATGAAATGTTCATCAATGGTTTCAAACCACAATTGAATCCAATGGCCAAAATGTGCCATGTCAATATTATGATCGTTTGCCGCATCAACATTGCGGTGGGCTTGCATGGGATTGCCCTTAAATTTTGGGATTCCAAAAAGGTTGGTTTCCCAAAAATCTGTCAGTTTTTCTAAATGGGCTTCCCAATTGTTTTCAGGGATCGCAGTGTTGAAAATAGGTCCTAAAAAATCGTTTTTACGAATTTTTGCATAGAATGAGCGTACGAGTAAACTAACGTCTGATCTATTTTCGATTTCCTTGGGCATGTCTCTTTCTTTCTACAAATTTACTAGGAATGATTCGAAGTACAACTGACGGAAATCAGTTGGATTCGATTAAGACAAGATGCCATTATTAAACGTTCGTTTAATAATTTTCGAAAATTCAGGAATAAGAGATGGTTGACCCAAAAAAATCTGCGTTTCCGATATTGACCGGAACGGTGTTCTATTGACTTGGTCCATCATAACAACCTAAAAAAACACCCAAAGGAGAATAATCAATATTATATTAATCGGAATTAAATAGATGATTTTAGCAGGCACAACGCGATTACTAGCGGCAATTAAACGGTAACTCAATTCATCACTAATTAAATGTGCAATTTCATCTGTGTCTTTATTTACAATGAGTTTAATTTTATAGGCCAAATCATCTGAATAACCAACTTTACGCAATACCATTTTGATAATACGCTGGATAATTTTAGGAAGTGTTTTTGATTTTTCGTTCAAATAATTGACCCACTCACGTACAATACCGTTTTCTCCCATTTCCAATTCATCCAATAAATCATTATTCAAAATTTTATCAGCCATGTTTTTGCAAAAAGGATGCAACCATAAATTAATGATATTATAGTGAATGATTAGGTAGGCTTTGATTAAAAATCGGCGCAACCCCCAGAAAAAGAAGGTCAATATTGTAAATGACCCACCCAATAAACCCACAATTATATGCGTGATTATGTTTTGATGATCATAATTATAGGCGAACCAGATTGAAATAATGATCCAATGCAATAAAATTAACAAGGGAACCAATAATGCATTTGGCAAAAAGGCTCTTCTTAATACCTCTTTGGTTGTATCAATTGCTATTTCTTTTGTCAATTTTGCCATTGCTGTAGTTAAAGTCTAGTGTGAAATGCATTATAATTAAGATCAAGATATTAAATTCTTTGTCTTTTGATTACATTTAAGGGATGAAAAAAATCCGACTCGTTTCACCCGCCAAGCATATTGATCAACATTCGATAGACTTTGCTGAAAATTTTTTGACCGAAAGCGGATTTAATATTGAAATTGGCACCTATGCTTTGGGTGCGCTCAATTACTTTTCTGGAACGATTGAAGAACGATTGAGTGATTTTCAATTTGCATTGGATGACCCTACAATTGATGTGATTTTATGCACAAGAGGTGGATATGGTTCCGTTCAGCTTATTGATCGATTGGATTTTTCTGGTTTTGTTGCGAACCCCAAATTAATCATTGGCTATAGTGATATTACCGTTTTTCATGAACATATTTCAAAAAACTTTAATTTGCCAACGGTGCATGCCACGGCACCTTTAAATTTTGCAGAAAATTCACTTGAATCGTTAGCATCATTGGTAAATGCTATTAAAGGGAAAACCAATTGTTATGAAATTGAACCGCATGAATTAAATATTGAGGGTGAGGTTAAGGGTGCAATTACTGGTGGAAACTTGGCCATCATATATTCCATGTTAGGTACCAATTCCGAAGCCGATTATGAGGGGAAAATTCTTTTCATTGAGGAAATTGGAGAAGCTGTGTACGCAGTCGATCGGATGTTTCATTCCCTAAAAAAGGCAGGAAAACTGGATCAAATTGTAGGCGTAATGGTTGGGAGTTTAACTAAGATGAAAGATTCTGACATCCCTTTTGGTTGTTCTGCAGCCGAAGTTATCCATGCCCATATTGCACCATTAAATATTCCGTTGTGCTTTAATTTTCCAGCAGGACATATTTTGGATAATCGTGCTTTGATCATTGGGCAAGAAGCGACCTTAGCAGTTGGTGCAAGTTATACCCATTTTGAACAGTAACTATTAAAGCCATTATTTTCCCATTTGATAAAACAAAAAGTGCACGTATCGAATACGCGCACTTAATGCTAATTTTTATAGAGTTTGTGAAGCTCAAAAATTGGACTCTAGAGAAAGGAACTATTTTATTCCGCCCATTAACTGCTTAATAAACGGCGAAATTAACATTGCCAAGATTCCTAAAACAATAGCAATTGTTCCAAAAATGGCATAGACAGAAACATAGGAGTATAATTGGTGAAATGAGTCGCCCATTTGTGCGGCCGTATGACCATTTAATCCTGTTATCAAATCAGAAATTTGTGCGAAAATCCCGGAACTTAATACACTTTCTTGTCCAGAAGGAACGGTAGTTAATTGGGCTAATTTCCCGGCAAAAAAGTGACCATAAAAGGATGATAAAAACCATACACCCATGATAAAGGCAACGTACTTTTTGGGAGATAATTCAGTCATTTTAGATAACCCAATTGGCGATAAAAAGAGTTCTCCAATTGTATAAATAAACGTCCCTAGAATTAGATAATACATGGGCACGTTTCCGCCCTCATCCATTGAACGAGAAGACATTCCAAAAACAATAAAACCTACGCCGAGTAAAAAGAGACCTGCACCTAATTTTAAAGGTGAACTTGGGTTTCTACCTCTTTTGGAAAGCATTGGCCATAATAAAGCAAATGGCACCGCTAATAAAACAATAAATGCTGCATTAATACTATTCGTTTGGGCCGCGTTGATTCCAATTAAATTCACATTTCTATCTGCGAATAAAGTAAGTGAACTTCCTGCTTGCTCGAAAATTATCATGAATAGTGTTGCTAGAAGTGTGAAGTATACAGCAACCAGTAAACGCTTTTTTTCAAGGGCACTAACCTTATATAAAATGGAACCCAAATACAGGACTAAAAAGACCGAAACAATCCATAAAAGATAATGCTCGAACTGATAAAACTTTACAATTAATGCAAAAACGGGCACGGAAATAATAGCGGCAATTATAACACGTGTTTGCTGACTTAAGCCCCAACGTTTAATCTTAAACTTTTCTGGATCGGGAACTTTCCCTAAATCCTCAAAAATATTTTTGTTAATGCCACGCTGAAAAACAACAAGGCCTAAAAGCATTCCAATTCCTGCTAAAATGAATCCATAATGCCATCCGTAGAGTTCAGCCACCCAAGCACACAATAAAGGAGCTATTGTTGCTCCTAAATTTACCCCCAAATAAAAAATGGTAAAACCAGAGTCGCGTCTTTTATCACCCGGTGCGTAAAGCGCCCCAACAAAGGACGAAATATTGGGTTTAAAAAAACCGTTTCCAACGATAATCAAACCGAGGGAAAAATAGAAGAAAAAAGGATGCTCAAACGTCAAAAAGAAATGACCAAAAGCCATTAATACTCCTCCCAAATTAATGGCTTTACGGTAGCCAATCATTTGCTCGGCAATAATTCCGCCAATTAAAGGCGTAACATAAACCAAAGACATATAAGCTGCATAAACGCCAAAGGACATGTCATCTGTAAAAAGCAATTGTTTGGTCATGTATAAAACCAGTAGGGCTTTCATGCCATAAAATGAAAAGCGTTCCCAAAGTTCAGCGAAAAACAAATAATAAAGGCCCTTTGGATGGCCGAAACGGTCTTGTGTAGCATTCATAAAAAGCTAGTTTTGAAAGTGAATAAATTGCTGTGGCGATCCTTAAAAGGATGTGGTAATAGCACCAAAACATGAATTAAGTCCGAAACTAGGGAATGTGGTTGCAGTGATCAAGCGCTGTGCTTAATGGTTGCAATGATTTGTTAATTGTGTTCAATTGTAATTGAGAAACAATTAATTACAAAGCTTGTCGTAAGTGGGGTTTTCAAGTGATTGTGAGGCTTCTTTCAAAAGTGTGGTGTCAATCGTAATATTTTCTGGAGTGATTCGAAGGCGATAATTTCCTTCACCAATAAAGGTGAAAATATCGCGTCTTTCGAGTTTTTGAAGCGGATCAAGATTCAAAATATCATTCATATTATCGATTATGCGACTGAGGTAAGTTTGGTTGTTCAATTCACCACCGTTCCCAATTTGAATTGTTTGTTCATTTCCTTCAGCGAATTTTCTGCGAATGGCAAATTTTAAAAGATTTTTATACTGAGTTGTTTTCGATTCAAAATCAACAACCTCATTAAAAACACCTTTTGAGGGAATGCTAATTTTAATCATTGACCAATCTAAAAAGGCAATAGTAACCTCGTTAGGTTTTGGCATGTTTGCCAGGCGAATAACCCAAGTGGTTGCCAAGACCATAAATAAGGTAATCAATGAAACTTTTGAAATTAATTTGATTAGATTATTAATGAATCCATCATTTAGCGAATTGAATACCTCAGGCAATTGAGAGACAAAAACCAGAGCGGTTACCAAAACGGAAATAACGGCAATAATTGCTAAACCACTATTCAAGAAAGTTTTGTAGAGCGAAATCATTAATAAAAGAGATAAAAACGCCGAAAGAACGAGGTCAGGAAAAGCACTTATTTTGAATGGGCTATTGGCTTGATCATAATTAGAGAGGATGACAGTTGCAACTGAAACAATGACAATGATAATGGCCAAAATGCGGACATTTCTTTTATTTTGATAGATGAATTTAGGGGCATAATAAAAATACGACAATGCCAATAAAAGGAAAATATTATTGAGTACAGAAAAGAGATTGAGGACTGCCGTGTAGCCAATTGTACCAGCAAAGGAAAGGCCATTATTGACATAAACCCAACAGCCAGAAATGGCCCAAACAAATAGGGCTAAACTTAAAAACAGTAAGCCTTTATCCACCCGTTTTTCTGATTCGTTTTCTTCTAATAGTTGAATAAAACGTTTCCGAATATTATACCATATTGCTAGCAAAAGGATTCCGCCAATGAGCGAGATAAAAATATGCGTTAAGGCATAAAAAAGGGAAACTTCAGACATTTTTGAGGTTTGATTCCTTCTAAATTAACCATTTATGTTAGAATCTGCAATAGTCTCGTAAAAACCACTAAGATTTCCGATAAAAACAAAAAGTGCGCGTATCGAATACGCGCACTTAATGCTAATTTTATATGGATTGTGAAGGGCTAGTTCTTTACAAACTGTGTTCTTTTCACACCATTTTCATTTCTAATTTCAATCAGGTATGTTCCGTCTGCTACATCTCCAACATAGATTGTTTCTTGATTCACTGATTGACCAGCCAAAATCAATTTTCCATCTAAACTGTAGATTGTATAAGTGAACGTTCCGTCTAGCTGAACTGTTAAATTATCTTTAACAGGATTAGGATATACTTGAAGTGTTACTTCATCCTCTTCACCAATTCCAACTTGTGTATCAACGTAGATTATTTCATTGGATTCACACCCTGCTTCGCCTATTACATATACTTCGTAAAAACCATATGATAAATCAGTCAAATCTTCATCATCATCAAGATCTCCTAATCCATCATTATCCCAATCGAATGTATAAGGAGGTAATCCGCCAGTTACAGTAATATCAATTTCACCATCAGCCCCGCCCATTTCATTAATTACATCATAAGTAATGGTAATAGGTTCAACAACTGTAATTTCAATTTGATCTGAGTCTTCACAACTATTATCATCTGTGCCAATTACCGTGTAAGTAAAAGTACCAATTTCGATTGCGTCAAATGGCTCATTGTCAATTACACCAGCATCCCATAAATAAGATGTTGCACCCGTTCCAAACAAAATCACTTCGTTGTCAATACAAACAAATGCGCTTTCAGCATTTGCTACGACTGTAGGTAAGGCATGCACCGTAACATCAACAGTTGCTGTATTCATACAACCTGTTTCATCAAATATACCTGTTAACGTATAAGTTGTTACACCAATTGGTGGATCAAGGTCAATCGGATCCCATGAGTAATTGTCAGCATCTCCACCTGCAGAAAGTACAACTGGTTCACCATCACAAAATGAGCCGTCACCAGCAGATGCAATAACCGTTGGTATAGCAAGTACTTCAATGTCAACAGTAAATGGACAATCTTCATCACTATCACTTGTTGCGGTGTAAGTAATTATTCCAGCTACTCCCGGCATAAATGGTACGCCATTCGTCACATCCATATCCCAAGTGATTGTACCTCCAGTTTCCGAAGTACCATCTAAGGTTAGCAATTCATTTGCACATAAAGTAGTTTCCGAAACTTCAACATCTAAAGGAAAACATGAAAGTACAACTTCAACCGTTAAAGTTGCTGTACAACCAATGGTATCCATTACTTCAATAACATAAGTTCCAGCAATTAAATCAGTTAAATCTTCTGTATCATCAAAGTCACCAGTTCCATCAATATCCCAATCGTAAACGTAAGGAGAAACTCCGCCAGTTACTGTAAGGTCAATTTCACCGTCGGCACCCATTTCTTCATCTATTATTACTACAGTTAAATTTAAATCAGACTCAACGGTGATGTCAAATGAACAAGTTGTTTCGTTTCCACCAATGTCAGTTGCAGTATAGATTACTGTAGTTATTCCTAATGGGAAAATTTCTCCAGGAGAATGTGTTGAAGTCATTGTAACTCCGGCACAGTTGTCAGTCACGGTTGGTTCAACCCAAAAGACAAAAGCTTCACATACTGGGGTATTTGGAGTTTCAGTGAAATCAGCCACACAATCTAGGATTGTTGGTGGAGTTATATCATCAATCACAATATCTTGTGTTTGCGTTGAAATATTTCCATTCTCATCTTCATACGTCCAAGTAATAGTTGTTGTACCTTGATCTGTGATTGGCAAAACAGCATCACTTGTTACTGTTACAGGACCACCACAGTTATCAGTAGCAGTTGGATCAGTTAACGAAGTAACTTCACATTCAGCCGTTACATCATCCAATGGATCAACATCAGGTGTTGGACCAGTAATATCATCAATCACAACATCTTGTGTTTGCGTTATTTCATTGCCATTTTCATCTTCATACGTCCAAGTTATAGTTGTTGTACCTTGATCTGTAATTGGCAAAATAGCATCACTCGTTGCTGTTACAGGACCGCCACAGTTATCAGTAGCAGTTGGATCAGTTAACGAAGTCACTTCACATTCTGCTGTTACGTCAGGCAAGTCTGCATCATCTGGCGTTGGAGGAGTAATATCATCAAGCACAACATCTTGTGTTTGCGTTGTTATATTTCCATTCTCATCTTCATACGTCCAAGTTACAGTTGTTGTTCCTTGATCAGTAATTGGCAATGAAGCATCATTTGTAATCGTGATTATGCCACCACAGTTATCAGTTACAATAGGATCAGTCAAACTAGTTACTTCACACTCAGCCGTTACATCTGGCAATACAGCGTCAGCTGGCACAGGATCAGTGTCGTCTTCTACTGTTACTGTTTGATCGCTTGAGTTGGTACACACACCAATAGTTGTATATGTTACCGTATACGTTCCTTCGGTTGAAGCATCAAGATCAATTTCACCAGTTGCCGCGTTAATTACTAAGCCAGCACCTGAAGAGAATGTTCCACCAGGAACACCAGTAATTGTTGGTGTAGGATCTGCGCCATTTGGACAATAAATTGCTGCGTCATAACTAAATGAAGCGTCATCTAAACTTGTAATTGATACAGCAACGCTTGATGAATTTGGACAAGTACCACTTGTTGTATACGTCACCGTATAAGAACCAGGTGTAGATGCAGAAACATCTAATTCACCAGTTGCAGCATTAATAACTAATCCAGCTCCGGCAGTGAATGTACCACCTGCTAAACCAGTAATTGTAGGCGTAGGATCTGTTTCACTTAAACAATAACTTGGAGAGTCATAAGTAAATGAAGCATCATCTAAAGCATTAACAGTTACAGTAACCCCTGATGTGTTAGTACAAGTTCCAGCAGTTGTATATGTTACCGTATAAGTTCCAGGCGTTGAAGTCGAAACATCAATGGCACCTGTTGATGCATTAATTGTAAGTCCGCCACCTGCAGAGAAAGTACCACCACCTAAACCAGTAATGGTTGGTGTAGGGTCAGTATCATCTGCGCAGTAAGCTGCAGCGTCATACGTAAATGAAGCATCATCTAAAGCATTAATGGTTACAAATACTCCTGAGGCGTTAACACAAGGGCCTGATGTCGCATAGGTTACTAGATACAACCCTGGTGTAGATCCCGAAACATCAATTTCACCTGTACTTATATTCAGAATTAGGCCACCAGCAGCAAAGAATACTCCTCCAGGACTAGCAATTGTTGGTGTTGGATCAGCATCATCAACACAATAAGCTGCAGCATCATACGTAAATGAAGCATCATCTAAAGCATTAATAGTGACAGAAACACTTGAAGCATTTGGACATGAACCTGCAGTTGTATAAGTTACCGTATAAGTTCCAGGGGTTGAAGCAGACACATCAATTGCTCCAGTTGAAGCGTTAATTGTAAGTCCACCACCAGAGGAGAATGAACCACCTGCTAAACCGGTAATGGTTGGAGTAGGATCAGTATCATCAACACAATAAGAGGCCGCTCCATAAGTAAATGAGGCATCATCTATAGCGTTAATCGTAACAGAAACACCCGAAGAATTTGGACATGTACCAGTTGTAGTATAAGTTACGGTATAAGTTCCAGGCGTGGATACAGACACATCAATTGCTCCAGTAGAAGCATTAATTGAAAGTCCGCCTCCTGAAGAGAATGAACCACCCGCTAAACCTGTAATAGTTGGCGTAGGATCTGAATCATCTACACAATAAGCAGCAGCATCATACGTAAATAAGGCATCATCTAAAGCATTAATAGTTACAGAAACACTTGAAGCATTTGGACATGAACCTGCTGTAGTATAAGTTACCGTATAAGTTCCAGGGGTTGATGCCGAAACATCAATTGCACCCGTAGAAGCGTTAATCGAAAGTCCACCTCCTGCTGAGAATGAACCACCACCTAAACCAGTAATGGTTGGCGTAGGGTCAGAATCATCAGCACAATACGCTGCAGCGTCATAAGTAAATGAAGGGTCATCTAAAGCATTAATGGTTACAGAAACATTTGATGAATTGGCACATACACCAATTGTTGAATAGGTTACCGTATAAGTTCCAGGTGTTGATGCCGAAACATCAATTGCACCAGTTGAAGCATTAATAACCAATCCAGCTACTGCTGAGAATGTACCACCTCCAACACCAGTAATGGTTGGAGTAGGATCAGAATCATCTACACAATAAGCGGCAGCATCATAAGTAAATGAAGCGTCATCAAGACTTGTAATTGTTACCGAAACACTTGATGTATTTGGGCAAGTGCCAGCAGTTGTATAGGTTATTGTATATGCACCAGGAGTTGAAGCCGAAACATCAATTACACCTGTGGATGCATTAATTGAAAGTCCACCACCAGCAGAGAATGTTCCACCCGCTAAACCAGTAATGGTTGGCGTAGGGTCTGGTTCACTAACGCAATAACTTGCTGCGTCATAAGAAAACGAAGCATCATCTAAAGCGTTAATCGTTACAGAAACACTTGATGAATTAGGACAAGAACCAGCCGTTGTATACGTTACTGTATACGTTCCAGGAGTAGATGCAGACACATCAATAGCTCCAGTAGAAGCATTAATTGAAAGTCCAGCTCCTGCTGAGAATGAACCACCACCTAAACCAGTAATGGTTGGAGTAGGGTCAGAATCATCTGCACAATAAGCAGCAGCATCATAGGTAAATGAAGCATCATCTAAGCCATTAATAGTTACAGAAACACTTGACGAGTTAGGACATGTACCAGCAGTCGTATACGTTACTGTATACGTTCCAGGAGTAGATGCGGACACGTCAATTGCTCCAGTAGAAGCATTAATTGAAAGTCCACCTCCTGCTGAAAATGAACCACCACCTAAACCAGTAATGGTTGGAGTAGGATCAGAATCATCTACACAATAAGCAGCAGCAGCATAGGTAAATGAAGCATCATCTAAGGCATTAATAGTGACAGAAACACTTGATGAATTGGGACAAGAACCAGCCGTTGTATACGTTACAGTATAAGTACCAGGCGTAGATGCTGAAACATCAATAGCACCCGTAGAAGCATTAATTGAAAGTCCACCTCCAGATGAGAAAGTTCCTCCACCTAAACCAGTAACGGTTGGAGTAGGATCAGAATCATCAGCACAATAAGCAGCAGCATCATAAGTAAATGCAGCATCATCTATAGCGTTAATAGTTACAGAAACATCTGCTGAATTAGGACATGTTCCAGCTGTTGTATAAGTTACAGTATAAGTTCCAGGTGTAGATACTGACACATCAATAGCACCTGTAGATGCATTAATTGTAAGTCCGCCTCCTGAAGAAAAGGTTCCACCTGCTAAACCAGTAATGGTTGGAGTAGGGTCAGAATCATCCACACAATAAGCGGCAGCATCATAGGTAAATGAAGCATCATCTAAAGCATTAACAGTTACAGAAACACCCGTTGAATTTGGACAAAAGCCAGCAGTTGTATAAGTTATGGTATAAGTACCAGAGGTAGATGTCGAAAGATCAATTGCTCCAGTTGAAGCATTAATTGTCAGTCCGCCACCAGCAGAGAATGAACCACCGCCTAAACCAGTTATGGTTGGTGTAGGATCAGAATCGTCTGCACAATAGGCAGCAGCATCATATGAAAATGAAGGATCATCTAATCCGTGAATGGTTAATCCATCCGTTGCAGAATTAGGACAAGTTCCAGCAGTTGTATAAGTTACAGTATAAAATCCTGGCGTTGATGCTGAAACATCAATCGCACCAGTTGAAGCATTAATTGTAAGTCCACCACCAGCAGAGAATGTTCCACCGCCTAAACCAGTAATTGTTGGCGTAGGGTCTGAAGCATCAACACAATAAGCTGTTGCAGCATAATCAAACGAAGCATCATCTAAGCCATTTATAGTTACACTCACATCTTCATCACCATCACATAAACCAGGTGTATTATAATTTACAGTATATGTTCCAGGAGTAGATGCCGAAACATCAATAGCACCTGTTGATGCGTTAATGACAAGACCACCGCCACCTGTGAAAGTTCCACCGCCAACACCAGTAATGGTTGGTGTAGGGTCAGAATCATCTACACAATATGCCGCAGCATCATAACTAAATGATGCATCTTCTCTTGCCGTTGTCGTTACAGTGATTGTTCCACAAGAACCTGGTGTAATACAACCACCTTCGCCTCTAATAAAATATGTTGTACTTGGAGGAGTTGGTACGACAATAATGGTTGAACCTGCGGTTGTGCCGACTAAAGTACCACCACATGATCCTGTATAAACATGCCAAGCAGTTGCATCATTTTTAGTACCTGAAATAGTTAATAAAGCTGAGTTACCGTCACATATTATTCCAGGAGCGGAAGTCGCAGTTGGGATTGTTGGATCCGTACAAGGAGCAACGCATGTTACTGAGGGAGAAGCATAGCCGCCTGGCGAAATATTGTAGGCGGTGCCATTATCAGTAATCCAATTTAAACGATTATTTATTAAGGCTCTTAGGGCCGTTGATGTACCAGTTAATGTACCATTGTATTTGGCGTTGTCTTGTTCCGTAAGTGGAGCAATAAACAATGCAATACAATCGACACCATTAGTTAATCCAAATGGAAGGCATGATCTAGAACCACCTGCTCCAATAGTAGCCGCTTCATCCCACAAAGTTACTGGATCTAAAGCAAAAGCATCACCATCATTTCCATGGACTCCAGAAATAAAAGTCGGTATTGTAGCAGGCTCCGCAGTGGCAGCTTGATAGGCCAATACCTGATCTCCAGCCGAGAGACTCCAACCACTACCACTATCAAGTGTTGCTGTTCCTCCACCCGTTACGGTAAACGTAGATGCTCCAGACTCTGTAATGTAAATGATTGTTCCACATGACACTCCGGGTCCTGGGGCAGTCCATTTAATATGTCCTTCCGAATTTCCAACCCAAACATCAGTATCATCATTCCATCCTTCTTCTGTGAAATAAATGATTTCACTTCCAGGAATATCTGTTAAGGTAATAAAAGAAAAACTGTGATCATCAGGGCCTGTAGGGCCAGAATCAGTATTGTATCCAATAAAAGCGATATCTCCGACTGCCAATTGGGCAAAACCTGATGTGCTGAGTAGGATAAAAGCAAGCAATAATATGCGAGTAGTTTTCATAGCTTTTTTTAAAAATTTGTGCAAAGGTCTTATTTTATTCTTTTTGGTTAATGTTAATTATTAGAGATTTAGACGCAAAATTGAAATCTCAAAAAGTTTAGTATTTAGTTTAATACGGTTAGACGTTTCTGAACAATTTCATCAGAAACAGTTTGAATAATCATGATATAAGTGCCTGTACCAATTTCAGAAATGTTGATTTTTCCGTTGACAATTTTCGTGTTCAATTGGACAAGAGATCCACTCATAGATACAATGCTAACCTGTTTAATATCAATTGTTGATTTTATTATTACAAATTCAGAACTGGCTGGGTTAGGATAAATTTCAATTAATTGTTCCAGTTGTTCATTTAAACTCATTTGCGTAATTGCTACACAATCAGAAGTATCTATACATTCACCTTCTGTTATAATTACGGCATAGTCTCCATTAACATCTGGTGTGTAAGATGCTGCTATAGCACCGTCTATAATACTTAAATCAGCACAGTCTACCCATTGGTAAGCAGTTGCATCCGTATTATTCGCATTAATTGTAATTACATCTGTAATGCTTGTGCTAACATCAATCGGCGCAAATACAATATTTTGCGATTGTGTTACTGTATTGCCATTGCCATCATCATAAGTCCAGGTTACAGTAGTTGCTTCTGAAATTGGAAAAATGGCATCACTTGTAATGCTAATATCTCCGTCACAATTATCTGTTGCAGTGGGTGTTGGCAATTCATTAATTTCACAAGCCGAAGAAAAATCGTCCAAAGGAACATCATCTGGAACTGGTGCAGTAGCATCATTTAGAATAATATCTTGCGTTTGTGTGGTTGTATTTCCATTTACATCTGTATAGGTCCATGTTACAACTGTTGTGCCTTGCGTTGTGATTGGAAGCGCGGCATCACTGGAAACAATTACTTCGCCAGCGCAGTTATCTGTTGCGCCCGGAGAAGTTAATAGGCTCACTTCACATTCATCTGTAATATCATCTAAGGCTGGATCATCAGGTGTTGGACCTGATACATCATCAATAATAACATCTTGTGTTTGTGTAGTTGTATTTCCGTTTCCATCATCATACGTCCACGTAAATGTTGTTGTACCCGGATCGGTTATAGGCAAATCTGCATCATTTGTAATGATTACAGGATCTGTGCAATTATCTGTTACGCTGGGGTTTGTTAGTTCAGTTACTTCACATTCTGCAAGAATGTCTGGTAAATCAGCTAAATCCGGAATTGGAGCTTCGTCATCTTCAATAGTAACAGTAGCTGTTGAACTACTAGGACAATCTCCAGAAGTTGAATAAGCTATTGTATAAATTCCTAAATCACTTGCCGATAAATCTATTTCACCTGTTCCACCGTCAATAATTAAGCCCGCAGGATCAAAAGTAAACGCACCATCAGCAAGCGCAACTGTTGGAGTTGGGTCGGCACCATTCGGGCAGTAAACCTCAGCCTCGTAACTAAATGACGCATCATCTTCTGGGGTTATGGTTACTTCAACTTCTCCACAAGAACCTGGAGTTACGCAACCTCCTTCACCTCGAACATAATAAGTCGTGCTAGGATCAACTGGAGTTACTTCAAAAGTCGTTCCAGTAGTCCACCCTATGTCCGTTCCACCGCAAGAACCAGTATATAAATACCATGCTGTTGCGTCATTGAAAGTTCCAGTAATCGTTAATGTTGTAGACTCACCGTCGCAAAATGTGGTAGGTGAAAAAGTGACTGCGGGAATAGTAGGGTTTGAGCAAGGAGCAACGCAAGTTACTGATGGGAAAAATGCTCCAGGAGTAATGTTATAAGCTGTGCCATTATCTGTATCCCAATTTGTTCGATCGTTTATTTCGCCTCTAAGGAAAGTTGATGTTCCAGTTAATGTACCAGTGTATTTGGCGTTATCTTCTTCCGTTAATGGAGCAATAAACAAAGCGACGCAGTCATCACCGTTACTTAGACCAAAAGGGAGACATGATTTAGAAGTGCTTGACAAGATAGTAGCAGCTTCATCCCATAAAGTTACTGGGTCAAGTGCAGCAGCGTCTCCATCATTTCCATTGATTGCAGCAATAAAAGTTGGTATTGTAGCAGGTTCGGCCGTGGCAGCTTGGTAGGCCAATACCTGATCTCCAGCTGAGAGACTCCAACCGGAACCACTAGCAAGTGTTGCTATTCCTCCACCCGATACCGTGAATACACTAGCAGCAGATTCAGTAATAAAGATTACACTACCACATGAAACGCCAGCATCTGGAGCAGTCCATTCAATATGTCCTTCTGAATTTCCAACCCAAACATCAGTATCATCATTCCATCCTTCTTCTGTGAAATAAATAATTTCGGCACCTGAAATATCCGTTAAAGTAATAAAGGCAAAGCCGTCATTTTGCCCTGCAAGAGGTCCTGAATCGGTATTGTATCCAACAAAAGCAATGTCTCCAATTGTTAATTGTGAATAACATGAAGGAATGATTAGTGCAAATAAAGAAAGGAGTATGATTAACTTTTTCATTTCAATAAATTTTAGTGACATAGGTAGGCATTGAACCAACCTTTTGGATCTGCTTTTTCAAGTTGTCTTGGTGTCTTTAAGGGATGGACTTCAAGTTTTGTTAACTTCTCTTTCAGTCCATCTTTAATTTTCCATAAATAATGATTGAAAGTGGTACTTTTTGATTCTTCATCAAATACAATTGGCCCCCTAGGGCCAGTAGCGTTTGAATTTGCTATTGCCGTTTTTAATGGCAGGTCTTTTTTTAGGGCATTGGCAATTACCAATCCATTTTCATAACCCAATAAAGAGAAATAAGATGGCTTATTGCCTTTTAGGGCTTCATAAGCTGCAATAAAGTCTTTATTTGATTCATTTTCCAATTCAAGAAACCAACTAGAGATTGGTTTAATTTCTTGAAAAACGTCTGGGAATTCAGCAATTAAATTGTCTTCGCATGAAAATGGTAATGCATAAATAGGATACTTTTCATGGATTTTATTCTCATGTAAAAAGGTAGCGTGTTCTTTTGCAAATATGCCATTGTGAAAAGCAACAATTGCATCTGGCTTATCTTCAGAAATATAATTTTGCATTACTTCTGCCTCATTATCTCTTGGCTCATGGGGTGTTATGAAATGACCAGAAAACTCAATATTTGTTGAATTTTCTACTGCATCTGCAAGCGCATGAATTAAGCCGTAACCAGATTCATAATAACAGGTTGATGATTCAATTTTATTATAGTCGTTTTGAGAAAGATAGTAAACTAAATCTCGAAGTGAGTCATAAAGCCCAAGTGAATTTTCAAAAGTTCCTTCGGGAAGTTTTATTGGCTGCGTTGCTCCCATGCTTGCTACAAGCAATATCTCATCATTTTTTGAAATATATTCAACTAATTCTGAAAGGCCATGATGACCAAGAAGACCGGTAGTTAAACTCACATCTTCTTGAAAAATCAGTTTTTGAGCAGCATTCATTAACTGACTTGGATCTGCCCCAAAAGCAATACTTTCTATACATAATTTATATTGAGTTTCACCTAAGCCCAAACGCAACCCTTGCATAAATTCCTTTCCCATGAGGGGATAGGCATTTGATTGTGGAATAAGTACTCCAATGTTATGAGAGACATTCTGATTCATAAAGAAAAAAGGGAGAGTCACATAGCATGACCCTCCACAAATTATTTTTTTGTAAATTATTAGCTACGAGAAGGGAAAACACCTACCATTGCTATACAAACGTTAATTCCTAAAAAAGGATTTCTCGTTTCGAATGGTAAATTTCCTCCAGCAAGAGAAGTTGTTCCTGAGATTTCTACACCAGCAACATGATCTGTAGCGGTAGGATCTTCTTGATACATATCAGGAGATGTGCCAGCTGTAGTAAAGCCGTTTGCTCCACCGTCGCTCTCATTCAGTTGTTCGCCTGGCTTGTCAGTAGTGTAAACTTTGACATTAGCAACACCATTAATTAAAGAGTGAGCATGAGAAGGCATGTTCGTTTGATTCAGAGTTACTGACTCTCTTCCGCCTCTTTCTCCCCAACTAATAGCAGATAATCCAGGTCCATGTCCAATGTGTACAATAGAACGACCTCGTAAATCAGGCAATCCAAAAGATGTTCTACCGTCGCCACCAAAAGTGGTTCCTAAAAGAGAAAATAAAGCACTGTATTGAGAAATCGCTAATAATTGTCCGTCACATTTTGCCCAACCGCGAGGTGCAAAGCTAAATCCGAAAGGTTGAATTTGTCCTAAAAATGGTTCCATAATATTTAATTTTTAAAAGTTAAGTTTAATTGTATTTGTAATTAAGAGCGAGATGGGTAAATACCAACTAGTGCAATGCAAACATTAATCCCTAAAAAAGGATTTCTAATTTCAAATGGGATATTTCCTCCAGCAAGAGAAGTTGTTCCTGAGATTTCTACCCCAGCAACATGATCTGCAGCGGTAGGGTCTTCTTGATACATATCAGGAGATGTGCCACCTGTAGTGAAACCGTTTGCTCCACCGTCGCTCTCATTTAGTTGTTCGCCCGCCTTGTCAGTAGTGTAAACTCTAACATTAGCCGTGCCATTAATGAGTGAGTGAGAGTGCGAAGGCATATAAGGCTGCGTTAATTGTACCTGCTCTCTTCCACCTCTTTCTCCCCAACTAATAGTTGAAAGTCCTGGTCCGTGACCAATATGTACAATTGAACGACTTCTTAAATCCGGGTATGCAAAAGTTGTTCTTCCGTCTCCGCCAAATGTTGTTCCCAATAATGAGAATAAAGCAGTGTTAGTAGAGATTGCTACTAATTGTCCGTTACATTGTGCCCACCCTCGTGGTGCAAAATTAAATCCAAACGGCTGAATCTGTCCGATAAATGGCTCCATAGCTAAAAATGTTTTTAATTAGGTTAATATTAAATTAAGTCTAGCTAATGTAATACATTTTTAATAAAATATTGAAAGAACACATGCCGCGACCCCCGTAAACGCTAGAAAAAAGACTTTCACAAGAACAAGGAATGGGTATAAATACCTACTGTATTATGAGATGAAACCCTTGAAAAAACGCTATTTTATAATTATTGATCCTGATGAGTTACCCACCCTGAAAAAATAAATACCTGTTTTTACAGCTGTGAGGTTAACTTTAGAAAATCCGTTCAAATGATGCACTTTTTGGCTTTGGATCAATTGCCCTTGTTGATTGTAAATCTCAATTAAATCTGCTTTAACAGGTTCAAAATAAACGTAATCAGTGGCAGGATTTGGATAAGTAATTATTTTATTTCGTTGGTCACTTTCGATTCCAGTATCATCAATTGGATCTTCTTCATACATCCAACTTACATCATAAGACCAAACTGAACGAGAATAGGTGCCTGCAATTAATTTTTCATTGGGTACATCCAAGTGCAATTCGCTGACTGTTACAAAAGGCATTCCTGCACCAACATATTCCCAATACTCGCCACCGTTGGCTGTAAAATATACACCACCATCTAATGCAGCGAATAGGTATTCATCATCATCATAACCCGGAACAACTAAAATGTCATTTACAGTGATGTCGGGTAAATTTCCTGAAATATCAATCCAATCTCCAGAAGCTCCGTCATCTCTGCGGTATAAATAAGACCCATCATCATCCGACTTATAGCCTGACATGCAAACGTAAGAAGTTCTATAAATATTTGGCGAACATCTTAACCCAGTAATATAATGATTGGGCAAATCGTCCGTAATGTTAATCCAATCCCATGCAAATTCGCCACCGTCACTTCGGTCTCCAATCCACACTAAACCATCACTCGTACCTACGTAAAGATTATCTCCTACATCTGGAAATTGATCCATTTCAGTAATGGTATGATAACGTTCTGCGCCAAATGCTTCGCCCATTCCAATACGGGTTAAGTCTTCACTTACATAAGTGTAAGATCCGAAAGGAGCATCAGGCATCATTTGAATCCGTGAAGTACCTACAAAAAGCTCTTCAAACAATTCGTTAATATAATACGGCATATCCCAGTTAGTACGATCCGGACCTGGATCATCTGGCGAAATATTGGTTGTTGTTCCACCTGGATCTGCATAACGCAAACCGCCATTTTGAGTTTCGTAATAGGCCGCTCCAGCATCTTCTTCTAAAAAGGTAACACGGAAACCATCACCACCGTTTAGGCGTTCCCAATCATTAAACACATCTGCGTTTCCTGACATGGTTCCGTTATCTTGCGCACCAGCGCCATATAAACCATCTTCATGAGGATGCACATCAATGTGATATAATTGTGTGATTGGAATGTTGTCAATATCCTGCCAAGTATCGCCATTGTTGTCTGTTTTATAGAGTCCACCATCTGTTGCAATGATGTATGAATTTTCATCTAAAAAGGCTATCGCGTGTTTATCGGCATGCACTTCATAAGTCCACCAATCGGGTACATTTTGATACCAATCTAATCCGCCGTCCAATGATTGATGCATTTCTACACCAGGTATAATTAATTGGTCGTTGTCATAAGGATTTAAGTAAACTTCACCGAAATACCAACCAAAACCACCCATTGCATTGTCAGGAACATCCTCTGCACCACCGTGTACGTTTAAGCCTTCCCAAGAGGTTCCACCATCTGTGGTTTTATAAATATCATCAACATCTAAATTATCACCGTCAACGTATAAGGCAAAAAGCGTGTTAGGATCATCATTTGAAATAGCTAAACCAATTCGGCAATCATCCTCAATTGGCAATCCGCCAGAAAGCTGTGTCCATGTATCGCCGCCATTAACTGTTTTATAGATGCGACATTGTGGTCCTGTTACGGTTGATGAAAAATAGTTTCTCATGCGATTATAACCTGATGCATATAAAATATCTGGGTTACTTGGATCCATCACCATATCCGATACTCCGGCAGAATCTGCAATAAATAATTTGTTAGACCAAGTTGTACCGCCATCATCTGAACGGTAAACGCCTCTTTGGCCATTTTTAACATGCGGATTCCCCAATGTGCTTGCAAAAATTCGCTCAGAATCTGTTGGATCAATAATAATTTTTGATACAACACCTGTTTCTTCTAATCCAATATTATCCCAGGTATCTCCTGCATCTTCAGACTTATAAATACCGTTTCCTAAAAAAGAACTTCCTGTGAAATTTCTATCTCCTGTTCCTACATATACGATATCTTCATCTTCTGCATCAACTGTTATGGCGCCAATTGACAAATAGGGTTGATCATCAAAAATTGGATTCCATGAATCGCCACCATCAGTGGTTTTAAAAACACCACCATTTGTTGCGCCTGCATAAATAATGTCATTGTCAGACGGGCTCAATGTTAACACATCAATTCGACCACCAATGTTTCCTGGGCCTTCTTGCAACCAATCTAAACTTAAATCTACTTCACGGCTGTCAGCTACACCAGCGGCGTGCATTTTAACTTCCTCCATTCGCTCCAAATATTGCGCTTGGTCAAAGTTCCCGTCGGGGTAAGACCGTATTGTCAACCATTGGTCATGCGGCTCTAAACTTTTGCCTTCACCTTCCATTTCTGCTGGAGGAATAGATACGATTGGACTTTGATTTATGGGCGTTTCTTCTTGTTGAGAAACAAGTAGGTAAGTTGTTGCGGCGATCGCCAAAGCGCCAACAGCTATAAAGCTTAAATTTTTCATGGATGGAATTTTAAATCCGATCGAAATCGGAACTCAATGTTTATAAAGTTAGGAAAAAATCAGCAAACTACTTAACATTCAATGTGAACAGTGAGAATCTTTTATTCATCCGCTTTTTTACTGTACAACTAAACGCGCCGTTTGCACAGGTTGATTTAAATCATTGCTTTGAACGGTTAAAATATAGATTCCTTTACCTAAAGTTGCACGTGATAATTCATACTTATTTCCTGCAACATTGCGTTCCTGATAGACTTGATTTCCGATCACATCAAAAACACGAATGCTTAGGTTTTCTCCCAAAGATTCTCCAAAATAAATGGTCGTGATATCGGTGAATGGATTCGGATAAACGAGGATACTTGCCATTTCCGATTCATCAATTCCAGAATCGTCAAAGTCGGGATCAAATAGTGTATTAATGGTTGTATTGGTGACGACAGCAGGATTTAAGTCGAAATAAATCTTTGCTGTATTGGTAATAACCGTTCCTAAAGGCAAATCTGGCAATAAGTTAATGCGATATTTTAAAAAGGCATGACTAGCCAATTCATTGACAATACTATCTGGTAACATAATATCATTAAAGGTAAAAACAGCTTTACCAAGATGGTCAACATAAGCCGTCATAGGGTGACTGTTTCCGAGTAACTCCAAGGAGCTCCAGTCTAAACTTTCATTTAGTTGATCTTTAATGACAATATTAATGGCGGTATCCGTTCCTGTATTTTGGAAACGGACGGTATATTCTAAAAAAGGAGTAGTTGGCAGAATATTTCCAAAATCGCCGTCACCCTTAGGGAAAACGGTTTTGTCGTTCGGATCGTAAGCGCAAGCTAAAATTTGCGAAATTGAATCTTCATAAACGGAAAGTTCTGCACCAAGATCATCAAAAGTTGTAATTGTAGTATAAGAGGTTAATGTATCTCCCATAAATTCGAAAGAAGGCATTTCAACTGTAAGGTTTATAATTTGTTCATCAAAATAAAAGAGATCGGCAAAGGACCAATAGCAAGTTTGATCTACTACAGAATCGGGAAGGATAGCTGCATCAGTAAATAATCCTCGGGGCAAGCCCGCGAGGATTATTTACTACCTCTGTCAACTATATCGCCCAATGAAATAACTAAATCATTTTCTGTTATTCCAATCTGATTCGATAATGCTATAAATTCATCATAGCATCCATGTAAATCTCCTATAACAAATGTTTTGCTCATTTTTTTTGGTGTAGGTACGATCTAAAAAGTCTTACTTAATACAGTTATAAATTTTGAATTGGTGATTACTTTCTTGAATTTCAATCTTAGTAAAATGACTCTTCAAAAAGGCCTCATAACCGACGTTAGAATTGGCAACAATTGTTAATACTCCACCTGGTTTTAAACGCAACTTAGCTGCGCGACATAACTTAATAGGAATGCTAATGTCAATTGTATTTTCAAAATGAAAAGGTGGGTTGGTTATTACCCAATCCAAGCTATTTTCTTCAAAATGGTTCAATTCATAATTATGATGAAACTGCGCCTTTTTATCGGTAACATTTAGTTTTGCAGATTCCAAAGCCAAATTCGAATCATCTAAAAAATGCATTTCATCCACTTCGGTTTTATCCAAAATCCATTTGCCAATAATGCCATTACCGCAAGCCATATCTAATACAAGAGCATGATTTTCTGGTACCTTTAGGTTTTGCAATAAATAATTTGTGGCTTTATCCACTTTTCCAGCTGAAAAAATGCCTTTATGCTGTTCTAAATTGAAGTGTTCATATTCAAAACTTTCGATATTATTTGAAGGAGTCACCTCCTTTTTACCACTCAATATGATAAGCCGTGCTTTCTTTTTGGCTTTGCTTTGTTCTACGTTTTCGAAATATTTGCCAGCTGTTGCGAGCCAGTTTTTATTAAAATATTTCGTCATAAATCCACAAATCACTTTTCCGTCATCCAGTAAATTAGCGTGAATGTGTTGCAAATACGTTTCAAAAAGCGCGAGTGACTTTGGAATTTTCAGATAAGCAATACCCAATTGTTTAGGAAGTTCATCCTTTAGCAAAAAGAAATGGGTCGCATCCAATTCAATTTGATTGGCTGTAGCATTCGTTTTTATAGCAACTTCCTGACTCTTAAGGTCAGTGATAATAATCGGGTTTTGATTGGCTAATTGGCAGCTTATGTAACCAAAGCCATCATTGTAAATTCCAAGCGTTTTTTCTTTGGTTGGCATTTCATCCACCATTAATTCATCCGCGGCATTCCATGCTCTTAGTGATGGATGATCGGTTGCGGGGATTCGTTTTAATTTTAGTACTTTGTTCATTTATAAATTTGTTTAGCTGTTGTTTTTATGCCAACCTAAAATTAAGGGCAAGGGTAAAGTGCACACTGACCAGTTTGCCTTCAGTTATTCCAGGAATCCAGAGTGGCATCATTTTAAATATTCGCATGGCTTCCTGATCAATGGAGTCTGAAATACCTTTCCGAATACCAATATTTCTTATTTGTCCCTTACTGTTGACTACAAACTTAACGTAGACATTGCCACGTTCTCCCATTTCTCTTGCCAAAAAAGGATAATGAATATTGAGTTGTACAAACTCATCCATGTTTGCTGCACCTCCAATAAAGGAGGGCTCTCTTTCTTGAAGGTCAGGGATTGTTTCGGTTTGCAAAGAATCCTCGTTCTGCCAATTGTCAATGGAAGCAATTAAATCATCCGTGGAGATAAAAGTATTTTCTAAAAATATTTTTTTGGACAAAAGTGTAAGACCAATCTTCTCAAAAATTTCAGGATTCAAACTAAAGAACCCTTTTATTCTAAAAAGTTTATGACGCATTTTAATTGGATCCAGATTATTTAGTGGGAGGTGGTTAAAATAATTGATGTGTAGTAAAAAACGGGTATAGTTATTTTGATAACTCTCAAGATCGTACTTGAGGATAAGATGTAATGTGAATTTTTCTAGTGCCAGTAGAATAGGTTTAGCCTGAAGCGATACTTGCTCAAAATTTGGATAGTTTTCAGGATTTTCTAAGGCATAAAAAGAGGGATGTTTTTTACGCTTTTTGGGTTTAAACTGAACTATAAATTCAGAAACGTTCTCCGCTTCTTTATAATGATTTTCGGCGTAAAGCCTAAATTCATTATGCGCTTTCTCCCATGAAATTTCATGCGCGGTAAAAGTCGAATCTAGCCAATTATTTAGGTCATCCGCTGGGCTTGCTAAAAGCGTTGAGCTTAGCGCCAATATCAAAGCTGTTAAACAGTGTTTCATCAATATCTTCCTCCGCCATTTTTGTCGCGTTCGCCGAACCAATCCCAAATAAAACCTACAATTATTGCAATAATGACAAGCGGAATTAACAGCCGAACCATTCGAATGAAAAACCATCCGATAAGCAGGACAAAGAAGACAATTATTATTTTATTTCTTGCACTTGGTTTCATGTGAAAACAATAAATTTAACGCCTTCGTCCTTTCGTTCGAGAAGGCGTACGTGAACTGCCATCTTTTTGTTTTGCCCGTTTTTCTTGCAACCATTTTGGCACTTCACGTTCCGTTTTTTGTGGTGCGGATGTGCCCATTAATCGCGCTAGTAATTCAGGTTTTCCAGCATTGTTCAGCTTATCTTTAACCCATTGTCTATTCTCTTGCTTATACCAAAAGAAAAAGCGGTGTTGGTCCTTTTTTTCTTCTTTGGTTTTTGGAGCGAAAGTTGGTTTTAAGGTATAAGGATGCACACCCGAATAATAGATAACCGTAGCAACAGTCATTGGGGTTGGCGTAAAATCTTGCACTTGTTCAAGCTGAAAGCCCATTTCTTTAGTTTCGGCAGCAAGATTAGCCATATCCTCTTCTTTACATCCGGGATGTGAAGAAATAAAGTAAGGAATTAGCGGTTGTTTTAATCCGTTTTTTTCCTGAATACGATCATAGCTTTCTTTGAACTTATGAAAATGTTTAAAAGGAGGTTTACGCATCACACGCAAGGTGTCATCTGCGGTGTGTTCAGGTGCAACTTTCAGTCGGCCAGAAACGTGACGGGTTACGACTTGTTCTAAATATTCTTCAGCCTCTTTTTCGTTCAAGTTTTTATTATAATCTTTCACCAAAAGGTCGTATCGAATACCAGAACCTACAAATGCTTTTTTCACTTTTGGATGCTGATCGACTTTTCGATATAACTCCGTTAGTGGTTTATGACTTGTATCTAAATTCGAGCAAACAACTGGATGTATACACGAAGGACTGACGCATTTTTCGCAAATGCCCATGTCAATCCCTTTCATGCGATACATATTGGCAGATGGGCCACCTAAATCAGAAATATAGCCTTTAAAATCAGGATCTTCAACTACCTGTTCCACCTCACGCATGATTGATGCTTCACTTCGCGAAGCAATAAATTTACCTTGATGTGCAGAGATGGTACAAAAGCTGCATCCACCAAAACAACCACGGTGCATATTAATGGAAAACTTAATCATTTCATAAGCAGGAATATCTCCCCGCTTATAATATTTTGGATGCGGCAAACGGGTAAAAGGCAAATCGAAAGATTTGTCAATTTCACCTTCCGTCATGGTTTTGTATGGCGGATTTATGATCAACCTATTTTCGCCACTTTCTTGAAAAATTCGGCGAGCTATTAATTTATTTGACTCTACTTCAACTACCTTAAAATTGGCAGCATATGCTATTTTATCTTCCAAACACTTTTCGTGCGAATTCAGTTCAACGTCTTCCCAATTTTTATTTTTTGGAATGCCATCAGCCTTGGGGACAAAAACAGCCGTTTGCGGAATCGTTTTCATAGATTCCAATGGCACCCCTTTTTTCAGTAAGGTTAAAATATCGCGGAGCGGTTGTTCACCCATTCCATATACTAATAAGTCGGCCCCACTAGTTTCCAAAATGCCTGGCATTAATTTGTCAGACCAATAATCATAATGCGTTACGCGGCGCAATGACGCTTCAATCCCCCCAATTAAAATAGGAACGTTTGGATATAATTTTTTTAAAATTTTTGAATACGTAACAACTGAATAATCAGGTCTAAAACCAGCCTGTCCACCAGGAGTATAGGAATCGCTCGATCGTTTTCTTTTACCTGCCGTATAGTGATTCACCATTGAATCCATACAACCTGCAGTGACACCAAAAAAATATTTGGGTGCACCAAATTTTTTAAAATCTCTTAAATCATCTTGCCAATTCGGTTGTGGAATTATACCAATGCGAAACCCTTCACTTTCAATAATTCTACCAATTACAGCTGGACCAAACGACGGATGATCAACATAGGCATCTCCAGACACTAAAACAACATCTAATTCATCCCAGCCGTGCGCCTCTAACTCCTTTTTAGTGATGGGTAACCAATCCGATACAGGTCTTCTTTTTTGATCCATTGCGGCAAAGGTAGGTGAAATTTACTTCATAGTGCTTGCGAGATAGTCTGAGTAAAGTATAAATTCAACCTTACCGTCCTTACCATCTCTTCCTGATTGACCATCTCGACCATTATAACCGTCTCTTCCCGACACACCGTTTCCGTGCGTTCCCGAACCAGCCAAACCTTTTTTACCGTAACGACCGTAGCGGCCTGCATTACCACCCAAACCCCTGTCAACATTGACAATAATGGTTGGAATGTATTTTTCAGTTTCTGGCGTAAAAACAATTTTAATAAAAGCACCATTTCCTCCATTGCCACCGTTTCCGCCGTCGCCACCTTCACCACCGTCGCCTCCATTTCCGCCTATTCCAACACCACTGCCGCCGTTTTGGCCATAAGCGCCATCCTGTCCTGTGCCGCCATTCCCGCCATTTCCGCCGTTTGCGTCCAAACTAATTTTAACAGTATTAAGCGGAAAAAACAACTTTATAGACTTACTTCCTTTGAGATTATTAGATAATAACAAAACGGTATCTTGTGTGCATGGATGTACTTCTAATTTCATAAAAAAAGTGAGTGGCTTTGCATTGTGACCATTTATACCTACTAGCCCGTTGCGCCCATGTGAATAAAATGCGCCATCCCTACCATCTCTTCCATTTGACCCAGAAAAAGAAAGCCTTTGCACGCTTTTTTTAATAGTATATACCTCATCTGTATAAATTTCTGGTCTGCTTCTCAGGGCAACCCTAACTACTAATAATGAATCGCAAATATTACTTTGTTCAGGGATAATTTTGGAATTCATTGCGTCAAATCGTCCGCCTTTTAAAACACTAATTTTAATGTCATCAAAAGCAATTTTCCGATTTTGAATTTCCATGCCTTCATTTTTTTCCAAATCAGCGAAGATTTTATAGGGAACAGGCGCGTCATTATAAATAGCACTCCTGTCCATATATAAACGCAAACTTTTCACATGATCTGCGGTGTTATAAATTGGGATTTTGAATTTATAAACTTTGGCTATACTTGAATAGCTGAACTTTATGCTGAGTTGAAAAGCTTTCTCCTCAAATTCCGCTGGAATTTTTAATGAAAAATGGTTTTTAGATGGCCCAGTTAGAGTCACCGGTTTTGATATGCTGTAGGTAAAGTCTGTGCAAGGATACTTGGTGTATTCATCTGTGCTTTTATGAACTTTTCCGCTACTTTTGGTGATTTTGAGGGCAAAAAGGGCATTATTTCCTTTATAGATTTCCGTTTTATCATAAATTAATTCAACAGATTTTATTCCTGCCTGAGCGGTAAATACGTTGAGTAATAGCAATAGGAGAATAGTGCGCCTAAAAAAGGCGGGAATTAGAGCGATCATAATTTTGGTTTTTACTGAAAACAGCAAAATCCGTACCAATGATGTTATTTAAAATAACCCGCGATCAATTTCAGCTCTTTTTTAGAAATGGTTGGATAACCTTCTCGAAAATGTTTTGCATACAACATTTCACCATCAGAAACGCGTACTAAAGCCATTTCAGTAAAACGGTTCACTGCAAAATATAGAATGATGTGCTCAGGGTTTTTCCGAGCGAGGGTTTCATAATATTCATCTTCAGCTAAAAGGCGATATTTAATGTTCAATTTATCGAGTTCTTCCGTGACAAGCGCATGGCGCGTTTGTTCTCTATTTAGAATAAGTGTATTCCCTACCGAAGGGCCGTCCTTGCCAGTTACGGCTTCTGAAACCTTTGCGTTTAAGTCTTCAGGTTCGCCAGTTAAGCGTTTGTCTTTAATAAAATTTAAACCTTGGTTGAGTGATTTTATTAAAATATAACTGTAGCGGTATTCTTCTTCTTCCGCCACTAGGTCGTAAAAACCATTGACGTACATATAGCCTAAAGTTTGCTCCATTTTTACGGCTTTGCGTGGCACATAAATTTCGGCAGGCTGCAAAACTAACACATGTTGGTTTTTACGATCCATCATATGTTTTTTGGTAAACTCTTTTGTGGTAACAAACAAAGCGGTTGAAGTTTTGTCAGGGCGTTTGTATTGTCCAATTGTATCAAATTCTGAAAAGGTCCAATACTCCTCTAAATTGGCAATCATGATGCTATCAAAATGAGCGTCTCCGGTTTTAACAAAAGTTATTCCGTTGTTGACCATGTTTTTGAAGGTCATTTCATTTGCACCAAAATTATAGACTTGTGCAAAGCTTAAATTAATTGCAAAAAGGAAAAGTAAAAGAAATATATTTTTCATTGTGTTAATTGAATCGCAAATATACTTATTGAGTTGCAATTATGAAGCCAGACTATTTTATTGAATTGATGATTTCACCATTCGCCCAACCATTTTTGATAAAAAAGCGTATTTATTAATGAGCAAGCCCAATATAATGAAGCAAAGTTTTCTGATATATTTTTTGAGTTTGATTTTATTTTTTTCAAATGAATCATTTGGTCAGGGTCAGTTCGGTCAAGGCGACTTTTCTGTGAACCCTTATGTTGGTATAATTCCGGTGGACATTGCTGCGAAAGTTGGTGAACCTTATGCCCCTTCAGACGCAAAATTTGTTGGAATACCTGTTTCATTAGGTATAAAAGGAGAATTCATGCTTAATCCTTTTTTGGGGATCAAAATTGACATGAATTGGGTTTATATTGGATATGAATATACACGCTATAGTGAAAACTCACATTGGAATCCAGATACAGGGGAATCTACGAGCACAATTGTTACAGAAAATTATGAACGGACATCTAGAAAAATAAGAGTGATGTTTGGAATAAATAATTATTTCACACGATCAAAAAGGTTTCATGCTTATTCAACATTTGAAATTGGATATAAAAATATACTTCGGAGACAAGTGAGAAATAGTGTTGTTAGTACTCCAGTAGTTTTTGTGACTTTTGGAAATTATGGTTTTCCAATAACAGCGCGCGTTGGCCTTGGTCAAAAATGGTTTTTAACAGAACATTTAGCTTTAACAACGGAGATTGGACTTGGCGGAACACCGTTGCATTTTGGAATGGAAATTAACTTTTAGATTTGAGTTCGAGGCAGCAAAATATTACTTTCGTCTGTTCGGAAAGGTTCAAATGAGGACTACTTTTTCAATGCTGTATAACTCATTATTGGCCTAAAACCAACATAAGGGCTTGGGGTATCTGCTTTGATATGACTCTTGATACGAATATCATAGCCGGTTGCGTTCCAATGACCTCCATACGCCTCACCATCTGCTGTTAACTCTGCTACATTGCCACACATATTATAAAGTCCAAATGTATTGGGCGTATAACTTTCTGTTGTCGCAGTAAAATAGGGATTGTTAATCAGATCAAGATCTGGAATAAAGGTTGAATCGCTTACAATTTCAATTTCCTTGTTGGTAGATCGTATGTTATGTTCTCCAATGACCTTGAAGTTGGCTAAATAACATCCTTTTGTATTTTGAAGATAGGCACCACCCCAAGCATAAGTTGCCGTTTTATCTCCACCTTGCGCAGCAGCAACCCATTCGTATTTAGTTGGGAGTCTCACATCATTTAAATGTTCTCCATATTTTGTACGCAATTCTTTTGTTAACCATTGGCAATACAAATCTGCTCCGGCTTTCGTCACATTTACAACGGGATAATTATCATAAGCCGGGTGCCAAAAATAAAGGTTTACCATTGGACTATTTTGCATGCCAGGCAATTCCCATTTGGTCGTGTCAGGTATTGCAATCGCTAATAATGAATCGTTTTTTTCTTTCTTAAGATGGTTTAGAAACTGTCTATATTCAAAATTTGAGACTTCTTTTTCTGCCATATAAAATGCTTGTACACTTACATCTTTATTAGAAATTGTGGTGCTGCATGACGGAATAAAAACGAAAGATTTTGGCGTTTTATTTTTTGCTGTTGGACCAAAAGAGATAAGGATAAGTCCAACAAGAACAAACATTATTTTTTTCATGGGAATAGGTTTTACATTTCAATAACTCATAAAACCCTTACAAGTTACAGATGTTAAAACAATTCTTTCACATTGTCAGCAAATAATTTTACTGCAATTGATAAAAGGATGATTCCAAATACTTTCTGTAAGATCGCAATACCGCCTTTTCCAAGAAAATTTTCAATTCGTTTTGTCAATTTTAATACGGCGAAAACAACGATTATATTCAAGATTATGGCAATTGCAATATTGGTTATAGCATATTCCGCTTGTAACGAAACAATTGTAGTCATTGAGCCTGCTCCTGCAATTAATGGAAATGCAATGGGTACAATGGAAACAATTTTCTTAGAACCTTCGTCTTCATCTTTAAAGAGTTGAACACCAAAAATCATTTCTACCCCCAAGGCAAAAATAATGAGTGACCCAACTACAGCAAAGGCTTTTACTTCAACTCCTAGAAAACCAAGAATTCCTTCACCTATAAATAAAAAGGCCAACATAATGCCCAATGCAACTAATGATGCCTTAAGGGCATGGATGTCTCCAGCTCTATTTTTAAGTTTAATAATTAGGGGGATAGATCCAACAATGTCAATTACCGCAAAGAGGACCATAAAGGCCTTACCAATCTCTAATAAATCATTATAATTCATAGCGTTGTATTTTAATTAAGTTCAACACACAATTTTTAAAAATCGCGCAAAGGTACTCAGTTTATGAGAATGCATATCAAGAAATGATAAATATTTTGTATTTATTCGATTAACAGTATAAAATAACTGATTAATAGCGACTTATGGGTCATTATTTGCTGACTAGCATTGCTATACTTTGTGCAAAATATTTGTGTTCTAATTCTAATACTTGTTTTTGAACAGTTTCTGGACTAGCACCTGTTTCGATTAAACAAGCATGTTGCTCAATAATATTGCCTTCGTCATAATTTTCATTGACATAATGAATGGTAATGCCCGTGGTTTTTTCTTGCGCTTGAATTACCGCTCGGTGTACATTCATTCCATACATACCTTTTCCGCCAAATTTAGGAAGCAAGGCTGGGTGAATATTGACAATTTTGTTTGGGAAATTCGAAATCAAATCAGGATGAATGCGTTTTAAGTAACCTGCAAGTACAATAAAATCGATCTCAAATGTTTTCATTTTAGCAACTAAGTTTCCATTATCTATATCATCATGCGAATGAATATAAAAGGGAATGTCGTGATTTTTTGCTCGCTCTATTACATGTGCATTTGCCTTATTCGTAACAATTAAAGTAATATTGGCAGTGTCAGAATTTTTAAAATGATCAATAATCACTTCAGCATTGCTGCCGCCGCCTGATGCAAATATGGCAATGTTTTTTTTCATTCTTCGATCACTTTTCCAGTTTGGTATCTTTCCACTAATTATGCGCAAAGGTATTGGAATATGACCTTATAGGTGCAAAAAATAACTATTTTTAGTGCAAATTACAAACTGAGACCACAACGCAAAGAAACAAGAATGGCAGATAATAGCTTAGCACAGATTCCTTATAGACAGGTTGATTTTTCTGAAGATGAGATGATAAAACGATCGGAATCATATTTTCAATTTATGGATAAACGCCGTTCCGTACGCGATTTTTCAGATAAAGCAGTGCCACTTGAGATCATCAATAATATTCTTAAAACGGCATCAACGGCTCCTTCAGGCGCGCACAAGCAACCTTGGGTTTTTTGTGTAATAAGTAGTAAAGAATTAAAAAGCCGCATAAGAGCATTGGCTGAGGAAGAGGAAAAAAAGAATTATGCCGGAAGAATGAGCGAAAGATGGATTCGAGATCTTTTACCTTTAGGGACAGATGATGTTAAGGAATTCATCACAATTGCTCCTTGGATTATCGTTGTAATGAAAAAATCTTATGATTTTGATAGTGCCGGAAAGAAGATGAATAATTACTATGTAAATGAGTCTGTAGGAATTGCATGTGGCTTCTTAATTTCGGCAATTCATAATGCTGGTTTAGTCACTTTAACACACACCCCAAGCCCCATGAATTTCATTGCAGAGGCATTAAATCGACCTTTGAACGAAAAACCTTACTTACTTTTGCCAGTTGGATATGCGCTCGAAACGTGTGCTGTGCCTGACATTGTGCGAAAGCCGCTAGAAGAAATAGCAATTTATTATAAGTAAACTTTGATTTTCTGCATTTTTAGTATTTTCTTTGCAGACTGAATAAACCATTTAAAACAGATTAATATGTCTGATGTAAAATCAAAAGTAACGTCTATTATTGTAGACAAATTAGGAGTAGCAGAAGATGAAGTAGCGGCAGAAGCAAGCTTCACGAATGACTTAGGCGCTGACTCTTTGGACACAGTTGAATTGATCATGGAATTTGAGAAAGAATTCAATATCGCAATTCCAGATGATCAAGCTGAAAAAATCCAAACTGTAGGAGATGCAATTTCTTACATTGAAGGAAACGCAAAATAATTTTAAAACATATTGAGTTTTAACCTTAATTTATAGCAATGGAGTTGAAAAGAGTAGTTATTACGGGACTAGGCGCTTTGACACCAATAGGTAATACTATTGATGAATATTGGGAATCCTTAAAAGCCGGAGTGAGTGGTGCTGCTAAAATCACAAAATTTGATTGCGAAAAGTTTAAGACTCAATTTGCCTGCGAATTGAAGGACTTCAATATTGAAGACCACATCCCTCGCAGGGAAGCAAGAAGATTAGACCCATTTTCTCAGTACGCCATAGTTTCCACAACGGAAGCTATGGCGGACTCGGGTTTAGATTTGGAAAAAATCGATCTTGAGCGTGCTGGTGTAATTTGGGGATCAGGTATTGGTGGACTAACAACTTTCCAAGAAGAGGCGAATGCCTATGCTCTGGGAGATGGAACACCAAGATTTAATCCTTTCTTTATTCCAAAAATGATTGTAGATATTGCCGCTGGTCATATCTCTATCAAGTTTGGATTTAGAGGGCCAAATTATGTTACAGTATCTGCTTGTGCTTCTTCTAATAATGCAATGATTGATGCGTTTAACCTTATTCGATTGGATAAGGCTGATATCATTATTTCAGGTGGATCTGAAGCATGTGTGAACGAACCAGGAATTGGTGGATTCAACGCATTAAAAGCTTTATCTACAAGAAATGATGATCCTAAAACTGCTTCAAGACCTTTTGATGCTGATCGTGATGGATTTGTATTAGGTGAAGGATCGGGCGCTTTAATTTTAGAAGAATTAGAGCATGCGAAAGCACGGGGAGCAAAAATTTATGCAGAAATTGTTGGAAGTGGATTATCTGCAGATGCACATCACATTACGGCACCACACCCAGAAGGGTTAGGAGCAATTAGTGTAATGAAGCAAGCTTTAAAAGAAGCGAATATTAAACCTGAGGACATTGATTATATTAATGTTCACGGAACTTCTACTCCATTGGGTGATATTGCCGAGACAAAGGCAATTAAACATATTTTTGGAGACCATGCTTACAAGCTTAATATTTCGTCTACCAAGTCAATGACGGGACATTTATTAGGTGCAGCTGGAGCTATTGAAGCTATTGCTTGTATTAAGGCATTAAAGCACAATATTGTTCCTCCAACTATTAATCATTTTACGGATGATCCGGAAATTGATAACAAACTTAACTTCACGTTCAACACTGCCCAAGAGCGAACGGTAAATTATGCCTTAAGTAATACTTTTGGTTTCGGAGGTCACAACACGTCTGTGGTTTTCAAATCGTATGAGGGCTAATCACGCGCGATTCAGACTTTTTTTTTCAAAGAAAAGGGAACCATCCGAGCAGCGGATAGTGGAATTCCTTGCCAAAAAATTTGGCTACCGAATTAAGAATATGGGTTTGTTTGTGGATGCCTTAACCCACAAATCTTATAGCAATACACGCGAAGATGTAGACAGTAATGAGCGCCTCGAATATTTGGGTGACACTGTCATTGATTTAATCGTTGCGCAATATTTATACGAACGTTTTCCGAAAGAAGATGAAGGCTATTTGACAAAAGTAAAGTCGAAAATAGTGAACCGTAAGATGTTGTCCTATATCGGGGGAGAAATTAAATTGGCCGATTATATTCGGTATCGTAAAGGTCGTTCAATTCGAATTTCAACCATTGAAGGAAACGCATTAGAAGCTTTGATTGGTGCGATCTATTTGGATTCAAATTTTGAAACCTCTAAGGTTAGTTTTGAAACCTATATTATTCAACGTTTTATTGACTTTAAAGAAGTGCTTTCGCAAGAAATGGACTTTAAAAGTTTATTGTTGATTTGGGGACAAAAAAATAAATTTGCCATTTCGTTTGAGATAAAGGACGCCGCCACAAAGGAGAATAACTTCATTTACACGTCTGTTGTCATCATTAACAAGAAAGAGTGGGGAATGGGCAAAGGAACGTCTAAGAAAGAGGCTGAGCAGCAAGCATCCAAAGAATCAATGACTTTGTTGGGACTGCATTAGGCTTTTAAAGCTGATTTCTGAATTTTTTAGTGTATTCACTCTATTTAGACACTCTTTTCATAAGCTTCCGTTAGCCATGATTTTAACTCAGCATCTACTTCATTAACTTCTGAAACTTTAACACGGTGCGTGCACATAGTACCAAATGGCCCAGAATTTTCAAGTCTGTCGCCTGTTGGTTTATCCTTGATTTTTAAGCCTAAATCTATTCTCGTTTTGGTGGCAGGTTTAATCAAAGCAAACTGCCTTTTACGAATAATGCTTACGGCCCCTTTTTTTGGCGTTACTGTAATGTCATCTCCCAAACTTGTACAAAAGCTCAGCAGTTCTTCATAAACTGGTCGTAATGTTTCTTTGCCTTGGTATTGTGCATCAACTAAGTCATTCTCTGATTTATTATCGTCTTTAGACAAGGCAACAATGGTATTGGCAAAACCATGCGTTACACCGTATTCCTTTTTTAAGAAATTCATTGCTTCTGTATGTTTTTCAAACGTCTTCGTTTTTAAAACAGCCTTCCATTCGGCTAAAGATTTGCCTGTTTTGGCAGGCATATTATCAATTGTGGTTTGAAGTGCTTTATCCATAGTCTTTCGTTATTAGTCAATGTCATTAAGCTCGTTTGATTTTTTAGTCAAAAAGAAAAATTCTCTTTCCAACTCATGCTTCATTTTGGTCACGCTACGCCTCATCAAAAGATATGGAATTACGAACATTAGCAATCTGTTAAGTCCGAATTAAAGTTTTGGTCAAATACTGCTTTAAAATCACGCATAATATTCTGTCCACGGTTTTTGGCAAAAGAGCGGAGTAAATCAACTTTGCCTTTCCATTGGTTTATTGAACCTGGAATTCCCCATCTGTAGATATGTTCTTGCACAATGGGTTCATACAATTTTTCGTAGAGATCAATGGCAGTTAAAATATTTTTTTCGCTTAGTTCATTTTGTAATAAGCAACTCATTCTTTGTGAGAACTGAGTTTTAAATTTGGCCGATTCCATTAATTTTTGAAATAGGAATTTAGCACTTGAATTGGGCTTTCTTAATAAAAGTGCTAAAGTGTTTGCTTCCGGTTTTGACCACCCTGCATCAAGGTCAGAAAAAATTTGTCTCCAATGCCCATTTTTTCCAACACTCCAAAGCACATTATTGTTATTGGGCCAATCTCTGTTATTAAAGAAAATTTCTGCACAATAATAATCAATAATACTACTGAGGTCCAACCACTTTTGAACCGCTTCATAGTTTGATTCTAGTTGCATGTCAGCCTTAGTTAAGAATGCATACAAGTCAATTAATCCTTTACCTGATCCTTCATCAACATCTCTTTTTGAATTGCTCCCTTGCGAGACACCAAAGTCATGTTTAACAAGGTTTATGGAATCTTTAGGAACCAATAATTTATCGGAAAAATAATCATCATTGAAATATTCACGAATTGCATGAATGCCCCAATACTCACCATTTAAAAAAACAATAACCGGTTGCCCTGCTGCAATCTCAAAATTAAGATCGCGACAGAGATAGGAGGTTAGCTGATCTTTAAACAGTGTTTTTTGCCAGCAACCCATGCTGTTTCTTAGCAATATTTTTTTGAAGGTACTGTCATTTTGAGATCCAAAAAAAGGATAATTCATGGTTGCATTTCCATATTCACTTCGAGCACATATCCGAAGCGATTTTTGCGGTATTCTTCGAATTCTTCCATGAATTCTCGCACCAATATCTTGCCCAAAGGCGTAATCGCCGTCTACATTAAAATATTGTAAATGAACTGGACGTTCCCAATTTTTGCCCTTTTGGTCATAATTACCTGAGTTGTTGTTCTTTTCATATTCGCTTCCTGGCACATAAAACCCAGTGTCTTTCTGAAAGAAATTGTTGGCATCTGTAATCAAAGAAATTACTGGAACATTAGGATAAAGCTCCTCTTTTTCATTCCCAACAAAATAACTTTGATTGTAAACAGTGGAAGTTTGAAATCCATTTTTAAAAGTGGCAAATCTGAAAATATTGGCTTTGTATTTATTTGTATGTCCTTGATTAACTCCTGGGCTTGTTTGAATATATACTAAAGTATCTGGCAAATAATTTAAGATTGAAACGGGAATACTATCTAAAAAATCAGGTGAATTATGTGAAGGGATTGAACCATTTGAAGTATACCTAATTGTGTCTCCATTAGCTGACGTTATTTTTAATGCAAAATTTCTTGCATAGAAACCTGAGCTATGAGAGAAGGTAAGTTTATTGTCCGCTATTTGAGATAGAGAATTGAAGCAAATTAAAACAAGGATAAGTGAAAGATTGATTTTCATTGGCTAAAAATGCTTCGTTTTTTATAGAGAATTAATAAACTATTTCAATAATCTTAAAAAGATAGTTATCACGAATATAAACATCTTTACCACTTGTTCCAACATCAGAATAAGGCCGCAATTCAATATCAGTTTCTATGGTTTTGGAAATTTTATTTCGAAAAACGCATAAGTTTTTATTGAAGAAATGACGTGTCCAACGTTCGAGTGTTACCTTTTCAGAATAGCCTTGGGCAATTGTAAATATATTGCGTTCATCTTGTTCAATTTTGTTTGCTAAAAGCTTATCACTTTCCTGTTTGGATGCTTTCTTTTTGTCTAAAAATCCCCAAAATCCTGGATGATTAACTTCAACGGTAAAAGAATCCGTTTCCCAAATAGTGACGGCGTCCTCATGCGATCCATCTGCGCAATTCATTAAGATAAAAGCGGTGAACAATAGTATTATGCCGCCGTATAAACTTTTCATATCATTTTTTCTTTTGCATAAAATTCCAATAAAAGTTAAGGCGCATATTTCCTCGAACTTTATTGGCGTTTACTTTATATTCATACAATAATGAGCCAGAATCTTGAAAGGTTTCTGTATTCTGCGTTTCAAATCTGTAAGCAATTCCAACATTGAAATCTACTCCTAATCTACTTGCCGGTGTTGTTACGCCAAAAGATGCTCCCCAATCAGTAATTGGAGCGAATAGTTGATAAAGTTCTCCGTCTTTTAAAGGGAACTTATCTTCTGTCCGCCATTCACGCTTTCCCCACTTATTAAAAATGTTGACGTAGGGTCTAAGGTTTGTACCGGAGGTATTTCGCGTTAAAAAATACCGCAATTCAAAGGCCAAATATCTGCGTGTGTTTAACTGTGAATATTCGCTGTAGCGATTGGGGTCGGGTTGATCAAAAACTTCTTCTTCAAACCTCCTTCTGATATAAACGAGATCGGCCACGAATGAAAATTTATCATATAATCTAATTTCTGTACCAAAAGAAGCTGTAGTTGTCCAATCATCTTCAATAGCAACAAATGACAATGCTTTGCCCCGCAGTAAAAATTCAAAGTCTTTTTGTTCGCTTGGAATAGGATCTTGCGCATGAGAAATAGTTGTAAAAAGCAGGAACAAACCGAATGATGCTGCTCGAATATTTGTGCTCCATTTTTGTCTCAATTTATTTTTGCCCATAGTCAAATTGTTTATTTCATCTGGAAGATAAGCAAACGCCTAATTTAAATCCAAATCGAATATCATTTTTATAAGTGTCTATAAATTGTGGCGTTACACATTCTGATAAAGGAATTTGTTGTTAATTCACGCTATCTCAAAACAAAGACATTATTATCAATGGTGGACATTTTAGTAATTTCGCGCTTTAAATAAAGGGTGACATATCTTCCATCTACATAGCGCATCTTTACAGAATTTAAATAAATGGTTTCGCCTACCTTAATTTCTCGTAAAACGGTAGGCTGAATTTGTTTTGGAAATGCAATCATTTTGTAGTCCTTATTTTTATAGGTATAGTTGCATTCATGGATTAAGGCGTGCGTATATAGGAGTCCTGGAATATGATCATATTTAGCTCGAATGCCTGTCTCATCAAAAGTGATAGTATCGTCATAAAGGGTATAATCACTGAGGTTAATTCCTCCATAATAAATGTGAGGATGCGGGATTGTCTTAACGAGATATTCTTTTGTCACGAGAAGCGTTGTATCATCCGCACAAGCGCAGTATAATTTCAAAATGGTGAGTTCGGCTGAAGAATCAGCTTTTACCATTGCCAAATTTAACGAATCTGAACTGATCATTTTAAGTCTACCACCATCCACTGTTAGGTATGTCTCACATCCTTTTGGACCTTCAGCTCCATATTCTAACATATTGTCATAACCACGGTAAAGTACCTGTGTATTATCCATGGTTATATATGCAATTTCCGAATCTGTAACAGGTGTAATACTTTTTGTTTGATGACAACCTGCTAATAAAGCAAAGCAAAAAACTAAATGAATAATATGTTTGTAAACCGACATTAATCAACTAAAGTTAACCTGATAACATGAACTGCCGATTTTAAAGTAGGTGTTTCACTTAAAGAATAATAAAAATCGAAGATAACTTCACCCGTGCGTTTATGATAGGCTAAAAGTTCGCGAAGACTCATTTTTAGCGATTTATCGGGATTTACGCCTTTAACAACTTGCACCAACTTTTCATTTTGACCATAAACGGCGAAATAAAATGTACGGTCTGGCCACCATAAACAACCCGCGGTTTTGCGAATTGAAAAAGTGCTTTCGTTTGTTAGGGTGTCTTTCGAGATTGTTTTTTCATTGTAATAACTATACGGAAATACAGTTGAATATTTCTTTCCATTGAAATCCAATTGCCAAACTGTAATTGTGTCTGTAGGCATTGCTTTGCTGTTAAAGGCAGAAAAACAAAAGAGTAAAATTAAAAGGCTTCTCATTTTTTATGATTCAAATGTTTCTTCACCAAGGTATAAAATTTTTCTAGTCTAGACATATCTGAAATTCCACAATGGGGCGCTGGAAAAACTGTATAACATCCTCCTTTATACTTTATAATTACGCAATCTGAATAATGCCATATTCCCTTTTTAATGTTCTTTTTATATTTCCCAATTCCTGATGCTTCGCCATTTTCATCAAATTTAATTGCCCAACCATTAAGCATGTCATTTTTAGTTTGATAAACGAATTTTAAAGTAGAATCGGCATAAAATTCAAATAGGTTAAAACTAGGTGGAATGTCTTTCAATGTTATTTGCGAATGTCCACACCATGGAAGGGTAAAGAGGAATAGAAGGAGGTATGTTTTAAGTTGCATCATTGCGAAGATTAGGCGGTAGGAAAATATTCGATTAGAAATGTATTTCCGCTTTTCCATTTAATCCATCCAGAATTGATTGGTGTTTTACTATCCGTATAACCATCTTCGCAATAATCGGCCGTAGCAATTTCAATCCAATCATCTTTCATTGCTTTTACAATGAAACAGTCATCTCCTTCATATTCAATTTCGGTTGCTGCATCAGTTGGTTCTGTTTTTATGCTTTGCGGATATTCAGTTAATCGTACAACGCTAAACATGTTTTTCAAATTGTTTTCCCAGGAGATATATTGCGTTTCATTGGATTCTCTTAACCAGTACGTTTTACCCGTTTGATGATTTACTAAAATCTCGAACCAACCTTTCGATTGATTGATGCAACGAAAGTTGAATTGGTGATAATCAAGCCATAAAGATTCTGGCTGCAACCATTTTTGTTCTTGTTTAAGATTACGAATAGACCAAGAATTGATAGCGGTATCGTCAAAAAATTCGATTGATTTAATTGGATTATCGTCTGTCTTTTTTGCATAGAAATCAAGCTTAGTTTCAGCATCAAAAATTATTTTCACTAAACCAGTTCCAATTTCAGGTTGATTCAAAAAAGCGATTGACGCTGAATCCAATGTTAGCAAGACATTGCTGTATTGCATGTTGTAATGGTTCAGCTCGTTCCCCATAATTCCTTTAGTGATTAAAATTTCAGAATTATTAAGCCATTTTACTGCGTAAGGTCCCCAAGTCTCCAATTCATTTTCACCTATTAATTCGATTGAATCTTGCCCTACCTTAAACAATTCAAGACCGTTAACAGTGTATTGCACATCCAAATCTCCATTGACACAGAGCAGTGTTTTTCCGTTGGGAGACAAAGCGGGCTTACCACTTGTTAATCGCATTTCACCGTTGGTTTTATTGATGATGGTGTACCAATGATATTCATATCCAAGAGCATTAAGTTCCCAATAATTTGAGGCACCAATAGAGCCATTGAATGTATATAATGCGGCATCAAGGTTGTTGCTTTCTTGGTCGAATGGATTGTCAACAATTATCAGTTCTTTTCCATTTGAGAGGTTAAAAATAAGTGAATCTCCTATTCTTTTGACTTGTTTGTCAATAGGTAACGTTTCTGCTTCATTCCCCTGTTGAAATGGATCAATTCCTTGAAATAAAGTAGTATCAGGGCTTTCGCTAATTAAAAAGGTGCATGCACCAATTTGCAAACTGTCATTCTCAATAACTTTATAAGTCGTGTCAATTGATGTTTCCGCAGTTGAATCAATTGTGGTTTGATTAATACTGGAGAGTGGTTCTGGATCAGAGCTGCAAGCAATAATTATAAACGCAATTATGAGGCTGCAATATTTTTTCATATTCATCTTTACTAGATTCAAGCTTAAAAATAGGCAATTGTAAAATAATCAAGCTCGCTTGTGTTTCGTTTTTATAGTACCATTTCGGTACAATTCCAATGCGGTATTTAAGATTCCTTCTAAAGTATCAATTGCGATATCTTCATTCGGATTGACGCGAAAAATTTTCATTCTTGCACGATCGCCAGACTCTAGTTTCGGATGATTTAAATGTTTGCCTTCAACAAAAAGAATATAAGGTTCTTGTGTTTTTTTATCTGTCCATAAATAACAGCACATTTTGTTTTTATAACAGAAACAAGGCATCCCATATTTTATAGTTGCAACAAGGTTTTCATCTTGGGCTAAAATGATATCGCGCAGTGCCAATAAACAACTTTTGTTGGGCTCTTCTTGCTTAAAATAAAAATGATCAGGTTCTTTCATCTTAAATTTTATTAATTGAAATAACATACTGTGAAGTCGGCAACCATACCATTTCGCTATTGGCGCCTTCTTCAGCTTGCTTATAGATTTTTGGCTGTACCCAATATTTTTTACCTGAAAAAACCAAAATATATGTGGGCTGACTGCTGTTCTTTTTACCACGCGAGGTACCAACACCTGAGTTTCCAGTCATTTTATTGCCACCAAACTTATATTTATCCTCCAAAACTCCTCGAATAACTTCTGCCTCGCCATCACTCAACTCTTTCTCCAGTTTATATTGCTTCGCGGCAATAACAATAAACACTCCAATGCCAATTGTATAGGCCGCATACTTCGCGGCGTTTGGTATTTCATCTGATAAAGTAAGCACCCAAATGATAAAGGCAGGAATTAAAATTGCAGGAAGTAACATCCAATGTGCACGGCGCATTTTTGTTTTTTCGGCATCCGTAATTAGGCGTGTATGAATGGTGGTTTCGGTTTTTTGATTTGTCAAGGCGGTTAGTTTTAAGCGAAGTCTAAAGATAAAAGGAACTTTTTAAATGGCTTGACAGAATGCTCGTATTTTACTCGCTGTAATAAAGGAAAGGTTTTCTAGTGCACATAAAATTTCGTAAATTACAGCATGAAGAAGCTCCTTTTCGTTTTCTTATTGGTTTCAGTACAGAGTTTTGGCCAAGTTACTTTAACAGAATCTAACCTCCCAATTGTTGTTGTTACAACAATGCCAGGAGACACCATTAGAGATGATCCGCGGATCTTTTGTCATATGGGAATCATAGATAATGGAACCGGAGTTATTAATAATATTACAGATCCTTTTAACGATTATGACGGCAATATTTCAATTGAAATAAGAGGTTCTACGTCACAACAATATCCTAAAAAGAGTTATGGTTTAGAAACGCAAACCGAATTGGGAGAAAATAATAACGTTTCTATTTTAGGAATGCCAGTAGAAAACGATTGGATTTTATACGGCCCCTTTCCAGATAAAACATGTATCAGAAATATGCTCACATTTTACTTGTCGCGTGCCATGGGAAACTATGCACCAAGAGCAGTTTATTGTGAGTTGATCATTAATGATGAATACCGTGGTTTGTATATGATGATGGAAAAAATTAAAAGGGATGATGACCGCGTTGACATTGCCACCTTAACTGATACTGACACAAGCGGCGTTGAGATTACTGGAGGTTATGTAATTAAGGTTGATAAAACAACAGGTTCAGAAGTTGATACCTGGCCGTCGGACTATAATGATGAAGTCCTTTTTCAGTATCACGATCCTGCGCCAGACGAACTATTACTGGTTCAAAAAACTTATATTCAAAGTATTGTTTCTCAATTTGAGGATGCTATTTGGGGAGATGATTTTGCCGATCCCGAGCTAGGTTATCATGCCTTAATTGACAAGATTACCTTTTACGATTTTTTCATTTTGCAAGAGTTAGGCCGAACGGTTGATGGCTATCGATCCAGTTCATTTTTACACAAAGACCGTGATGATGTTTGGGGCGGTTTATTGCGCGCTGGACCCATGTGGGATTTCAATTTATCATACGGCAATGCCGATTATTGTGATGCAGATGGTATAACAGGCTGGCAATACGATTTTGATGAGGTTTGCGGCCCTTGGTTTTCTTCCTCCATTCCTTTTTGGTGGGAAAAGATGTTGGAAGATGACGATTATTCTGACGGTTTGCAATGTAGATGGTCAACTTTGAGAGAAGGTGTTTTGCATACAGACTCTATCAACAACTTTATAGATTCTATGGCTACTTATATTGAAGACGCAAGAATCAGAAACTTTGAGAGATGGGAAATAATTGGCGTTTATGTCAACTGGAATGGATTTGTAGGCGATACCTATGAAGAAGATTTGAATTTCCTAAAATCATATATTGAACAACGCTCCATTTGGATGGACGCAAATGTTCCGGGAACTTGCTGGCCAGGTTTAGCCGATCAAGAAGCGATTAAACCACCAGAAAAAATGTCACGGGCTTGGCCAAATCCATTTTCCGAATTTCTATTTATTGGCTATACCGTCAAATCGGCTGGAGATGCAAGAATTCAGATTCATAATATAAATGGGCAACTGGTGCAAACGTTTAATCAAGGATATTTGTCGCCGGGTAATTATATTAAAAAGTGGGAAGGGATTACGGTTCCTTCAGGCACTTATGTTTATTCAATTTATGTGAATGATGAATTGGTTGATAGGAATAAGATTGTGCATTAGAGAGGTTTCAATTTAGAAAGTAATGCCACAATTATAATACATTACTGCGTCAATGTCAATGATATTTTGTTGATGAGGCCAACTTTTCGAAATGGAATAGGTGTATCTTGTAAATCCTTCCCAAGGGGCCAACTGAACAAGACTAACTGTAGCACTATCTTCGTATAATTCAATAATTGGTTCTGGATTTATTTTAAGAATATCAGCAGTTTCAGCTTCAGAAAACTTATAAAAAAAATTATCCTCCAAATCGGTGAGTTCTATTAGTTGTTCTTTTGATGTTATAATGGATTGTTCGCCATAAAGAGAATGCCAAAAACTGCAATAATTGGTTCCAATCAGATTAAATATGGCAAATTGAAAGTATCCCATTTTCGAATGAGAGATATGGATGCCATCAGCTGCATTTATTGCTGATTCATAATCCATTAATTCTTTTGAGAGGGCATAGTTATTATAGCGCTCAAAGGTTCCATATAATTTATGTTGCAACTTTTCACTAAGGGCGTTTCCAGACTGAAATCCAAGCAATAAAATTCGGCCTGCGTCACCAGAATGATGATAACGCGATTCAAGTGTCCAATTAGAATCAATGCTTAATTGATCAAAAATAGTGAAGTATGAATCAAAATCTATGTTGCATTCGTATGATTTTCCTGAGTAAGAAGACCTTTCTAAATAAACAGAATCTAAGATTAATTCTAAGCCGTCTGTAAATTCAGTATAAGCAGTTTCATTTGAATAGGTTAATTCGTATGTGGTCGCTTGATCATCTGAAATGGCAATTCGATCAGAAGTTACTTCAAATTTATCTTCAATAATTTCTTCGCAACTAATGAAAGCAAAAAAGCAAATGACGAGATATTGTTTATTCACACGATTCGTTTATTTTTAAATAAACAGGCCAACCCTAATAGTTGGAATTTTGTTTTGTTCTTTAATTTATCTCCATATTATATGAATTCTTCTACAGTTACTTATGGATATCAAATGGATTATCACTTTCATGAGGGGCTTTCAAAAAAGTAAGGACAGCTTTTATTTCATAATCTGCATAAATGCCAAGCTTCATTTTATAATCAGCTAGTTCGATTAAACTCCAGGAAGATTCTGACGTGTAAAAGTCAATGTCTGGAAATAGAATGTATTCTTCATCCATAGAGATTAACCATTTTATTTTACTATTCTCACCGTTAATACATAGTGAGTCTGGATCAACCGTTATGGACGTTATTTCGTACAAGTTTGTATCGTTTTCAGTGAAATAGTCAGATTCTTTGGCGCTGGTGATGGTCCAATTGTCAACAAATTTCTCTCGTATTGGATCCGGCTCATATTTTTCTAAGTTGTATTTGTCTTTACCATCATAAGCAGGGGCTAATCTCACTTCGTTTTCTGAACACCAGTCTATTCTAATTAATGGAAAAAACCCGTAAGTATCTAAAAAACTAATTTCATTTATCTCAAGAACCTTCCATTTTCCATAATGATATTCTGAGCAATAATCCCGATCATGCTGAAAAAGAGAATCTTGGAAGAATTCAAAGTGAAACGTGATATCGCTATCGTTTCTCACCATATGATAAAAACCATTTAAATCAATTTCATCAAGATATTTTGTTCGTTTATCGGAACCGAGCTTTTTAAAAATCGTTGAATACCCTTCATTATAGAAAAGAGTTAGTGAGTCATTAAATACATAATTATAAATGCCTTTACCAATAATTAGCGTTGAATCCGTTAAACCGTATGCGGACGTGCTAATCGTGTGACGACTTCTCCAAGAATTTTGAATAGAAACCACAGAATCCTCATCAAATGAAAGATACACAAGGTCAGTTTCCTCTAGTTTTATACCCAATGAGTCATAATCTCCCGTTTTTTGCCATAAACCTTCTAAATCTGGCTGGTTGGAGCAAGAACTAGCTAAGAAAATCAGTATTATATATAAGATCGATTTCATATCTTCCTAATCCCTCCTCATTTCAAAGCATACTTTTCTTATTCCATGGTCCGTATCATAATGCTTAATTTCTTTGAATCCATTTTTTTTATAAAGCGCACATGCAGGTCCGTTTGCTGATCCAGTTTCAACCGTAATTAGTGTTGCTTTGGATGACCTCAAAACATGTTCAATCAACTTTTTTGCAATACCACGTCTAAAAAATTGCGGATCAACTACCAAACTTTGGATATGCATTGCTGTTTCCTTTTCATCAATTTCAATCACTCCAGCTATTTGGTCGTTTACCATAAATCCAAAAAAATCATTAGCACATTCGGTATATCCTTCAAGTTGCCTTTTGAGCGGTGGAAAGTCAACTGCGTTGAGCAATTTAGCTTCTATAGCATAGGAAACTTGGAAAACCGCTTTCATTTTTTCTGCGGTCGCTAGGTCGGTATTTTGTAATTTTTCAATCATTTCTTAACCAACTAAGCTTCTTAGCGAGAAAGGGTGTATTGAATATGAGTAGGAGAATCTATTCCTCCGATTTTGATTTTGAAATAAAGTTCTTCCTCATCTTCAGAAAAATAAAGATCGATAAATTTATACGGGATAATTGAGCCAGAACTATGTTTAAAGTTAGCATAACCAAAGGCAATTCCATCTACATCAACCGAATCTATTAAAAAACGTTTTTCATTGAATCCTTCAGCATCATTTCCATTGTCAAATACCGAAGTTGTAGTACCAATAATATTTTCGGTTACCTCTGCAGCATAATGTAAAGTTGAATCAAAACTAAATTCGGCGTTCCATTCTTTAGTATATGTGGCGAGACAATGCGCCGACCAATCGCCAAGAAATTTATTTCTTAGTTCCTCATGTTCTGCTTCTGTAAACCCATAAACTGCCGGATATCTTTGCTTTACATAAATAGATGTGTCAATTGTTACTGACCTATAACCTGTAGCTCCTTCTCTAAGTCGTACACGAGCAGTGCATTGAATCGTGTGAATACCGGAAACTGTTGTATTCCATAATATTGAGGGATCTACACGCTTACCACCGCGAACATTTCCAAATCGGTCTTTTAGTCTCCAATATGTTTCATAAATTTCGCATTCCTCTCCGCCGTATGTAATGCTACCTGTTAAGCTACTGTTATTTAAGGCTGTCCATGTATCAGTATTAGTTGGAGTCGTTGTGATTTCTAAATTATTAAACAGTGGGACCATTGGGTAAACTAATATGTTGGCAAAAATGGTATCACCATTTTTTGGATACGGTAAATCCCCTGTAGGAGTGGAGCCCCAAATTAAATCATTCAAGACATAAATTTCTACATTGCCAGGATAAACATCAGGCTCACCGTAATCATGACCCAAATAAGTATATTTCGTAAGAAAATCACCTTCAAAATCTGTTGTATCCGGTATTGGAACAATTCCTGACGGGTAAAGTTTCACAATAACATTCGGCACAGGCTCAAGGCTTCCTACGTCGAATACTTTACCCGAAAAATACACGACACCGCCGCCACTATGATGATGCGTATCGGGCACAGAAGGCAAGTCATCTTTCCTACAGCTAGAAACGATAACAAGTAATATGAAAATGAGTTGAACACCTTTTTTCATTCCACACATTGTGTTTTACAATTCAGTAATCAAATATATACAATTTAAGGCCGATAGTTTGGTATTATTGACGCTATGAAGCTAAATAATTATTGAATATTAACGGACTGCGTTAATCAACCTATTTTACAAACACGGGTAATTGAGCCCTTGTGGCAAGAAAATGATTTGATGAGATTTGTTGTGTAGAAAAAATACTACACTATTTATTAATCGAACATTTTAAACTATGAGTATTTCAACATTAATTTTAAACACAGGTGCAACAGGATCTGCACAAGTAACACCAACAAGTTATCCAGCTACAGTTGTTCTTTCTTATTCACCACAAGGAAATGCAACTGTTATGTACGGGTTAAATGGCAAAACACCTACAACTCCTTTAAATTCAGGACAAACTAGCGTCCAAATCACTTCAAACTCATTACAATTAAGTTATTCGGTTGTGAGCCAATCGGCGAAATTACAGTGGGAATTATAGTCAGTTGAATAGAATACAAGATTTAATAAAACGGTGTACTTTTTTCATAAGTACGCCGTTTTTTCGCTTACTTTAAATAACCAATATATACTTTACAAGTATGTGCTTTATAATCGTTTGTGATTTCTAAAAGTCCAGCTACTTTTATATTCCATTCAACTTGCGCTTGTAAATTTTTAGAGTGATTGGTTTCATTGTCGTACAAAGCTTGCATGGCTTGGTATATTTTGAATCGTTCATTAAATAATGCCGTAACTTCTGCTGCAACATTGTCATACGATTTGAAACGGTGGTTGGCCATTGTTTTTCTAAAAAGCCGCGCATGATATTCAGTTATATCAAAATGGAGCTGCTCATGGTGCAATAAATTGTCAGACGGAGAGCCGTTTACCCACGATTTATCTTTAATGAATTCTGCAGTAATCGTCATTGTTAATGAATCAGAATTCCATGAATTGGGTGCTCTAAGTTGACTTCGTGTTGAAGCAATATGCTCAGAACCCTGCTCAATTGGTCCCGAAAAATCTTTCCATTCTAAAGGGCGTTCTCCCCAAACAATGATGTTCGAATCAGCTTGCCCAAACGCCGTGCTGACGAATAAAAGCCCAAAGATTAGTATTGGCAAGATTGTGTTTCGCATGGTTCAAAATACATCAAAAATAATGCCTGAAATCAACCTTATACCAATTGTATGGAATGTCATCTCCTTCATAGTCGGCAACTTTATACTGTTTCATTCCTATTTTTTCAAGGACTTTGTTGGAACCAATATTCTCTTGCTCGGCAATAGCAATAATCCGCTTCAAGTTTAATGTGTTGAAACCGTAGCTGATTATTTCTGGCGAAATTTCTGTGGCTAAACCCTTGTTCCAGTATTGTGGCAAAAAGCGAAAACCAAGGTCCGTTTCAACCATTTCTGGCAAATATTTTAGTCCCGCAAATCCAATAATTTTATTGTCAGGTTTATAAATCGTTGCCCATCTGCCATATCCAAATTTTTCATAGTCCGAAAGCCACACATTTTTAATCAGTTCTTTTGCTTCTTCCAAACTTTTGAGAATTAGATCACCCGTATATTTTATCACTTTTGGATCAGAGTTGAATTCATACACGGCTTCAAAATCATTGAGATTGAATCTTCTTAAAATGATGCGATCTGTTTCTATTATTGTGCTCATGGAGTTAATGTTGATGCATTATAGCTCTAAAGTCTGGATCTTCTAAATATTCACTCCAATCAGGGTCATTTAAAACAAAGTCCATTTCAATTGGGTGTTTTCAATTTTGATGCTTTTATAAAAATAAAAATAATCAATAAAACAACTGATTAGAAAACACTTTTAAAAAAATCAGGGTTTCGTTCCAACATAGCAAAACCTCAAAACCCACACTCAAAACTCAATTCTGTTTTTTCGAAGAAAAAATTCACCGTTCTCTAAAAGAAGTCCGCTTAATTTCTTGAATGATTTTCGTCTTAGCATCAAAAGAGTTTCTAACTTGAATGAAACTTCCTCCACCTTTGCCAACCACTTTATCCATATGCGCGGTCACATATTCTGATGTTTTAATACCCACTACAGAAAATATGATGCCGCGGTCATTATAGTTTTGTTCAATGGTTTCTAAATAAGATTTACTCCCTTTATTAAAGGCGCCATCTGTAATCATAATTACGATATTATTGCGTTCAGGCGAGTAAACCTTGCGGCTCATGCGATAAGCAACTTGAATAGCGTCCCCTCCCGCAGTTGAACTACTCGTGCGCAATTCTGCTACGCGCTCATTAATCTTTTCTTTATCATCTCCACTTAATCCCTCAATCATTACGCCAACGTTTGAAGAGTACTTAATCACTGAAATGATATCTTCTGGGCGTAAGATGCTAACTAATTCGGTCATGGATTCTTTTAATAGATCCAACTTTCCAGATGAATTCATTGAGCTAGAAACGTCCAAAATAAAGGTGATATTATTGGCTTTAAAATGCGCTTTATCAAAGATTGAATCAGGCAGTTCAGCCAAGGTTCTATTGTCTATAATTTCTGGTTCTTCAATGACTACTTCTGGCACAGTATCAATTGTCTCTTCCACAACTACAACCTCCTCAGGTGGATCATTTAAGTCGATAACAATTTCAGGCTCTTCATTTAGATCAATTAAAATTTCTGGATCTTCTGGTTCCTCCGGTTCGTCAGGTACATCTGCAATTAGTTCTGGCGGTTCTTCGGTGTGCGGCGGTTGTTGCAATTCAATCTCAATATAGTTGCGCTGAAAGTTGAGGTAGCCTTCTGCATAATTGTTTTTATAAGCTTCTTTTTCCGCCATTAAAAAATAATAGCCCATTGGAACAGTACGGTGAATAATGCCATCTTTATTGGTGAAATATTCTCCAATTAAGGTGTTGTTTTGAACCATATAAACTCTTGATCGTCGAATTGGTTCGCGAGTTAAAGAGTCAATTACTTTAATGGTGATTGCAAATTCTGTTCGGTTATTTTTAGGAGGATCATTACTAAATTCAGGGCAACCGGTTAATGGATTTGAAGCAACTTCTTTCACATTTCCAGTTAATCGAATGGTAGTTGGGTCGTTGGAATCACTAAAGTAAATATCAATCTCCTCATTAAACTTCCCTTTTCTAGCATCATTAATTTTTAAACGAATAGTAATTGAGCTATCTGGCAACAATGTTTTACCTGAAAAAATATAGTAGACATCACGCGGCTTATCTATGGTCAATAAAAAATGCTTTTTTTCAGAGTGATTTGTAAACTTAATGTCCACGTAGGTTTGCGCATTGGGGTAAAGGTCACCAAAGTCGTGGGCCTTTTTTTCGGCCGTAATTTGCCCATTCACCAAAAAGGTTGTTAGCAAAAAAAGCAGGCTAAATACAATACGCATATGTCAAATATAGTTCTAATTATAGCAAAGGTTACAGAAATTATACCAAGATTAATTCGTAGATTTCTAACATCAAAAATTTCTTGATACCCTGTATTATTTGAAACGGTAAAATGCGCAAAAAGATACTTTTATTCTTATTAATTTTTTCAAGTGCATTTTCTCATGCGCAAGATCTAAGATATGGATACACGGTAGGTTTGGCATTTTCTTTTGGATCGGAAACAAATCGTTTGGGGATTCGCACGGCTGCATATCTCAATTATGACTTTGTTCAAGTCAATAGCGCACTCAATATTTATTATAATTTTAAATCATTGGGGTTGCAGAAAAAATCAATCGAATTTCAATGGGGAAATGGTTTTCAATTAGGCTTTGGAAACTCAGTCATTGATACCAACAATTTTATTGGTTTAACAGATAATAATACCTTGCAGAATTATTCCTTTGGCTATTCTTTTTTACGTTATTGGGATCGTTTGGGAACCAGTCAATCAACAGGCATTTTAAATTTAAATTTTTGGAAATTTAATATCATAACTGAGAATGATCTTTTTGGAAACATTATCAATCAACAGGATCGTTTTAGAACAGGAGCATTCCGTTTTGAGATGAGGCATAACAACACAAAATTTGGATTGAATGCCTTGTTATGGACCCATGATTATTCCCATTGCGCTGTCATTGTGAATGAAAAATCGAAGAGTTGGGCGCGTTTTGGTTATTATCAAGACGAAGCCAGCCAAGCTAGAAATTCATCTCTTGGAATTTTAAGTGTGGATGTAAAACAATGGTTGCCCTATAACCAAATGGTGGGGTTAAACATAGGTTTGAATAGCGAAAAAATTCGCAACGCTGTACAAAACGAATTCATTCATGATCAGCGATTTTTCCCTGATAGGTATGTAAAACGTGAACCTGCCCATTTTCCAATGTTTACCATTGATGATGGACAATATTTGCATGATGATGAAAACCCGCAAACCATTCGACCAGCTAAATTTTATTATAATTTTGGGCTGAACAATATGCCGTTTTATTAAGCTTAGAACTTATGGTGCTTTATTAACCCAAACTTCCCAATTGTCCCAGTAAACGGCTAAACTTTCGCCATTATCCTTCATGTAATTTACAATTTTGTCAGATGTATACCATTTTAATGGATGGATGTGAGTGAAACCATCAGCGCATTTTTCTTTAGGATGTTGCGTAGCATTATCAATTTCAAACAGCACTTGTTTGCTTTCTCCATAGGGAGTCACCGCCGAATAAAATTTTCCATTTGTTTCATTTCCTTCAAGAATGTAGATTTCTAATGTCATCCATTGCCCAAAGGGCACTTCAAAATTCGTATTCACTTCTGACCAAACGTTTTTGAAGCTTCCAAATTTTGTTACCAACTGCGCCTCAGCATCAAAATAAATTGGATTTCCAACACCTTCTTCTTTTTGCAAACCTACCGTAATCCGAAAAGGATATTTTTCCTTGGTCCAATTCGCGTTATTCCACAATTCAAAGATGGATAGCCAATAAATCTGTTCAGAATAATTGGACAATAATGCCAATTCTGATGGGAAATAGAGATCCACTTTTTGATAATATTCTTTAATGCAGGTTGCATTGTGCAATTGCATTTGTGTTCTCGCTTTTACAGGCGAATCCCCCTCATAAACATTTGGACTTTTAATATCAAAGTGTAGAACTGTATTGTCTGGATTTTCGGGGTCAGTTACTAATTCCGCAATCCGCTCACTAATATCACCATCTTCATAGAGAATACTTAACGATCCATATTCGTTTTTTCCTTGTAGCCAACTATCCCAATTATTCAAATCTGGATAGCCGGAATCAAGACCAATTATGCCAGCAGAATTTCCTGATTGGATTAACTCAACATCCTCAAAACCAAAATTAAAGAGTTTTGTCTCAGCATAAGTGCAAACACGATCACAATTAATACTCTTTTTTTTACAACTTGAAAAAAGGCTGAGACAAACGAATGAAAGAACAATTATTTTACCCATGAAAACACAAGGTAGTCGATATTATAGCAGTTTTCAAAAATAAAGATTAGAAAAATAACCTTACCTTAGATTTCCATAAAAATTTGGCAAATGGCATCAAAACTAGATATACTAAATTCCAAGAAAGCAGAAGCTGTAAAAGGCGGCGGCGAAAAACGAATTGAATCGCAACACGGTAAAGGAAAATTGACTGCTCGGGAACGGGTTCAATTGTTGTTAGATGATGATAGTTTTGAGGAAATTGGAATGTTAACAACACACCGTTCGACCAATTTTGGTTTAGAAAAACAAAAGTTTTTAGGTGATGGCGTGGTAACCGGTTATGGAACCGTGCATGGAAAACCAATTTATGTTTTTTCGCAAGATTTTACTGTTTTTGGTGGATCATTGGCCGAGATACATGCTAAAAAAATTGTTCGAATTATGGATCTTTCCATTCAAAATGGAATTCCATTAATTGGTTTAAATGATTCGGGTGGAGCAAGAATTCAAGAGGGTGTAGTTTCATTGGGCGGTTATGCAGATATTTTTTATCGCAATACAATGGCCTCTGGAGTTGTTCCTCAAATTTCTGCCATTATGGGGCCCTGCGCTGGTGGTGCGGTTTATTCACCTGCCTTGACAGATTTTATTTATATGGTGCAAGATTCTTCATTCATGTTCGTGACTGGACCGAATGTTGTAAAAACTGTGACGCATGAAGAAGTCACTGCAGAAGAATTGGGTGGTGCTTCTACCCATTCACAAAAATCTGGTGTGGCGCATTTTTCTGTAGAAAATGATTTGAAATGCATCAACGATATTAAAAAACTATTATCCTATTTGCCCCAAAATTGCGAAGAGGAATCGCCAAGATACCCGTATGAAAAAACGGATGAAACTAGAATTGATTTAAATTCAATCATTCCAGAAAATCCAAATCAACCATACGATATTAAAGAAGTTATTCATGAGGTGGTTGACAAAGGATCTTTTTATGAAGTGCAAGAAAGTTACGCAGAGAATATTGTCATAGGATTTGCGTTTTTAGCTGGAAAAAGTATCGGAATTGTTGCCAATCAACCTGCATTTTTAGCGGGCGTTTTAGATAGCAATTCTTCCAATAAAGCAGGACGATTTGTTCGCTTTTGCGACGCATTTAATATTCCATTATTAGTATTAGAAGATGTGCCTGGATTTTTACCTGGAACCGAGCAAGAATGGAACGGAATCATTAACAATGGCGCCAAGTTATTATATGCCTTTTGTGAAGCAACTGTGCCGCGCATAACGGTAATTACACGTAAGGCCTACGGTGGTGCTTATGACGTTATGAACTCTAAACACATTGGTGCAGATATGAATTTTGCGTGGCCAACTGCAGAAATTGCAGTAATGGGAGCAAAAGGCGCTGCAGAAATCATTTTCCGTAAAGAAATTAAGGAAGCTGACGATCATCAAGCTAAACTGGCGGAAAAAGAAGCGGAGTATGCTGAATTATTTGCAAATCCATACAATGCAACAGCGCATGGCTTTATTGATGAAATAATAGAGCCTGCCTTAACGCGTAAAAAGTTAATTCGAGCCTTTGATATGCTCAAAAATAAAGTGGCAACCTTACCGAAAAAGAAACACGGTAATATTCCATTATAGTTCAATTCTGTATGACAGCTTTAGCACATTTAATGATTGCCGCCGAAAAAGGGCCATTATCCAACGAATGTGTTGATCGTGGCATTATTTCATTTTTAAGTTTTATTGAATGGGTTGAGCAATTGCCCTATAGCAGAAATTCTGATCGCAGTGAATATCGACTCGTATTTGATGAAGAATGTGGGGTCTGCAGCACAAAAAGCGCATTGATAAAAGCCGTAGCAGCAGAAAACGGCTGGGAAAACGTAAAACTGTTTCTCGGTATGTTTTTAATGTCAGAAAAAACACATCCTGGGGTTGGTATAATTCTCAAAGAAGCAAATTTAGAATCGATACCTGAGGCGCATACCTATCTAAAAATCAATGGTGAAATTCGAGATGTAACTGGTTTGGAAAAGGGCTCTGAGTCTTTTGAAAAATCATTGCAGTTAGAGGTCGAAATCAAACCAGACCAAATTGGCGAATATAAAGTCAACTGGCATAGAGCGCAAATGGTAGCCTATTCTTTCGAAAATGGCATGAGTCCAAATAGTCTTTGGGAAACACGCGAAAAATGTATTGCTGAGTTGAGCAGATAACTCGTATTATAATGCGACCAACAACTAAATAGAGTCTCGAAGTTTATTTGATAGTTATGATTAAGCGCGATTTGACTAAAATCCCAAAAGTTCCTTTTGTTCCTAAGGGAAATGCAAAGACAATCGACTTTATTCTTTTAGAAGAATTAATGCTGCGCGAAGATTTATTGAAGGACCATTCACCATTTGAACTCCACCGAATAGGCTTCAATGCTATTTTGATCAACACAGGCGAAGAAGTGCGACACAAAGTTGATTTTAAAGAAATTTCAATTAAAAAAAATGACGCGCTGGTTTTAGTAAAAGGGCAAGTTCATTCATTTGGTGATAGTGATAAATACAAAGGATATTTGATATTGATGAATGACGAGTTCATGTTAAAACATCTCTCCGCTTCTGCGCAACAGCATTTACATTTATTAAAACCATTATACTTTAGCTCTCCAAAATATACTTTAAACGAAATTCAACTCAGCAAAATATCGACCATTGAAAATATTTGGAACAATCAAAAGCAAGTCTTTTTTGAAGATATTTTGGCAAACCATTTAATTAATTTTCTTTTTTTATTACAAGCTGTAGAATCGTCACAGCAGATGGATCCGACTACAATTGAATATAGAGACAGCCAGCTTTTCGTCAAATTTAACGCGCTAATTCAGCAACACTTAGCCTCAAACAGGAATGCTTTATTTTATGCCGAGAAATTGGCAATTTCCTACAAAGTTCTGAACAGTATTTGCAAAAGCATAACTAGGGGTACTGCAAAAGAATATATAGATGAAATTGTTACCCTTGAAGCAAAACGTTTGATTGTTACAAAAAAGGCTTCTATTTTAGAAACAGCCATTGAATGTGGTTTTCAAGATGCCACCAACTTTTCTAAATACTTCAAAAAAAGAACCGGTTTTACTCCAGGTCAATTCAAAGCACAATTTGTTTAGGGACGAGATTAACCATTTTTAGTATCACATGCACCTTTCCTAAGGTCTAAAAGAGTCTCACCTTTGTACTTATGAAAAGCAGATACAAAATTTTATTCGTGAGCATGATAAGTCTTTTTCTTATTTCATGCAATTCAACCAAAGAAAACGAGAACTTAAAAATGCCTGAAAAATTATTGGGTGTAATACTTCAATATACCTATAGTGAGGGAAATGAATATGCCGTTAAATTTGAGGCGGAAGGTGTCAGTTATCAGTACCGAAGTGGCAGAAGTCCTGAAGTATGGTTTGGAAAATTTCCTTACAATCATATGATAACAGAAAGTAATGAGCACTTTGTTTCCTGGCATGAAGCTGACAAAGGCGATTATGTTACTTTACTTATCAATTTTGATACGAATACGCTTTACGGAAGTGCCATTTTAAGTGCAAAAAAAGTTCATTTTCAAAAGGCAGAAATCAGTAAAATCACTAAGCCATAAGTGAGAGGCTAGAAAATGCAAAAAACGTGTATTTAAGAAGTGCAGTTTTACTATAAATCTAAAAAAGAATTTTATTCGTTTCTCTTTTTGGAACTTCCTCTCACTTGCGTTCAAGTCGGGCTTTCCGCACTCGCTTTTTTTACAAAAAGAGCTCAAACAGTTGCTGCAATCCCTAAGTCAACTCTAAATTACACAACTACTGCTGCACCCCCTTAACCTTTTTTAACCTCACATTAACCCACCTTTAACCTCAACAGGGCATCTGTTTATTCATCTTTGTACAAAAAAAGCGATACAGATGAAAATAGGAATTATACTAATCAATTTATTATTCACGGGTTTGGCATTTGCACAAAACCATGGAGAGGTGAAATACACAACAAAAATTAATTTGCATGCCGAATTGCCAGATGATGAAAATTCGGAAATGATTAAACAAATGATTCCAGAATTTCAAAAAATGAATAATGTGCTTTTGTTCACAGACTCGGAATCCTTTTACACAAATGAATCAGATGAAAACGCGAATGAGACAATAGAAGAACAAGATGGAAATGTGCAAATTAAGATTGAAATGGATGCTCCAGAAGAAAAAATCTATACAGATATTGCCAACGGAATTATTGTTGAGCAACGCGATTTAATGGGGAAAATGTTTTTGATTAGAGACACGCTTGAACCTGCCGATTGGCGGGTAACAGATGAGCAACAAATACATTCGGGTCTCGTATGTCAAAAAGCCGAACTAATTACTGAAGAGGATACAATTACTGCATGGTTCACATCTGAAATTCCTGTTTCTACTGGGCCAGCAGGTTTTGCTGGTTTACCTGGTTTAATTGTTCATATAAGCATGAATAACGGAAATTTCCAAATTACTGCAACAGATATCGACAAACGCGAAATAGGCAAGAAAGAGATTAAAGCACCCACAAAAGGTAAGACAATTACTGCAGCCGATTTTGAGGCTCTGGAGCGAAAAAAAATGCAGGAAATGCAAGAGCAATATGGTGGTGGTGAAGGTGGTGTAATTATGATTACAAACTAGTGTACTAGGCATTAAAACCGCATCAAACTCATTTTTTAAAACCTAAAATTCTCACATGAGACGCATCCTGTTTATCCTTATTTTTCTTATTGCTTCAAGTGTCAATGCTCAATCAATTAATGTTTTTGGCAGAGTAACAGATTCAATCGCTAATCCAATACCAGGCGCTACAGTCATGTTAATGGGGCAGCAAGACTCTATTTTAAAAACCTTTGCGGTAACGGATAATGAAGGCAATTTTGTATTGAAAAATGTAAAATCCAATGCCTATTTGTTCAAAGCTAATTCATACGGAAATCAACCTTACGAATTGTTGTTTAGCACCACAGAAGCCTCTTCAGACACGTCAATTGGAGTCATCAAATTACAACCTTTAATGTTGGATGTGGTGAACGTATCAAGCGAGTATATTCCAATTCGGTTTAAGGGAGATACAATTGAATATGATTCACGGGCTTTTGAAACAGGTGAACATGATGTCGTAGAAAATTTATTAGCACAATTACCCGGCGTTGAGGTGCAGCCAGATGGGAGTATAAAAGTACGGGGCAAAACCGTCGAGAAAATTCTAGTTGATGGAGAAGAGTTTTTTGGAAGCGACCCGACCATAGCGACAAAAAATTTACCGGCAGATGCAGTTGATCGCGTACAGGTTTTTGAGAAAGCATCTGACATGGCTGCTTTTACAGGTGTGGCTGATGGGAATGAGTCAACCACCATTAACCTAAAACTAAAAGAAGATCGCAAAAAAGGTTATTTTGGAAATTTAGAAGCGGCCTTTGGTGCTGGTTTAAATCCAGATGCTGAAGGGCTGGAAGCTCAAAATCGGTATAGATTAAAAGGGAATGTACATTATTTTAAAGGGAAGTGGCAAGTTTCTGGAATTGGGCTTTCAAACAATGTGAATGAAACTGGTTTTTCAATCAACGATTATGTCTCTTTTATGGGTGGCATTCAAAACTTGATGGATGGGTCAGGTTCAATTAACATTGGAGGTGATAATGGTTTACCAATTAGTGACGGACAAAACACAGGGTTTTTAAGCACCAATGCAACGGGGTTTAATTTAAATTATAAGCCGTCCCAAAAGGCCACGTTATCATCCAGTTTTTTCTTTAATACGTTTGATAAATCCTTTGACCGATCAGTGGATAGAACAACCTTTTTTCAAGATTCAAGTGTGTTTTCGCAAGAGGATGTTTTGCAAAAAAGCGCAACCTTAAATAGTCGCGGAACCATTCATTATAAACAAGAATTTGATTCAACTCATTTCTTAAATTTAGATTTAAACGGAAATTGGACCAATGCAAAATATAGCAATTCCAATGACCTCTTGAGCTTTGACAGCGAGCAAAATTTGAAAAACACCTACACGACCAATTTGGATCAAAATAGCTTTGATTATAATATGAATTTGGCTGCTGATTACCGAAAAAAGTTTGCAAAAAAAGGGAGATATACGGGTGGTGGTGCCACCTATGGTTTAAGTAATAAAACAGGACTAACAAACTTGACTTATGAAAACATTTTATACCTACCCGGGCCAGTTATTTCACAAACAATTCAAATGCAAAATAACAGCCAAAAAAACGCTAATGTGTCAGGTAATTGGATGTATTCTGAACCACTCAGTAAAAAGCATTTATTGCAAGCGGAAGTGGAACACAAGCGCAAAAATTTCTTAAGAGATAAGACTGTAAGTGATGAAATTACAGCGGATGAACTGGTTCTGAATCCGCTGTTTTCTGGAAATGCTACTTATGCAACTATTGAAAATAATGGAGAGCTTCGCTATAAATTTCTTTCCAAAAAACTAAAGACAACGGTAGGTTTAGGTTATTCAAACTTGAACTTATTAAGTGCCGATTTATTTGAGACAAATCGCACATATCATTACGCCTTACCATTTTTTAGGCTTCAATTGGAAGTTAGCAAATCGTCTGAATTTAGAGTGGATTATAGAACGAATGTGCGGGCCCCTCAAATCATACAATTGCAAGCTATTCCGGATAATACCAACCCAGCAGAAATTGTGCAAGGAAATGTCAACTTAATTCCAGAATATGTGCACGATTTAAATGTTGAATACAACTTCTTTAATCAATTTAACTTTACCAATTTAATGTTGCGGCTCGGTGCAAAGCATGTTGAAAATAAAATCAACTATTCGCAAGTGATAGATGCCAATTTTAATCGCCAATTTACACCTGATAATAATGGGAATGAGGATCGCTTAAATGCCTATACTTCTTTTGGAACCAACTTGAGTCCAATCAAAACTAAATTTAGCATTACCAATAACGCTACAATTTCTAAAGGGCAATTGAGGTTGAACGGAGCACCCAATTCCTATACTTCCTTCTACAACAATTCAAGGTTAATTATTGAAAACACCAAAAAAAAGGTAATCAATATCAAAGCAGGAGTAGAAATGACCTATTCTAAAAGTGTCTATCCAGAAAATGAAATGCTTAATAGTGATTTTTTTAGCTGGAATTATTCAGCAGATTTAACATTGAAACTAAAAGACAAATGGGTATTTAAAGCAGACGCTAAGCATTATTTTTATCCTTCGTTTGAAACAAATAATGAGCAAATTATTGTCAATACTTCCATTGCCAGAAATTTATTAAAATCTAAAAAATTACAAGCTTATGTGGCTGTGTATGATTTGCTCAATCAAAACTCAGGCATTAATCAAAACTACTTTTTGAATTATTATGAACAGCAACGTACGGCAACCTTAGCGCGCTATTTTATGCTAGGCTTGAAATTCTCATTTCAGAAGTTAGGGGCGAAGTAAGGCTTTTATTATCAGGAACTTACCAAGCTCCTTTTTGTACTTAGCTAGTCCAATACGATTAGCGAAGAAACGTATCGCACAGTTGTCTTCACCGAGAGCTGACCTAAATTTAAAATGAGATTAAACTTGTCAAAAACATGCTTTTGCTCACCTATTTTGTTTTGGTTCGAATAGGAGCAATATTTTGATAAGCGTTTATTTTTTTGGTGAATAGCAGCGAACTAGACCGTGCTAAAAAGTGAGGAAGCTCCCTTGGGAGATCGCCGACCTTTTCACGGTGTAGGAGAGCAAAGCCATCAAAAAAATATGCCAGTAAAATTTAGCCGCTGGCAGCTAGCATTTTTCTTTCTTTTGTTGCAATGACAAAAGGAAAAAGTCTGATAATGCTAGTGTTCTGAATTTACCTTAAGTATAATCATTGATGACTCAATTTCTAGGGAATGGAGAGCCCTTTCAACAACACCGCAAGAAATGACGAAGACAAGAAATTCTAATTTCAAAAATTGGGTGCGAAGTAAACCTCATATCTTACAAACCGCCGCCGCACCGTAACATTATTATTATGAGTATGATCACAATTCCTAGAATAGACCATACGGCTTTTCCACTAAACTTTAATTGCTGTTTTTCCAATTCCTGTTTTTGTTCAGGAGTCATATCCATAAGGATCAATTCTGCGCGAACGCTCATGTAAATTCTGTGCTCTACTTCATTTTTCCGTGGAGAAAATTGGTTTAAAATTTTAGCGATAGCCATTAAATATTGCCGATATTCATTTCTTTTTTCGGCAATGGTTTGTGATTTAAAATTCTCAAAAATTGCAGTAGCCTCACGGTCAAAAGGAAAATCTAAAGTTGGCAAAGCTGAAACACAATTTTTTGGGTTAAGAGCTATGCTTTCATGAAATTTTTTCGTTCGGTCTAAAGTGTATTCTAAACGCCGTTGTATAGTTTTGCTTATTTTTTCGAGTGTTGCTTCGTTGGCTAAAAAGCTTGTCCTAAATAAGGCATATACCACACCTCTTTTGTCTAAGTAATACTTTTTATAAACTTTTACAAACGCCTCATAGTATTTTGGACTAACCCAATTAATGAATTCTTTTGTCATTTCATCCGTCTTTTTTATGGACGATAAAACACCAAAATTTTGTTTATTGATGAGTAGATTTAGGTCTTTATTATTGGCTACAAATGCCTCAAATTGATCTGAGTTCATAATTGGATTAAATGATTCGTCCTGATCTTAAATATATGGCGAAGTAAAAGTGTTTTCTTATCTGAATAAAAAACGAGACATGAGGATGAGAAAAATAACTATGGTAACAATAATTGCCCAAACATTTTTATTCGTCTCATTTTGTTCATGCTGCACCAAGCGATTTTGTTGTTCACCTTGAGGTTTAAACTCTTCCAAATTCGTAACAATCATACTATAAACAATAAATTGTTCTGCATCACGATTAGCTTTCAAATCTTTCATTTGATCACTAATACCTAACATAAAATCGGTGAGTTCTTTTTTCTTTGCATCAATTGCAGGTGTTTTTTCTAAATGCTTAAAAATTCCTTTATTGAATGGGCTAAAAATTCTTCCTAAGTATTCAATTGCAGGTTCAGGTTTGAATTTTTTTTGACGCACATGTTTTTCAAGTTTATGCGCTTCGGCAATTGATTCATCAAGTTTGGGACAAAGAAATTCACCGATCATTTCTTTTGTTTCGGAATTTGCTAAAAAAATCATGCGCAAAACGGTGGATACAACACCCTTTTTATCTGCAATACATTTGTCATAAATTGCTTTAAAAGCATCATAATATTTAGGACTTATCCAATCAATGAATTCGTCTGTCATTTGGCTTGTTTTTTTGATGTTTGCCATTACACCAAACTTATGCTCATTAATTAATAGGTTGAGGTATTTATCTTTGGCTACTATCTGTTCGAATTCCGCTACGCTCATTTCTTGTAGGATTAGTTTTCAGTTAAATATAAGAGGAAATACGTTTCTTCCCATTTTTATTTAAACAAAAAAAGTTACCTTTTCAAATTCGCTACATCTTAGGGAAAGAAACGAAAATGAACAACACAAAAATTATATTACAATTGCAAGGCGGCAATCAAGAACGCGCCTTTGCACGTTTGTATAAATATTTCCCTAAAGTAGAAAAACACATTCTTATTAACTCAGGATCAAAAGAAGAGGCGCTTGATGTTTTTCAAGACGGCTTGATTGTTTTGTATAAAAAAGTGCAAGACATGCCTTCTGATTCTCCTGTTAAAGTAGACGGTTTTTTAATTAATACCTGCAAACTTTTGTGGAGTAATGAATTGCGAAAAAAGAAAGTTCGAAAAAATTCTGGTGAAGAAGGATTGTCTGAAGTGGCATCTATGCAATTTACAGATGAACATCAAGAAGAAATTGAATTGCTGATTGAAAAAGAGGCAAAATTTAAAACCATAGATAACGTATTAACTAAACTCGGAGAAAAATGTAAAAACATGTTGGAGGCGTTCTATTATAAGAACTTTTCCATGGATAAAATAGCCAAAAAATTTGGGTACAAAACGGTACAATCTGCCAAAACAAAAAAGTATAAGTGTATGGAACATGCACGGGCGCTTGCGATTGAATCTAACCTAAAAAACGACTAACCATGAGAAAAGAACTAGAAATAATAGAACAAATAGAAAACTTCCTCATGAATAAATTGAGTGGATCGGAAAAAACAGCTTTTGAAGCAAAAATTGCCGCAGATGCGGGATTAAAATCAGAGGTTGATTTCCAACAGGATTTAGTCGAAGGAATCCAACGAATGGGATTGAAAAGTGATACCATTAAAGCAAGAAAAAAATACAGAACACAACGCTTTTTAAAAGCGACTGGAATAACATTTGTCATCATTGCTGCGATTGCGGCAGCTGCCTTTTATTATACAAAGAACACAGAAGGCGCTTGGAGTTTTTTAAGTAGCAATGAGCCTACAATTGAAACAAATAGTGAGAATGTGGTGGAAGAAGTTGCACTAATTGTCATTGACGCAAACGATACCTTAAGTTCAGAAGCAAACGCTTATTTGGATCAAGAATTATTTGAGATAAAAACCGATAGAGACACCGTAATTGAATCTGAAGAAGGGATCGTCGTTTTTATTCCGGCCAATGCTTTTGAAACCGAGAATGATCAAGTTGATTTCTTAATTCAAGAAGCATTGACTCCTGCAGATATTTTATATGCAGGCTTAAACACTATGACTGATGACGGCGAAGAATTAGAAACCGGCGGCATGTTTTATTTTGATGCCTTTGCAGATGGAGAACGGGTTCCATTGCAGAAAGAATTAACTGTTGATATTCCTGCAAATCCAGATAAAACGGGCATGCAATTGTATGATGGAATCGAGAATGAAGCAGGAGAAATCTTGTGGACAAATCCAAAACCATTTACAAAACCTTTAGTGCCAGTTGAAATTACCGAATTGGATTTTTATCCTAAAGGATATGAACCGCAACTAGAAAAATGGGGCTATTTGAATAAGCAGTTTAAAGACAGTTTGTACTATTCTTATGCAGATGAGTGTGGGGAGGGTAATACCTATTTGGAAGAAGTTGTAGTAGATGATGCATATCTTTTGGGAAAAAGACTATTTGAGATGAATTGTGCCTCATGCCATTTTCCAGACAAAGATATGACAGGGCCTGCGCTTAAGGGTTCCAGAAAAAGATGGATTGACAATTCAAGTGAAGAAAACTTTTATGCATTTATAAAAAATAGCCCTGCAGCAATTGAGAGTGGGGATCCTTATGCAAATGAAATATCATCATTTGATGCTTCTCTAATGTCGCCTCAAGCGGTTGACAATCAATCCATAGATTGGATTTTTGAATACATTGAGAGATTTGAGATATCACAGTCAAATGCAATGAGTAATGTGCTTCAAGTTGATACATTGGACGCGTCAGATGCCCTCTTGGGTGATATTGGAGATATCGATTGCGTAGAATGCGGCGTGAATCCAGCATCCGTAAAAACTATTTGGAATAGTAAATTCAACAACACCAATTTGGCAACAAAAGAGTTTGAAGCACGCATGCCCTTCATTCATCAAACTTGCAATAATTCCATCCTAGAATTATACGTTAACAACCTCGATAAAAACCTGTGCACTATTGATTCTATGGCTATGAGAAGATTAAGTGGTAGCAACCGAAAGGCTTTTTCAAACTTTGCTTTAAAAGGACAGGGCCAAGTGACAGTAACTACCAGCGCCCAACAAAGTTTAAACGCCTATTATGCACTTAAAAAGCAAGCTTTGCAAAGAGCAATCACTAAAACAAATGCCGCATTTTGGGCGGAAGAAAACCGCCAAAATGCGGAAATGAATCGGAAGGATCAAGAAGCACGAAATCGAAATAGCGAAAGCAATCGCAGATTGAACAAACAAGAAATTGAATTTAATACACGCGAAGTATATGCGCAATTAGGAATGCGCAAGCCAAGACCGCGTTTAACCAATCCAATTGTTTTTAATTCGACTACTTCTTCTTCTAATTTTGCTGTTGCGCCAATAATTGCAACTGATCCAATAATTGAAACACCAGCTTGGCCCACAACTCCAATCAATCCTAATCGTACATTTTTACGGACAAATATTCGTAGTACAGGGTGGAAAAATGTGGATTGCTTAATGTCCTTAAGTACGATACGTGAAAATGCAAAAATTAGAGGTGCAAATGGGCGCACAGCAACCGTGAAATATTCAAAAATGACAGTTACTGTTGCTGATGCATCCAATTATGATCGCCTTAACGTTTATGCTGTCTCAAACAAGTTTAATTCCTATATAAAGTTAACCTCCAACAAAGGAAATTTTGAGTATAAGTTGAACGATAAACTTTCCTATTCAGTTATTGCCATTGCTTGGAATTCTGATGGAATGTTTTACAAGAATATTGATGGAGCACCCGGCACGTCAGCAATTCAATTATCGCCAATAACCAAAGCCGAATGGGAAGGTGAAATTAAAGCAAACTTGGGTAACATTAATAGTATGACAGATGAACTCAATTATTTAGAATACGCCAAAAAGGATCAGAATCGTAAGAATAAAAACAGTGCTAAACGCAACTTGCGAAACAAAGCGCGGCCTTATGTATTTCCTTGTAAGTGTTCTGCAGATGTGAATGATGAAACTGAGGCCGTAGATCCATTGCTAAATGAAGCTGTTGTTTTCAATGATGACATAATCGTAAATCAAGCTAATAACGGAAATGTAGCTGATTTAATAGAACCATCAAGCTTGAGACTTCTAAATGCTTTCACACCAAATGGTGATGGGAAGAATGATTTTTTTGGCGCTATTTATGCGAACCTCAGCAGCTTTGCAATCATAATTTATGAAGAAAATGGCAAATCAATATTTGGATCGGAAGATGCGAATTTTAGATGGAGAGGTAAGGATAAATCGGGGAATCAAATGGCAAATGGTAGCTACGCGTATGAAGTGACGGCGATTGGAATGGATGGCGTTGATTATAGCAGAACTGGTGCTGTTATAATAAAGGGAGTGAATAAACCAGAATAAGAACATTTCGAGGATCCCAAAGCGCACTTCGAGAGCCCAAAGGGCACTTCGAGAGCCTCAGTGTCCTTTGGGCTGGTATTCTAATAACATTTAAACTATTTTTTTAAAAACACTTATTATGTAATCTGCCTAGAACGTTAACCAGATCCAGGGCGTAAGGTAGCTAAGGCTCTAACCCGAATGGTTACTAGGCACTAGATAAAAGGTCGCTGAGGCTCTGGGGCTGTCGATTAATACCAAGATGGGAGGACATTGAGGTTAGGTTAGTGAGCCTGTCGAACTATCGAAATGCCGGTTTATAAATCCCGATAAGCAATAGCCAACTCGGGTAATAATTCATCATCTCCATTCATGAGCGCTTCTTTTTTTGCACGGCGCCAACCTTGCACCTGCTTTTCTCTATTGAATGATAATCTATCCGTGGATATTCCTCATAATAAATCAACTTTACAGGACTATGTTTAGTGGTATAGTTTGCGCCTTCACCATTATTATGTTGGTCAACGCGAAGTTCTAAATACTTGGTGCTTCCAGTATAATAGGTGTTATTAGCACATAAGAGAATGTACATATATCCTTTTGCCATCTGTTTGGGTTAAAATTAAAACTAGCAAAAAAAGGGCGCTTCGAGAGCCTCAGCGACCTTTTTTTACGCCACATTTTCCTTTTTATAGCGAATAAAGAACTTTTCGAGGACCCTAAAGCGCACTTCGATAGTTCGACAGGCTCACTAACCTAACCTCAGCGTCCTTTAGGGTGGCATTCTAATAACCTCCTTACTATTTTAAAAACTTATCATTGCATATTATCAACTTGAGAGTTAGGCAAAATGAGAAATGCCCGTGAAATGAACCTTTCCACCCTTCAGTTTTACAGAGAGCAAAACATACATTATGAAGCGCACTTATTTTTTGACAAAATTCAACCTAGTTTTAGCCTTGCTACTATTTACTGTAACGGGTTTTTCACAAACATCTAGCATTAGTTTAAAAGGAATTATAAAGGACAATTTAGGATTTGTTGTTGTTGACGCACAAGTCACCATCAAGGATGAAAAAACGAACGTGAATCGTTCAACTAAAACCAATACGAAAGGATATTATGAATTTAAGGATATGCCAACTGCATCATATTATTTTAAGGTTGACAAGGCCAACTATAAAAAATACCGCAAATCAGGGGTAGAGTTAACATTGGGTCAAACGAAAACGATTAATGCTAAAATAATTAATCTAATGCCTGAACCTGAACCGATTGTTGATGAACTAGAGGTTGTAGATGCGGAAGAGTCTATGGATAATGCGCCTGCATTATTCGGAATTTCAAGTAAATCAGGACGCGCTTTTCGAAGTGGCATAGGATCGGGTTATTACCGTAATGAACCTGTTTATCATAACACAGAATCTTATAATTCGATTGAAGAAAATGGGTATAAACTCACCAATGTCAATCCACTTTCTACTTTTTCTGTAGATGTTGATGCTGCTTCATATTCTAACGTACGCCGTTTTTTATTGAATGGGCAAAAGCCAGATAAGGGAGCCGTTCGCGTTGAAGAATTGATTAATTATTTCCATTATGATTATCCCAATCCAACGGATGAACAACCATTTTCAATTACAACTGAAATAGGTGATTGCCCATGGAATAATAATAAGTTGGTGCATATTGGTTTACAAGGAGAACGCATTGAGAAAGGAAATTTACCCGCGAGTAATTTGGTTTTCTTATTAGATGTTTCTGGCTCAATGGATCAGCCCAATAAGTTACCATTACTCAAAAAATCTTTTAAAATGTTAGTGAATGAATTGGGCGACCGCGATCGCATTGCAATTGTAGTTTACGCAGGTGCCGCAGGAGTGGTTCTAAATTCAACCTCGGCTGATAATAGTACTGAGATTTTGGCTGCACTTGAAAAATTAAACGCGGGTGGATCAACTGCCGGTGGAGCTGGTATTAAATTAGCCTATCAAGTTGCAACGGATAATTTTATTCAAGGTGGAAATAACCGCGTTATTTTGGCAACAGATGGCGACTTTAATATTGGAATGAGTTCTGATGCTGCCATGAAAGATTTGATTGAAGAGAAGCGAAAAACGGGTGTGTTTTTAACCTGTTTAGGATTCGGAACAGGAAACATTCAAGATTCTAAAATGGAAACATTGGCGGATAAAGGAAATGGTAATTATGCTTATATCGACAACCTTTTAGAAGCGAAAAAAGTATTGGTTACTGAAATTGGAGCCACCTTAGTTACGATAGCAAAGGATGTAAAAATTCAGGTTGAGTTTAATCCTACGATAGTAGAATCGTATCGACTTATCGGTTATGAAAACCGCTTATTGAATGAAGAAGATTTTAATGACGATAAAAAAGATGCTGGAGAAATTGGCGCTGGTCACTCCGTTACGGCTTTGTATGAAGTGGTGATGAAAGGAGAGGGAGATGGCACTAATCCAACAGTTGATCCTTTGCGTTATCAAGACGATAACCCAACCGATAGTCGTAAATATGGCAATGAATTATTAACGGTTAAGTTTAGATATAAAGCACCAGATGGTGACGAAAGTAAATTGCTTGAACGCAATCTGAAGAACAAGGTGACAGATTGGAGCAAATTATCTGATAATTATAAATTTTCAGCAGCAGTTGCTGGTTTTGGAATGCTCTTAAGAGAATCTGAATATAAAGGAACCTTAAATTTTGATGCCATTTTAAAATTGGCAAAAGAAGGTAAAGGAGATGATCAAAATGGTTATCGTGCAGAATTTTTAAGATTGGTGGATGCCGCCAAGACCATTTATGAATAAAAGAGTTTAGCTGGCAATGGAGAGTGTTTTGGAGTAGAGGATTGTCAGCTATTTTTCTTTTAAAGTGTTGATTTTTAAACAAAAAGGCACCGTTTTTAATGAGGTCAAAGTGAATTGAGTTAGGAGCAGATATACTAAAGTCTGATTCTATTCGTTTTGTAAAGCAAAACAAAACTCAATGCACCCTTTAAAGAAAATCATTATTACCCTTATTGGTCTTCTTTTTCTTATACCAAGTAATGCGCAAGAAAAAGCAGACTTTGGCTTTGCCATTTCAACTTCACAATATAATAAATTCACGCTCGAATATCGAAAACCTTTTGGGGAGAAATATCACTTCAGATTAGCCGCCGCCTACGGTGAGTCGAATTACTATCTTTGGCAGCAACAAGGAGAAATAATTTCAGTTTCGGATTCCATAATAACCAAACGGAATTATCTTAAAAATGGCTTTCGAACAGGGCTTCGATTTGGTGTAGAACGACAATTTGGTAATTCTATGTTTTCTGTTGGAACAGATTTAAGTTTGAACTATTGGCAATCAAATTCTGCCTATCAATATAGTTCCACTTATTTACGAGATGATGGAACTTGGTCAGGCAACTCGTTATTTCCGGGTTTCCAACCAAGTGATGACCCCAATAATTCGCGAATTTCACGTCATTATGTGGTGCCTGGAGTTCGACTAAGCTTAAATATGAACATCCCAATTGGGAATTCCTTTATTTTGAATTTGGCTGGATCTGGTATCTTCAATGTACCCTTATATATGGGTGCAACACAAGTGGATGATCCCTTAGGACTCTTTAATTACATACCACAACGTTGGCTAGATTTTAATACAAATGCAAGCATTGGTTTACGTTATATAATCGGAAGCCGTAACAAAAAACGTGGCTAAATTGAATACCATGAGCGTATTTTTAAAATTCAACTTTACCGCAATCCTAGTTCTTATGTCACTGGGTAATTTATTTGCGCAAGAAAAAGCCGATTTAGGCTTCATTTTATCCCTAAATGATGAGTCGCGATATGGAATAGAATTCCGCCTTCCAAAAAGTGAACAACTCACCTATAAATTTGGTGTTACGCATGGCACGTTTCAAAATAGTTGGATTTCTACGGGAATAATTTCCGCATCAGATTCGGTAGTCGTGCAACAAACAGTTTTTCGTGGCAACAATCAATGGGAATTAAGAATTGGTGGTGAAAGAAAATTAGGAGAATCCTTATTTTCTCTTGGGGCAGATTTGAATTTAGGATATTTACGACATGAAAAAAGACAATATAATTCACCCTTATTATTGGACAAGGACGGAAATTGGATTCGCGGTAATTTTGTGGCGGATGCTTCACAAATCCCCTCTAATTCACCCAATAACGTCTTGGTTGTAGGCGATCCTGATTATGCCAATATCAAACAGCATTTTTTTGTTCCAAGTTTGCGGATAACCTTTAACCTAAACGTACCCATTTCTGATGCATTTTATTTTAACTGTTCTATTTTAACGCGCTTTGGAGTACCTGTTTATATGGGAGCTACAGAAGTTACTAATCACAATAGAATCGCTATTGGATCGCCGCCAGTTAATTTTGACATTGGCACTACAGCAGCCGTTGGGTTGAGGTATATCTTAGGTACTTTCAAAAATAAAGTTCAGCCGCCGGTTGATTAGTGCTTCGTCTATTTCCGATCAGACACTAAAGAATCCGCGCAACCTATCTAACTCTTTTATCGTATGCATATTATACGTTAAGAAGATATGATAGAATTTAAAAGACTTGCTTTATTGATTTTGCTTACTGGAGCAAATTGTTTTTCATTTGCCCAATCTGCTGGGGATTTAGGAATTGTAATTACCGCTAGCGAAGAATTTCGTTTGGGAATTGAATATCGGAAACCAATTAATGAAAAGCTGCGCTATAAGATAGGTGTAACCCAAGGCGGATCTGGAAATGTTTTATCACCCAATTATGATTTGTATGAATTGACTGACTCAACCTTTAGTACACGTCATTTTTCCAATCAAATAACCTCTACTAACCTGCGCATTGGTTTAGAAAGAAACCTTGGAATTTCAATTTTTTCTATCGGCTTTGATTTGAATTTGGGATATCAAAATGTACAATCTGACCGAGCCAATAGAAATTGGATTTTAAATCCAGCTGGAGACTGGGAAGAAAGTGGTATTGCACCTTTTTTTCAAGGAAATGAGGAATTACTAAGCGCTCAAATAACACGACATTATTTTACACCCACCGCCCGATTAAGTTTAAATATGGACGCCCCTTTAGGTAAAGGATTCATTTTAAATTTTTCCATTTCGACTAATTATGGCGTTCCAATTTATATGGGTGCTACAAATGTAATTGATCCCTTAACAGAGTATATTGGAGTGCCAGCAACAACGATTAATTGGAGCACATATTTAGGCGCAGGTTTGCGCTATGTAATCAATTCTGAAAAGAAAGCGAAATAAATTTGTTGGCAGATTAGTATTGATGGATTAAACTATCTAAAATAGTTCCATAACCTAGTCCATAAGCCTCATTCGAATAATAAAAGGGTGCGTTATAAGATTGATTGTTGATCAGTTCATTTTGCACATAGTTTTTTAACTTTAGGAGGTACTCACCTACATCTGTTGAAATTATTGATGTTTTAATTTTAATTAAACTTGAACTAGTTAGGTAGAATGAATCGTAATCCTCAATTGGTAGTCGCATATCAAGATTGTCTCCAGCATTAATTTTTGCAATGCGATAAACAGGTAGGATTATTTCATTCCAAAGTGTGTCGCCAGAGGAAGCTTCAATTGATCCCCTAAACAGTTTAAATTGCATGTATTGATCAATGGGTGAACTAATATTCATACTGATTTCACCTTGTCCACCATAACCATTTAATGAATCGAAAACTTGATAATCAACTTCATTTATTGAAATTGGACTTGGCATGATTGTTTCCACTTCATGCACATCTCCTTTATAAGAAAATTGGATGGTATAATTAGCGCCATAAGTCCCTTTAAACTCTTCATCTGATTCAAATAATCCATCTCCTATTTGAGAGAATGATCGAATTCCTTCAGGTGTTTTTACTAAAAGACCTACCTCTTGGGCATAATTCAACTCTGTTGATCCTAAATTATTGCTGACCGTAAATAAAAATTGGTGTTTCATTAACGAATCGGTGAAATAACCCTCTCCGACAATTTTTTGCTCCGTATGGGAAGTTAAATCAATGCCTATAAAATTCTTTGTACAAGCAAAAGCTATGATGACTACAAAAGCGATATAGATTTTATTTGTTTTAGTCATAGAATACACGTTAATACCTAAAATTTAGATTTAAAGAAATCATAATTGGTGAATAATCTACCGTTGTAATACCTAATTGTCCTGGCGCTGACTGAGATTGTTGAACATAAGCCACAGATGGATTGTCACGGGCAAAGAAATTTGTAATAGTGAAGGTTAAATCCCAATTATCTCTTTTTTTCTTTACACCCAAATTTCGTTTAAAAGCCAAATCAACGCGCCTAAATGTTGGCAAACGTTCCGTGTTTCTGTTGGAAGAATATAGAGGGAAAGCAGTTCCGTCAATTACGAATTGCCCATTTGGTAATGTAATTGCCGTCCCTGTATGTGCGGTGAAATTTGTGGTGATTACCCATTTTTTAGACAAATTAAAGAATTGGCTAAATGAAAAATAATGGGGACGATCACTCGGTGCCACATAAGGTAAATCATTGTTAATTCCTTCTATTTTTTGACGGGTATAAGTATAAGCATAGGAAACAGATGCCGAGTACCAAGTTGTAAATTTATAATTCGCCATGAATTCTAAACCACTTACCCGCAATGTGCCAGCCAATAAATTGCTCTCAATATCTGTAGAGGAAGTAAAAATAGGGGAGGCATAATCCAAGACATTCACGACATATTTATGATAAGCAATAGCAGATGTATGCAAATTATTCCAACGGTTTGTCCAACCTATGGAGGCTTGGAAATTACGTTCTGGCTTTAAATAATCGGTAGATGGTGTCCAAATTTCAATCGGTAAAAAATAGTTGATATAATTAATAATATGGGTGTTTTGACTAGTCACCATTGCTGCAAATTGCAGTTCATTATTCTCGTTTAAATTATACGTGCCCACAATTCTTGGATCTGCAAAAAACGTAAAGTCATAGAACTTATTTTTTTGATAGATCACCTGTGTTTTTGATAAATCAGGGTTGAGGTATGAGGTCGTATCGCCGGTTCCAATATGAAAAGTGAAAGGCAGACGAATACCCCCTTTAACGTTGAATCTTGGACTAAATTTTTTCTCAATGGATGCATAAAGACCATTTTCTAAAGATTGCCGCTGAAGAAAAAGATTCGCCTCTGCTTCGCTAAAGTTTCCGCGACGGGTGCGCAAAAAGGCAGCTGACAGGCCGTATTTAATTTTGGTCGTATTGTTCAAAAAATAAGTAAAATCGTAATTGACTTTATTGGTCACTACCTTTTGACCAAAGCTCAAAGCTTCGTAATCATCAAGACGAGAAAAACCATAGGAGAACTCGCTATGTGTAATGCTTAAGTTGGAAAACGTTTTGGTATTGACCACATGATTCCAACGGAATGCACCCGCTACATTTCCCCATTGGTAAAATGATGTGGAATCAGTCAATCCATCTCTACCAAAATACCCCGTTAAATAAATGCGGTTATTTGAATTCAACTTTACATTTACTTTGCCATTCAAGTCATAAAATGTTGGATTACCCAAGTCTCGGTTACCCAAAATAGAAAGCAAGGCCCCTGGGAATGTCGAAACGCGCCCTGAGGTGTAAAATGAAGCCTTTTTCTTGACAATTGGCCCTTCTAGATTCAGCCGTGCCATAAAACCGCTAAAACCGCCTGAAATATGATGCTTATTTAAATCGCCCTCTTTGTTATGAATTTGTAAAACTGAGGCGCTTCGATCTCCATATTGCAAAGGAATATAATCTTTATAAAGTGTCGCCGATTTTAAAGCGTCTGTATTCACAATAGAGTAAATCCCTAATAAATGTGTGGGATGGTAAATCGGAATTTCATCCATTAAAATTAGATTTCCGCCTGTGCCCGAGCCACGTACTATAAAATTGGCACCACCGTCATTGGCAGGTTGTACGCCCGGTAATTGTTGTAAGTGTCTCAGCAAATCACGCTCGCCACTGGCAGCCGGAACCTTGGAAATAGCTATGGGTGTAATTATAGTATGGGATAAATTAGCAAAATCTACCATCTCACTTGTGCCATCAACCTTGTTCGAAACTACTTCAACTACATTCAGCAAAAGCGTATCTACCGCTAAGCCAATGTTTAAAACGATTTCATTATCAAGTGTAATTTCATCCATTAGCGTAAGCATACCTACTGAACTTACCTTCATTGTAGTGCTACCTTTTGGAACTTCTATGGCGTAATAGCCATAAGAATTTGAGATGCATCCTATTCCATGTTCAGGAAAAACAATGCGTGCACCAATCAATTCTTCGCCTGAGTTTTTATCTTGAATATGCCCGCTAATAACCACAACCTCCTTTGTAGAATTTAAGGCGTAAACCGTTATTTGATCCCCAATTTCTTTGTATTGTAATTTGGTTTCTGCTAGGAGTTTATCCAATATTTGAGCGATAGATTTTTGCTCGAATTTTAGATTTACTTTTTTGTCAACTGCGTGAATTTGACGGGAGTTATAAGAAAAGGAAATGCCCGAAGCTTTTTCAAGTTGATTCAGGCATTTTTCTAAATTTGCTTTTTGAAATTGAACAGTCACTTCTTTATCCAACAGCGATTGACCGTGAAGGAAAGGGGATATGAGAATACATAAACCTAGAAGGAGTTGACGCATTGAAGTTTATTTTAATCGAATCAGGTCGTCGCCATATTCAGCTTTAACACCACAAGTTAACTCAATAAAATCAATTATTTCCTCGATTGGTGCCTCAGCAAATGTGCCATTCAGCACTTCACTCTCACCTTTATCTGATGAAACCAGTTCAACTTTGGTTGCATAATGTTTGTTCAATAAAGCAACAACATTATTTAAGGACATATTTTCAAAATTAAAAATTCCCGTTTTCCAAGAATTATAATTCACATCAGGATTCGCAATTTCTGAAACTCCTTCAGTATTTGCCACGGCAAATTCTCCTACGGTTAATTCTTCTTCACCATTTTCGTTCCGCACAGCAACACGTCCATGATCTACACCAACTTCAGTTCCTTTTTCAGTAACATTAACGTTAAAAGCGGTTCCTAAAACCTCAATTTCTCCAAATTCAGTTGTAATAATAAACGGATGTGCTTCGTCTCGTGCTACTTCAAAAAATGCCTCACCTTTTAATTTAAGATTTCTCTCATTTTCAAAATCTTCTTGATAATCTAATGTTGAATTGGCGGCCAACCAAACAGTTGATCCATCAGGCAATGACATTTCTTTTGGCGCATTGTCTTCATTGGCAAGCGTATTAAATGTTGGACCCTGATTCAGTAACCAAAACCCTGCAAAGCCTACTAATAAAATAGCACAAGCCGCAGCAACACGCTTATAAAAAGTCATTTTAATGACCTTAATCTCTTTCTCATCAACTAATTGTCCATCCACTTTTGTCCAAGCGGCTTTAGAGTCAAAAGTTTTAAATTCAAGCCCTTCTAATAAGTTTTTGTCGGCAGTTTGCCAGGCTTCAGCCATTACGGCGTATTCTTCTGCATACTGCAACTTCCACTCTTCGGCCAATTGCGTTTCTTCCGCATTGGCTTCACCTGAAAAGTGCTTTGCTAATATGTCGTTTATATCCTTCATTTGTCTTATTGTCGCACAGTGTGCAATATCCCCCTACTCAATTATTAAAAAAAACAATAAAATAAGTAAATCCTTGTATACATGCAGCTTTTCGCGTAAGTGCCTAAAAGCTCTTCCCATTTGATTTTCTACCGTTTTCGGAGAAATATCGAAATGTGCTGCAATTTCCTTATAACTCAATCCGTCCAATTTGCTGAGCATAAAAACATCTCGCGTTTTTTCAGGTAATTCTGAAATGGCCAACATCAAGGCATCTTTCATTCCAGTTTCGGCATTTTCATCATACGGTTCTTGCACAATTGCATCTTGAACATGCAAGGTTTCTTTCTCATACTTTCGTTTGACAATTTCCTTGCGCTGATAATCAATGCACTTAAACTTTACTGAACGTACCAAATATTGTTTGGCCTTTTCCTCTATCTCGGCTTTTTTCTCGTTATTCCAAAAGTTGACAAAAACGCCTTGCACAATATCTTCCGCCTCATCATAATCCTTAACTATGGCATAGGCGTAATTACACAGCGAACTGTATGATTCTTCAAATAATTTATTGTAAGCTTCTTTTGTCATTAACTACGGGTGATCAAAACTAATGAATTTATTGAAATTTGGGATGAGTTGGGAGGGACAATTGTGAATATTTTGGATTATTTAAAGTAGTGACGTTTAGTGGGCGATAATGGGGTTTCTGAATTGCTTTATTTTAAGATTGAAGGGGAGATTTATTGCAGATTCTTTTTTTTGAGAATGTGAGAGGACATATTGAGATGTAGATAAGTTTTCGTAACTTGGTTCGAGTAATTAACCTAATGCGTTGCTCTCTACTTGCAAATATTTAGCGCATTGAATCAAATTTTTTTTGATATGAAATGTATCTTATCATCAATTCTGGGACTTTTTTTTATAATAAGCTCTTTTTCGCAAGAAGCTGCTTTTGATTGGGCGGTGTCATTCGGTTCGAGCACAGTGGAAGGTAATCGCGATATGGATGTTGATGACGAAGGCAACAGCTATATAACCGGTTGGTTTATTAGTGAAATTGATTTTGATCCAGGGCCAAGTGTTTATGAACTTGCACCTGTTGGTGGAATTGATTGTTATATTACTAAAATCAGTAATGACGGAGATTTTGAATGGGCAGTGGCAATTGGAAGCGTTGGAAATGAAGAGGGATTAAATATTGCTGTCACGGAAGCAGGCTATGTCTATATAACCGGTTATTTTCAGGGAACCGTTGATTTTGATCCTAGTGATGCTGTGCAAGAAATGACCGCCGTTGGTGGGGAGGACTCTTTCACCTTAAAGTTAGATACAGACGGTAATTTCTTGTGGGTAAGAACTACTGGAGATGCTTTGGAAGATAATGGAAAGAGTATCATCACAGATGATGCAGATAACGTTTATATTTCAGGTTTTTACAATGGTACAGTAGATTTTGATCCTGGTCCAAGCATTTTTGATATAACTGCAAGTGGAGAAAAAGATGTTTTTATTCAAAAACTAAATAGTGATGGCGATTTCATTTGGGCCCGATCATTTGGGTGAGAAGCGGAAGACAATGTGGAATCTCTGACAGCAGATATTACAGGAAACTTATACTTGTCAGGAAGCTTCGAAGGATCGATTGATATGGATCCAGGTATTGGGATATTTATAATGAATTCTTCTGGATCGACTGACGGTTATATTGAAAAGTTAAATTCAGATGGAAGTTTTCAGTGGGCGATACAAATTGGTGGTGCAGATCAAGACATTGTTTATTCTTCGACTGTAGACCTGGACGGGAACGTATATTCCACGGGTTTCTTTATGTCGGAAGTGGATTTTAATCCAGGTATTGGAACTAATCTTTTAACTTCATTAGGATCTAATGATTCCTACGTTCAAAAATTGGATACTGATGGTAATTACCAATGGGCGAAATCTTTCGGAGGAGATGAAGGTGAAATCGGTTTTGGAATTGCTCTTGACGAATTAAATAACGTTTACACAACCGGATACTTTCAAGAGACTGTCGATTTTAACCCAAATGCGGGAATTTTTAATTTGACTGTTTTAGGCAGTTCTGATATTTTCATTCAAAAACTGGATACTGAAGGTGAATTTATTTGGGCGAAATCAATCGGAGGAACAGATACAGACCAGGGCTCCACTATTCAACTTGATTCAGAAGGAGACATTTATCTTATTGGAAGATTCGAAGAAATTGTTGATTTCAACTTTGGTGACGCTGAATCTAATCTAGAATCAGAGGGCAGTGGAGACATCTTCATCCTAAAACTAAACGCTTGCTCACCAAACGACGTAACTGATGAAATCACCTCTTGCATCTCATACACTTGGTCTAACGGTATAACCTATTATGAAGACAATAACTCGGCCACGCAAACATTACTTAATATTGACGGTTGTGATAGCGTTGTTACACTTGATTTAACAATTAACGAAGTTGATATAACAACAACCGCCCTAGGTGGCGTAATCACATCCAATGCAACAGGAGCAAGCTACCAATGGTTGGATTGTAATGATGACTATTCAGAAATTGATGGAGAAACAAGCGCGAGTTATACACCTACGGGTGACGGTGATTATGCCGTTAAAATCACCCTAGACGATTGTACAGACACTTCTGAATGCGTGGCGATTGATGGAGTCGGAATTAATGAAAGTTCGGGCCTATTAGACGTAAAGGTTTATCCAAACCCAAGCAATGGTCAATTTTATATTGATTTAGGAGAAACGCAGGTGATTTCTATGCGTATTTATTCGATTAACGGTGATTTGGTCTATACTGCTAACAACCTAAATGGAGGACTACACGCATTTGAATTAGCTGTTGAACATGGCCTTTATTTTGTGGATGTAATAGCTGCAGAAAATCGCGGCCAATTTAAGTTGGTGATCGAGTAAAAAAATGTTCTTCCTGAAAATAATATGTTGAATTTCAATGAATTCTGTTGAACATTTTATGTTGTAAAACTACTTTCTAAAAAACTCCAAATCAATCAAAAAAGCCACATCAATTTATTTTTTACACTTTTTTAACATAAAATTAACACCGCTCAAAACTCCTGTTAAATAAGCATTTTTATCATTTCAAAAAATAAAATTCACCAATCGCGGATTTTTTTTATTGTTAATCGCTGTAATCTTTCTATCTTATTTGCGTTACTAACAATAACAAAGTCGTTAACCTAATAGTGTCTGAATTTATTTCACCCATTATTTGAAAATTTTCTCGGTATCCCCCTCAGCATGCTTTAGCTATGTTGTGCCCAAAAAATGACCCTTGTTGTTTAAACATTATTAAATATTTTATGAGTATATCTTTCTTTACAGAACCAGATAAATTGAACATACAATCTTCTGAGATGGCTTATGGTGAGATAACACCGGAAGGCTTAAATGATCGTTACCTTGTTGAAAATAGGTTTACATTTTCTAGTAATGCGAAAGCTTTTGCGATAACAAAGGCATTCATCCTAATTTCAGAGGATAGCGAAGATGCGAATTTATTAACTATCGCATTGTATCCGCTAGAAAACACAATAAAGTGGGGAATCCCTGTAAAGTATTTTATTTATAGAGGTATAAGAAGAAATTCAGTCTTAACAGACGACTTTATTAAAGAACCTGGCGAAATTGAACATCCGAACCTACTTCAGGTTGTAAAAAATCAAATGGACTCCATCAACGAAATAGATATGACTGACCTTTCTCCTGAAAAAAATATTTTAGGGTTTGAATCACTTTCTGAAGATGAATACTTAAAAGCATATTTTATTGATAGCAGTAAATTCACCCCTTTGGTTGTAACAAAGGGATGTGAACTTGGAATGTTTGATTCTGCAAGTGAGTGCGCAGTTGAAGTTGTGCTTGACGGGTTTCAGCATGAACTGACAGTTGCTGATTTTAGAGATAAAAATGCAAGTATCTTATCCTTTCCTCAATTTGAATTAGATGAGGACCTTTCAAATAAAGAACAATTGATTGATCAATTTAATGACCGTCAAAATAGGGAAAAAATATTAGGTTTCGTAGATATTGTCGCCTACTATGGCTGTATTGAAAATCAAAATGGTTCAATCGCTTTTTTCGAAGAAGAAGACTTAACAGAGACTTATTTAAATAAATTTATAAATAGGAACAAGATTTATATTGATCTGCGAGATAATTGGGGGTTTTCTTATAACCACTACTTTAAAACTAATGATGAAATAAATTATAGCATTTCTGAAACTGATGAAGATGGAAATTTAGTTTATACTGAATTGAACTACTATGACAAATGGCCAATCGGTGTCTTAAACAATATCACCGAACCAGATGATGATTTAGGAATTCAAATTCAAATTCCGATAATTGCGGGTAGACCTAGTGCAACTAATATATTAAGTGTATACACAAAAAATGGGAGCCCTAAAAGCGGTCATAAATCCAAATATCATTTTTTGTTGAACGAGAAAAAAGTTGATGGTTTAGTTTCTTTGAGGAAATCAGAACCGATAACCTTAGAGTTACTTTCGGATGATAGCGGAAAGTTAAAATCAAGTTATTTTCTTCTAAAATTAAACAGAGACGACAAAGATTACTTCACATTGTCAAATAACTTTTTAAAATCTTTTATTCCACTAAATGTAAACATGCTTTATGATTATTCGGATATCGAGGATGGCACCTTTATGATTAGAAAAATTAGTTCTCTTTTTGCCCCATTACAATATGACAATCAAAATGGTGATTTTTATACCACTTCAATCAACATAGCATTGGATAAGCACAATGTTACTTATTTTTCAATGAAAGAAGAAGTGGTATTCAGCACAAGGCCTAATCTTATTCAAAAATCAAATTTATCGCTTCAAGAAATGGCTTATAATTGGGGACTAGATGATGATCTAGATCATGATCCAATGACAAAAAATGTTGGTTTTTTAGAACAAATATTTAACCATGAAAACTCACTATTTAGCAATAATAATATCTCCCCGGAGAAATTAGAAGGCCCATTTATTGAAGACGTAGACTTTAACTTTTTAATGGTTACTACCCAGAACTCGACTGAGGGGTATGAAAAATTAACGAATGAATTTAATAGTATTTCATTTACCCACGAAGAATATGATGCAATGACTGCGCTTACTGAGGAGGTAATCATAGACAATGCATACTTAACCATTCATCCAATGTATGTTTGTGAAGTAGATGTTGAAAGTTACAGGACATTTACCCAATTATTACATCAAAGCAAAATTAGGGTTTGCCTGCCAATGGTTGCTGGCGAATTGAACTCAGAATTCATCACCCTTATGGGACACCCTATTAATGTTGAACTAATTGACGGATCAGAAATAGTAATTTCTGCGGCTGTCCATTCTAGCTAAAAAACTTATTATGGCAATTTTTTTATCAAAAAATAGTATTGGAACCTTTTCAAAGTCAAATGCGGAATATTTGGCCAACGAGCACTTTTCTTCCGCATTACATAGTGAGTTATTAACACGCAGTACGCTTTTATGCGATTTCTATGTTAAAGCGAATAAGCGCAACATTTCAGTCAATATTGATACGAAGATTGATAACCCTGGATTAGCTGAGGCATTTAGCATTTTAAAAACGGCCATGTTGATTGTTGGTTTTAGTGAAGACCCTGATGCTGCCTTGTTTGTTCTTTCTGATATATTTACAAACCAAAAGGAACTAAACGAATTTTCCTCAGTACATAAATTTGATGCTATTTTTGAAGATATTTTGCTTTTATACAAAGATGTCTTTGACCTCGGTGATGAACCTACGATTGATGCGCCATTTTTATACCATCTTGACGAACAGCTAGTTACCATGAAATTGAAGGGGTTATATCATGCCGCACCACATGCTCAAAAATTAGCGAATGGCGCGTTCGATTCAATGCATTTTAAATTTATTGGACATCAATCTGAGGTTCTTTTAAATTTAAATGGAGTCGAAAATGATGATGGTAAATTTGATTACAATATCGGCCTTGTGTATGAAGACGGTACAACAACGATTAGTTTCGAGGAGGATAAAATTCAAGTCAATCAGGTTATAACGCAGTTTGACGAATTTGATGATGGACCAGATCAAGAAATATTCATAATTGACAATAAAACTGCAGTTGAACTGTCAAATATCGACCCAGAGATAAAGTTTTACTCACCTGCTGGAGTAATTGCAAGCGAACATGTCGAAACGATAGCTGATAATGCGCAAATGGGTCAATCGGAAGATTTTGTCTATTACAAGATACAGCCAGGTGATACTTTTAGTAGTATCATAAATGATCAATATTATTCAGATGAAGACCTGGTAATTAATGATATTGATGGTAATTATATCATGAGCTTCCCCGCTCAATCAATGTTTTCTCCAGGGAGTAGAAATCAAGATGTAAAACTTAAATTCTACTTAAACTATGTTTATTATTATAATGTATCTAAATCAGAGGATGCGTTTATAGAAAATGGAATAGCTACGGAGCCTTCGTCTCATTTGACTGAGGAACAGCTGGACGACTTTTATAATTTTAGTATAGCACCTGATATTGACAACCCTGAAACACTTCTTACTAACACAGAACGTTTCATCAATTATAAGTCAACTGTCAACCCTGGTTCAGAAGTGATCTTTGATGCATTAGGACTAGAAACTTTTTACACTTTAACGCCTGGTAGTATCATAAAGCTTCCGAATAGGCAATCTGCCGATTCCTTTTTTAATCATATTAACTTCAGACCAGAAGTAATGTTGGAAGAATTAGCTGATAAATACGCATATGTTGAAGAAGGTTTTTTCGAAGGAATTTTGGCTGGAATAGACGAAGCTATTGATCTATTAGTAGAGTTGTATGAGGAAACAAAAGCATGGTTGAAGGAGGTTTGGCGAAGTATAGTGCAGTTTTTTAAGGATGTATATAATTATGCAATAGAAACTTTAACAAGAACATGGATTCGAGGTGTTGGTGGTTACATAGATGCGGCGCTAGGTATTACATGGGGAATTCCAATCGCAACAGACTTTGAGGTATACATGAGAATGTATCGCAAAGTAACGAATATAGATGAGTTGGTTCTAGTTCTTTTTAAGAGTGGTGAATTTAAGGGGTATTTGGATGCTGGAGTTGGCGTTTCTTATGGATATTATTCCGCTAATGGTGGTTCCAAGAGAAGTAAAAATGGAGCCCAAGCAGTCGCCGGAATTGAAGCGGGTATAAAACTTTATGGGTCGGAACAATATGAATTTCCAATACGGCCAGAGGAAACTGCATTGTTAGCTGCATTAGGAGCTTGTCTTGGTCCATTTGGTACTATTGCAACTGGTTTGGCAAGTTACCTATTGGGGTATAATATAGACCCAGCACAATATTTAGTGAAATCAAACTATTCGTTCAGCCTGTTTTTCGCAGCCTATGCTGCAGGATCTTTAGGTGGTGCCAATACCGATTCGGATATTAATGATGGCAATAAAAAATTAAAATATGACAAAAATAAGGGTAATTCGGATAGAAATGATGTGAGTAAAGGGTGGATGTCGTCTGAATCAATATGGGATAAGGTAATTTCAGGAATCGGTGTTCTTGCTGAGGGAGAGTTGGAACTAGGATATAGTTACAATTATTCAGCAAAGTATGACAATAAACCAATGGTACATTCTATCGACGCTAGAGTTCCGAGCGAAGTTGAAACTGAAAACAATTATTTTGCAAAGGGTAAATTAAATGTAGGGCCAATGGGTGGCTTTTTACAGCGTTTGTTAGTGAATAGTACGATTGGTAACTTTTTAAGTGCATTAAATTTTGACAAGGGTGTGTCCTTTGCAGTTGTAAATCGCGTTACCAGAAATGGCTCTGTGGCTGAATTTGAATTAGATAATATACTAGTGAATTTCCCTGATATATCTGGATATTCGATTGAATCACATAATGGAAATATTAAATATGTCTCGAAAAATGTTGAAACCGAATGGCGTTTTAATCTTGATACGGGAGACTATGAAGGTTTTTTGACTCCAGGTAGTACATCTTATTTAACGTTAAATACGTTCGAATTATCGACTACAACCTTCGCAGAAGATTTTGAATTTTCAGATATACCGTTCGTCATTGGATTATTTAAAAATGTCGGTTTTAAACATAGTTCAGCAATAGGGTTAGCAACAGGAAGTGCATATAGGATAGCAGAAAATATTATTGACATTGATGCAAGCGGCTTTGAACATAGGAAAAATTTGCTGAAAAAAAATAGCACTGCAACAAAAGGAATTGAATTAGGAGTGGGCATAGGAGGTGAAATAGAATTTGATTTAGAAGAAATTTTTTCTACAATTATGTTTTATTTCAAACGTGCAATGCTTTTTATTAATAAATCGCCGGAATTTAAAAACCAAATTATATTAATTATACATAACCTTCAAAATGAATGGCAAAAAGATGAACTTTTTTATACGGACGAAGACGGAGAAGAGGTCACAGACCCAAAGAGTCGAAATAATATACTTTTCACGAAAACAATGGAATATTTAGAAGATGCATCTCGTCCCTATCTTAGTGATATTACTTTTGACAAAATAGCAGCAGCTTTTGTAAATATGGTAGGAATGGTATTTCACATAGATGAATTGTTAAACCCACCTAAAATACAAGAAGTAGGACAAGCATTGGTCAATAAATTTGACAGATATACAGGAGTTCCCGATATCTTAAAAATCTGTAGTCAAGTCTTGGATAGTATAAAAACGAATCTTTTTGTTGAAGCATCCGCAGGAGTAACTAAAGGTTGGTCTGGAAGTTTAGCTGGAGGAGCCAAGGTTAGATTAATGTTTCGTATCGGTCTTGGTTTTATTTTGCGATTTGATATCGTTGAAGACGGTAAATTGACAATACAATATCCAGATGGAATTGTTCCTGATGGATTTGAAGACTTCTATGTCAATGTTATGAAAGATATAAAGGCTGAAATTGATAGAGTCGGAGCAGGTATTGAAGATATTTTTTTAAATTTTATTGACCCCGTAGAATAATAATTATGAAGTTTGGATTTGTTTTATGTATTAGTTTTTTATTTTTTACCGCTTGTAATGTTTCTGCGGAAAATGAATCTCAAACAAGTTTAATAGACTCGAATGCCTTTAAGTGGGATGTTCCAACAATGGGATATCAAAAAATGACATTTAATGGGCCTTTAAAGAATGTAAGAATTAAAAACTTTAGCAATAATACTCGATTGAGAATGAATACCTGCGGAATAGAAGTGCCCTCGCTATCAACAAACCGATCTCCTGAAAATTGGTTTTTTGAATTTGATATAAATGGTTTAAATACATCAATGACAATTGTTAGAGACACATCAATATTGGGACTTTCATTAGATTCGTTAAAATTTTGGCAAAAAAGAGGAGGATTTGCCTCATCTCATTATATCAGTGATGTTAAACAGTTCGAATCAATTAAGAATCGATATCCAAATATGCAGAGGTACCCAAAATTTTTAGCTGTACACCAATTCGCACCGCCATTGTACTTACCGGTTTCATATACCAACGAAAGTAAACCGTTTTCTGAAAAAGATTCAGCTTTGATTTTATCGCGGGATTACTATTTTGAACAGGGATCCATTGATCTTTACAAATATGAAATTACTGATAAGTTAGAGACCCGATATCATTCAAACGGTTTATTGAATCGATTTTTTTATCCCGATACTATTTTTGACATAATTAGCCATAAACTTATTAAAACAGGAGGGAACAAAAATAGTTCAGGTAGGGTTATTTCGCCATCCTATAACAGTATTGATTCGACGTATGATTGCACCAATCGTACTCGAACTGAATACCTTTACAATGAAAAAGGGCTTGTGGTTGAGAAGATTAATTTCACAGAATCTCCGAAAGACTTTAATGGCCTTTATCGAATTAACTTGGATCGTATGGTTACAGACCCTTTTAGAGATTCAGCAGCTTTCACAAAAGACACATACGTTTATGATGTATTTAATCGACTGGATTCTCATTATGTAGAATTGGGAATATTAGGAGGTTATGACAAATTTTATTATACCAATAGTCGGTCTGTTCCTGATTCTATGTTTAGTGTAAAACCTGATTTAGAAGGCCCAACTAATTTTTTCACAACGATTTTTGATTCTGATGGGAATATAATCGAACAGCGTTTTTATTATGGGAGAGATAAGCGATTCTTGTTCAGTGTATACAATATGGAATATGACGATTTTGACGAATACAATAATTGGCAAAACTGTAAAATGTATATGGTAGGGTATAACCTAAATGTACCAGATGGAGAACCAGCTTTAATATTCACTCAACAGCGCGTTTACGAATACTACGACAAGAATTAAAACAAAACTTTTTATATGTCAGATATCACAAATTTATATCCTAGTTTGGCAGAGGTCATTAACCTTGATTTTTTGCCGAAAAAACTCGAATTTTTAGAAAATTTTGTTGTTGAAAAAGGAACACAAATTTATCTAAAAGATTTGCAGTTGGGTCATTCTTACGACAATTCAATCGGTTCCTACAGGATGTCATTTCATACTTATAGAGATTTGGATCTGCCTATATATGGAGACCTAGCTTTTGTAATCGCACCACCAGGAGCGGATAATTTATCAGTTGCATTCGACTATAAATGGACCTTATTGAGGTACGTTAATCGATTTTCGTTTGATTTTAAAAACGCAACGCCGCTAGAGATTCTCGCCGATTCGTTAGAGGAAATGTTGGAAATTGTGATTGACCTTTCAGGATATACTCCAATTACTTTGTTTGAAAAAGTCCTAAAAGTTTTTTTTGCCGAAGAACTTGATGCATTAAATGAATTCGTTGGGAGTTTTAACGCTCAATATGCTTCAGATATAACCATTCCCTCTGAGCCAACCTTTACTGAGGCCATGAAAATCATTGATGTCTTTGAGCAAATGACAAATGAAGGGAAACAACTCGTTAAAACAATTTACGAAGTAATCGTAAATATCGGGGATGATTTAGACGAAAAAATTGATCGGGTTAAGGACCTATTTAAAACTATTTTTAATGATGTTACAGATGATTTACTAGATATTATTCAACCTGAAATTCAATTTAACCTTCAACTTCCGAGTGTAGGTATTCGATTCCCGGGAACTTGGTTAAAGCCGGTGGATGAATTCGGAGAAGATTTACCCGATTCTCTAGCCTATCTTACCTGCGATAATATTGGAGGAATCTCATATAAATCAGGAGAAGGATTTTATTTTGACTTGTTCAATGACGTGACCTATAGTCTACCTCTATGTCGAATTGGTAACACAGCATTGATTTTAAGTGTTACTGAATTAAAATTAGACCTACGAGACGACAAAAACATCCCCGAAGCAACTGCTGACGGAAGGTCAAATGAATTTAAAGGAGTGTTTATTAGTGAAGCTACTATCAGCTTCCCGAATTTCTTTAGCCCAGAAGATGGAAATACTGCAACAATTGTTGCTCGTAATTTACTAGTTGGATCTGAAGGCGGCCTTTCAGGTACAATTGGACTTCAAGCGGACGGTGAAAGCACCTATATAAATTTAGTGCCAACTGATGTTGATTTGGATTTTTCGTTTGATGAAGAAACGAAAGAAATGGTTATTTCTGGAAATAGGACAATTCTAATTGAAGGAGACCCTGAAACTGATGAAGATGACACTGTTAGTTTTGTAGAAGATGAATGCACAATTACTATTCCTGAGGAAGGATTATCACTAGCTGACGCAGAAAACAATTATTTTAACATTACCGGAGCCGGAGTTGTAACAGCGTTAGTGGATCCGCCTGATTTTGGTGTGCTTGAATTCGGTATTGGCGGAGAAAATAAAATTATCATTGAAGATTTCTTTTTAACCTTCAGTAAAAACAAAGTTGTTTCCAGTACAGTAACTGGCAAAATTGATATTGATGCCTTCGAAGAGCCACTTAACATGACCATTGACTTTACTAATGGTTTCAAAATTCATGTGAGTTATCCATATCCAGAAATTGCTCCGCTAGATGAACAAGGTATTGAAGCCATGGATAACAACATTTTCACACTTACACTTCGTGATCTTGAACTTGGTCGTATTAATGAAAAATTCTTCGTTGGTTTAACTGGAAAATTAACCAACAATCTAGATATTCCTTTTGTCAATAAATTTGTTCCAAAATCAATTTTCGCAGAATTATTAAAATGGACGCAAGGTGATGGATTCGATTATGACCTTACATTTGAATGGGCGATTGGATTAAAATTAGGCTTATCAAATGACGGTCCACCAGAACTTGAGGAATCCACAGTCCGGATTCCATTCAATCAAAAAAAGGAGGACGGATTATTTAAATTGGACGGCATAGATCTAACGATTGTTCCTGTTGAGGATGGCGTTTCCACTAAAGTAAAATTAGTTGGTGCAAGCCTCAACTTGAAAAAGAAATTCATTTTTACGGTAGACGGTTTAGGTGCTGAAGTGATTTTAACAAAAGTTGCAGATGATGATGAAATTGGTGGAAATATAGGGCCATTTAATGCGGCGTTCAATTTAATCCCGCCAAAAGGCCTAGGAATAGCTGTTAAAGGAGATAATATAAGTGGCGGTGGATATGTTTTTCTAGATTTTGAAAAGGGACGCTATGTTGGCGTTGCGGAATTAAGAATTAAAGATAAAGTCACTTTAAAAGTTATTGGGATAATTACCACAAAACTTCCGAGTGGAGAGAAAGGGAATTCAATCCTGTTATTAGTAACTGCAGAATTCACACCACAAGACCTCGCATTTGGATTTACGCTAAATGGTGTTGGAGGTTTGGTTGCAATTAACCGAACAATGAATTTGCAAGCCTTGCGAGATGGTGTTAAAAACAATGCCATTGACAATGTCATGTTCCCAGATGACCCAGTAAAAAACATTGCACAAATTGTTTCAGATTTAGAAACAATATTCCCAGTTCAAAAAGGCCGCTATACTTTTGGTATTATGGGATTAATTGGTTGGGGAACGCTAAAAGGTGTTGAAGATGAATATGGGAATCCAAAGAGTTTAGTCACAATGGAAATTGGTCTAATGCTCGAAGTTCCAAAACCAGTTAGATTAGCCGTGTTAGGGGTGATTAAATCAATTTTACCTACAGAAAAAAATGACGTTGTAAAACTGCAAGTAAACTTTGTAGGAACCATTGATTTTGGAGAAAAATACATCACTTTTGACGCATCTATTTATGAATCAAACTTTGTCACATTTGCCTTAGCAGGTGATATGGCTTTCCGTTTGAAATGGGGAGATGAACCAAACTTTTTATTCTCTGTTGGAGGATTCCACCCAGCTTATACGCCACCACCGTTGAATTTACCAACCATGAACAGGTTGATGATTAACTTCTTAGCAGAAGAGAATCCACGTTTAACACTTTCAACTTATTTGGCAATTACATCCAACACGGTACAAATGGGTGCTTTGCTTGATTTTTATTATAATATCACCAATAACATTCAAGTTATTGGTGCCTTAGGATTTGATGTTTTAATTCAATTCTCACCATTTTATTTGCGCGCTGAATTATACGCTATGATGGCCGTTGTGCGAAATAATCAAGCAGTATTGTCTGTTTCATTATACGGAATGTTAGAGGGGCCAAAACCATGGCATGTTCAAGGAAAAGCTGAATTTGTTTTCTTGAAAATGAATTTAAAAGCCAACTTCGACAAAACATTTGGAGAGGAAGACACCTCGGTACTGCCTGATGTTGAAGTAATGCCTTTAGTTGAAATTGAAGGAGATAAAAATAAAAATTGGCAAGCTATTTTGCCTTCACAATCCAATACGTTGGTTTCTTTAAAAGAACAAGGAGAAGGTGTTGAGGGTATCATCTTATCACATCCAAACGGAAGTTTACGTTTTGCACAGCAAATAGTGCCTTTACATACAACCATTAATAAGTTCGGAAAGCAAGTTCCTAGTGATTATAATCAATTTTCATTGTCAATTGAAGTTGAAGAGGAAGATGCATTCATAGCAATGGAAACAACGCCAACAAAAGAATTTTTTGCCCCCGCCGATTTTATCGAATTGTCAGACAATGAAAAATTAGCCAGAAAATCATTTGAAAAAATGGATGCTGGCATCAAAGTAAGTGTCACAGACAGCTATAAAACAAGCGCTTACCGCACAAGACAATTAGCTTATGAAAAAATTGTTTACGATTCAACTGAATTTCCAGAAACTGACTTTCCACTTCAATTCGAAAGTGCAGAGAATTTCCAAACTTTCGTAAATAATAATGATACCTCCAACTCAGAACTAGGAAAGAAAAGCAAAGCCAAATCCAACTTTACGCCAAACAAGTTGAAATTGGCTACAGAAACGTTTAAAATTGCGAACCTTGAAGATTTATCTGTCTTTACAGAAGATGATGAAGAACTAAGTTTTGACAGCCAAGCCGAAGCACATGTAGCTATGGCAAAACTATTAATTAATAACCCTGCACTAGTCGACCAAATTGACGTGGTGTTAGAACACGAATTAGCATAACCCAAACTTCTTAATTGAACTACCCAAGAAGTTTAAACCGTAGAATAAAGAATTAAGATTGAAGATATTGAGGAAACGCGATATGTCGAATATCGAAGTAAAAAAACACTTCGGAGTTCGTCTTGCCTTCGCGTAACTCCAGCGAAGCAAGGTGATCGACATTCAGCATGCTGCTTAGAAAAATGATTAAAGAAAAAGAATGTCGAATGATGATTAACGAATGTTGAATGAAGAAGTAAAAAACACACTTCGGAATTCATTAATCGACATTCAGAATTGAAAAAAAAGACATTGAACACTACTAAAAATTGACAATTGCACATTGACAATTGCACGTTGAAAAAAAAACATTATGCCAGATAGTATTTTACCAGATTATACATTTCTCCCTTGGCTCAAAAAAGGGATGGGGAATAAAATTGAGGAGCCTGAAACTAGTGGTGCACCAGTCGAACCTGGCGCAGCTATTGAACGCGCTAAGATCAATGTAAAATTGAATATTACAGGTCAAAGCGCTGGCGGTCCAACAACGATTCCAATTGATAAAGAAATTAATCTAATAGGACCGGGAGATATTGTTGGCGTAAATACTAGCGCTATTGTTAAAAATGATCCAAAAGATAAAACGACGGATTTTGAGCCGAATTATTTGGCAAATATTCAGTTCTATGACGAAGATTTTGCTTGGCGTTATACACCAGCCAAAGCAAATGCGAATGGGCAATTGAGACCTTGGTTATTTTTGGTTGTTTTGAAAGAATCAGAGTTTTCCTTTGAGGATCCAACTTATAATATACTGCCAAGTATCACAATTTTAGATGCGGGAGCTACGGCTACTTTTTTACCGAAGCATACCGAATTGGCAGCATGGGCACATGTACATATCAATGATAAATTAGGAGATACCGAAACAGAGGATCATTTGGTTGCCGTGAGCAATATGGAAGCACGCCTTGCCGAAAATCCAAATTTGGGAACCTGCCGAATTATGTGTCCTCGAAAATTAGAAGCCAATACAAATTATCACGCTTTCGTCATCCCTACTTACGAAACAGGAAGATTAGCAGGTTTAGGAGTTGACCCTGCGGCTGTAGCTTTAATTCCTGCACAAACGGCTTCATGGGGCACAGCACATGCTGCGGATGCAGAACCAAATCGTTTTCCTATTTATCACAATTGGTCATTTGACACAGGTGAAGGTGGAGATTTTGAACATTTGGTACGTTTATTAAAACCGCAACCAGTAGACAACCAAGTTGGTCGTCGACCAATGGATTTGCAAGATGCAGGTTTTGGTTTGAACTATGAAACAGATATTGTTGTTGAAGGAGAAACTGTTGTTAAAACAACCTTGTCCTTAGAAGGAGCTTTAACAGTTCCAGAAAGTGAAGGCGAAGCCTATCCTTATCCCGAAAATGATGGAGCAGACTTTAGACGAAGACTGCAAGATTTGGTGAATATGGACGAGGATTTAAAAGCTGAAGGAGATCTTGATTTAACAGATAATATTTATGCTCTTCCAGGTGAAGAAGCAGTTTTTGGTGGCGGTGTCTTGAATGATGATCCCATTGTTACGCCGCCACTTTATGGACGCTGGCATTTTTTAGAGAAAAAGGCGAATATAAATAATGATGAAGCGGATGCAGCATCAGCCAATTGGTTTCATGAATTAAATCTAGATCCAAGAAATAGGGTAATTGCGGCAGTTGGAACAAATGTGATCCAAGAAAGTCAAGATGTTTTTATGCACGAAGCTTGGGAACAAATGGGCGACGTAATTGATACCAATAAAAAAGTACATTGGGCACAATTGTCTTCAGAAACCTCAAACGCATTATTTAAAAAGCACATCAGTTCTCAACCTAATGAAAAAGCATTGGCTTTAACGGGTAAAATGAAACGGCGCTTAAAAAATGTGGACACAGGAAAAACCTATTACCAAGAAGAAAAAGAAAGTAAATTACCACTGGCAGTCGAAGACAAATCGTTTCGGAGAATCATGCGTCCTGCTGGTCCAATAATGAAAAAAATTGACCCTAGCCAATTGATTAATAAAACAGAAGCGGGTCATGATTTAGTCAATCGGTTAGACAATGCTGGAGTAACTGCGGCAATCAATAAAGCAGCTCCACACGCAACATGGGTAACCGTGTCCACGCTTTTACCTATGGATGGAGGCATTGTGAGTGGAGTTGGAACAGCGCTCTATAATTTTAACTTGACTGGCATTGGAGACACGGGAATGTTCACTATTGATAATACAACGGAGGCGAATCCATTCCGCACAGCTATTGATGCTTATACGACATATTTTAATGCTGACAATTGGGAAACTCCTGAAGCTAAAGTGGCATTTGAGATTGAAAAAGCGATTGAAATTAAAGCAGCAATTGAACCTAGAAAGACACAATTGTCAAGAGTTTATAAAACAATTATCTCAGATGGACCGGGAGAAGCTCTCGAGCGAATTGTTCCAGCAATGGCGCATCCAATTTTCAATCAGCCAATGTATGAGGCTGTACGAGATTTGGATCATCAATTATTAATTCCAAATTTAAATTTAGTTCCTACAAATTCAATTTCCTTATTACAAACCAATCCGAAGTTTATAGAATCATATATGGTTGGTTTAAATCATGAAATGGGCCGTGAATTATTATGGCGCGAATATCCTACTGATCAACGTGGAACTTATTTCCAACAGTTTTGGAATCCTTCAGATAATCTAAACTCAGATGGATTGGCGGCTGACCTCTTTGAAGAATCAAATTATGATATTACGAAAATTCATACTTGGACAAAAACCACCAATTTAGGAACACACAAAGACGGTGGTGAAACTGTGAAGCCTGTTTTATTGATTCGTGGTGATTTGCTACGGAAATATCCAAACGCAGTTATCTATGCCATTAAAGCAGAATGGCAAGAGGATGAAGGAACAGGTCTCCCAATATATACATTGCCTAGACGTCCCAAAACAGGAACAGAAGTTTATCCTATGTTTAATGCGAAAATTGATCCAGACATTACCTTTTTTGGATTTGATTTAACCATTCCAGAATCTAAAGGAGATGATCCTGCTGCCCTGCAAGTAATTGTGGATGACACAATTGCAGCGGCTATTGAGGCAGGAACGTCCCCGATAATCGCCGTCGCTGGCTTAGGCGTTGGTGACCCAGGCTATTTCTTTGTTTTGAAAGAACGTCCAGGTGAAGCGCGATTTGCACTAGATGTTGATCCCGGAGATGATCCTGATTTAGCCTCTTGGAATGATCTGCATTGGGGAAAACTATCGTCCACAGAAACGATTGGATTAACGGAGTTTACAGGTGCTGGACCTGCTGATGCTGAAGATATCACGTGGGATGCTAATATGAATGCCGCGGAAATGGCAATGGTGCTTTATCAAAACCCAGTTATGGTATGTGTCCATGCAAGAGAAATGTTGGAATCAGCAGAATAATTATCACGAATTTAATTTTAGAAAATGCCTAATAATCAAATTATAAATACTCAAGCTCAAATTGAAAATGCACGTGAATTTGTTCGTGCTTCAAGAGTAAAAATTGCTGATTTTGAATCACAGCTGCAACAATTACAACCTGCAACGGGTGGTGCTGGAGGACAAGGTCAAGGGGGCGGAAGTCAAGGACAAGGTCAGCAACAAAAGGATGCATTGTTAAGGCAATGGGATGATGAAATGGATTTATTGGATAATTATCTGTTAAATCTTGAAGGCGCAATGACTGGCTTTACGGGCTTGCAAGAAATCCAAAATTACGCGCAGCTTCAAAGCCAATTCAGTTCATTAAAAAATACGATTAGATCAATAAATGCTGATTTAAAAATAGCCAATGAGGCCTTAGCGAAAATTGAAAAGACAGAGCGAAGAGCAATTCTTGAACTAAACGATTCAGCTTATCAAGCATTTGTGGCTGATATAACTATCAAAATGCAGGAATCCGCTCAAAAGATTTCTGATTTACAAAGTGCTGACCCGGTAGATAATGATGCACTTAATGCAGAAATGGAAATTCGCTCAGCTCTCCAAAATAAAAAACAAGCAAAACAACAAGAACAGAATGCCAAACTACAATTAATTGTAAATATTGGTGTAGACAAGACAAATAAAATTAGTGAAATAGGTGGGTTTTCACAAAGTTTGGGTTCTAATACCCAAGCCTTAGAAATGAATCTACTGGAAATTTCAATGCTGAATGATCCACGATATTTAGTCGACACTTTCAATGATGATACACCGTTTTTATTACTTCCAGTTCGTGTAGAAACGCGGTATATGGACATCAAACATGTGCGTCGTACCATTGAGGGAGATACTGGAGGGGGATTTTCTATTCCTGATAAAAAAGAATTATGGGTCCGTGTTTTTCCAGATGATATTGCCATTCATACGCATGAAAAACGTCTGGCTGCTGATGAAGAAAATGCAGGTCACGTTTACTGGATTGCCTATTGGGGACTTGAAATTCCGGAAGAAGGAATTGATCCTCAATTAGGAGCATGGAGGGTATTATCAGGAGCATATGGAGCTGAACGTGCAGCGTGGATCGCAAAACAAACCGAACCGACAAATTTAACAGAAGATCCCTTGCCAGCAGTACCTGCATTTCCAGTTTTAGAAATTAAAAACAGTGCTTGGACGGAAGCAGCAAAGTCATACGTACTTCCCGATCGATTTGTAGTAAGATTGTATAAAGACGAATCCAATTATCGCGAGATTGTTGGAAGTCATATACCAGATCCTTTACAGGTTGGAATGGATCCATCAGACGAGTCGGAAGAGAGTTTTGATCAACATGAAGGCGAAGTACAATTTCCAGAAGAAATTAAATGGCTTAGAGACTTTAAAGAAGCTAAGAATGTTGGAATGGGAATTAGTATTGCATTGGAACCTGAAGAAGAAGTTCATATCCACCGTATTTTAGTTTTAGGATTAAAATTAGGAGCAGATAAAACAGAGGCTACTAAATTGTTTGAAGAGCTGGTAGAAAACCATCATTATACAACAGGTGGATTTTCATTAATTCCGCAAGGAACACCAACAAACAATACAGAAGGACTTAAATCGGGTTATGAAAAAATAAAGTCTGACGCTAAGGAAAGTTTACATGTTGAGGGTAAAGGGCCACTTTTTTCTACAGAAACTGGATTGTTAGACAAATCAGACGGACAATGGTTCGCAGATTTAATGGGCTTAGATCAAGAAATGCTTCAAAACGTTTTTCACGCGAATGGAACGGATATTTGTGAAGCAATTGCCATGAATCGTGCACTTTGGCCAGCTACAATGGGGTATTATATAAAACAAATGCTCCATCCACATATCAGCACTGCTGAGCGAAACCGCACGCGTGATTTCTTTAATCAATATGTTTTAGGTAGAGGGAAAATACCAGCATTTAGAGTAGATAATCAGCCTTATGGCGTAATAACAAGCACAGCCTTTTCTCGTTGGGAATATGGCGATAACCCTGGTCAGAAAGAAGCATTTTACGAGCGTTTAAATCATAACTTGTTCAGACCTATGAGTATGATTTGGGGTGGACTAGCAAATACTGATGTTAGCCGCGTTGATATCCATTCGATTTCAGGCGATCCATCATACGATCCTTCAAAAGAGTTTTTAGATATCATGGGCTTGCACGCAAGTTCGGTTGAATTTCACCAACGTTTCGCTAATGGCGCACATAAAATGTGGAATTTATATCGATTTATTCGCGATTCAAACCCTGATGTTGGTCCGGTGGATCTTCCGGCTGACTTTAAAATTATGGATCATGTTCTTGTAGGAGATCATGTTATTAGATATAATTCTGAGTTGGGTATGCTTTTAATCGAACCTGCAAAAATATTTGAACTCAATTTTCTAGAAGATCAAAGATTGTTAAACGGACCAGTAATTGATGGCTTTAAGGCATTTCCTTATTCAGAAGAACGCGGAATTCAATCCTTTCCTGATACAGGTTGGAATTATATTCATTGGTTGATCGATCCAACAACTTCAATGTCTCGAATCAAGGCAGAAAACTTTGATAATATTCCTGGTGCCGCATTGGATCAAAAACCACCAAAAGCTTTGCTTTATCTCTTATTGAGACATGCTTATTTGCAAGAGTATTTAAATACCTCTACAAGTTTAGCAGTGGCTGCCGGAAAAGCAAGTTCAGAAGCTGAATTAGAAATTGAATTGCAAGGAATTGTTGCGGCAACCGGACTTTCGGAGGAAGAAAAAGCGATTGTTTTAAAAGCTGTTACCGAAGAAGTAACACTGACTACAACATTGCAAATTAAACAACAAGTTGAGGTTGAATTTCAAACCATGCAGAATGTTGCACGGCATCAAATTAGAACTCGTGAAGGAGAACTTTTAGGACAAGCACAAAATACGATTCAACAAACTATTACTAGCGAATTCAATAATAGAATTGGTCAATATAAAGCAGATACTGTCAAGTGGGATTATTTGACAAAACCAATAGGTGCTATCAGTGGAGCCTTAACCATGGAGGCACATATTGACGGCCTGCTATTGGGCAGTCATGGAACAGTAGAAAGTCTAAACTATTTAAAAGATAGTCTTGAAAAATTAGAAGGCTTGCCAACTGCCCGATTAGAAAGAGCATTTGCAGAACATTTGGATTTATGCAATTATCGACTAGACGCCTGGATGACAGGTATGGTAAGTGAGCGTTTAGAAAGTCAACAAAGCGCAGATAAAGGAATTTATTTAGGTGCTTTTGCAATATTAGAAAACTTAAAACCGAATACAAGTAATCCTGGAATTCATGTGGTTGAGGTTGATGGAAGCATGGCGGAATTAGACACTTCACCAGCTGTTACGGAGGCGTTTACCTATTTAGGAATTGGTGATCCTGCTATAATTTTAGAGCGAGATACTGACAATGGAAAGGTACGTGTTGTGCCTCAAATAGATGATCAAAACCAAGGATACATTCATACGCCATCTGTTAATCATGCTGTTACTGCGGCTATTTTAAGGGCGGGTTATATGTCACATCAACTCACGTTGAGCGACGATAATGCCATGGCGGTGAATTTAACTTCACAGCGAATTAGACGCGCCATGTTTTATTTAGAAGGATTGCAAAATGGACAATCTTTAGCCGCAATGTTAGGGTATCGCTTTGAAAGGGAGTTGCATGATATAGCAAACTTATTTGTTGACGATTCTGATGTCCCACAATTGGATCAATACATCCTTGATTTTCGTTTAGCTTATCCATTAACGGTTGGAGGAGTCCTCCCTAAAGAAGATATTCCTGTTGAAAATCAAGAAGCAAGAAATGTTTTGGATGGATTGGCTTTATTGAATACCTATGAGCAAGATGAAATAGAGTTTAACTCCGTTTTAAGTGAGATTACAGTAATTACTGAGGAAAAAGATGCAATATTGTTAGTTGTTGACCAAATCCAAAACGACATGGACGCTATAGCAGATCTATTACTATCTGAAAGCGTGTATCAATTGGCTAAAGGAAATATTGAACGATCAGGTGCCGTGATGAAGATTTTAGGTGAAGGGGGCTATGTGCAAGAACCTGAAATTATAAAAACACCACGACAAGGAGCTGCCTTAACACACCGTTTTGGAATTCAATTCGATCCTTCTACTGATTCTGCAACAATATGGACAGTTGAAGGAACTGCACGTTCATTCAGTGAACCTGGCTTAAATGATTGGCTTTCAAAACAGATGCCACTACCTAGTTCAATTGTTTTTAATGTTGAGTATGATACGGTTGCAATAGATGTTGAAGGTGAAGAAATAATAACCGTAAATCCATTGCAACTAAATCTAGATGATTTAAACATTGAACCAATTGATTTTATTTACTTAATGGGAGATCAAGGTGGAAGCCAAGATGCGACTGAATTATCAACTCGAATTGCTTATTATATTATAGAAAATGAAATCGAAGAAGATGGCTTAAAAATCCGTATTTCTTATACCGATACTGTTGGACTAGCCACGCATGAATTGTCATTATTTCAAATTTTACCTTTGGTCAAAGAGTTGAAATCAATCATTGGGAATAGCCGAACACTAAATCATGAGGACTTCCTATTGGCAGCTGATGCACAAATCCAGACTACTCCAGATTTAGTGGCTTATTTAAGTTCAAACGGTACCAGTGATCGTTTGAAGAAAGTAACAGGTCTCACGGCAGGTTTTGACAATGACATGATAAGTCTCATTGCAAATATTGAAGATTATCTAACAACCGTAGATGGTCTAATTTATCCTCTTGACCCTGCGGATCCCGTTGATCCTGCAAATGAAGCTCCTTTGGCTGATTTACGTAACGAAATATTAAAAGGTGCTTTTTACGGTATTTCTAATATTTACCCAAGTGCAGTATTTGATTTTAGCGAGGTTGAAAAAGATAATTTAGTTTCAATCGGCAACCGATTAAAAGGTGTCTTAAGTGACCGTTTAGAAAAAGCGACAACTCTGCTCGGCGGACTAGGAACTTTAGGTTCAATTAAGGCCATTAACGACAATGTGAACAAAGCTGGCCAAGCTATTTTTGGAAGACCTTTCAGAGTATTTCCAAATTTTGAATTAACGAATTCTGAAGAGGTTGGATATGCACGTGATGCACATAACTTGCTGGATGAAGTTGGTGATATGGCTGTGGAAGAATGGTCACAAAGTATTGCCAAAGTCAAACCAAACATGTCGAATTACCAAAAAATGCGCCTTTATTCAGATTCGCTAACAGGATCACAATCAAGTGAGTTAATGGTGACACAATTACCTCTCCTTCCGCTTGAAGATGGCGAAGATACAGACGCAGCATTAGCTCGAATGAGATGGGTTGGAATGACGTTACCTGCGGATTATGACATGCCAGGAGATAACTTATCCTTGGTTTTAGAATTGCCAGAGGGAATTGATTTAGAAGGAAATCATTGCGGAATGGTGTTAGATGAATGGGTAGAGACAATTCCTTATCCAAATGTTCATACTGGAGTTGCTGTGCATTATAATGAACCAAATGCCGAAGCAGCTAATTCATTAATTATGGCAGTTACACCAAAAGTAACAGGTCATTGGAGATGGGATGATTTAATGGATACTTTGAATGAAACTTTAAGTCTTGCCAAAAAACGTGCTGTTGAACCTGATCATTTGAAAGAGAAAATTTGGGGTCAAACACTACCAGCTTTATTGGCGGCAATTAGTCCGAATGATTCAACGCCGTCATTAGATTTTGCAAGAAATATTGTGGATGCCAATAATGGTCAATATGGATTTATTGCTCCGGCTGATTATGCAGTAGAATAAAGAAAAAAGAATTTCGAAATTCGTCTTGCGTAGCTTTCTCCGACGACAGAAGCCTTTGCGAAGGACGCTGCAAGACGAGGTGATCGAAATTCAACATTCAGAGTTAAAAATGCTGAAAGAAATAGAATGTCGAATGATGATTAACGAATGCTGAATTAAGAAGTGAAAATTTAAGAAAAAGAATAGTGAATATTGAACACCGCATTAAGGATTAAAGAACTTCGAAATTGATCATTAAAAATGATAATATGAAGCAAGATGTGAGGACATTGAGGTCACTCGAAATGCCGAATTAAAAAGGAAAGAAAACGAAATACAGCGTACTAAGTACTACTCACTAAGTACCAAGTACCAAAAACAGAAAATATTATGGCCACAACACCAGGAATAATTACATGGAACCGTCTTGAGCCAAGACCAAGAACTGAAGATTTTGATCGCACATTGCGAGCGGAAGTTCGAGATGCTTTATGGATGATGACACGCCAATGGCAGTTTGGAGAATTTCAAGCTGAAGATACAGGCTCAGCAATTTTCTCAAAAGTAAACATCAAAAAGAGTAAGCTGGATAAAATTGTAATGGGTATTGCTGAAACAACAGACGATATTGATGATTTAACGACTAATATTCCGCTTGAAGCGAATGTTGAAAAGGAAATAATTGAATTTGATTTTTTGATGCGCTTGGAAATGAGTCGCTACTGGGAGCGTTTGGTGAGTAAAAGAATTAAAAAAGAAATACCATTGCCAGCAGTAGCCCAACAAATAATCATAGATATAGTTATTGATGAATTTCGAAAAACAGATGGTCCAGATGGTTTAAATCTCAACTTTACTTTGCCTGATAATGCGGACCCATCCAATTCGGCGTTTTACAGTAATCCCGAATTATGGCATGCAACAGCGGCACATACGGATGGTCGTGCTTTCGACGGATATGAGTTTTATTTATGGTTGTCTGAAATTGGAAATGACCCTGCCGCATTTATAGCTGCTGAAGTTAGCGCAGACCCTGTAATAGAGACGAGCGTATTGACTATTATCACCTCTGCTAAATCTCAATTCATAGATTGGTTTAATAGAAATTATGCACAGCCCAATTCGTCTAGTAATTCAGCTTGGAACTCTAGCCAATTGGAATATCAATTTTCCATAGGAGCAATGCACTCAGTTGGAGACTTACCAAATGTATTAGTTTCAGATGAATATTATCATGGAAGTTTAGATTGGTATGCATTTGATTTTGATAAAGAGACGGATCTATTTTTGGATGTTGCTGATCCGGATTTAATTGAAGAGGCTTCCTTTACAGTAATTCCAGCTCCAGTCAAATTTACTGGAATGCCAAATCCGCGCTGGTGGGAAATGGAAGATCGGAAAGTAGATTTAGGTGATGTGAATCCTTCAACTTCAGACACCGCAAAAATCATATTTTCAGAGTTTGGTTTGATCTATAGTAACGATTGGATGATTTTTCCACACACGGTTGAAGCCGGAACCATTTGCGAAATACAAGAAATTGTCGTTACTGACTGTTTCGGACAACGGACATTAGTTGAGTCAGCTAATGGAACAGATGGTGTTGATGATGATTGGAACCGCTGGTCTTTCTTTGGATTAAGCTCAACAGGAGATGCTACTGCTGATACACGCCTGTTCATTCCTCCAGTAGCAGAACAAGTATTTGAGAGCGCTCCGGTTGAAGAAGTGAATTTCATTCGAGATGAAATGGCCAATATGGTTTGGGGAATAGAAAAAACAATTCCAAATGGCTTAGGCGGCGGAATTAATGGCTACGAAACTGCACTTAAACATGTTGATTTCTTACAGCTCTTAGCTATTCCTGATGACACTCCTCCAACTGACAACGAGGCGGTAATTAAATATAAAGTATCAAATACTGTTCCTGAAAATTGGATTCCGTTTATTCCAGCAAAATTGGAAGAAACTCCAGATAGTCGTCAAATTCAGTTGCAACGAGGAGCCTTACCACGTTATATAGAAGGTTTTCCTGCCGAACGAATTCGACCAAGAACAAATCTCTTAAAGGCTAATTTCCTTGATGGAATATGGAGCCCATATTTTATTCATGAAGATGAAGTGCCACGTGCTGGTGCAATTGTCAAACGAACTTGGCAACGCACCAGAACCGAAGATGGAACCGTTGTTACTTGGATGGGGCGTAGAAAAACTACTGGTCGCGGAGAAGGAAGCAGTAATTTGTCTTTTGATAATATTGAGGATAAGTAGTTTTTTATTTCGTACCTTAGTTATATAGTAATTAACCCAATACACTCATTTTAAGTTTAAAATGCAGGGTATTGAAAATAACCTTCTGGTATGAGAAGCATACTTTCAATTGTTGTCGTTTTATTTTTTACAAGTATTTCTTTTGGGCAAGAAGCGGCATTCGATTGGGCTGGGTCAATTGGATCGCCAGATATTGATAGGGTAAGTAATATAACGATAGATAATGATGGTAATACTTATTTAACCGGATTCTATTCTAATACATTGGATTTTGACCCTGGCATTGATCTTTATGAACTAACACCTGACGGTTCTGATATTTACATTCTTAAACTAAATGAATCTGGGAGCTTTGAATGGTGTATTTCTATCGGCGGGCCGAATAGTGACGTTGGAGGCTCGATTGAATGTGATGACAGTTTTATATATGTCACTGGTCGATTTGGCGGTACAGTTGACTTTAATCCGGGGCCAGATGTTTATGAATTAATGGCCGAGACTGATGGCGATAGTTATGTTTTGAAAATTGACATGGATGGAAATTTTATATGGGCGCGAGCATTTGGAGATGCTCTACTTGATATTGGAATGACAATTACCGTTGATGACGTGGGTAATATTTATACTGCTGGCAGTTATCAAGGCACAGTGGATTTTGACCCGGGAGATGACGTTTTTGATATCACTTCAATGGGAGAAGAGGATGTTTTCATTCAAAAACTGGATTCAGAAGGCAATTTTATTTGGGCAAAATCTGTTGGAGGAGAATCGGAAGATAAAGTTACTTCAATTAATGTTGACGAAGATTATAATGTTTTTATTTCCGGGTCATTTGAAGGAGAAATTGATTTAAATCCAGAATTAGAGACTTATATATTGAGCTCCTCTGGCTTATTTGATGGATTCATTGAAAAGTTAAATTCAGATGGAGATTTTGTTTGGGGTGCGCAAATTGGTGGTTCAAGCCAAGATGGGGTTAATTCTACAATTATGGATTCTGAGGGTAATATCTATTCTACTGGTTATTTTATTAATACGGTTGACTTTGATCCAGGAGTTGCAATTTCGAATTTAACATCAAATGGCTCTACTGATACATATGTTCAAAAGTTAGATGCTGATGGAAATTTTATGTGGGCAAAATCTGCCGGTGGAATCTCAGGGGATTTAGGTAATTCAATAGAAATAGATACAGAAAATAATATATTTATTACGGGTGATTTTCAGGAAACTGTGGATTTTAATCCAAATGCAGGTACTTTCAATTTGACGTCAGTAGGTTCTGGAGATATATTTATTCAGAAATTAGATCAAGATGGAGAGTTCATATGGGCTAAAGCTTTTGGAGGAAGCGGCAGTAATGTTGGAAAGGCACTAGCTATTTCGATAGAGAATGACATCCTCCTTTCTGGCACATTTAACGAAACAGTCGACTTTAACCCAGGCGCCGCTGAATACAATCTAGAATCCGAAGGCAGCCGTGACATCTTCGTCCTAAAACTAAACGCTTGTTCACCCAACACCGTAACTGATGAAATCTCATCCTGTATCTCATACACTTGGTCTAACGGTACAACCTATTATGAAGACAACAATTCCGCCACGCAAACCTTATTGAATATTGATGGCTGCGATAGCATTGTCACGCTTGATTTAACCATTACCCCAGTTGATATAACAACAACCGCCGTAGGAGGCGTAATCACATCCAATGCTGCAGGCGCAACCTACCAATGGCTTGATTGTAATGATGCATATTCAGAAATTAGCGGCGAAACAAGTGTAAGTTATACACCTGTTGATGATGGCGATTATGCCGTTAAAGTCACTATTGATGATTGCACAGACACTTCTGCGTGTGTGGCCATTGATGGAGTCGGAATTAACGAAAGCGCGCTTATAAACCAAGTTAGGGTTTATCCAAACCCAAGTAATGGTCAATTTAATATTGATTTAGGTAAATTACATGACGTTTCAATTCACATTTATTCGATTTCTGGTGATTTGGTTTATGCTGCGAACAACCTAAATGGAGGACTACACGCAATTGAATTAGCTGTTGAACGTGGAGTTTATTTTGTGGATGTGTTGACGGAAGTAGAGCGTGGGCAATTTAAGTTGGTGGTTGAGTAAATATTTTCTCAATTAATGAATTGGCAAAATTTTAAGTTTTCCCAACGTACATGTACAATTGAGCCAATTTATTCAGCACGATTTTCATCCTCTTACCAAAAACTCACACACAAAACTGACCTCAGAGTAGGGGGTATGAATAAACAACACGACTTAAGCATGAATTTCGACTTTTTAACTGTTTTTGAAATGAGATAATTAAAAGAGAAATTCCGCGTTGTATTATAACAAAACACGTGATATTATTAATCTAATTTATAAAAATTATGAAAACAGCAATTAAAACTACGGCCTTGGCTTTTTCAGTGCTGCTTGCAGTTTCTTGTGGAAAAAGCAAGAACACAGAAGTCGTTGAAGGGTACAAACCAATTTATGCGACTGCGCAAGATTTGGAAAGTATTGATGTGAGACCAAGTGAAGCATTAGAGAATCCAGGAAGGATTTATTTATACGAAAATTACCTCTTGGTAAATGATCAAGCAAAAGGAATTCACATTTACGATAATAGCAATACAAGTAGCCCAGTAGAAGTTTCTTTTATCGCTATTCCTGGCAACATGGATTTTTCTGTGAGCAACGATATGCTTTATGCAGACAATGTAACAGATATGATCATTATTGATATTTCTAATCCTGCAGTTCCAGAATATAAGAATAGAATTCAAGGTGTATTTCCAATACAACAATTTCCAGATGAATTTGGTGCATTCGAATGTGTTGATCCTGACAAAGGTTTAGTTGTTGGATGGGAAAAAACAGAATTGACCGATCCTAAATGTTTCAAATAATACTGCAATTAAAATCGATCAAATTTTAAGAACAGTAGAAAATAAAAAATTAGACAAATGAAAAATTTAAAAATATATATGTTTGCGGCACTTTGCAGCGCTGCGGTTATGAGTTGCGAGAAAAGCGATACGCTCGACGGTGATTTTGACACAAAAAATCAAATTACTGGAAGTGGATTAGGCGGTTCAATGGCGCAATTCACGATAATTGACAATTACCTTTATACGGTAGATTATAAATCATTAAAAGTATTCCATATTTCAGATCCAGCGAATCCTGAATTATTAGAAAACATCAATTTGGGTGTGGGTATTGAAACGATTTATCCGCAAAACGATCATTTATTTATTGGAACTCAAAATGGCGTTCGAATTTATGATGTATCAAATCCAAGAAGTCCAGAACCAGTTTCTGAAATTGATCACGTAACAAGTTGTGATCCTGTTGTAGCAAATGATCATTATGCTGTTGCGACCTTAAGAGGTGGAACGCCTTGCAATGGAAACTTAAATCAATTGGATATTATTGACATTTCAGATTTAGAAAATCCTATGTTATTGCGTTCAGAAGATTTAATTAATCCTTACGGTGTAGGTTTTGTTGCAGAAAACGAAAACTTAGTTTATGTATGTGATGGCTATGCTGGATTAAAAGTATATGACATTTCAGATATAGAAAATGTTGTAATGGTAATGCATAAAGAAGATATTGAGGCGATTGATGTCATTCCTGCAGCCGAAAATCTTTTGGTAGTATTAACACGCCAAGGTGTTTACCAGTTTGATTCAACAAATCCGCTTGAATTGGTTGAAAGATCATTCATTAGCGTACAATAATAAAATTCATGAGGAGGCGCAAGTCGTCTCCTCTTTTTTTCCAACTTACATACCATTGTCATGCGATATTTGCTCAGTACATTTCTTGTTTTTTGCTTTTGTGCCGTAAATGCACAATTGACAGATTCAACAACTTCAACACCAGAAGAACCCTGGTCTTTAAAAACGGCTCAAAAATATTGGAAATTTAGTCCATTAGATATTTTTTCTGCTGTACCAACATTCGGAACTGATGTTGAAGTAAAAGTGAACGAAATATTTGCTGTTCAGGTAGGTGTGGGTCTTGTTCCAACCTTTTTTCAGTTTATGGCCAACGACGAAATTGGCGGTTATGACAGAATGGGTGGTTATAAGTTGAGGGCAGAAGGGCGTTTTTACATGCCTATTAAAACAAATCGTTATTTAGCAGTTGGGATGTCTGTGAGACATATTATTATTAGAGATGAAGTTGCAATTGGAATGGAACCATTTCAAACGCAATGGGGAGGAACAGACTTTGCTTATTTCCAAGAGACACCAATGCTCTTTAATCGCTTAAACACCAATTTGGATCTTAAGTTTGGGTTTCAAAAAATTAAAAAGGGCGGTTTAGTGTTAGATTTTTATGCTGGATTAAGTATAAGAGCCGTGCAAGTGAGAAGTAATTCTGAAATTCCTGCTGGTGGCAATTTTACCGATCGCGGTGGTGTTTGGAACTTAAGCAATAATCACAATTTAACTTACCCAACACCTATTGTTGGCTTCAAAATAGGGTTCGCTCAAAAGCAGAAATAGATTTGTAGGATTTAGTACTTAGACCGCTGCGCTGTTAGTACCGAGTACTAATACTCAATAATACTTAAACGGAAATAACAACATTCCAAAACAAGCACCCTTTTCTTTATATTGATTTTTGTGATGCACTTTATGTGCCTTACGCACAGCTCTGAAATAACGATTATCAGTTTTGTCAAGCCACTTTTTTCTGCGGTGAATTAGAATGTCATGTACTAAAAAATAAGCCAATCCATAGACCGCAATGCCAAAGCCAATTCCAATCATAATATCATTTTGATAGATAAAACCAAACATGATATTTAACCAGGATGGAATAGCAAAAATCAAAAAGAATAAATCATTTTTTTGAAAAAACTTACCGCGCGGTTGATGATGATCTTCGTGTAAGTTCCATAAAAAGCCGTGCATGATGAATTTATGGGTAAACCAAGCCATAAATTCCATAAAAACAAATGCCAGCACGACGAAAATGAAAATTATCATACTACTAATTTATCGTGTTTTTTCTTAACAACAATTTAAAGCAATGTTTTGTTCTGAATAATTGAGTCGAACTTATTCGGCGTCTGCTTCGAAATAAGCCTTAGCACGTTGAATAATTATTTCTAAGGATTCGTAGTGAGATATAACGAGCGGGGCCTTTCCTTTCTCATAAAACCAATAACCACCTTCCGGGTTGACTTGTTCTATTGCACTTAAATCTAATGTGTCTGAAGCTAAAGCAACTTTAAAATTAGTTGTTTCATTACTTATTGCATCATAATTAACCAGTTCAAATTGTAAATTATCAATGGATAATTCGGCTATTATTGTTTCGCTATTCTTCAATAGAGCTTTGGGTGGATTATCCAAATTTCCATAAGCAATAAGAAATGACTGATTCAATAGCTTCTCTTTATAAACTGGAATACGAGTTAAAGTTAATTGGTCTTCAGTAGTTTCCAATTCATAACGATAATCAGGCTTTTCATTGAACTCTAATTGTTGTTTTTCGCCCATGCTCAGTAACATAGCCCGTTCAGAAAATTCATAAGTGACACTTTTAGATTTTGGGTTTATATAAATAATGTCCGACCCGTATTCATTCACTAATTCGGCGCCTTCAGAATCCAAAATATTGAAATAATCACTCATTTCTGGCCGTGGATAGCGATTCATTTTATTCCAACGTTCCGTTTTTGAATTCCATTTGAGGTAGTCAAACTGTTGGTTGTTTTTCGTCATTTGACTTAGAAAAGCTTTTTTTTCACCAGCCAATTCAAAGGTCATAAACTCTAATAACACACCACATTCTTTATGATAAGCCGTTAAGTAATTATCACTTACTTCAAACATTTTCCATTCTTCGGTTGTGTCGTTTCCGAATAAAATTAATTGGCTGATTGAAGAATAATTATAACAAAAATCTTCTCCAATTAAGCCATTATCTACAGCAAAAAAGTCCTGTACGGTTTGTGGTTGTTCATCCAATGCAATTTCATCCAATTCCAATTGGCTCGGTTCAAATTCCATTACAGTACCGGTTACTTCGTCGTTGATTTCAGAATCTCCTTGGCAACTGACAAGTAGGGACAAGCAGATAAAAACTAGTAAAAAGCGCATCAGTCAATTATTTGATTACGCCCAATTCCTTACCAACTTTTTCAAAAGCAGCAATGGCCTTGTCTAATTGTTCAGTAGTGTGTGCCGCCGAAAGTTGAACACGAATTCGCGCTAAGTCTTTAGGTACTACAGGATAAAAGAAACCGATTGCATAAATGCCTTCGTCCAGTAACTTGCTTGCAAATTCTTGCGCAATTTTAGCATCATATAACATTACAGGTACGATTGGCGAATTACCTTCACGTACATCCAAGCCCGCTTTTATAACTCCTGCTTTGAAGTAAGCTGCGTTTTCTTCTAGTTTGTCTCTTAGTTCAGTAGATCCGCTTAATAAATCAAATACGGCAATAGAAGCACCAACAATATTTGGCGCTAATGAATTCGAAAATAAGTAAGGACGAGAACGTTGTCTTAACATGTCCACAACTTCTTTTTTGGCAGATGTAAAACCGCCCATTGCTCCGCCAAGTGCTTTGCCTAAAGTTCCGGTAATAATATCTACACGTCCCATAACGCCATTATGTTCGTGTGTTCCGCGGCCAGTTTTACCAATAAACCCGGTTGCGTGACAATCATCCACCATAACTAGGGCATCATATTTTTCAGCTAAATCACAGATTTTATCCAGTTTGGCGATATAGCCGTCCATTGAAAACACACCATCAGTAACAATAATACGGTTGCGGTGTTCTTGTGCAGCTATTAATTGTGCCTCCAAATCTGCCATGTCCGAATTTTTATAGCGATACCTCGCGGCTTTGCATAAACGCACACCATCAATAATTGAAGCATGATTTAATTCATCTGATATAATGGCATCCTCCTTTGAGAAAAGCGGTTCGAAAACACCTCCGTTTGCATCAAATGCAGCGGCATACAAAATGGTGTCTTCCATCCCCAAAAAGTCGGATATCTTTTGTTCTAGTGTTTTGTGTATGTCTTGTGTTCCACAAATAAAGCGAACAGATGACATTCCAAAGCCATGAGAGTCCAATGCCTTTTTAGCTCCTTCAATTACGGCTGGGTGAGAAGATAAACCTAAATAATTATTGGCACACATGATGATTACGTCATCACCTGAATCAACAGTTACTTCTGCTCCTTGTGGAGAGATGATAATTCTTTCTTCTTTATATAGTCCAGCGTTACGAATTTCAGCGAGTTCGTCTTGCAGTTGTTTTTCTAATTTTCCAATCATAGCATTATTCTTTGTAATGAGTGAAACAAAGATAAGGATTCAAAAGGACATTTATCGACGGATAAAAAGGAATAATGGAAAGAATTATGGAAAGGTTGAGTGACGGTACTAAACCTTCGATTACGCAAATATTCGGTATTGTTTTCCGGTGCTGTATCTAAGTGACAGGAAATTGTATAAACAAAAAAAAGAGCCATCCGCTTTATGCGGATGACCCTTTAATATTTTAAGCTCCAATAAAGGAGTTAATAATTATTGTTTTACAACTTGAACATAACTGATGTCATTTCCAGCTGTTACTTTCACGATATAAGTACCGTCAGCTAAATTTTTCATAGATAATTGTTCTTGATCAACAGCCTTACCAGTAGCAACAACTTGTCCTAATAAAGTAGTTACTTCATAGTTGAATTCGCCGTTATAAGTAACAGTTAACTGATCGTTAGTTGGGTTAGGATAAGCAGACAATTGAGAAATTGATTCGCCATCCAATCCAATGAATCTTACTAAAGTATATGATTCAGTAGCAGTACACATTCCTGGATCGATAGTAATATCATCAATTGAAACTGTGTAAATTACACCAGAAGTTAATCCAGTTACATCTTCAGTAAGAGGTCCGTGAGACCAAGAGAAGATATAATCACCTGATCCACCTGCAGCGGTGATATCAATTGAACCATCATAACCATAATACTCATCTACAACAATTGCACTAGCAACATAAGGTAACTCAATTACCGTTACTACTACATCATCATCATCAGTACATCCGTTAATATCACTACCAGTTACAGTATAAGTTGTGATTCCTGCTGGTGGAGCAAATGCTACACCATCAGTTGCAGTTGGATCCCAATCATAATCCATTGCACCAGAACCTTCTAAAGTAATTTCGTCACCTTCACATAAAGTAACATCATCACCACCGTCAACAATTGGATTTTCATTTACATTTACAGTTACAAATGCAGTATCAGTACAACCAGCATCAGATACACCTACAACAAAGTGGATGAATGTTCCAGCAGAAGCAGGTGTTATAGTTCCACCATCAGGCGTTCCGCCACCCCAATCATACGAAGTTGCAAAATCACTTTCACCAGTCAATGTATATGTATCACCTAAACAAACTTGATCAGGCTCAGCAACACCAGAAACATCCGGTTGTGGTGCGCCAACCAAAATAACCTCAGCAGCAGGACCTTCACATCCTAAATATGTTCCAATTACAGTATATGTAACGGTACCATCTTCAGCAGGGAAAGCAAGACTATCTGTTGGGTCAAGATCTCCTGTACCAGTCCATGTATAAGGAACATCATCTTCATCAAATCCTAAACCACCTTCACCCCATACAGTAAGCAGAGCACCTTCACAGGCAGATGGATCACTAGAACTTGCAGTTATTGTTGGTACTTCAGAAGCGTAAATATCAATAGAGAAAGCACAATCATCTCCACTAGTACTATATGCTTCGTATGATGTAACGCCCAAAGGTGGAGCAAATGGAACACCATTGTCAACACCACCAGACCAAGTAATGGTTCCACCTGTAACAGATGTTGCATCAAGAGTCAATAAGTCGTCAATACAAACACCAATTACTGGAATTGCAGTTTCTAAGGGGTTACAAAGAAGTTCGATAATTACATAACCATGTCCTTCATTAATTGCAGCTGTATTAAGTTGATCAGTTCCTGAATTATAAGAACCACCGCCTCCGCCAGAGTATCTGTAGCCCTTTTCTCCGCCACCGCCAGAATATCCGCCGCCGCCGCCAGAGCCCATGTTGTCTGAACCGCCGCCGCCGCCGCCGCCGAATCCACCGTCTCCGCCTTCATCAGATCCGTCATTATAACGAATTCCTCCAAGACCGCCTTCTAAAGGTCTACGACCTCCATCAGCTCTTCCGTATAAACCTCCACCAGAGTAAAGATAATTCGTAGGTTGGTTACCAGCTGTACCGTTTGTTAGCCAGCCAGCTCCGCCGCCTGCCCAATAACTTGAACCGCCAGAATTAGATCTTCCACCGTTTCCGCCAATTCCACCATTTGATGATGACACAGAGTTGTTTCCGTCTTCTGCATCTGTAGAACTTCTACCTGCATAGCCATATCCACTTCCGGCACCACCGCCTCCACTAGCCATTATTGGCAATGATGTATCGTCTGGATCCCAAACAAAGGTTCCACCACCACCACCAGGAGCAGCATTATCAGCATAACTTACTGATGTGTTTTCTCCTTGTTGACCAACCATGATATATAGAATATCACCTTCAGTTAATGCAAAGGTTCCTTCCATAATAGTACCTAAGCCGCCATCTTCTGAATTTGAAGTGTACGTATCGTTACCACCTTGTGCACCAGCAGAAGTTATTCTATAATCACCCGTTGCAGGTACTGTCCATTCTTGAATACCTTGGGTTGACATATTTAAATATAGTAGATCTCCTGCCCATGCAGCTCCACCACCAGTATATTCTGCTACACAGTCAACTAAGAATGGCCCCGTCCTTCCCTCTGCACTTGCATTGGTAAAAGTATGCACACTGTATGGATACAGCTGCGCTTGAGCCGTATTCGCAATCAAACTTAACCCACACAGGGCAAGCGACGCGAAAATACTTCTCTTTAAATTGTAGTTTTGTTTCATATCATTAGTATAAATTCATTTGCACGAATTTAAGGAAAAAATATTGCAATTTCTTCTTTACTAGACAATTTCAATGTGTTCAGTTCATATTTAAAGAAAGGAATGATTAAATGAGAATATTAAACACAAAAAAAGGGCCGTCAGCCTGTGGCTGACGACCCTTTAATATTTTAAGCTCCAATAAAGGAGTTAATAATTATTGTTTTACAACTTGAACATAACTGATATCATCTCCAGCTGTTACTTTCACGATATAAGTACCGTCAGCTAAATCTTTCATAGATAATTGTTCTTGATCAACGGCATTTCCAACAGCTACAACTTCTCCTAATAGAGTAGTTACTTCGTAGTTGAATTTACCGTTATAAGTAACAGTTAACTGATCGTTAGTTGGGTTAGGATAAGCAGACAATTGAGAAATTGATTCGCCATCCAATCCAATGAATCTAGCTAAAGTATAAGATTGAGTAGCAGTGCACATTCCTGGATCGATAGTAATATCATCAATTGAAACTGTGTAAATAACACCAGAAGTTAATCCAGTTACATCTTCAGTAGTCGGTCCGTGAGACCAAGAGAAGATATAATCACCTGATCCACCTGCAGCGGTGATATCAATTGAACCGTCATAACCATAGTACTCATCTACAACAATTGCACTAGCAACATAAGGTAATTCAATTACCGTTACTACTACGTCATCATCATCAGAACAATCATTTGCGTCTGTTCCAGTAACAGTATAAGTTGTGATTCCTGCTGGTGGAGCAAATGATACACCATCAGTAGCAGTTGGATCCCAAGTGTAACTTAATGCACCTGAACCTGCTAAAATAATTTCATCACCTTCACATATTGTAACATCAGAACCACCGTCCACAATTGGATTTTCATTTACAATTACAGTTACAAATGCAGTATCCGAACAGCCTTCATCAGAAAAACCAACTACAAAGTGAATGAACGTTCCAGCAGAAGCAGGTGTTACTGTTCCACCATCAGGTATTCCACCACCCCAATCATAAGAAGATGCAAAATCACTAGCGCCAGTTAACGTGTAAGAATCACCTAAACAAAGTTGCTCAGGATCAGCAACACCAGAAACATCTGGTTGCGGAGCAGCATCTAAAATAATATCAACAGAAGGTCCTTCACACCCTAAGTAAGTTCCAATCAAAGTATAAGTAACTGTTCCATCTTCAGCAGGGAATCCAACACCATCTTCAGGTGTAACATCTCCAGTACCTGTCCATGAATAAGGAGTGTCTTCGCCATCCATAGCTAAACCACCAGCACCAGTTAATGTAATATATGCACCTTCACAAGCAGAAGGAGGAGTCGCCGTTCCAGTAATATCTGGAATTGGAGAAGAATGAATTTCAATAGAGAAAGGACAATCATCAGGAGAGGTACTTGTTGCAGTATAAGTAGTAGTTGTTCCTGGAGGAGGAGTGAAATCATCTCCATCAGTTACACCACCAGACCAAGTCACAGTTCCACCTGTAGCAGATGTAGCTGAAAGATATAACTCCTCACCATCACAAACACCTGTTACTGGAATATCTAATACTAAAGGGTTACATAATAAAGTTACAGTTACATAACCATGACCTTCATTTGACACAACATTCACTTGGTCGATTCCGCCGTTGAATGATCCACCACCGCCTGGGTTGATTTCACATCCACGACCGCCACCGCCGCCAGAATATCCGCCGCCGCCGCCGCCATTCATATTATCAGAACCGCCGCCGCCGCCGCCGCCAAATCCACCGTCACCACCTTCATCAGATCCGTCATTCCAACGAATTCCTCCAAGAGCACCTTCAGCTGGTCTACGACCACCTTGCGCACCGTTACCACCTGGGGTATAATCATATAATGTACCTTTATTTCCACCAGTACCGTTAGTCATCCAACCAGTACCTGCTCCGGCCCACCAACTACAACCACCGTTGTTGTTTCTTCCGCCGTTTCCACCGATTCCTCCGTTAGAAAGACCTTGTGTATTTTGTCCGTTTGTTGCTGTAGTAGCAGCTTTTGGAGCATAACCTCCGGGGCTAGCCCCTGCACCGCCACCACCTGCAGCCATTAATGGTTCTGGAGCACCGTCGAAATAAACGAATGTTCCACCACCACCACCAGGTGCTGCGTTATCTTCGGCACCACCACCGCCAGTTTGAGATGGGTCACCCATTTGTCCTACGACAATGTAAATGAAATCTCCTTCGATAAGTGCATGGGTTCCTGTTAATACAGCTCCTAGTCCACCATCTTCAGAGTCAACTGTATAAGCATGGTATCCACCTTGAGCACCACCAACTTCGAATTCATAATCGGCAGATAGAGGAACTGTCCAGATTTGAATTCCTTGATCTCCCATATTGAAAAATGCAGGATTACTTGCCCATGCAGCTCCTCCACCAGTGTAGTCTGCCACACAGTCGGCTAAAAATGGTCCTGTTCTACCATCTGCACCTGCATTGGTAAACGTATGCGAGCTGAATGAGTACAGCTGAGCTTGAGCAGTATTCGCTATCAAGCTTAACCCAAACAGGGCAAGTGACGCGAAAATACTTCTCCTTAAATTGTAGTATTGTTTCATAACTTTATTGGAAAAATTTTTATGAAATTTACGGAAAAAAAATGAAAATAGTCTCCAATGACATTCATTAGTTAAAGTGAGGATAAGATAAGAGGCCAAATTAAACGATTGAGGGTGAAGGAGAAACAAGGTTAAATTAAGTATAAAAACCTAGTAATGATAAGCGGTTGCGGGGCGATAAATTGATTCAGAATAATTCCAATTAAATTCAAGAAGGGTAAAATTCAATTTACTTTGACGAAATGAAGATACTCCAACTTGTAAATTTTTAACAAGAAAATTAATTATTGTTAAAATTACAGCGTCTTTATAAAGTCGATTAGCAATGCTTGAACTTCATCAAATTTATTCAATGGCGTATTTTCCGCGGTATCATAAATGTCATGATAATTTCTAACCGAACCCATTGAATAAATGAAGAATGCAGGAATGCCAGATTGTGAAAAGAAGTAGTGATCAGAATTGGCTGTGGGGCCTCTTTTTTTGATGCGTTCCAGATATTTTTTTTCTGAATTAATTTCGACCATTGTATTAAAGGCATCCTCGTGTTCAGTGCCATTTACTAAGGTGATTCCATCCCCGGCACCTCCCATAATATCAACGTTTAAAACAAATTGAATTTTTTTGAGTTTGATATAGGGATGTTGAACAAAGTATTTTGAACCTTCTAACCCAGCTTCTTCGCCACTAAAGAAACAAAGCACAATTGAATATTCAGGCCGGTTTGCCATGAAATGTTTTGCCATAGAAAGCAGCATTGCAACACCACTGGCATTATCATTAGCACCAGGAAACATAGCTTCGGTTCCCATGCGTCCCAGATGGTCATAATGCGCGGAAAGCACGATATATTTTCTTTTTTTCTTTCCAGGGATAAAGCCAATTACATTTTTAGTTAAATATTGTGGTTTATAGGCATTGTTAATCTTTAATTTTACGGTTGAGGCCGCAAAATAATTGGCCGAATCAATTGAAATGAGAGGATAATTAAATTCACGCCTACCAACGCTATACATTTGTTTGTTTTGTTCAACCCAAATGACAGGGAAATAATTCATGGCTTTGTAGGCAAAGGCCTTTATCTTGTTTCGCTTTTTGGAGTCTTTAATATCTGTAAAGTTAAAAGCGAATATTTTTTGTGTGGTTGACTGTAGACTTAAATCAGCTACTCCGTTAAATTTAGACTGCAAATTTTCACTGTTTATTTCAACCAATTCAAATTCACCTTGTGCACTTCCAGAAGAGGGGTTGATTAAATAATCTGCTCCAGGCACAAGCGTATCATTTCCTAAGATTACTTCAATAGGATATGGAAATGTATTCACATTGAGACGATACGGCTGAGCAAAGGGTCTTTTTTTGAAAGGTGTAACACCAATTGTTTCTAATTCGCGAATAATAAAATCAGCCGCTCTATTGTCGCCTTGGTTGACATAACCGCGTCCGTCATAATGTTCGCTGCACAATGAATCAATAATAACTTTGGCGTAGGCTTGTTGTGCAAATGAAACACTCATTAAGAAAGTGTTCAACCCAATACAAAATAGCAGCTTTTTCATTCAGTTCTCTTTTTTTAAAGATAACGTCTTTCCACTAACTCAATAAAATTAATGATTGATTTATTTTCTAAATCCCAAGAATGGTTAGTAGTTAATTCGTTCAATTTTAATCTAGCATCCTTGCCAGTGGCACAAGTATTCAAAAAGTCAATTGCCTCATCATATTCGTCAGAATTACCCTCGAACATAATTGAAATATATTCAAATTTTTTGGCAATACTTATATGCGTTTTAATATCGGAAACAGGCGAGTTTTGCAATCTTTTTCTTAATGAAAGCTCATCTTGTTTTAAACTCTCGTTAAGTGAATTACTGCTTGCACCATCATCATAATCTTCATCAGCTTGAACACTTTCAGCAATTTTTTCTTCGAAATCATTTGCTTCATCCTCAATTTCCTTTTCAACTGGTTCTGTTACTTCAGGTTGTTCTTCATCCAACGTAAAATCAAAGCTCGGTTGTTCCTCTTCCTTTTTTTCACTTGAAAACCCTGTAAAATCAAAAGGTTTTTCTTCATCCACCTCTTCCGCTTCTTTTTTCTCCGCAACTTCTTCGACGACGGCTTCAGTTTTAACAATTTTCTCTGAAACTGCTTTTTCAGGTGTTCCGTACTTGTCAAAAGCCTTATAACGTAAAATAACGAGCTGTTCAAACAGGTCTTTTCCGCTATCTACCAGATCATTAAGCTTGTTTAGCCCTAGCTCGCCTTTTTGAAGTGCAGCAACGTTTTCTGCTATTTCCTTAATTAATTCTTCGGTGTTTTTATAAGATGTTTTACCCATTTTCTATTACTTATTCACAATTTCAACGTTCGGATAAAATTAAAGTTATATTTGATAGCAAAACACTATCAAATTGAAAATTTCTCAAAAACATGATGTTAACATCTCTGGACATTTCTCCTTCAGTCCTAGAGTGTCTAACGCTAAGATCAAAGTAATATGCGGACCAATGTTTTCTGGGAAAACAAAGACGCTGATTAAAACAATAGCTGCTTATCAAGCAGATGGTAAAAAAGTGGTGGTGTTTAAGCCAAAACTGGACAACCGTTATGCCGAGGAGGCAATTGTTTCTCATGATAAAGATGAAAACGAAGCTATAAACGTGACTAAACCAGCAGATATTTTGGATCTATTCCATAATGCAGATGTTGTTGCAATTGATGAAGTTCAGTTTTTCGATCCCTCTATTGTCGGTGTATGTAATATTATTGCAGGACAAGGTAAGTCTGTTGTAATGGCTGGCTTGGATATGGATTATCAAGCTGCACCGTTTGGTTCAATGCCCGAACTGTTAACAATGGCTGATGAAGTTGTAAAATTAAATTCGGTTTGTACTTTTTGTTCAGGCAGAGCACGCCATTCTCACCGCGTGTCTAAAGATAGCGGTGTTGTAGTTTTAGGAGAAAAAGATAAATATGTACCTCTTTGCCGCAGTTGTTATAATGAACTAAAGGAAGGGTGAATTTAAATCTTTCAATAAAGACAATCCGTTCAATAACTAATGCGGATTTTATTGAATCGAGTCAAGGTTTTCAGACCACTAAAATTCAAAACATTGTTATTGACAGCAGATCGCCGTCAATTTCGCAACACACCTTATTTGTAATTCTGAAAGGAAACAAAACAAGTGGAGCGGCCTATATAAATGATTTTATTCAAAAAAAAGGTCAGGTTGCTTTAGCTGAATCGCGCCTTGACAATCCAGAAATTAACCAAATTATTGTAAAAAACGCCGTGCTGGCCTTACAAGAAATTGCAGCTCATCACCGATCAAAATTTGACATTCCTGTTATCGGAATTACTGGCAGTAATGGTAAAACTACTGTTAAAGAATGGTTGTATCATCTTTTAAAGGACACGTTTAAAATTGTGCGTAGCCCCAAAAGTTATAATAGCCAAATTGGGGTAGCATTGTCTGTTTTAGAAATGGATGAAACGGATGAATTGGGGATTTTTGAAGCAGGGATTTCAAAAAGTGGTGAAATGGAAGCGCTTGAAAAAATGATTCAGCCAACTACTGGAATTTTTACGGGAATTGGTGATGCGCACAATAGTGGCTTTGTTGGTGATAACCCTGAGGCGCTAAAGCAAAAGGAAAAATATTTGCTTTTTGAGCATGTCAATCATTTGATAGAAAAACGGGGTGATTCGATTCAAATTCGAAAAGAATCTATTCTTCAAAAGGTTGAAATAATACCTAACGATACTGAATTTAGTCTTATTTGGGACAATAATAATGAAATTCTAAAAACACCTTTTCAAGGGAAAGGGGCAATTTCAAATGCTGCCTTAGTAAGTTTAGCAGCCCTCGCTTTTGGATTAGATATTACAAGCATTCGTGAAGGACTATTGAATTTACCGGTAATTTCAATGCGCCTAGAAAGAATTAACGGTAAAGCCAATAATTTGCTGATTAATGACGCTTATAATTTGGATGAAAAATCATTGGAAATTGCGGGGCAATTTTTAAATATGAATGCTGAAGGTAAAAAGCGGACCATTTTTTTGGCTGAAAATTCAGATCACATTAATACTGAAACAACCCTCTTGCATGCCTTGCAGAAATTTATTGCTCAAATTAAAATAGACACGGTTGTTTATTTTGGGCCAAAAGCCATTGCGAGTCAATTTGATTTTATAGCTGAGCAGTACGAAACAGTTCCTGATTTTTTTGAACGACCACTTCAAATTGAAAATCAAGCGGTGTTATTTACTGGAGCGCGAAGTTGCCATTTAGAAACGGTTGTTAATCATTATACAGAAAAAAAACACATTACACGCCTTTTAGTGAACTTGGCCGCAATGCGGAACAACTTGAATCTTTTTAGAGAAAAGTTGGATACTTCCACTAAAATTTTGGCCATGGTTAAAGCCCAATCATACGGCGGTGGAATTTTAGAAGTAGCTAAATTTTTAGAGAAAGAAAACGTCAACTATTTTGGCGTAGCATATGCAGATGAAGGTGTGACTTTGCGAAAAGGAGGCATTTCGCTACCTATATTAGTGATGAATCCAGAACCGGCAGCTTTTGAAGACATGATTGATTTTGACTTGGAACCAAGTATCTACTCCTTGGATTTGCTCAATGCATTCATTCATCAATTAATTTTAAAACGCCGCGCTAACTTCCCTGTGCATATTAAGCTAGATACAGGCATGAATCGTTTAGGTTTTCGCAAGGCTGAATTGAATGAATTGTTGGCCATGCTCAATACACAACCCGAAGTTTATGTGCGATCAGTTTTTTCTCATCTTGCCGTAGCTGACATAACGAATGAAGAAGAATATACGCAAAATCAAATAGCAGAATTTAGAAATATTGCAGAATTAATGCAGGCAGAATTGGGTTATTCATTTACGCAACATTTAGCCAATTCGGCGGGCGCTTTTAACTATCCTGCAACACATTTTGATATGGTCCGTTTAGGGATTGGATTGTTTGGCTTACTGAAAGACGACAAACAATTGGGATTTGAAAATGTTTTGGTTCTGAATTCGCAAGTTTCGCAAATCAGAAAGATTAAGGCAGGAGAAAGTGTGGGTTACGGACGTAGTTTTATTGCGGATAAGGATACCACTATTGGAATAATCCCTGTTGGCTATAGCGACGGTTTAAGGAGAGGGCTTGGGAACGGAAATTGGGCAGTTCAAATTGGCGATAAAAAGTACAATATTATCAGTAATGTCTGCATGGATACTTGTATGATTGATATCGGGAATGATCCTATTCATGTGGGAGATGAAGTGGAGTTATTTGGCGAAGAAAATAGCGTTTTTGAAATGAGCCGACTATTAGAAACTATTCCTTATGAAATTATAAGCGGAATCTCGTCACGAGTTCAGCGCATCTATTTGGAGGAGTAATCAAATTCAGGTTAATAGAATTTGATTCAAAATTTCCCACCGTTTCCTCTATTGTCATAGTCAGGTCCGCTAATCAGATAAAAAAGGGAATCATTTCGATAGAAACCACTTCCAGAAACACTTTGATCTTCCCAAATTTCTTGCTCTGGAACAGTAAATGAATCTCCACCCATCACAATGATTAAGTCATAATCAGTATTGCGGTAATGGGTGAGGTAAAGCGTGTCCGAACCTGTCCCAACTATATTTACTTTTTGATAAACCGTCGAAATTTCAGTTAACATTGGCATATAAAGCGAATCTGTAACTTCATATGTTCCAATATATGGATCTCCCGCATAGACACAGGAAAAATCGTTCACTTTTGCTTTTGGGTCATAGTTTAATGCCGTTTCATCAATGCAACCTTCTTTTTTGCAATTGGCAAAAAGCACAATACAAAATAAGAATCCAATAATTTTAACTGTTGTTTTGGGCATCATTCAAATTTTAGCATTTAATAAAAAGCTCCTTCATCACCTCTCCGTCCGTTTTATCCATTTCGAAACCTAATAATTCTGAAATGGTTGCGGGAATGTCAATTAATTCTCTCGAAACATCTGTAATAACACCGCGTTTAAAATCTGGTCCATAAGCCCAACAATTGATCTTTCTGCATCCTTCACAATTGTCGCCATGCGAAATAAATCCATCTTTTCTTCCATCTAAATGTCTACCGTGGTCATTCGTTACAAATATGGTCGTCTTGCCCTTGTAGTTCTCATCTGATTGAATGTAACGGAATACATTGTAAATATATTCATCTGTTCTTTTCATTCCAGCTAAATACTTTTTCCAATTCCCCGCATGTCCCCATGAGTCAGGCTGTCTAAAATTAATCAAAACCAAATTCGGTTCATCCTTTTTTAAGATCTCAATACTTTTGTCATAAGTTTCTAAATCGGTTCTATAACCTGTTTGAAAACCATTTACACCACAATCAGAATAAGGACGAAATTGATCGCGCCATTTTTTATTTTTACAATTGGTCAATAAAGCCAACTTATCTTTACTCGAAATGACATAAGCTGCAGTTCTTTTTTTACCCGTTGCTTTTAGCCAATATTGAAACATTGATGGCTGCTTTGGATATTGACGACCCGTATTGTCGATTCGTTGATATTTTCCTGTAGTAATTGCAGTATGTCCAGCTGCGGTATAAGTTGGACCATTATTTCTAAAACCCGTATAAATAACGCCGTGTTGGGCCATGTCATTGGCCATTCTTGGAATATATTGATGTGTAGAATCCCCCCAAGTTTCGCTATAACGCGGTCCATCCATCACTAAAACAATTACGTTTTCCGTTTTGTAATGGGTATCCTCAGCAGCTCCAGCATAAATACCTGAAACATAAGTTAGACAAACCAATAGGAATAATAATCTCTTTCTACTCATAGACACAAAAATATCAAATTTGATTCCAAATTAAGGACTTGGTTCGGATTTTGTTATGTTTTCATCAATTAATTGTGGACGAAAAATTAATTTTCATGCAATTATTTTATAAAAATCAAGTTTTTTTGTAGTCATGATAAAAGTATTCTATTTCTTTTGTTTTTTTTCATTCCTTTCTGCCAACGGTCAGATGTTGGATAATATTGAGGGTAAAACATTTGGCGAAGTGCCTTTTTTTAACGAATCCTTCGTGCAACGAAATAAGATCAAAACCATTAAAGGCTATTATTCGACCAAGGCAACGTTGGACATTATTCGAAAATCGAAAGACGTTTATTACTATGAATTTAATGCAAAGGGTCAGCTCATTCAAGATTACCGCACCCAATATGGCGACACTTTAATTAGCATTTACGAATATAATGAGCAAGGGCAGTTAAGTATTTTGCGTAAATCCGATAATGATGGCTTTCATTCCTATCACTATCGTTATGACGAACGGGGGCGTATTTTAGAACGAGAGTATAGACGAGACTTTAACAAAGTTGGAGATGTAGCGAGTTTCGAATTGGATAAAAGCTTCAGTATTTCAATTGAAAAATTTGAGTATTTAGAAATGGAAGGACTAGATTATAAAAAAATCTACTACAACAATGCTGGGCGTGTTTATCAAGAAGAGTTTTTTTACTATGAAGAGAATGGTTATTTGATTCGGCAGGAGGCCCGTATGAAAATGGGATCGAGTTATACAAATACTACTTACGTTTATGATGAATTGGGGCGCGTAAAAGAAAAAATCATTGAAAAACATATCGTGAGTACCTATATCTCAAAATGGATTTATGAGTATGACGCGCATTCAAATGTTTTGGCACAACATTATTATAAGAAAGATGCTTATTTGACGGAAAACCAAATTGTATATTCTCAAGACAATTTGCTGATCGACGCGATTATTACAAGAGATGCGGCAACCAATTTGGTGACGATATTAAAATTGTCAGATTACAAATTCTTTGATTAGCATTAAACGCCGTCACATTCTACAACATTGCGCTCAGTTTCATAAAGTCTTACACGAAGTTCCAAGGCCATATCAATTTTTTGACGCAAAATTTCCCATATCGTAAGGCAAATATTTTCTGCTGTTGGGTTCAATGTTTTAAACTCTTCCGTATCAAGATTCAGATTTTTATGATCAAATCGTTCTTCAATTTCATCCTTAATCAAAACCTTCAATAGTTTTAGGTCAATTACCATTCCCGTATCAGGGTTAATTTCTCCTTTTACCCAAACCTCTAAAGTATAATTGTGACCATGAAAGTTTGGATTATTACATTTGCCAAAAACGGCATCATTTTTTGCCATATCCCATTTCGGATTGTACAATCTATGTGCGGCATTAAAATGGGCTTTTCTACAAACGGATATCTTCATTTTTTCGGATAAAATCTCTCGAGTTAAAGTTACTAAATTCAAGTCAACAATAAGAACGTATAAAGCTAATTTTTGTTTTTGCATGTTGAAGTTTGAGTAGAACAGAATTTTTTTCTTTACTTTGCGTAAAGGCTTGAACCCTTTAGAAAACTGCAAACAGCTATATTTTTATGGTTTTTGGTATGTTTTTGTTGCCGATAAAACACTGAGCACAAACAGATTTAATGGGCAATTGCAACCAACATTATTGATAATTTGTGCATTTAATTGGGAATTGAATGATGCCTCAACCTATTCATTTCTGCTATAATTAAACAAGTAACTAATGAAAAAAATAGTTCTATTATTCGCGTTTCTACCATTATTAATGACAAGTTGTGGTGGGTCAGAAGTAACTGAAGATCCAGATGGAACGGATTCTTTAAACTCAACTGCATTAGATTTTTCGGACATGAACGAAATTTCTCTAGTACCTCATGGGTTAAATATGAAAATGATGCTTCCGTCTGTTGCCTCGTCAACCGGTGCATCTATCGATCCAAAAATCGACCACGACGAAGGAGATTATTTATGGTACATAACCATTGGTCCAAGATTTGAATTGATTATTGAAGATTTTGGTAAGGAAACAAATAAAGTAGCGCAAGAGAAGAAACGCATTGGCGAATTAGCCAATATTTTTGATGTTGAGTACACAGTTGATGAACCTGCCCTTTTTATGTATAAAAGAACCTTGCATGAAGGCCAAGGAGGTAAAGCCTCGTATCATTGCTTTGGTGAGGTGATAATTGATGGTTACAACTATGTGTTGCGCAGTAACGACGAAGGCGCTCTAAAGCCTATTATAGAGGATATGGTGATGACTATTCGTTCTGCTAAACCAGTTACTGAAGTTTAAAAACACTAAAACATAAAAAAAGCCCCTCTGAGTCTTCGAAATAATTCGAGAAACAGAGGGGCTTTTTGTGCCAAATAAAAGTTGTCTAGTACAATTTTAGTTTTAAAAATGTACGCATTTCTTTAATTTCTTCACGGTTGAATTTATTATCTGCTCTTTTTAGTAAGTGCATTAAATAAGTTAAATTCTCAGCATCCGTTCCAGGTGTTATTAAAAACTCTTCTCCTTCGTCGTCCTCTTCTTTTTCCACCGTGTGGTCAAAACACTCCTCTTCTGTAATATATTCGGAAGCCAATCGAAGAACTTTTGCCAATAGCGGGTCCTCATCTTTCAGTGCATCCTCTCGCAAGTCCATTAAGGACTTCACAATCTTTTCACCATTAAAACCTTTTTCCAAGGCCTTAATTAGCTTGTCTATTTTTGCATTTGATTCTTCTTGTACCATTCTTCTAATTTTGCCCAAAAATAAATATTCTTATCAAAAGAGTGGCAAAAATTGACAAAACCAATTCATTTATTTATTTCTATTTTCTATTCTGCGTGATTTTTAGCAAGTAATTAAAATTGTTTTTTGGGCGAATTTATGCCTAGCACTATGCATTCTAAGGCAAAATTTGTATTTTCACATCCATGAAAACCGTAGATGTTATTACATCACATAATATTTCAATTGACTACGAAGCTGCTTCGGTAGTAAACCGTGGAATTGCACTATTTTTAGACTTACTCATCATGTTTGTCTACTTTATTATCACGTCAATTATATTAGGTTCCTTAGGTTTTGCGTGGAGAAATCAAGAATTAACGACTATTTTGAGTTATTTCATAGTGACTTTACCTATGATGTTTTATAGTTTGCTTTTTGAATTTTTACTAAAAGGACAAACGCCAGGAAAAATGGCAATGGGAATTCGAGTCGTTAATTTGAACGGAGAAAACGCCTCATTGGGTGATTATACATTGCGCTGGTCTTTCAAAATTATTGACTTATGGTTTTCCGCTGGTGCAATAGGCGCACTTTTTATTGCAACAACCGAAAAAGGGCAACGATTGGGAGATGTGCTTGCCCAAACCGCCGTTGTGCGGAATAAACCCGAACAAATTTATTCAATCCGTGATATCTTAAATATAAAAGACCGGAGTAAACACGAACCAACGTATTTAAATGCCTCTAAGTTTACGGATGAGGATATGATTTTAATTAAAAACGCCATTACACGTGTTAAAAAATATCCGAACGAACCGCATAAACAATTGGTGAGAGATTTAGCCGCAAAAGCTGCCGAATTACTCAATCTCGAAGAAGTTCCAAAAAAGAAATTGACCTTTTTAAAAACACTATTGCAAGATTATATTGTTTTGACACGCTAGTTTTTCTTTTGTAACAAATGTTACAACATTTAATTTTCCTTCGACTTATTTTTGAACGAAATGTAATAGTCATGCTTAAAGAAGGATCAAAATTATACAGCATTTTTAATTCAAAGTGCCCGCATTGCCATGAAGGTGATTTTTTTGAGGGATCGCGCTTTAAAGGAAAAGTTGCTGAAAAATGTACCGTTTGCGGTGAAAAGTTCTCAAAAGAGCCTGGATTTTATCAAGGCTCATATTATGTGACTTATGCAATTGGTGTCGCAATTTTTGTTACCCTTTGGGTAGCTTGTAGCGTTTTATTTCCTGAAATGAGCATTCCTGTTTTAGCAACAATTATTGTGTCGGGTATTGTACTCATGACACCTTTTTCTTATTATCTTTCTAAAATAATTTGGGCAAATTTCTTTTTCCATTATAAACCTAAAACCAAAAATGAAAGCGCTTCTACAAGATAATTACGAACACCTATTTGAAAAAGAGTTATTGGAGGAAATCTCCAAAGTCGGCTTTATTAAAGACGTTATTGAAGGGGACGTTATAATAAATATTGGCGACAGTATCAGATATATGCCATTATTGTTGGAAGGCGCCATAAAGGTGTCGCGATTAGATGATGATGGGGACGAATTATTACTCTACTACCTTGAAAGAGGAGATGTATGTGCCATGACGTTGACATGTTGTATGGGAAATTCTGTGAGTGAGATTCGTGCAATGGCTGAGATGGACACAAAAATTATAATGATTCCTGTTCAAAAAATGTCTGATTGGTTACGCGATTATCATTCATGGCGAACATTTGTATTTGAAAGTTATAATGCAAGGTTCAAAGAAATGCTCGAAGCCATTGATAATTTGGCCTTTTTAAATATGCACGACCGTGTGCTAAAATATTTAAAACATAAAGTTATTGTTACGAAAGACACCATGTTGTCTATTACGCACCAAACTATTGCTTATGATTTGCACACTTCAAGGGTCGTTATTTCACGGATTCTAAAAAGTCTGGAAAGAGAAGGTAAAGTACAACTACACCGCAATAAAATTGAATTTTTAGATTTTTAAATCCACTTTATGAGAGTACTAATTTTGATTAAACACAATCAATTGGATCAGTCAGTTGTGAATTTTTCAAGTTCATTATTTGAAGGAACTGATACGCAAATTCATTTATTGAACATTGTACCAACAAATGGTGAAATTCCGCTTCAAATAAACGGTAGGGTTTTAGATTTTTGTACAGAATTTGACCTGTCAGCATATATCAAACAAACGGAAAATAACCTAGATTATCTGAATAGTATCAAACATCCTTTAGTTGTTGCGCGGAACTCTTATGCTGGAAATAAGATGAGCATTTTGAAAGATTATATTCAAACGAACCAAATAGATATTATTGTTGGCGGAGCACATAAAACTACTGTAATGGAAGATGCCTTTGTTAAAACGTATCCGTCAAGAATAATTGCAAATACAACTTTACCTTATTTAACCATCAAATGCAATCGAGATAATTTCTCTCCAGAAAGAATTGCATTGATCGGTGACTTTACTATTCCAAGTAAAGAAAATTTTGATGTGATAAAAACAATTGCTAAACGGCATGAAAGTGAAATCACATTAATTAAGATACAAACACCAAATGATAAAAGGCCTGATGCTGACATTAAACAAGTAATGCAGGCCTTTGCAGAAATGAATGGATTAAACGCCACTTTAAAAATTATTAAAAGTGCAGATAAAGAAAGCGGCGTTTCCGAATTACACACGGATGGGTTCACTGATTTAATTGTAGTAGCTAGAAGAACTAAAGCAACATTTTTTAGTTTGTTTAACCATCATACCGATCAGGAAAACATTGTGAATCATATTTACGCACCACTTTTAATTTGCTAATAAAATGTTAGATGCAATTCTTCAACCATGGCCGTGGTATGTTTCAGGGCCTCTAATAGCATTGGTTATGTTATTCTTATTGCTTACGGGCAAAAACTTTGGAATGTCTTCAAACCTACGCACAATGTGTAGCATTGGCGGGGCAGGTAAAGCGGCCGATTTTTTCAAGTTTGATTGGAAAAGTCAACTTTGGAATTTAATGGTGGTTGTTGGTGCAGTATTGGGCGGCTTTTTTGCGTCGCAGTATATGTCTGAGGATGCTACAATTGATTTGAGTGAAAATACAGTGGTTTCTTTAGAGGCGGCTGGCTTTCAAAATGCTGGAGATGCATATCTTCCAGAAGAAATATTTGGTTGGGAGGCCGTAACATCCTTCAAAGGTTTAATGATTCTCATTGTCGGTGGTTTGTTAATCGGGTTTGGAACAAGATGGGCAGGCGGCTGTACCTCTGGTCATGCAATTAGTGGTATAAGTAATTTACAACTACCGTCTTTAATCGCCGTAATAGGCTTTTTTATTGGCGGTATTATAATGACCTTTTTTATACTCCCCTATTTACTTTAATAACGCTATAAAAAACATAAAATGAAATATTTAAAATTTATAGCGATCGGATTTATATTTGGAATTATCATGTATAAATCGGAAGCCGTATCTTGGTTTAGAATTTACGAAATGTTCCGTTTTGAAGCATTTCACATGTATGGTATCATAGGTTCAGCAGTAATGTTGGGCATTGCATTCGTCCAAATTATCAAACGAAAAAATATTAAAAATATTTACGGTGAAGAAATTCAATTTACACCAAAAGCCAAATCCGTTACGCGCTACTTATTAGGCGGCGGAATTTTCGGCTTAGGCTGGGCATTGGCAGGTGCCTGTCCAGGACCAATGTATGTTTTAGTTGGCACAGGTGCTTGGTCCATGCTTATTGTAATTGGCGGAGCACTTTTGGGGACATTTTTGTACGGTGTTGTCAGACGTAAATTGCCTCATTAATTTTCAATACTGCTTTCGTTTATGTAACATTTGTTGCTGCTATTGGAAAGCAACATCATCAACTTTGTACCGAATAATTTATCGGAATGGAATTGATTGAAATTTTTGGTTATTTAGGGGCATTAATCATTGGAATCGTGTTAGGATTAATCGGTGGTGGTGGTTCTATTTTAACAGTTCCTATTCTATATTATGTCATGGGAATAAGTCCGGTTCTCGCAACGGCATATTCACTTTTTGTTGTAGGAACAGCTTCATTGGTTGGAGCGATAGTCAATGCGCGTAAAGGAATGGTTGATTTCAGAACTGGAATTGTATTCGCAATTCCAGCATTATTAGCTGTCTTTTTAACACGCAGGTATTTAGTTCCTGCAATACCCGAAGAATTATTTAGGGTTGGTGATTTTGTGGTGACAAAGGATATTTCCATCATGGTCTTTTTCGCCATTATTATGCTTTTAGCTTCTTATTCCATGATTAAAGGAAGAAAAGACGTAGCAGGTGAAGCAGAGGCAGTTCAATACAATTATCCACTCATAATTTTAGAAGGAATTGTAGTAGGAGTACTAACCGGAATTGTTGGTGCTGGCGGAGGATTCTTAATTATTCCAGCCTTGGTGCTTTTGGCAAAATTACCTATGAAAAAAGCGGTGGCCACTTCACTAATGATTATTGCGGTAAAATCATTGTTCGGCTTTTTAGGAGACGTGCAAAACACGCCAATCGATTGGCCCTTTTTATTGATTTTTACTGGCATATCTGTCTCAGGTATTTTTATAGGACTCTATCTCAATAAATTTATTGAAGGCAATAAGCTCAAAAAAGGATTTGGCTGGTTTGTTTTAATAATGGGAATATATATCGTATTGAAAGAAACAATATTCAAGGTGTAACTATTGTTACTGACAGAAGCTTTCATAAGCCTTAAATTTGTACCAGTAAGTTAAATCAATATAAAACAACATTCTCTCGCTTTTTGCAATAGAGGATTAAAAAAGAAAAACATAAATGGGATTTTTAGAAAAATTAAGAGGAGCGTTAACTGGTGAGAAAGTAGATTATACTGCGTTAATTAGTGATGGTGCGGTGGTAGTTGATGTGCGCACAAAAGAAGAGTTTAGAGGAGGACATGTGAAAGGGAGTAAAAACTTTCCGCTGCAATCATTAGGTGGTAAAGTGAAAGAATTAAAAGGAAAAACAGTTGTATTGGTTTGCAGATCTGGCGCAAGAGCTGGACAAGCACAACGCATGCTCAATAACAGTGGGATTACGGCACATAATGCAGGTGCTTGGCAAAATATTTAGGATTTGGAAAAAAGAGGATGTTGATAACGATCAACAAGTAGAGAGAGAAGTTGGTTTGAGACAGTTTTTAGTTTAGAATAATTTTGATGACCAACTAAGCATAATTATCCGTTCTACTTTGAATAGTGGAGCGGATTTTTTTTAATTTTATAAAAAAGAGAATATGAAAACGACCTTTATAGGAGTAATAGTAAGCGTATTTGCCGTAACAGCATGCGCACAATCAGAATCAACAACAAGTGGTGGAACGGAAACACCTACCGTTGAAACGACAACTGAAACACCAACTGAAATTAAACGAGTTACAAAGTCTGAGTTTCAAACATTTTTAACTGAAAACGAAAATGTACAACTCATTGATGTAAGAACACCAGGCGAATTTCAAGATGGCGCAATAGAAGGTGCAAGCAATATTGATTATAATAACGCAAGTTTTGAATCAAACATCAACAGTTTAGACAAAAATGCACCCGTTTTAATTTATTGTAGAAGTGGTAACAGAAGTTCAAAGGCACTTAAGGTTTTTGAAGCAAATGGATTTACTCATGTGCTTGAATTAGAAGGCGGATATTTAAACTGGTAATGAAAGCATTCTGGGACGAGCGTTACCAAAAGGTTGAATATGCCTATGGAAAAACGCCAAACGAATTTCTAGCAGTAAACCTAGGAAATACGGACACTAAAATTCTTTTACCGGCAGAGGGAGAAGGAAGGAACGCTGTTTTTGCGGCAAAAAACGGATGTGATGTAACCGCCTTTGACACAAGTTCTGAAGGACGAGAAAAGGCATTAAAATTAGCCGAAGCTGAACAAGTTCAAATCGATTATCAGATCGAATCTTTTGAATCTTTCACCGCTCAAACAAATGAATTTGATGCAATAGCATTAATCTACGCCCACATTCCGCATGAAATTAGAACAGCCGCTTATAGGCATCTCTTAAAATTTTTAAAGCCTGGTGGGCGCGTAATATTTGAAGCGTTTAGTAAAAATCAACTGGGCTTAAGTTCTGGTGGACCTAAAAATGAGGCCATGCTTTTTTCAGAAACGGAAGTGAAGGCAATTTTCTCTGACTTAACAGTTAATTATTTAGCAGAGGAGGAAGTGAACCTAAACGAAGGCCCTTTCCATCAAGGAACAGCAAAAGTAATTCGCTTCATTGGAACGAAATAAGCGAAATCCGCTTAAAAAACACAAATTGTATAGTATAAAATCAACATGAAAGAAGCTTTAAAAACAAACTGGAAATTTTTCGCGATCGCATCCCTAACATTAGGATTAGCACCGTTTACTCCCCCGCATATATGGGGGAAATTACAATGGATTATGGGCGGAGCAGAGGGAATGCAAGCAATGGATTGGTTCGATTTTTTAATGCACGGCGCACCTTGGTTTCTTTTAATAATTTCAGGCGTACTTAATTTGCTTGACAGAAAACCAAAGACGGCCTAGGGATTAAACGTTAGTTTAAAATTGTTATAATTGTACTTAAATTCTAAATTTGAGGGCAATTACCCAAAGCGTAAATGAAGTTTTCTATAGTACTACTGTTTCTTTTATTGTGCTTCAACAAGAACAGCTATTCAAAGAGTTTATCAAATACTGAGAAACTATATGCAACTGCAAAGGTGTGGGGATATCTTAAATACTATCATCCTAAAGTAGCGGCTGGAAAATTTGATTGGGACCAACAGCTCTTTGATATCCTACCAATAGTTGAAAAAGCCGCGGACAAAACACAACTATCACTTTTATTAAATGGTTGGATTGCCTCATTTGGCAAAATAAAATCGCGGGTTAAAAAGTCAAGTCATGACTATTTTGACCAGAACTTCAACCTTGCCTGGATTGAAGATGACACTTATTTTTCTGATGCTTTAAGCGCTACCTTAAAATGTATTGAAACGAAGAGACATCAAGGGAATAAGTATTATGTTTCGTATGTAAAAGGAAATTCGGGTTATGTCAAAATAACGAATGAAAAGCCTTATCAAAATATTGCTTGGCAGAAACAAGAGTATCGACTTTTGTCACTTTTTAGGTATTGGAATATTATTGAGTATTTTTTTCCACATAAATACCAAACAGATAAAAACTGGGATGCTATTTTAATCGAGATGATCCCTAAATTTTTAAACGCTAATTCTGAAGTTGATTACCATCTCGCAATGCTTTCTTTGGTAGCGTCAATTGATGATTCACATGGTAGTTTCGTCACCCCACAAACCTTTAATTATTTCGGTAATAAGTTTATCCCTGCACAAATAAGTTTGGTGGATAATAAGGCCATTATCACCAAGTTTAGGGATGATTCATTGGCGACAGTAAACGATCTTCAAATTGGAGATATTATTACAAAAGTCAATAATAGGTTTGTTGAATCCATTTACTTGGAAAATGAGCAGTATATCATGGGCTCTAATAAGCCTCGAAAAATGTATAGTTCACAATCTTTTATTTTTAAAGGATCCTCAGATTCATTAGAAATTGAATTTGTAAGAAAAGGAATTAGTTATTCGAAAACAATCAAACGATATCCTTACGACCAATTCAAGAAAAAAGCAGTAAATGCGGTAGGCTTCAAAATGCTTGATAACAACGTGGGTTATTTAAATTTGAATCAAATCACGAAAGATGAGATTGGCAGCGTATTGCAACAATTTTCTACTACAAAAGCAATAATAATTGACATTCGAAAAAAGTCTAAAGGGACGATAAATATAATTTCAGACTTTATTACTACTGAAAGAACTGATTTTTATTCTGCAATAGCACCAGACCTTAATTACCCAGGTAGGTTTATATGGAATAAAGGTTACCAAGTGGGAAATGGTGAGGGAGAACGGTATAAAGGAAAGGTTGTTTTATTGGTTAATGAAGGCACCCAGAGTCATTCAGAATTTACGGCAATGTGTTTACAAGCTGGAGATAATGTTGTCACTGTAGGAAGTCAAACTTCAGGTGCAGACGGAAAGGTCTCAAGCTTTGAAATGGTAGGAGGCTTTAAAACAAGCTTTACCGGCTACGGAATTTTTTATCCCGACAAAACGGAAACACAACGCAAGGGAATTAAAATTGACATTGAATTAAAACCAACCATTGAAGGTGTTTCAAATGGTAAAGATGAACAATTGGAAAGAGCTATTCAAGTAGCAAATGGCAAAAAATAAACGTTAATAGCACAAAATGATGATACCCATAATGATCGCGTGCTATTGAATCAAGCGATTATTTTTCATCTGGGGTTTTACGAAATCCCGAAAAGATCAAACCAAAAAACCCTTTCGGATATTTTTCAATTCCATCAAAACCAAGTTCAATATCTCGCCCGTCCGAAGGGATATAGTTTTTGCCGAAGATATAATCCCAAATACTCAAGGAAATCCCAAAATTAACACCGTAGCGCCGTTTTTTCGGTAATTCTTTCGCATGATGCCAGATGTGCATTTTAGGATTATTGAAAATATATTTTAAAGGACCGTAACCCAAACCAATATTCGCATGGTTTAAATGACCAATTGCAATTGAAATATAAAAGACGATATAAGCCATTTCTGGCGTAAAGCCTCCAATTAACATGACAGTAATATATTTCATTGGGGTGTAGAAAATATTTTCCATCCAGTGGAAACGTAAATGTCCTGCAAATCCCATTTGCTCAATTGAATGGTGGACTTTATGAAAGCGCCATAAAAAGTCAAACCTATGTAATAATACATGTGTAAACCATTGTATAAAATCGGTTGCGATAAAAAAGATAATAAGTTGCAGCCATAAGGGCAAACTAGCCAAATCGATTAGCGCATAAGAGGTAACATCTCCTCCAATTAAATCATGAAAAAATTTCGCAGTCACTTCAGAAAAGGACATGAAGATGATAATTTTAAAAATGTAAAAGTTAAAGAACATGAAAAAAGCATCTACCCAAAAATCTTTTCGAATTTTCGGTTGGTTTTTGCGCCAAGGAAATGCGATTTCTAAGAGCCAAACAACTAAAGAAAGTGCTACAAGCAACCAAAAATAATTCACATACCATGGTGAAACGTTGAAAGTAATTTCATTCCAAGTATAAGATGCAAAATTGCCAAACCCAGCCCAAAACACTTCACCATAAGTGGCCACATATTCTTCTGCAGGAAGCACAATAGCACCAGTATCAATTGCTAATTCATTATGATAACTCCACTCAATCCACGAGCCGTCGTAATTACTTACATTAGGATATTCAAGGACTTCAGAAAGCACAAAAGCGGTAAAAGATGAGCGCACGCCTGAATGACAATAAACGATTATCTCCTTGTCTTTTGTAATACCATTTGATTCATACAAACGCAGTAAACTATCCTTATCGTGTAATAGTTGATCGCCATGATAATCAATATTCGCCGCCCAATCAATATGAATACTTCCTGGAATTCTCCCCGCTTTAAACGCTCCGTCTTTTTGAAATGCGCCCTCATATTCCGCTTTGTTTCTTGTGTCAATAAGTATGATATTGGGGTTTTCTATTGCTGCCTTTACTGATGCAATATCTGCTCCCTTTATGACGTTTTTCGAACTGGCAGGAAAAACATAGGCCGAAGGTGGTGTCAATGTTTTTACACTATCTACTGAAGGAGTTCTGTCTCCCCATGCCCTTATTCCACCGTTCAATAATTGAACCTGTTCATGACCGTAAAAACGCAGAACCCACCATAAACGCGCAGCATCACTACCGCCTTTATGGTCGTATGCAACAATTTTATCAGTTGGTGCAATACCAAGATCACTGAATAAGGTTTCCAGTTTTTCGCGGCTCGCCATCAGTCCACCATATTCCCCATCTGTCTTTGAAATAACGTCGCGTGTAAAATGAAGTGCTCCAGCAATCGACTCTTCCTGAAATATTTCTTCTTTTGAAATATCCAGAACGACGTATTCTGAAAAATGATCCGCCAATTCGTCGGCTGAGATAATGGAATGAGAACTTGTTTGCGTGAAAGCATTAACGCTTAACAAAAGCAGTCCTAAAAAGAAAGTATAGTATTTATTCATTGTGGTATTTACTAGTGATTTTGGAAAGGTAATAAGGACTTTCTTGATTCAATGTAACTTTAGTTACCAATAAACAAAAAAGAAATTGATTATTTTGGTAAGTTGAATCGCACGGTTTAATAACACTCCATCCAATTATCAGCGTATGAGTAACAAAAAAAATTCAAGAAGAAACTTTATTACAAAATCGGCCTTAGCCGCTTTTACTGCTTTGGTTGGAACAAAAATCGTTTATGGCGCAAACTTTCCTGCCGAATTAGAACCAATTGGTTTAGATGAAACCGTTGACGGCGAAAAATTACCCGGAAAAAGCGAAGCATTAACCATCTTAAATCATAAGCCGTGGAATGCTGAAACACCGACCCATTTATTGGATCCGGAAATAACACCCGCCAATTTAATGTTTGTGCGTAATAATGGGATTCCACCAACCGAATTTGATTTGGACACATGGACCTTGACGATTGAAGGAGAAGCGGCCGAACAAAAAAAGGTGTTTACATTAAAGGAATTATACGAGAACTTTACCCATTACACCTATGATTTAACCTTGGAATGCGGCGGAAATGGGAGGTCAGAATTTAATCCACCAGCAAAAGGCAATCAATGGGGTTTGGGCGCTGTAGCTTGCACCCGTTGGACCGGTGTTCGATTAAAAGATGTTTTAAATGCCGTGGGTTTAAAAAACTCGGCGGTTTATATTGGTTATTATGGGGCAGATACCCATCTTTCTGGAGACACTAAAAAAGTTGTCATTTCCAGAGGTGTTCCCATCAAAAAAGCAATGGAGGATGAATCCTTAATTGCATGGGCTATGAATGGCGAAGCTATTCCAGTAATGAATGGTTATCCACTGCGACTGGTTATGGGCGGATGGCCTGCGTCAGTTTCGGGAAAATGGCTCACAAAAATTGTGATTCGAGATAAAGAACATGATGGGCCAAAAATGGGAGGGCAATCCTATCGTGTGCCAAAATATCCCGTTCCGCCGGGGACAAAAGTACCAGATGAGGATATGAAAATTATCGAATCTATGCCCGTTAAATCAATTGTGACCTATCCAAAAACGGGTGCAATTATAGCAAAAGGCCAATCATTTGAAGTACGCGGACATGCTTGGGCGGGAGATCTTATGGTAAAATCGGTTATTGTGTCATTAGATTTTGGCGTTACGTGGCAAAAATGCGAATTGAATCCACCCAAAAACAGGTTGGCTTGGCAAAGGTGGAGAACAGAAATTACTTTACCCAGTTACGGTTATTACGAAATTTGGGCGCGTGCAATGGATGAAAATGGGACAGTACAACCTATGATTTTACCTGGTTGGAATCCAAAAGGCTACCTCAATAATGCCTGTCATAGAATAGCAGTAAAACAGGCCTAATGACGGAAAAGAAAGAAATTTATCAGCAGGCGATAAAGCAAGCGAAACGAACAATTTCATGGGCTACACTATTGATTGTTGTGGCCGTGATTTTCACGATTCAATTAACGTATTTTCCCCGATTTTTTTCTGCACCTAATGAAAATATTTCGGCTTTGGACACCAGTGCTATTGATCCAATGCTTGCAACAATGAATCTTAATCCTGATGAGATTGAAAACGGTATCCACATTCCAACAGGTTTAATTGTTGATGATGGTGTTGATCAGGTAATCATGACGTGTGGCGCATGTCATTCGCTTGATTTAGTAACGCAGAATAAGGCTGATCGTAAGGGTTGGAAGGATATTATTGTGTGGATGCAAGAAACGCAAGGCTTGTGGGATTTAGGAGAAAAAGAGGAGGTGATTTTAACCTATTTGGCAAAAAATTATGCACCAGTAGATGAGGGGAGAAGACGAAATATCGAGATTATTGACTGGTACGAATTATAAACCTGTATTTATATTTGGTTTAATCATAGAAAATAAGGCGATTTTCGAGTTAGTCAATTGATCTTGTGTAACATATGTTACTTTTTTTGTCACACACAATTTTTAGATTGCTTTCACAAAATTAATCTTATGACTCATATACTAATTATCGGCGGAGGAACTGGCGGCATAATGACCGCAGCGCAGCTCCTAAAAAGAGGCAATGTAAAAATAACGCTTCTTGAACCTGCAGAATTTCATTATTATCAACCAGCATGGACGCTTGTTGGGGCAAACACATTCGATTTTGAAAAAACCAAACGCACAATGGCATCTGTTATGCCAGCTGGTGTCAATTGGGTAAAAGAATATGCGGACAAATTTGAACCCGAAAACAATACGGTAGTAACTACTGCCGGAACAAGAATCAATTACGATTATTTAGTCGTTTCACCTGGAATTAAAATCGACACTTCTTTGGTTGAAGGTTTAACAGAAGCCATGGATAAAGGTGTGGTGTGTAGTAATTATACTGATCCACAGCACACCTGGGAAGTGTTGAAAAACTTTAAAGGTGGTACGGCATTATTTACGCAACCAGCAACACCAATTAAATGCGGGGGTGCGCCTCAAAAAATCATGTATTTAGCAGATGATCATTTCAGAAAATCAGGCGTACGTGATAAAACGAAGGTTGTTTTTGCAACCCCTGGAGGTGTAATTTTTGGTGTGAAACCAATTGCTAAAACGCTCATGGAAGTTGTGAATCGAAAAGATATTAATTTGCGATTCCACCATAAATTAGTAAAAGTGGATGGAGAGAATCAAATTGCGTGGTATCAAATAACTAAAGATCCAAAAGCCGGAGGTTGTGTGCTTATGGAAGATAATGACGCGGGAGAGATTGACGAATCGATAAACTATAATAACAAAAATGCAAAAATCACTCAATCAGAAGGTTTGGTTGGGATTCATTTTGATATGATGCACTTGGCACCACCACAATCTGCCCCAGATTTTATTCGTAATTCATCATTGGCGAATGAGACAGGATGGTTTGATGTTGATAAAGGAACAATGCAACACACCAAACATCCAAATATTTTTGGAGTAGGTGATGCTACTTCGGCACCTACAGCAAAAACGGGTGCAGCTGTTCGTAAACAAGTACCAGTGGTTGTTGAAAACATTACACGTTTAATAGCGTCTAATACCTTGGGTGATAAAACGTATAACGGTTATTCTTCTTGTCCTTTAGTGACAGGTTATGGAAAAATGGTTTTGGCTGAGTTTGATTATGATTCGAATTTTACTCCCGATCCAAAATTGAAACAAATGCTGATCAAAGATTCTTCAAAAGAGAGTCGCCGTTTGTGGTGGCTTAAAAAATATATTCTACCACGCTTGTATTGGAACAAGATGTTGAAAGGAATTGAAGTTTAAAATATTAGGGAGTCAATTGGCTCCCTTTTTTTTATGTTAACAATTATTACAGAGGCATTTTTCAGTTGTACCATTGTGGTATTTTCTAATTAGGGAGAATAAAATGATTTCACGTCTAATTTTGAGTATTCAAATTGGACTAATACTACTCTTTTTTAAATCAGGAAGCCAATCTATTTTGGACAAATTGCTTCCGAATGGGTAATTGATTCAGCGGGTTGGTCTTTGTTAATCACCTCGCTTTTTGTTTTACTTGGGTTGTTTTATTTTTTCAAAACTTTTGGTTTCTTGTCAAAAAAATAAAACAATTACTAATACTAGCTTTCAAACCGTCATTTCTATCAAAAACACCATCACGCAGCGGATTTTTGATTACTGCGTGATGATCAGACTTTTTTGAATTTTCTTCTACTAAAAAAGATTTTCCGTTCAATGTGATTATGCTAATTCTTAGCTTCAGTAAAACTATTTTCTGATAGTTTTGCCAAACATAATGCTGCGATTGCCATTACTAAATCCCTTACGGCGACATCAACATAACTCCAACTAAATATTAATGTTAGCGCAATAGCTGTCAACCAAGCAGAGACAACATAAGCACCAATTTTTGTTTTCGTCAGCACCAAAATTCCCGCTACAATTTCGATAACACCGACTATCATCATAAATGAAGTGGGCTCTAAAGGAAGCATTTCTGCAAAACCTTCCGAAATATATTGACTCCAACCGGTTAAGATATTAGTGAATTTATCCAATCCTGCCACGATTGGAACTAAGCCAAAAGTGTATTTTAATACGTTTTTTACTAATTGTACATTTGAATCCATCATCTTATTTTTTAATTATTAATTACTCACCTTTGATGATAGATTTTAAAAAAGGATACAAAAATTTGTATCTTTTTTAACGTTTCTTTATCTAAAGGAAAAGACATAATAAAATGGATGCAATAACCTTTAATGATTTTAATAATCATAAAATAAAAGAATCAGAAGTTATAAAACGTATTCTAGGTGGCGAAAAAGAACTTTACGAAATTTTAGTGAGACGAAATAATCAAAAATTATATCGGATAGTTCGGACTTATTTAAAAGATGAGGCAGAAATTGAAGACATAATGCAAAACTGCTATCTAAAAGCATTTGCAAAATTAGATCAATTTAAATTAGATTCCTCATTTTCTACTTGGCTAATTCGTATTGGAATTAATGAATCTCTTGCGCGATTGAAAGAAAAGGGAAAAATGTTTTATTTAAACAAACCATCTGATCATTTAAAGAGTAATAGCATTTTAGAAATTCCAGATAACAAACAATTAAACCCGCAGGACAAAATGATACGGAACGAGGAAAATCAATTATTGGTAAATGCAATAGATTCTTTAGAGGCTAAATACAAAGTGATTTATGTTATGAAAGAAGTGGAAGGGATGAGTTTAAAAGAAGTTGCCATTGTTTTAGATTTAACTGTCGCCAATGTAAAGATACGCTTGCACCGTTCAAAAGAAATGCTAAAAAAGAAGCTTTACGAAGTTGTAAATGAAAAAAATGTCTTTGAATTTGGATTCAGCAGATGCGATCGTATTACTGAGAATGTTATGAAACTGATATGACACGATAATTGCATCTTAAGCAATATTATCAGCATCATTCAAATTAATTTTAAGGCTTACAAAACAGTGGTGATCTCAAATCCTAAATTTATGTCATCAGGAGACGCTTTTTAAGACAAGATTGTATCTAAAAATAGAATCTCTTTAGAGTATAAAAACAGACAACAAATTCTTTCTTTAGTTATCTAATTGTCCTTGCTCAATCCAGCAATACATTTTTTTTATTAAGCTATCATGAATTATAGTACCACCTAGTGGCATTGGGACGAATTCATCCTGATGTGTGAGTGTCTTAAAAATAATATCGGAAACGGAAGAAACATCCGCATGATTAGAGAATGAATAACCTCCAGCATTTGTGTCAGAATTATGACAACCTGAAACATTACAGGATTGATCTATAATCATAGGAACTATTTCACTAGAATATGAAATACTGTCGTCACATGTGAATGCATATTCAACGGTTTCTATTGTTTTATCCTTCAGGCAAGATGACAATAGTAAAAAACAAACAACAGCAATAAGCCTATTAACATGTATTTGAGCAATCATAATTTTCTACTAATTATTAATTTTGTATTACAGAAAAACCCCTCAACGAAACTTTTGAGTTGAGGGGTTTCTAAATAAAAAAAGATTAATCCAATTATCTCGCAAATGAACCTAATATGACATATGTCGTAGGATCCGTTGTACTCATGTCTTGAAGAGGGTCATGGATTACTAAAAATCCTTCGTAAGTTTCAGTCAATTCGGTAACTGTCATTGTTGTAACTTGAGTAGCGCTCGCTGCCGCTCCCGTTCCTGCAATCATTTGTACAAATACACCTGAATTTGGTGTTTCATTATAAGGAGTACCATTTGGCGTTGTACCTGCATCTGCTGCATCATGTGCATGCACATTATACGTTTCACCACTAATCGAATTATTAATTGTAACGGTAATCATTGTTCCATCTTTCTGACCTTCCAATTTTAAATCTACCGATAAGTTGTCTGCATGCGTTCCATCATACGCAAAAGCAGCAACAACTTGCCCTGTATTGAAAGCGTATGAGAAGTCTTCAACCCTCTTTTTATCTTTGTTACAAGAAGTCAATACTGCTGATAGAACTAATGCTAACGCAAAAATGTTTCTTAATTTCATAATTAAATTTTTTATTGTTTTTTAGAGGTTAGATGATAGAATTTAAAAAAGGATACAAAAATTTGTAACTATTTAGTGCCTGGTCGGAAATACAGCAAAATCAAAATCGTATCTTTTGAGTTTATTTCCATTCTTTTCTCGTCGTCTGATGCTTAGGCATCTCCTAAAAAAAAGAACGAAACTAATTCTCAAAACTTAGTCGATTTATGAAAGTTCGTCTATTTCCGACCAGACACTATTTACGAATTTCATAGTCAAATTGGTTAAAACCGATTTAAATACAAGTAGTCATAGTCGATAACTAGAGCAACCAAAACCCATGGTTTAGAACCTTCATTATAGCTACAACTTATTGAAACGTGATTGGTGATTTTATGGTTCGAATGGCTACCCAATTCAATCACAAACTAATTCCGATTACCCAAAGATCAGGTTAGGGTGCAAATTTTGAGCAAATACTTGAAGTTATTGAAAGTGAGACTCATTTAGGATTAAAGGCTCGATATAAAAAAGTTCTTAATCCCAAAGATCACCAAAATAAGCAGATTGATTAAAACGAAATGATGATAAGAAGTGTAGTTTAAAACAAAAAAAGAGGAGGCTAAATTTAGTCTCCTTTTTTATTCAAAGCATGACTTTTCCCTAAAAAACTTCCATTATTAGGTAATCGTAGTCATTAAAGCTGAAAGTATCACCAACTTGCTTTCCTTCCATTTCTTTAAATAATGGGGCGTTTTTTGAAATTCCGAAAATTGCTTTATCACCCACATTAAAACTCTCAACACTTACCGAGGGGTAAAAAGTTTTGTGATCTGTTACCACAACCGCGCCAATTACGGCACTGTCTAAAGGAGAATCGGCGACAACCATTTTATTGAGAAAATCTAATTCATTTTTCGCAAACTCCCATTCTTTTGTGAGCATAGCAATTAATGTTTTATTGCTTTGATTGGCAGACATTTGATCCAGGTCATGTTGATCTTCATCTGTAATGTATTCAACGCCATTGATGTCATCAATGCGCACCTTAAAATCAGTGACAATTTCTAACTGACGTGCTTTTGCCGTCTCTAAAATTTGTTTTTTGAATGCTATTTTGTCCATTATGCTAGTTTTATAATATTAATCGTAGAATACCGACTATAAAACTAAGTGTTATCTATACCATATAAAACGACTATCATTAGTTGTAAGCTTGACTTTTGTCAGGTATAATTCCTACTGACCGAAGTCATTCTTTAGTTTGACGATTGTCGTTTTATTGTCCAACCTTTTGTAATAACTTTGATAATTGAGAATAATCTCTAGCCAACTAAATATTTGAGTTATGAAACATGTAATTTTGCCAACAGACTTTTCCAACAATGCATGGAAAGCAATGAGTTATGCCGCTCAATTATTCCACAATGTGCCTTGTAATTATATTCTGCTTAACACTTTTTCAGTACCATATAGTTATGCAGATGTTAGTGCTATGCCTAATGTTGAGCTGTTAACAGAGGATTCTGAAAGCCAATTACAGACTGTTTTGAAACGTTTTAAAGAGTTGGATCATCATGATAATTCTACATTTAAAACGCTTGCCAAATTTGCGTCATTAGTTGATTCTGTACGTGCAATTGAGACCGAACACCCGGATGATTGCACCATAGTTATGGGTACAAAAGGTGCAGGAGGATTGGGTGAAACGTTTTTAGGAACAATGACGTCGCATGTGGTGAATAGCGCAAAATCTCCAGTAATTTGTGTGCCAAACGAAGCTGAATTAAGTGTTCCAAAAAATTTAATGCTCGCAGTTGATTCTGAAGGGGTGGACAAAATGGAAGAAATTCAATTGTTGGTTGATATCGCAAATCAACATCAATCAGCCATTCGGTTGGTTAATGTACCTATAAGTGAAGAAGAGGTTTTAAGTGAAGATTCAGCTGAGCAGTTTGTTTTGGACAATTATTTAGGGAAAACCCCGCACACTTATCATACTTTACACGGAAACTATAAAGAGGACTTGTTAACGCAATTTGCGGAGCGCAATGACGTTGATTTAATTGCATTGATTAGAAGAGATAGAGGCTTTTGGAAAAATCTATTTCACCGTAGCTTGACAAAAAGTATGTCGTTTTATTCTGACAAACCGCTTTTAATTTTGAGAGATTAGGTTTTAGACCAATAGTTTGTAACTAAAATGCTGAAAATGATTTATTTTTAGTGTTATGAATAAGTTATTGACCCTATTTCTTCTGCCACTTGTTATCTGTGTAAATTGTTCAGAGAATGAACTCGTCATTAATGATGCCAAAATTGTAGTTGTTTTTGATGACAATAGAACTGAAGTGGTTGAATTACTAAATTCGTCACGGGATGTTTTGAAATCTAGGGAGCTTGAAAAACAAGAAAAATTCATTCACTACATTTATAATGAAGAAGGGTATTATGACTTAACTTTTGGAGATGATAAACAAAGGATATTTCTGAAACCAGGGTTTAATTTACAAGTATCAGTTGACTCCGCCAATGTTTTATCGTACACAGGAAAAGGCGCTATTGAAAATCAATTCTTAATTCGAAAAGCAGAAACTTATCAAAGCTTTGGGGACTTATTTTACGGCATGGATTACTATAAACGAGATGAGGATTCATTTTTGCATTTGGTTGATTCTTTGCAAGGCATTATGGATCAACTTTTAGCAGAAAATAGTGCTGAAATTGACAGTAATTTTTTCTTTTATGAATCCAAAAGTGCAGAATTTGAAAAACTAAACAAAATAGGGAATTATGAATTATTTCATGGTTTCGTATTGGGAATGCAAGGCTTTCAAGTTTCAACCGATTTTCCAAATCCTTTTTTAAGTATTGATTTCAAAGATAATCGCCAATTGAAAGCGGAAAATTATATCAGTTATGCCGACACGTATTTCAGAACTGAAGCGAGTAAAGATGAAGAAACAGATTTTATTTTGACCTATGTTTCTCGTGTCAAAAAAGAAGTGGAAAGCGCCGAGATTGCAGAAGCACTGGCTTACAAAATTGGAGCAGACAACTTGAATTATACTGACGAACTTGACGTCGTTTATGACATTTTAAAAGAATTGATTAGCGACCCTGATAACATGGCTGATGTAGATGCGAAATATTTTAAGTTAAAGAAGGTCGAGAAAGGGAATCCATCACCGGATTTTGCAATGAAAAATGCTGAAGGAAACATTGTAAGTCTAGCTGATTTTCATGGACGACTTGTTTATATTGACCTTTGGGCAACTTGGTGTAAACCTTGTATTGCTGAAATGCCTCATCTAAAATTAACGGAGGAATATTTCCACGGAAAAAACGTGGCCTTTGTGAGTATTTGCACTAGAGATACCGAAACCGAATGGAGAAATTTTTTAGATGATTAAGAAATGACCGGAGTTCAATTATTTAATTCAGATCCAAATCATGAATTTATACAAATGTATAACGTGCTTGGAATCCCGCACTTTATTTTATTAGATCAAGAAGGGAATATCATAAACTCACATACAAAGCGCCCTTCAGATCCTGATTTAATACCGCTAATAGAGTCTTATCTCTAGACTCTTACAAAAACCCTAATTCCAATTGCGCCTCTTCACTCATCATATCTTTATCCCAAGGTGGATCAAATACAATATTCACTTTTGCTTCTGAAACACCTAGTACAGTTTCAACTTTGTTCTTAACATCAATTGGTAAACTTTCTGCAACGGGGCAGTTTGGAGACGTTAACGTCATATCAATGTCCACAAACCCGTCTGTTTTTATTTTGACTTCGTAAATTAAACCCAATTCAAAAATATCCACTGGAATTTCTGGGTCAAAAATTTCTTTTAATGCCACAATAATGTTTTCTTCCAATTCTTTAATTGCTGCCTTGTCCATATTTCCTTCTTTTGAAACTATCATTATTTCATTTTTAATGCCAAAGCATACATTTTCATTTGTTTAACCATGGCTACTAAACCATTACTCCGCGTTGGAGAAAGATGTTCTTGCAAGCCTATTTCTTTTATAAAATCAAGCCTTGCATTAATAATTGTGTCGGATGTTTCATTTGACAATACATCTACTAAAATGGCAATAATCCCTTTTGCAATTATGGCATCTGCATCCGCCGTAAAAACAATTTTATCCTCCTTTTTCTCTGCGTATAGCCACACCGTTGATTGACACCCTTTAATAATATTCTCTTCCGTTTTATTAGCGGAATCAATTATTGGTAGGTCCTTGCCTAATTCAATAATGTATTCATACTTCTCCATCCAATCATCATAAATGGCGAAGCTCTCTACTAATTCGTTTTCTTTATCAGTTATGCTCATATTAACTTAACATGCTTACTGCCTTTTTCAAAGCAATTATAAATTGGTCAATTTCTTCTTTTGTATTATAAAAACTAAAAGATGCCCGAATCGTTCCCGGAATCTTATAAAAAGCCATAATAGGTTGTGTACAATGATGCCCCGTACGTACTGCAATACCTTGCTGATTTAAAAGTGTACCTACATCATACGGATGTGTGCCTTCAATTAAAAAAGAGATCGTGCTTCCTTTGGCTTCGGATGTTCCATAGAATTGCATTCCTTCAATCTCACTAAGTTGTGCGGTTGCATAAGTCAACAATTCATCCTCATGTTCTTTAATTGCTTCTAAATCTTGCTCGGCTAACCATTCAATTGCTTTACCCAAACCAATTCCACCAATAATGTTAGGTGTTCCGGCTTCAAACTTATGTGGCAATCCATTATAGGTGGTTTTTTCCATTGTCACCTTTTTTATCATATCACCACCACCTTGGTAAGGCGGCATAGCGTTCAATAGCGCTTCCTTTCCATAAAGCACTCCAACACCTGTTGGTCCAAATACTTTATGACCTGAAAACACTAAGAAATCGCAATCCAATTTTTGCACATCAATTTGCATGTGCTGTAATGATTGTGCGCCATCAATTAAAACTTTCGCTCCAACTTTGTGTGCGGCACTTATAATTTTTTCAATCGGGTTAATTGTTCCCAATGCGTTTGAAATATGCGTAATTGAAACCAGCTTGGTTTTATCCGTGAGTAGATTATCCAATTGCCCCATTTCTAATTCCCCGGCCTGGTTCATTGGAATATATTTGAGCACCAATCCGCGTTCTTCAGCTAACATTTGCCATGGAACGATATTCGAATGATGCTCCATTTGAGAGATTAAAATTTCATCTCCTGCATTTAGCAATTTACCAAAACTATGCGCCACTAAATTGATCCCATCTGTTGTTCCTTGCGTAAAAATAACCTCATAGTCATGCTGCGCATTGATATAGGTTTGAATGGTTTTTCGCGCTTGTTCATACTTTTCAGTAGAAACTTGGCTTAAATGATGTACCCCACGGTGTATGTTTGCATTTTCAGTTTCATAATAATCATTAATACAATCAATCACAACTTGGGGCTTTTGTGATGTCGCTCCATTGTCAAAATAGATTAACGGATACTTTCCAATCTTCGTGTGAAGGATTGGAAATTGTTGTCTTATGTTATTTACGTCAAATGGCATGGGCGTTTTTTGCAAATTTAGTGAGATTCCTCTGATTAACAACCGTTATTTAGAATTGTTCTAAACAACAATCATTTATGAGCGAAAAATTTGCTTATTTTTGTTCAGATCATGTTGAAATATCAATCGTTACGGAAGCCTTTTTTGGATCATAGCAAACATTATAATTTACTGAAATGATAAATTTTAAAGAGAAGATTGCACAAGGAATCGGTAGAGTTGAATTTAACTCCGGTAAGGTCAATCAAATTTCCTTGATTAAAGACCGCGGATTGGTTTCTAAATCAAGAGAGCTTTTCAATTTGGATTTTGATGTTCCGGAATCATATCTTGAATTATACAATCAGATAAGGGGAGTTCACTTTACATGGGATCTTAATGATGATGAAGAGACAGAAAATTCAATCATGAATCACCCTATTGTAAAAAGAGATATGATAGAAGGAGAGGATTTTTCTTCATTTAGCGAAATTAAACAGTGGATTTCTGGTCAACTGCGTATTCCTTCTTTTGAGGAAGCATTCTCGAAGGAGGGGAACGCACAACGAGGTTATTATGTTACGGCCGAATATCTTAAGTTAGATCCGCATAGTTTTATTCCAATTGATATTGGCCCTTCGCTAACTGCTTGTTTAAAATTAGAAGAGGGCAAACTCATTGACAATGTTATTATCATTGATGATGCGGCCTTGGAAGTGTATGATATGAAAATTAATATCGAAACATATTTTGACTTTGCCTATAAATGTAAATTATTCACGAATTGGCAGAGCACTTACCTTTTTAAGGAAAAGGCTTTGAATTATAATGTAATGCGAGACGTTTTACCGCTAATTTTCCCGGTAGATACCCTAGATTTATCTCCTTGGGGAATGACAGAATAAATTACTTGCAAAACTTAAAAGACATTTTAGACAACCGAAAAAAATTGAAAAAATGAGCAAAACACAAGATTTTAGAGATCATATTAACGAAGGATATACGTTCGAAGGGGATTTTATTACGCTAGGATCAGCCTTGCTAGATGGTGAACCCATTGGAGAGGCAAATGTCAAAATTCCGCTAAGTACTTTAAATCGGCATGGCTTAATTGCTGGAGCAACTGGTACAGGTAAAACTAAATCTCTTCAGGTTTTGGCAGAGGAAATGGCGCTCAAAGGCATTCCGTCCTTATTAATGGATTTAAAAGGAGATTTAAGTGGTTTAGGAAAACCAGGCGAAACCAATAAACACATTGAAAAAAGAGCGGCTGCTATGGGTATTCCATACAAGGCGCAGCAGTTATTGGTAGAATTATTCTCAATTTCTGAGGGAGCGGGAACACGAATGAAGGCAACCGTTTCTGAATTTGGATCACCTTTGCTCGCAAAAATATTTGGGTTGAATGAAACACAATCTGGAATTTTAGCGATCCTCTTTAAATATTGCGACGACAATGATTTGCCGCTTTTGGATTTGAAGGATTTAAGAAAGAGCCTTCAGTTCATGATTGGTGATGGTAAAGAAGAGATCAAAGAAGAATACGGTCAAGTTTCTTCGGCTTCGGTCAATACGATAATGAGAAAAATTATTGAGTTGGAAGGGCAAGGCGGAGAAATGTTTTTTGGTGAACGTTCATTTGATGTTTCCGATTTACTTTTTACCAATAGCCGCGGAATTGGACAAATATCCATTTTAAGATTAACGGATATTCAAAGTAAGCCCAAGTTATTTTCAACGTTTATGTTGAGCTTATTGGCAGAGTTATACGAAACACTTCCTGAATCTGGAGATGATGATAAACCAAAATTATGTCTCTTTATTGATGAGGCACATTTAGTTTTTGATCAAGCATCTGACGAATTGTTAGATCAAATTGAAGTAATTATTAAATTAATTCGTTCAAAAGGAGTGGGCATTTTCTTTTGTACGCAATTGCCTACCGATATTCCGGATGTAGTATTGAGTCAACTCGGATTAAAAATTCAGCACGCCTTGCGGGCATTCACGGCAAAAGATCGAAAAGCAATTAAAAGTACCGCCGAAAATTATCCTTTATCTGATTATTATGAAACGGATGAGATAATTACAGCATTGGGTATTGGCGAAGCCTTGATTACAGGGTTAAATGAAAAAGGAATTCCCACACCGTTGGCTGCGACCTTAATGCGAGGCCCGGCTACGCGAATGGATATTTTAACACCAGTTGAAATCAACGAAATAGTAGATTATTCAACGCTAACTGAAAAGTATAACAAAGATATTGACCGCAGAAGTGCCTATGAAATTTTGTCCGAAAAAATGAATAAAGCCAAGGCAAAAGAGCGTCAAGAAGAAATTAGAGCAGCTGAAGAAAAGGAACGAAAAGTTACAGAAAAAAGATTAAGGAAATCGGCACCAAAAACGCGGAAAACAACACGTAAAAAAACCACTCGCCGCACAACAACCTCTCGCCAAAGCGAAAGCATGGGCGATACGCTTATTAAAGAATTAACACGTGGTTTGTTTGGCATTTTGGGAATGAAAAGGTAACTATCGACACTTCTTCGTCTTCGCGAAGCAAGGCGAGTTTTTGCACTGCGTGCAACCTCAGTGTTCTATAGTTAATTTTTTACAATTGTTAATAAAAGATATAAACGTCAGTTCGAGTGATCCCCAATGAATTGGGGATCGTATCGAGAACAAGTGACTAAAGACTAAACCAATGATCAAATCTAAACTCCCCAAAGTTGGCACCACCATTTTCTCTGTTATGTCGGCACTTGCCAATGAACATGGGGCCGTTAATTTATCCCAGGGCTTTCCGGATTTTCCAATAGACGAACGACTGAAATCTTATATTGTAGAGGCTTTAGATAAAAATCAAGTGCAATATGCACCCATGCCTGGCCGCTTAGATTTGCGCGAAGCGATTTGTGATAAAGTGCAAATGCAACATGGCGTTAGTATTGATTCAAATACCGAAATTACGGTAACGGCTGGCGCAACACAGGCTATTTACACTGCCATTACAGCCATAATTAATGAAGGGGATGAAGTTATTCTATTCGATCCGGCATACGATTGTTATGATCCGACAATTCGTGTAAACAAGGGAATTCCAATCCATTTAAAATTGGTACACCCAACTTATCATATTAATTGGGATGAAGTGCGCCAAAAAGTGAATGCGAACACCAAATTAATCATCACTAATAATCCACATAATCCTTGTGGTTCTGTTTGGACAAAAGAAGATCTTGCCGAATTAGAATCATTAGTGCAAGCGAATCCGCAATTAATGGTTTTAAGTGATGAGGTCTATGAGCATATCCAGTATGCGGATGAACATCAATCCGTTTTAAAATCTGAAATTTTGCGTGAGCGAAGTTTTGTTACCTATAGCTTTGGTAAAAGTATGCATGTGACCGGTTGGAAGTTGGGATATTGTATTGCTCCCAAAAACTTCACTGCTGAGTTCCGAAAAGTGCATCAATATTTGGTGTTTTGCGCTAATAATACCATGCAGTATGCGGTGGCTAAATACTTAAATACAGGTCAGTTTTGGAAGGACGTAATGCCCATGTATCGTAAAAAAAAGGACTTGTTTTTGAATGCAATTAAGGCTTCAAGATTTAAAGCACTTGAATGTTCCGGTACTTATTTTTGTCTTTTAGATTATAGCGATATTTCAACTTTAACGGATGTCGAATTTGCGAAAGAGTTAACAATTAAGCACGGTGTTGCAGCAATTCCAGTTTCAGTTTTTTATGAAGATCAGACAGATCATAAAGTAATCCGAATTTGTTTTGCAAAACAAGACGAAACATTGATCAAAGCGGCTAGTTTACTATGCAAGATTTAAAAATGGGACTCATACAAACCCAACAATTTTGGGAAGACAAAGCAGCAAATCTCGCACATTACGAAGCGCAGTTTTTAAGCAAAATAAAGCCAAACACGGTTGATTTAATCTTGCTACCAGAAATGTTCAATACAAGTTTCTCCATGAAGGCCAGTCAATTTGCTGAAGAAATGAATGGTGCTTCTATTGAGTGGTTAATGCGTTGGGCAAAAAATCTCAACTGTCAAATAGGGGGGAGCTTAATCATTTCAGAAGAAGGGCATTATTACAATCGTTTTGTAATTGTTTCTCAAGATGGAATTGAATCAACTTATGATAAGCGCCACCTTTTTAGAATGGTGGATGAACATCAGCATTTTTCTCCAGGTCAAAATCGGGTGATTCACGTCATTAAAGGTTGGCCCATTCTTTTACAGGTTTGTTACGACTTGCGTTTCCCTGTTTTTTCTAGAAATCGATTCTTAAAGGATGAAAAAGAATATGCTGCTGTTATTTATGTGGCAAATTGGCCCAAAAAAAGAGCGTTTATCTGGAAAAATTTGATTCAAGCTCGTGCGATAGAAAACCAAACATACTCGGTTGGGTTAAATCGTGTTGGAAAAGATGGAAATGGATTCACTTATTCAGGAGATTCTATGTTAGTTGATCCTTGGGGAAATATCGAAACAAGCTTTCCTGCTAATAAAGAACATTTTCAAATTGTTACTTTGAAAAAATCGGTAATGGACGATATAAAAACAAATTTTCCTGCCTATTTGGATGCCGATAATTAATAGCATTTAATCTAAACTGACTCTAAGTCGAAATTACCGCGCTGTTTTTCAATGCGTTAACTTTTCCCATTGATAAATCCACGTTTAATCAATAATTACTACAGTTGAATAAATGACGGCCCTTTTCAACTCACGTTTCTCGGTTTCCATTCGTGTATACTCTTGAAATCTAAAAATCTAACAAAATGAAAAAAACTTACTTAGTGGTCGCAGGAGCAATCCTGTCGACAGTAGGAAGCTATGCTCAATTCTCTAGTGAGCATGCTTATCTACCAATCGAAAAAAACAATCAAACTGCGCGGGATATTGGCCTCCATGCAGACAATAGAGACGCCGGAGATATTATTATTGGGGATGATTTTAGCGAACCAGACAATTGGCTGATTTATTCAAAAGAAGGAACGGATCCAGAATGGTTCTTCGCTACGAATGATTCGCTTGATGAGGTTTTACCTTATATGGGCGGAATGGAATCAACAACAGCTGATAACGGTTTTGCTGTGTTTAATGGTATCGAGTACTTGCTGGATGACACACCTGGTGTGCCAGAGCAAGACGCCTATATAGAGTATGCATTTCCAATAAATTGCACAGGTATTGATGCTGTACTTTTAGAATTTCAGCAACGATACAGAGCATTTAACACGGATCAAACTTTTTTGGAAGTGACAGCAACCACTTGGGATGATGGCGAATATGTAGCTTACGAGATAAACGCCTTGGTGCCTACTAACGATCCAGCTATTCAAACTACTGAGGTGATTAATATTTCTGAAATCGCTGGAGGAGAATCAACCGTCAGAATCCGTTTCAGATGGCTAGAAACAACCTTAGATGGTGACTTTGGTGCTGGATATGCATGGTTTGTGGACGATTTAATTGTGAGTGAAGCGTGGGATTACGATCAGCAAATTACAGCTGCGTATCACCGTTCGGGAATTGGTGTTTATATGCCAAACGGAATGGAATATTATATGATTCCACCTACCCAAATTACTGACATAATCTTCTTTGGTGAAACAGAAAACATGGCAGGTTTAGTACAACCGAATGCAAAGCTAAACGTTGATGTTGTTGGCGGAGCCGGCTTTTCTGGCACTTCCCCATCATTTGATCTAGCAGTCGGTGCTTCAGAATCAGTAAGCTGCAGTGTGCCCTTTATTCCAACAACAGAGGGAACTTATGATATAACCTACTTTTTTGACAGCGACGGTGTTGAAGAGGTAACGGATAATGACACCCTGTACGATTTGTTTACGGTAACTAATGCCTCACAAAACTTCGTTTATTCACGCGATAATGGAATCAGTTCTTCAAGCATAAGTAATGTTGCTTCCAACACAAGTATGCCCTTATTAATTGGAAATGTAATGGACATATTTGCTACAGACAAAATTGGAGCGGTTGACATTGTGGTTTCAGATGCTGAAACAAATGTAGGCCAAGAAATTTTTGCTCAAGTAATGATTTTGGAGGGCGGTGTTTTTGTCTATGCAGATCAAACTGAAAATCATGAAATTACGGTGGATGAAAATGGAGGAATTATCACGATTGTACTTGAAACACCAATTGATGTAGCTGCTGGTCAAACGGTGCTCGTTTTAGCGGGTCATTACGGCGGGGCAGATGAGGTTGAGTTTAGAATGGCACAAGCTGTAGAAGAAGAAACTGTTTTGGGTTATACTTCTGGCGCTTCTGAACCTTTCTTATTATTAGAGCCTTCAGCAATAATGGTACGTCCGCACATGAGAAATTATGCTGGCTTATCTGACAATACGCAAGGGTTTAACTTTACTATTGATCAAAACGTACCCAATCCATTTGGTACACAGTCAGTTATTAATTATGAGTTGAATGAAGCTGCTGCTGTTTCTGTTGAGTTTATCGACGTAACTGGTAAAATTGTAAAAACGGTTAATAAGGGATTACAATCGGCAGGTACTTATACTATTGAACTAGACGCCAATGATTTTGCAGAAGGTGTTTACTTTTATTCATTTAACATTGGTAATCAAAAAGTCGCAAAACGAATGGTAATCACAAAATAAATTACTAGCTACGCTTTAAGCTTTAAAAATAAAGCACATATTTTTTATGAGAAATCGGCTTTGTCTAAGTGGCAATACTGGATAAAGCCGTTTTTTTTGTATATTTACACTCAAATTTAAAAATAGAAAAAATGAAAAAGGTTTACTTACTGGTTTCAGGTGTGATTTTAGCGGCAGGAGCCGTTAATGCGCAGGTTGATGCCGAAAGAGCATATTTGCCGTTTGAAAAGCAAGATGCTACTTCAAGAACTACGGGTCTTGTTAGTGATGATAGAGCACCTGGAGATATTATTCTCGCAGATGATTTTAGTGATTTTACAAACTGGGATATTGGAACAGAAGGCGGAACAGTGCCAGAATTCACATTGGAAACAATTACTCCAGCAAATGTAGTTGCTTATGGAGAAGCTATGGCTTCACCTACAAATGCAAACGGTTTTGGTGTTTTTGACGGAATTACATATTTATTAGATGGTACTGTTGAAGCTGCTGATGCAACGTTGACTTACGGATCAACAATTGATTGTTCTGGTGCAACTGCTGTAACATTAGAATTTTTTGCTGCTTATAGAGCATTTAACTCTGATGACGTATTTGTTGAAGTTTCAAATGATGGATGGGCTTCTTTTGAGTCTATGCAATTATTTGTTGACATGCCAACAAATGATCCAACAAGACAAGAAGTTGTTTTAAGAGACATTACTGCTGTTGCAGCTGGTGAAGCTGCTGTTGAAGTAAGATTCAGATGGACTGAGCTTGGAGCTGATCCTGGATTTGGTTCTGGATATTTCTTCATGGTTGATGATTTCAAAGTAAAAGAAGCTTGGGATTATGATGTTGAAATTACAGCGTCTTACCACAGATCTGGTGTTGGTGTATACATGGAGAACGGAATGGAGTATTACCAAATTCCTGAATCTCAAATTACAGAAATCGAATTTGCTGGAAAAGTTCAAAACTTAGGTGGTGTTACTCAAAACAACGCTAAATTAAACGTTGAAGTTGTAGGTGCTGGTGCTTATTCTGGTACTTCAGCTGGTGTTGATCTTCCTGTTGGAGCATCTGATTCAGTTTCTTGTACTACTACTTTAACTCCAGCTGCTTCTGGTGATTATAACGTAACTTATTTCTTCGATTCTGATGATGCTGAAGAAGAAACAGTAAATGATACTATTGTTGACGCTGGAACAATCCAAGTTAACGAGTTCATGTATGCTAGAGATAACGGAATCGGTGGTTCTTCTATCGGAAACGTAACTTCTAATACTGGTGCACCTTTATTAATTGGTAACACAATGGATATTTTTGGTGATGCTGTAATCGGAGCTGTTGATATCGTTGTTACTGCAGATGCAGATAACGTAGGGAAATTAATCTTTGCGCAAATAATGATTTATGATGACGGAGCTGGTGCATTTATCTATGCTGACCAAACTGAAGATCACGAAATTACTTCAGGTGAAAACGGTGGTCCAATCAAAGTAATTTTTGAAGAGGCTGTTGAAGTATTTGCTGGACAAACAATCTTAGTTTTAGCTGGACACTACGGTGGAGCAATTGAAGCTAGATTTAGAATGGCACAAGGTGTTGATGAGCAAACTGTATTAGGATACACTTCTGGTGCTTCTGATCCTTTCTTCTTACAATCTCCGTCTGCTATTATGGTAAGACTTGATATGAATGATTATACATCTCTTGATGAAATCACTTCTAACAACTTCTCGATTTCTCAAAACATGCCAAACCCTTTCGGTGACAATTCAGTAATCAACTATGAGTTGAATGAAGCTGCTGCTGTAAATGTTGAGTTTGTTGATGTGTCTGGAAAAATTGTTAAATCAATCAATAACGGAACACAAGCTGCTGGTACTTATACTTTAGCTATTGATGCTAATGATTTTGCTGAAGGTGTATATTTCTACACATTCACAGTAGGTGCTGAAAAAGTAACTAAAAGAATGGTTATCACTAAGTAGTCACTTAGGGTAAACATCCTTCAATAATATTAAACCCCATTTCGTCTCGGTTCTCCCGAGATGAGGTGGGGTTTTTTAGTTTATACAATTTTGCCTAACCCAAATTGAACACCTAACTCCAAAACCTATGAAAACTCTCTTATTGAGTATTGCTTTCACTGTTATTTGTTTGAACGGTTTTTCGCAATTCAATCCTTATAAAGCAACTGCAGTTAAAGAAGCCTTTTCTCCATTAAATGAGGATTTGCGCACTAATATTAGTAGATCAGGTGATGACCGTGATGCAGGAGATTTAATTGTTGGAGATGATTTTAGCGATCCCGCTAATTGGAATTTAATTGCTTTAGACGGTGATCCCAATTGGGAAATTGTAATAGACGAACCTGAGGAAATTGTTGATTATATAGGCGAAATGGAATCGACGACTGAAGCCAATGGTTTTGCTATGTTTAATGGCATTCAATATCTTATTGGTGATTCAGTTACTACTCAAGATGCGGTATTAGAATATGCAAATACGATTGATTGTTCAGAAATTGGGCATGTTACGCTTTCGTTTGAACAACGCTATCGCGCGTTTCAGACGGATCAAACCTTTATTGAAATTTCAAATAACGGAGGGGTTTCTTACGACTTTAGCTATGAAATTAATCAGGAGAAAATAGCCAATGCCCCCTCTTCTCAAGAGCCTGTTAATATCAGCATTGCAGAGGCTGCTGCTGGTTATGAATTTGTAAAAATTAGGTTTCGTTGGAAAGAAGAAACAGGTGATCCATCCTTTGGTTCTGGCTATGGCTGGATGATTGATGATTTTGAAGTGTTCGAATCTTGGGATTATGATTTTGTTTTGACATCTTCTTATCAGCGGTCGGATATTGGCGGTTTTTCACTGAACGGATTGGACTATTACCAAATATCTGAATATCAAAACAAGGAGATCCAATTTGCTGGTTCAATTAAAAATATAGGTGGAGCGGCGCGAACTAATCTAAAGTTGAATCTTCAAATCACAGGAGAAGATTCCTTCTACACGGCTTCAGATGCAATTACATTGGGAATCGACACTTCAGATTCACTAGTTTGTAACGAGTACTATTTAGCCACCGAAATAGGAAATTATCAACTAATGTATTGGGCAGATAGCGACAGTACAGAAGATATAGCAGATAATGACACCTTGAAGAGTTGGTTTGAATTAACGAGCGGCATTATGAGTAGGCATGATGGTGTCAAAAAAGGTAATTTCAGAAATATTGAAGGGAATACAGGGGCTCAAATTCAAATCGGATGTATTTTTGAGATTAATGAGGATGACGAAATTAACGGAGTATTGGTTCAAATTAGCAATAGCCCAGATAATGTAGGTAAACATGTTACTAGTAGTGTTAGGATTTACAATGAGGATATGGAGACTTTTGACTTATTAGGAACAGGCGCGCCGCACGAAGTCAGCGGTAGTGATTTGGGCAATGAAGTTACGATTGATTATTGCGCTCATGATGGAACAGCTGGAAATTTAGACGTTTCGGCAGGCGACATTATTCTTGTTCTTGTCGGTCATGAAGGTGGCGCAACAGAACTGCAGTTTAGCTTGGCTCAAGAAGTCGAAAATGGAACGGTTATCGGATATACACCCGACGACGAAATGCCATTTTATTTGGCTAATGCAAGGATGCCAATGATCCGGATTAGTATGCTAAGCGGTTGTGGTAATTTGGACGCAAATCAAGAACTTAAGAATGGTGTGATTTCACAAAATTTTCCAAACCCTTTTGATGAAAGAACGACAATTAATTATGAATTAAACACCAGCGAGTACGTTGAAATAAGCATTGCAGATGTATCGGGAAAAGTTATTCAAACTCTAAAACTAGGAAATCAACCTGCGGGAAAACATGAATTACGCCTTAACGCTTCAGATTATGCCGAGGGCGTCTATTTTTATACGTTTAACGTTGGAAACGAACAAGTGACAAAAAGAATGATTGTGGTAAAATAAAAACGAAACTTATGAAATCAATACTAATAATCCTAATCTTGACATCCACAAGCGGCTTGGCGCAAATTGATGCGTTTGGAGCAGTTAGATTAAAGGAAACGATTACCATTGATCCAGGAGGACATCCTTTGATACTAAGCCATAATGAAGAACGAGCTGCAGGAGATATTATAGTCGCGGATGATTTAACAGACTTTACCAATTGGTTAAGCGTAACCGAAGATGGCACTAGCGCCGAGTGGTCATGGGCGGCCGAAACTCCCGAAGTTCTTGAAAATCACATGGGAAATATGAATTCAACAACACATGATAATGGTTTTGCAGCCTTTAATGGTGTGCAATACTTATTAGATGCTGATGTGAGTTTGCAAAATGCGAGTTTGGAATATCAGCCCCTTATTAATTGTGAGGATGCCAGTTCTGTCATTCTATCTTTTGAGCAACGATACCGCGGATTTAATTTTGATAAAACCTATGTTGAAGTATCAAATAATGGAGGTGTTTCTTATGATTTTGCCTATGAAATGAATCTAAGATCTTATGTCAATGAAATTCCTGTTCAAGAAACGATTACAGTAAATATTACTGAAGCTGCTGCAGGAAATTCAGAGGTGATGATTCGATTTAGATGGGAGACATCAAGTGATCATGAACTGTATGGTTCTGGATATGCATGGATGATTGATGATTTTGTGGTTTATGAAGGATGGAATACGGATGTTAAAATCACAGATGTTTATATGCAATCAGGCGTTGGTGGATTAATTGAAAACGGAATGACTTATTATCAATTGCCTATCGATCATGCTACTGAAATTGAATTTAGTGCTAAGGTTGAGAATTTTGCCAGCGCAATGCAGGTCAACGCAAAGCTCAATGTTGAAGTAACAGGTCCAGATGCGCATGTTTGTATGTCTGAGGTTGCAGATATAGCAATTGCTGCTAAAGACTCAATGGTTTGTTCTTCCTCATTTACGCCTGAGATACCCGGTACTTATACAATCAAATTTTGGTTTGATAGTGATAATGTCGAAGAGCTCGTTTCAAATGACACAATAATTGAATTCATTACCATTGGATGGGAAACAAGTTATACGCGGCACAATGGACTAGAAACTGGATCAATCGCTAACATATCATATAATGCAGGGGCACCATTGTTGATTGGAAATTTAATGCAGTTTTATGATGACACCGAATTTCATGATATTGTGGTAAATATCTCGGATGATTCAACCAATCTGGATCAATTAATCTTTGCTCAAATCATGAAATACAATCCTGAAACGGGCGAATTCATCTATCTCGATCAAACAGATGATTATCATATAAACTCCTCTCATTTAGGTTCAAAAGTTGATTTAATCTTTGACTATTATCAATGTTATGAGGAAAATGACATAGGCTTGATATTGGTAGGGCATTATGGAGGAGACAATGAAGTACATTTTTCATTGGCTCAGGATGTTGAAGAAAAAACAGTTTTGGGTTATACCTCTGGCTCAACAGATCCGTTTTATTTAGAGAATCCACAAGCATTAATGATTGAAATTGGCGACATGGAATTTGGCCATTGTACGGGAACTTTAACCGAACATCAAGCCACATTCAACCTCTCCCAAAACACTCCAAATCCCTTTTTTGAATCCACAACAATAGCATACGAACTAAGCAAAAACGAGGACATCCAAATCACAATAACAGATCTTTCTGGAAAGACAATCCAAACAATAAACTTAGCAAACCAAACTGCAGGAAAACATGAATTACAATTGAACGCGTCTGAATTTGCTGAGGGAGTTTACTTTTATACGTTTAACGTTGGGGATGAAAGTATTACTAAGAGAATGGTTGTCTTATAAATTAATTTGACTAACTTTTTAAACCAAAGATGAAAAACAGAATATTACTCATTTGCTTGTTTTGCCTCAACCTTTCGTTTGCACAAGAGATGCAATTTGAGTGGGCGAAAGCTTTTGAAGGTTCAAGCTCTGGAAGAAATACTTTATCAACAGATCATTGGGGCAATATATATGTCGCGGGTAATTATTATGGTGAGTCCGATTTTGATCCTAGTGTGGAGGAATTTTTAATGACTCCTATTTCAGGAACTGATATTTATATTTCCAAATTTGATCCAGACGGGAATTTTATTTGGGCGAAGTCGATTGGGGGGAAAGAAAATGATCAGTATAATTATTGCACGGTTGACTTTTTTGGAAATGTGTATTTAACAGGATTCTATCAAGATTCCATTGATTTTGACCCTGGAATTGGTACGGATATTAATGCGCCTAAAGGAATTCGTGATCTTTACCTTCTTAAATTAAATACGCATGGTGAGTTTCTTTGGGTGAGAACAGTTGAAGCTGAAAGTACAGTTAAAGCAGATGCAATTACAATAGATAAAGACGGCGATATTTTTATAGGAGGATCATTCGGTTCAACGGTTGATTTTGATCCTGGGAGTGGTATTCATGAGGAAACTGCAGATACGAATGGTGTTTTTTATAAAACTGACGCTTTTATTTTAAAGCTCACATCAAAGGGTAATTTTAATTGGGTGAAAGTCATTAGCGGTTCAGGCTTTCAAACGTGTGAAACTATTGTAACAGATGCTGGGGGCAATGTATTCGTTTCTGGAAGATTCAATGAGGAGGTTGCATTTAATGCGGCAGATACTGGTTCTATTAAAGTTCGCTATTATTGGGATATTTATCTTGCCAAAATTACGGATAACGGAGAGTTCGTATGGGGAGAAACTTTCCAAACAAGTTCACATTCTGAAGTGCACGCAATCTGTAGTGATCAATTAGGGAATGTATATTTAGCCGGAAACCTCTGGGGAAAAAGAGATATGGATCCAGGACCGGGTGTTTCAGAAATTGAGGCTAATGGTCTAGAAAATATGTTTGTCTTAAAAATGGATGATTGTGGCCGATTTGAGTGGGCACATGGTGTCGAGGGGCGTCGATATGTAAGTTGTAATTCTTTACAGACAGATGAATTGGGAAACCTATACATTTCAGGAGTTTATAATGCCGGAGAGTTCGCAGATAATACAGATTTTGATCCCAGTACGGGAGAGTTTTGGCTTGAAGGTACTGAGGGCGGCTACTCTAACATCTACCTTGTTAAGTGGACCACAAACGGTAAATTCATTTCGGGGACTGCTGTGCAAGGTTTCGAAGGTTCCATTTATGGACATAAAATGGAGCTAGACCACTATGGAAATTCATTTTTAACAGGTGACTATTATAAAACCGTTGATTTTGACATGTCGGTTGGCGAAACTGAATTAAATTCATTTAGTGACGGGAAAGTTTATCTTCTAAAGATGAGTCAGGATACAATTGTAAGACCAACATTACCTGTATATGTTATAACGGATGCTTCCGTTTATCCAAATCCAAGTAACGGCACATTTAAAATTGATGTTGGTGGGTTAGAACACGCTAGTATAATTATTTATGCCGTTAATGGAGATGTAATTTATCAGGAAGACAATTTAACTTGTTTCGAGAACAGTTTGATTCATATCAATATTGATGTCGCTTCAGGAACTTATATTTTGGAACTAAAAGGGTATGGACAAAAAAAACGTTTTAAATTGATTGTTAGAAAAGAATAGTAGTAATTAAATAACTCTTAACAACTCTGCAAAGAATCCATATTCAAAAAATATTGATACTTAGAAAGGTTCGCCATGGCTTGAATTTTTAAGTAGCATAACTTAAATTCCGCATCCGATTTTGCGGCGTTCAAACGATTAATGCGATATTGATCAAAATTACTCAAAGCTAATTCTTCTTCATGGCTCAAAGCTATACCATCAAAGTATTTATCTTTCAGATCGTTAATCGAAATTGGCAATATTTTTGTGTCAAATTTCATTGTGGTGGTAACTGATAATACAAGTGTAGTAAATTAATTTGTAGTAAAAATCAGTCAAAACACCTAGTGACGTGAGGAAAATGAACCTTTTAAGAACAAAGTTGTACCTTTATTCACAATTAACATCAAGCAATATGAAACGCCAAATCAGTACGTTACTTTTTACTTTTTCAATTTCTTTGGTTTCGTTGTTCTTATTATCAAGTAGGTATAAGGCAGACGAAAAAATTTCTCCAGAGTTTGCTCAATCTTGGAAAAAAGTAGATTCTTTAGAACAAAAAGGTCTCTACAGAATGGCTTTGGAAGAAGTTCATCTCATTTTTGAGAAGGCTACGACTGACAAAGCCCACAATCAGGTCATTAAATCTGTTTTGTATGAATTAAAGTTTAATAGCTATTTAGAAGAAGACGACTATGTGCTTGGTATTGCGCGATTGGATGATTTAATCGAAGAAGCACCTTCACCCTCAAAAGAAATTTTACATTCATTATTGGCCGAAGTTTATTGGGGTTATTATTCTGGAAATAGCTGGAAATTTAGTCAACGAACATCTGTTGTTGAAGCCGATTTAAAAGATATCCGTACGTGGGATTTGAAACGAATTGCTGTTAAAATTAGATATCATTACGCGCTGTCTCTTCAAAACGCTGCACTTTCGCAAACGGCTGATATTTCAGATTTTTCCGAAATAGTTTCATCTGCAGGCCTTAATGAAACGAATGCAATTCGGCCAACTTTATACGATTTTTTGGGGCATAGGGCACTAGATTTTTTCAAATCAAATACTTTTAGTGTTCCTGGTCCAGCGGAGACTTTTGTGATAGATTCGCCCACTTATTTTTACAGTACTTCTTCATTCTTAAAAATGAATGCAGTTACGCATGATTCACTAAACACGCGCTTTTTGAGCATAAGAGTATTACACGCTTTAACAGATTTCCATGCTCGAAAAAATAACTTAGAACCACTATTTTATTTGGAGTTAGAAAGATTGCAATATGCCCGCACACATTCCACTTTACCCAATAAAGACGAATTGTACTATGAAGGAGTTGAACGTTTGGCAAATGCGAACAAAAAACACTTCTATTCGTCAGAAGCTTGGTATGAAATGGCATTGTTCCATTCCAATAAAGGAGCCTCTTATCAGCATGAAGGAGATACAACAACGAGATGGGAGAAAAAAGTAGCTTATGACATGTGCGTCAATACAAAAACGAAATACCCGGGTGCGCACGGAACGCAAGACTGTGAGGCACTCATGGGCTTAATTACCCAAATGGAGCTTAATTTAAGCGCCGGCAATGTAATTGCTCCCCAGATAGAATCGAAATTTTTATTGGAATATAAGAATTTCAATGGGGCACATATTAAGCTGGTAGCATTCGATTATGAAAAACGAGATCATGATCGTTACGAGGGCGATAAATTTTTCAAAGAACTAAAAAAGGCGGATGCTGTTTATGAAAAAACAGTGGCTCTAAAAGATCCAAAAGACTATAATAAACATAGTGTTGAGCAGTATTTACCAGCATTAGAAAGTGGGTTTTATTATTTGATTGTTTCCTCAGATGGAGAATTTGATCATAAAAGCGGGGGCTATGCCTACGTGCCAATTTGGGTGAGTAACATTACCTATCAATCACGGGCAATCGACAATTATAATCAGGTTATGGTTTCAAATCGCACAACAGGAATGCCTTTAGAAGGTGCGCGTGTTCATGTGACTTATGAAAAATACAATTACACCCTGCGCCGCTATGATGAAAAAACTGTTGGCAACTTCAAGACGGATGAAAATGGACGCTTCAAGTTTAATATCGATAAAAATTATACCAATTATCATTTAAATATTAAACACAATGGTGAGGAGTATAAACCACAAACAGGTATTTACGGTTATCGCTCATATAATTATGACAATGACAATCGCATGACTCACTTTTTTACCGACCGAAAAATCTATCGCCCTGGGCAAACCATTTTCTTTAAAGGAATTATGGTGGATTATAAAGGCAAAGAGCGCAAGTTACTCAAGGATCATTCGTCCCAAGTATATTTTTATGATGTGAACGGACAAGAGGTGGCAAACGTAAAAGTTAAAACCAACAAATTTGGTTCTTACGAAGGCAAATTTACAGCACCATTTGGTGTACTTACAGGACAAATGCGAATTGCAGATGGTATTGGATCCACGTATTTTAGGGTAGAGGAATATAAACGTCCAAAGTTTAACATTGAAATGAAACCAATTGAAGGTGAATTTGAAGTGAATGATAGCATTACCGTTACTGGAGTAGCAGCTGCATTTGCAGGAAACAAAATTGACGGAGCAGATGTGAAATATCGCGTGGTTCGAGCTACCCAATACTCATGGGGTTATTGGTGGGGATGGAGACCTCACGTTGAACCTAAGGAGGTTCTAAATGGAACCTTGATGACGGATGAAAATGGTGAATTTAAAGTCATTTTTAAAGCGATTCCAGACAAAGAATCTGACCCTGAAACACTCCCCATTTTCAACTATACGGTTTATGTGGATGTAACTGATATTAATGGGGAAACGCATTCAACATCAACTTCTATTCAAGTAGGTTATCAAAGCTTGCAATTGGGGAATAATTTTACTGCGGACATGAACAATGCTGCAGACTTTTTCTTACGGGTGAACACCACCAATTTAAATGGACAAAAAATTACAGCCAAAGGAAAGGTAAAGGTTGAAAAATTAGAAGTGCCAAATCAACCCTATTATAGCCGTTTATGGAATAATCCGGACATGAAAAATTGGACGAAGCAAGACTTTAAAGTCCTTTATCCCTTAGAAGCTTATGGGAATGAAAACAGCCAATACAATTGGCCAGTTAGCAAAGTAGCTTTTGAGGCCAATTTTGATACAGAAATATCGGATAGTGTGGCCATCAATAATTATAAAAGATGGGCGCCAGGTCTTTATCGATACGCGGCTACTGCCATTGATAAAAACGGAATTGAAGTCACTGATATTTCTTATTTCACCGTATTTAATCCAAAGAGTAAAAAAGCACCAAGTAATGAAGTGCTTTGGTTAAAACCAATGCAAACAATTGCCGAACCAGGTGAAACGATTACTATTTTATTGGGAACAGCTGAGTCAGATTTATTGGTGAACTATGATACAGAAGCCAATGGAAAATTGATCGCCACAAAAAATCTAACACTAGATAAAGAGCAACGGAAGCTAGAATTTAAAATTGAAGAAGCGCACCGTGGCAATTTCACGATCCACTTTACAGCAGTTAAAAATAACCGCCATTTTTCGCAATCGTTTACCATTGTGGTGCCTTATACGAATAAGCAATTGGATTTAAGTTTTTCAACTTTCAGAAATAAACTATTGCCAGGTGCCGAGGAAGAATGGGTGCTAACGGTGAAAAATAAATTGGGTGAAAAGGAAAGTGCAGAATTATTAGCTACGCTTTATGATGCGAGTTTGGATGAATTATATACGCCCAACTCATTTTACATGAACATTTATAAAACCTATTATGGAAGACATGGTTGGAATAATCCGGGTGGAATGAGTATGATTAATGCATCCAATGTCAATTACTATTGGAACACGTATCTCTCAGGTGCTTATCGTTATTTCCCGGCTTTAAAATATTTTGGATGGTCATCTCATTATTATGGCCGCAGATATGGTAATTATTATTACGATAGCTATGATGAGGAGGAGATGGATGATAATGCTGTATTGGAATCAATAAGTACTGGCAATGCTTCCAGAAATGGAAAAAATAAGGATAAAAAAGCAGTAATGGCAGAGGCTAGTATGGATGCTCCATCTCCAGGCGTTATGGGTGGTTCACTTGACGGGGATTTACGTAATGAACAGCAAAAAGAGGAATCTCCAGACGAAAGTGGAAAGATGGAAAATAGCGAAGGTGGCGAAGCCAATGATGCAGGCTTAGGAAATGTTAAGGCGAGAGCAAATTTTAACGAAACGGCCTTTTTCTACCCACAGTTAACGACGGATGCAAACGGAGATGTGAAAATTAAATTTACAATTCCTGAATCATTAACCAAATGGAGATTCTTAGGATTAGCACATACTGAAGATTTAAAAATTGGAACTATTTCTGAAGAAGTAGTCACACAAAAAGATTTAATGGTAGTGCCAAATGCGCCACGTTTTTTAAGAGAGGGAGATGTTATTTCAATTTCTGCAAAAATTTCAAATATCTCGGAAGAGGATTTGACAGGAAAAGCACAATTGGTATTGTACGATCCATTTAATGAAGAAGAAATTGGGCAAGCATTTGATTTGGATGTAGTGGCACAGAATTTTACTGCCGAAAAAGGAAAAAGCACCGTAGTTTCATGGACAATTAATGTGCCTTATACACATAGCGCAGTGAAATATAAAATTGTAGCGCAAGCAGGTAATTTCTCAGATGGTGAAGAAAATGTTTTGCCAATTTTATCTAACCGAATGATGGTGACAGAATCATTGCCATTGCCAATTCGCGGAAAAGAGGATAAAACATTCAATTTTGAAAAACTGACTAATTCTGGCGGAAGTAAAACATTAAAACATCACCGTTATACAGTTGAATTCACTTCGAATCCGGCTTGGTATGCCTTGCAAGCTATGCCCTATATGATGGAATATCCGCATGAATGTGCCGAGCAAACTTTTACGCGCTATTATTCAAACGCCATTGCTTCGCATATCATGAATTCGAATCCTAAAATCAAAGTAATTATTGAGAAATGGGGCGAAGAATCACCAGATGCATTCCTTTCTAATTTGCAAAAAAATCAAGAATTGAAAGCGGTAATGTTGGAAGAAACGCCATGGGTATTAGATGCTAAAAACGAAGAGGCCAGCAAACGCAACTTGGCAGTTTTATTAGATATGGAACGTATGTCGCGTGAATTGGATAAAGCATTGGGTAAAACCATTAAAACGCAATCTTCAAATGGTGCATGGCCATGGTTTCCTGGAATGCCAGAAAGTCGTTACATCACTCAACATATTGTAACTGGTATGGGACATTTAGATCATTTAGGAATTAAGGACATTCGAGAGGATGGCAAAGTTTGGCGAATGGTTAAAAAAGCCGTGGAATATTTAGACGGTGAGATTGTAAGGGATTATGAGTACGCCAAGAAATATGATGTACATTATTTAACCAGACAGCACATTGGCTACAATCAAATTCAATACCTATATGCCCGTTCGTATTTTCCTAAAATTGGAATGAATAATAATACAAAAGAAGCCGTGGGTTATTATAAAGATCAGTCGGAACTATTTTGGTTAGAATTCAATATTTATGCTGAAGGAATGATCGGATTAGCTGCGCACCGCTTTGGTGTTGAGGGCAACGATAAAGCAATGACAGACTTAGCACAAGACATTGTAAAATCATTAAAAGATCGCTCCATCAATACCGAGGAATTTGGCATGTACTGGAAATCTTATTATGTCGGATATAATTGGTACGAAGCACCGGTTGAAACGCAGGCTTTAATGATTGAGTTATTTGATGAGGTTGCAGATGATCAAGCTGTAGTTGAAGAGCTGAAAATTTGGTTGCTCAAAGAAAAACAAACAACGAATTGGAAAACGACCAAACAAACCACTGAGGCTGTTTATGCACTTTTATTAAAAGGAACCGATTTATTGGCTTCGGATAATATGGTTGAAGTAACCGTTGGCGGACAAGCAATTGAATATTCAGATTCACCAGATGAAAATGATCCTTACCAAGTGAAAGCACAAGCGGGTACAGGTTATTTCAAAACAGCATGGACTGCCGATCAAGTAAAAGCCAAAATGGGGAATATAACCCTGTCTAAAAAAGATGATGGCGTAGCGTGGGGTGCCGCTTATTGGCAATATTTTGAAGATTTAGACAAAATCACTTTTGCTGAAACGAATTTGAAATTGCAAAAAGATCTTTACCTAGTTGAAGTAACAAATCAAGGGGAACAGCTGAAACCAATCAATGATAAAAACGTGTTAAAAGTTGGTCAAAAAGTGCGTGTAAGAGTTGAGTTACGCACGGATAGAAATTTAGAATATGTACACATGAAAGATATGCGTGCTTCTGGATTTGAACCGATTGATGTATTGAGTCGTTACCGTTACCGCGAAGGATTGGGTTATTATCAATCAACTAAAGATGCTGCAACGCACTTCTTCTTTGACTATATTCCAAAAGGAACGTATGTTTTTGAATATGACCTGCGTGTGCAACATAAAGGTGATTTCTCAAATGGCATTACGACTATTCAATGTATGTATGCACCTGAGTTTACTTCGCATTCTAATGGAATTCGTGTGACTGTGGAGTAGATTTTTGCGGCGCGCTGCGCTTGCTGAAATTGTCAATGTACAATTATCAATGGTCAATGTGCAATTATCAATGCGTTGCTTCGTGACTGTGGAGTAGTATTTTATAGGCAAAAGGCAAAAGGCAAAAGGCAAAAGGCAAAAGGCAAAAGGCAATGATCAATGCGTTGCTGTTTGGTTGTGGCGTAACCTGATTGCTTTAGAATTTCTGAGTGGTGGCTGAAAATTATTTAACTGTTGAACCTTTACTTACACGAAAGGATTGACTCTGTCGAATTACATTTCGTGCGGTAGCGGTGTGTGCTGTATTTGTAGAATTTCTCCAAAAAAAGATTAAACCAAAGTGCGCTTCGCAGTGATTTCCAATCCTGCGACTGCAAGATGTTCTATTAATTGCTTTTGAAGGACGCAAAAATAATTCATTTTAATTTTTGGTTTTCTCCAAATCAAATCTAATTATTGCTTATCTTATTTGGCTTAAATGAGATAGTGCTATGTACAAAGATGAATGGAGTGAAATTGATCAATTAGAAAAGAAAGGGCTTTATAATGAAGCACTCACAAAAGTCAAAGTATTATTTGCAGATGCAATGAAACAAAAGGCTTATCCACAGGTAATCAAGGCTGTTTTATTTGAGCTAAAGTACAATAGTCATTTAACGGAGGATGATTATGTTTTGGGGATTAGTCGATTGGAAGGATTAATTACTGAAACTCCGTCACCAGCTAAAGAAATACTACACTATGTTTTAGCAGAGGCTTATTTGGGCTATTATTCTAGTAATTTTTGGAGATTAGATGAAAGAACAGAAATAGAAAATGATGATTCAATTGATGTGCGTACTTGGGGTACCATGCAAATTGTTAGGACGTTCCGTCATCACTATTTGGCTGCTTTAAATCATCCTGAAATTTCACAATCATACGCACTAAACAATTTTTCGGAAATTATTGATAATACAGAGGAAAACACAGTACGTTTCCCAACCCTGTTCGATTTTTTAGGACAAAAGGCATTCCATCATTTTTCCAATCAAGACGATAAATTGCCAGAGGCAGATAAGGGATTTCCATTAGATAACTCCTTGTTTTTTGGTTCGAATAAAGAATTTTCGGCAATAGATCTAAAAGCAGAACATCAGAGTGACACCCATTTTATTGCTGTAAAAATCTTAAAGGTTTTAACTGAATTTAATCTTAAGCAAGAAAAACAAGACGCGTTATTTTATCTTGAATTGGAACGCTTGAATTTCCTTGATGAAGAATCAATCGCACCTGAAAAAAGCGAATGGTATACAGCCGGAATTGAAAGATTAATTCAGCTTTACCAGGCAACTGATTTGGCGGCAGAGGCACTTTATGAGAAGGCCTATTTTCATTATGAATCCTATAAAAAACGCTATAGTATTTCACGTTATGATAAACGAAAAGTAAAAGAAGAGGGTAAGATAAAAGCGTATGCTATTTTAATTGCGACGATAAAAAAATATCCCAACACAATTGGAGCCAAAAAATGCCAATACCTCTTAGCTGCTATTAAAGAAAAACACATGGAAATTAGAGTTGAAGAAACTGTATTTCCTAATCGAATAGCAAAGTTTTTACTCACCTATCAAAATGTGACAAAAGCGCATGTGAAGATTATTCCAATGGATCACAAGGAAGTGGATGTATTTGGAAGGAAAAAGAGCAAAATTAACAAGGCAATAAAAAAGCAGCACGGCGTATATAATGAAACGCTGCGGTTAAAAGATTTTGGGGATTTTGAAGCGCATCATATTGAATTACCTCTTCCAGCATTAAAACCAGGTTTGCATTATATTGCTGTGTCTCCAACAGGATCATTTGATCCGAACGAAGGCGGGTTTATGATGACACCTTTTTGGGCCACGTCACTCACGTTTCAGCATCAAACAGTAGGTGATACAAATTATATTAGAGTGCTTGACCGACTTTCTGGTGAATCGCTCGAAGGAGTGCGGGTTGAGATTGACTATAAAAATGATTATCGAAAAAAAAATAAACAGTCGAAAAGCATTATATTAAAAACGGAAAAGGATGGCATGACTTCCTTTGTAAGCCCTACCGACAGAGATAGTTTTAAGGTGATTGTTTTCACAGATAATGACATGTATGCTCCGGGCTATAACATTCACGACCACAATTTTTCTAATTCCAGTCAAGATGCAGTGACTTACCTTTATACAGATCGGAAAATATATCGTCCTGGACAGAAAATATATTTTAAGGGGATTGTATTAAAAGGCGGTGGTGCTAAAAATGAACTTTTAAAGCATCATAAATCTACTGTCGAGTTTTATGATGCCAATTACCAAGTAATAGAAAAAATTAAAGTTGTTTCAAACCAATTTGGGTCATTTCATGGTGAATTCACCGCACCAACGGACTCACGAACAGGAATAATGGAAATTTCTAATGAAATGGATTCGGTAGAATTTAATGTGGAGGAATATAAACGACCCAAATTTAAAGTGGCAATTGACCCACCATCAGGCGATTATCAGGTGAATGAGGTTCTTGAAGTTTCAGGTTCCACAATTGCTTTTGCAGGAGATGCGATTGCAGGAGCAATTGTTACGTTTCGTGTGTCTCGCGGTGTTTCCTATAATCCATATTATTGGAACATTGTAAGGGGTGCAGATGCGCACAAAAGTATTTTTTCTGGCACAACAATTACCGACGAAAATGGCGTGTTTAAATTTAATTTTAATGCCGTTCCAGATAAAACATGTGATGCTAAAATGTTACCCATTTTCGATTATAGTATCAATGTTTCGGTGACGGACATTAATGGTGAATCACATGGAGATGAGCGTACGATCAAAGTTGGTTATCAAAGCTTGAATCTAGGAAATAACCTTCCTGAAGAAATAAACAAAGAGGATGGATTTACCATTAAATTGTCGGCAAAAAACTTGAATGGCCAGCCAATTTTCTCACAAGGAAAAATCACGATTGAAAAATTGCAAACGCCTGACCGTGCTTTTTATAAACGGCAATGGGCCGCTCCAGATGTTCAAAATTGGTCAGAATCTGAATTTAAGGACCTCTTTCCTGATGAAGCGTATGCCAATGAGAATGATAAAGAAGAATGGGAAACAGACAGTCAGGTATTTGAAACGCAATTTGATACTGAAATTTCTAAACAAATAGCGGTTGATGCAATTGAAAACTGGATGCCGGGAACTTATAAATACACGGCAATTGCAACAGATAAAAGAGGGTTTGAAATTAGGGATGAAGTCTATTTCACACTTTTTAGTGATAGTGATATGACCCCAGCAACGAATGATGTAATGTGGGCAAAATGTTTGCAAGAGACTGCTGAACCAGGTGATGAAATAAGCATTTTAATGGCAACGGCAGAAGCAAGTTTGAGCGTATTATTTGAAGCCGGGTTTTATGATAGTGGGTTTAACAATAAGAATCTAAACCTTGATAATAAGGTTCAGGAGCTTAAATTTATAGTAACTGAGGAGCATATAGGTGGACTATCTTTTAGCTTATCTACCGTGAAAAAAAACCGCGTATTTAGTGAATGGATTTCTGTAAAAGTACCTTTTACAAATAAAGAACTAGATGTTAGTTTTACCACTTTCAGAAATAAATTATTACCCGGCGAAACAGAAGAATGGGTGCTAAAAATTCAAAATAAACTAGGTGAACAACGCCAAGCAGAATTGTTAGCCACTTTGTATGACACCAGTTTGGATGCCTTGACGGATCCAAATGATTTTTCACTTAGAATTTATCATAGCTTCTTCAATAATGAAACTTGGGGACGCGTGTTTGGCACAGGTTGCAGGAATGATTATGGTTCGGACCATGGATGGAATGATCATCCTGAATTTCCAGCTGAATTGATACCGCGATTAATACTATTTGGATGGCGTTCTGAATATTCGAAAAGAATTATTCGAAGAAAGATCAGTGCCAATTCACCAAGAGAATTTGAACGAGGAATTTCGTATGGTGGAGGTGCGGTTGCAGGCGGAGCGGCGGCAGAAGAGCCAGCTGCCATGGATATGATGATGGGAGAAGATCATGAACGTGGGATGATGTTAAGAAGCCCTTCATATCACGATCCGAGTACCGAGCAATTGAAAAATTTAGCGGTGCGTTCTATCTTCAACGAAACGGCCTTTTTTCATCCACAATTAACTACAGATGCTAATGGCGAAATCAATATTAAATTTACTATTCCAGAGTCATTAACAACGTGGAGGTTTTTAGGATTGGCACATACTGAAGATCTTCAAATAGGCAATATCTCAAAAGAAATAATCACTTCAAAACCACTTATGGTGGTGCCACTTTTACCACGTTTTTTAAGAATGGAAGACGAGATCATTCTGAGTGCTAAAATCACCAATTTGTCCGAAGAAAATTTGAGTGGCGCGGCACAAATTTTCCTAAGCCATCCTATAACAGATGAAGCGTTGGATTTGCAATTGGGATTAAAAAACGCCTTGCATAACTTCACCGTTGATCAGGGTAATAGTATTATTGTTTCTTGGAAATTAAACATTGGATCCAATTTAGAAGCTGTGAAGATCAAAATTGTGGCTGAGGCAGGTTCATTTTCGGATGGAGAAGAACATGTACTGCCCGTATTGTCCAACCGAATGATGGTGATAGAGTCTTTGCCATTGCCAATTCGCGGAAAGCAAAGCAAAAGTTTTGAGTTTAAAAAACTGATGGATTCAAATACTAATGAAAGCTCAAAGCATCATCAATACACCTTAGAATTCACTTCAAATCCCGCCTGGTATGCTATTCAAGCAATGCCCTATATGATGGAGTTTCCGCATGATTGTACCGAGCAGATTTTTACGCGTTTTTATGCTAATGCATTGGCAAATCATGTTTTAGAACAAAACCCAAAATTTGAAAAAATCATAAAAGATTGGGGAGAAAATTCGCTCGAAGCATTTCAATCTAATTTGGAGAAAAATCCAGAATTAAAAGCCGTGTTACTTGAAGAAACACCTTGGGTATTAGAAGCGAAAAGTGAAAAAAAGCGCGCTAAAAAATTGGCTGCTTTATTGGATTTTGGCCGAATGGCCAAGAAAATGAAAAAATCTTTGGCTAAGATACAAGACAGGCAAGGAGATAGCGGAGGTTGGTCTTGGTTTCCAGATATGAAGCAAAATCGTTTTGTAACACAACATATCGTTACGGGCTTTGGTCATTTAGATCGACTTGGTGTGAATTCCATTTTTAAGGATGAGAAAACAGCTGAAATGTTAAGAAAAGCGGTGGCATATTTGGACCGTCAAATTGCAAAGGATTATAGCAATACCAAAAAGTTTAATAAGGATTATTTGACGCAGCAAACGTTAGGCTATTTGCAGCTTCAGTATTTATATATGCGTTCGTTTTTCCCAACTATTGAAATTAATAAAAAAACGAAAACCGCCATAGACTATTATCAAAGTCAATGCGAAAAATATTGGTTGCAGTTTAATATTTATGGTCAAGGAATGTTGGCTTTGGCGGCAAATAGAAGCTGGAATAAAAGTTTGGCGCAAGATATTGTCAATTCCTTAAAAGATCGATCAATTACAACCGAAGAATTTGGTATGTATTGGAAGGCATATCGTTCAGGTTATTATTGGTGGGAGGCGCCAGTTGAAACGCAGGCTTTAATGATTGAGTTATTTGATGAGGTGGCTGATGATCAGGCTGTAGTTGAAGAGTTGAAAATTTGGTTGCTCAAAGAAAAACAAACCACAAATTGGAAAACGACGAAACAAACCACTGAAGCTGTTTATGCACTCTTGTTAAAAGGAACCGATTTATTAGCTTCGGATAATATGGTTGAAGTGACAGTGGGTGGACAAGCAATTGAATATTCTGATGCACCAGATGAAAATGATCCCTACCAAGTGAAAGCGCAAGCGGGTACAGGTTATTTCAAAACAGCTTGGACTGCCGATCAAGTAAAAGCCAAAATGGGGAATATTACTTTATCTAAAAAAGATGAAGGAGTAGCTTGGGGTGCCGCTTATTGGCAATATTTTGAAGATTTAGACAAAATCACTTTTGCTGAAACGAATTTGAAATTGCAAAAGGATCTTTACCTAGTTGAAGTAACAAATCAAGGGGAACAGCTGAAACCAATCAATGATAAAAACGTGTTAAAAGTTGGTCAAAAAGTGCGTGTAAGAG
>WTCE01000160.1 GCA_013138735.1 Crocinitomix sp. | reverse complement strand
GATACATTAGCCTTATGGAAATGTGCTCAAAACAATTACTAACTTAATGAACCGCCGTATACGGATCCGTACGTACGGTGGTGTGAGAGGACAGATAGGGGAATAACCTCTATCTTCCTACTCGATTCCTGGTTTAGGTCAATTTATACTAAATTGGCTGAAATTGAGTAGATTTGCAAAAAAAACGACTGTGATAAAAAACATAATAATAGCCTTAGTCTTACTGCCTTGTTTGTCATGTGGTACAAGTTCAAATGGTGAGACTGACCGTGTAGATGAATCAGAAGTATTGGAAGATACTGTTGTAGTAGCAGTAGTGGATACTATTCCACCTTTCGAATCAATAGCATCTAATTTTGATACAGACAGCTTGATTTTACCTGAAGGATTTACATTTCGCGTTTTATTTCAAGAAAAAACGGATCTAGTAACAAGGGCTGATGGTCAAAAATTTCCAGCAAAAGGGAATCACGATTTAAGTGTGTTTATTCCAGATGCAGAAAATCCAGACACAAAAGGACTTCTTTATATTAGTCATGAAACTAAATATGCAGATGCAAATTTGGGTGACGGAGGTGGTGCCACAATATTTGAAATTGAAATAGTTGATGGAAGTTGGCAAGTTCAGGGAGAATTTGATCATGTCGATTTTTCTGGAGTTGGTTATACCAACAGAAATTGTGGTGGAAGTTTAACACCAAACGGAACAGTCTTTACCTGTGAAGAGTCGTGGGCTTGGAATACCGAATATCTCTATCAAGGAGGAAAGGGTCATACTGACACCAGTTGGCATTATGGTTTATCTGTATGGCAAAATATGGGATATATTGTTGAAGTTGATCCGCAAACCCGAAAAGTGATTAAAAAGCATCATAAAATGGGTAAGTTCATTCATGAGGATGCCTTATGCACAGCAGATGGTAAAACGGTTTACTTGTCTGATGATATGAGTCCTGGTATGTTTTTCAAATATGAAACAATAACACCTTATGATTATTCAGACGGTCAATTATATGCTTACCAGCAATCAGAAGATGGTGAATCAGGCTTATGGTTAACCTTGCCAATGGATACCACATCATTGATCAATTGTGAAAAAATTGCTAAATCAATGGGCGCTACAATGTTTATAAGACATGAGTGGATTGAGGAGATTAATGGCAAGATTTATATTTGTGAAACAGGTGAAGATCACTTTAGTTGGGCAGAGTCAATTGCTGCGGGTGGAACCGTTCCAAATTACATTAGAGAGAATTTAGCCCAAAATGAAACACAATTTGATGATCCTTTTGGACGCGTCTTAGAGTTTGATCCTCAAACGAATAAAATGCGACCTTACATTGAAGGTGGATTTTTTGCAGATAGTATTTCATGTTTTTCCAACCCTGACTGCAATACTTCCGTTACTATAGGAAATAAACAATACTTAGTTTTAAGCGAGGACATTAATTGGTATGATAGAGGAAGAGTAGATGCAACTGCGGAAGGTCGACGAGATTTTTTTAATGAGATGTATTTTTTAGATATGTCGATAGAAAATCCCGTAGTAGAAGACCTTATGCGATTCTGCGTTGCACCTAGAGGATCAGAGACTACTGGAGTAATATTTTTACCTGATGGTTCAATGATTATGAACATTCAGCATCCAAAGTCATCTAATAGCGGACCACTTAATAAATCGAGTACAATAATTGTAGAAGGATTTTAGAGATGAAGAAATTAATAGTAATAGGTGTAGTAGGGCTATTTATAGTGCTTGGTTGTAAAAAACCAGAGAACAGTTGTGATGAGCAAAAATTAACGGCGGCTTTTGTGTTTGATTATCCGGATACTGTTGCAACAGGTGAATTATTTGATTTAGGCGTGAATTATATTGTTGAAAATTCATGCGGAGATGTTGGTACTTTTGAAGGAGATCGAGATGGAAACACGTTAGAGGTAAAACTTGTTGTGGAATATACGGGCTGTGACTGTGAAAGCGAATTTGAAGAGAAGACCCTTAATTATCCGGTAATTTTTGAAGAAGAAGGAGCCTACGAACTCAAGTTTTGGGTTGCAGAGAATACATTTGAAACCTACGTGATCTACGTAGAGGATTAAGCATCTTTTAACGGTTTAATAACAAGTGTAAAGATTCATTTGTTAATATTAAACATCATTGCTTGTGCCTGCCCTTTCTTAAGTGGGTACATTTGAACATGCCATTGCTCAAAGTTGAAAACCTATCAGTAAGTTACGGGGATAAGGATATTGTAAAAAAATGCTCTTTTACTTTAAATGCGGGTGAAATTGTAGTGGTGCTTGGTGCAAGTGGAGATGGTAAAACAACCATGCTTAAAACCATTGCGGGCCAATTAGAGCGAAAAAAGGGAGCCATTTATTTTCAAGACATTCCAGTTGCTGATCCAACCGAACAATTAGTTCCGGGGCATCCGCATATTAAATTGGTAAATCAAGATTTTAATTTAGATGAGTTTCATTCGGTCGAAGAAAATATTCGATTGCGTTTATTATCCTTTGATAAGGAATATCAACAGCAGCGAATAAAATCATTATTGCGTTTAACGCGCTTAACCCCTTATCGTGCTAAAAAAGCAACCGAAATTTCTGGCGGACAAAGACAGCGCTTGGCCATTGCAAGAGCCTTAGCAGATGAGCCAGATTTGGTTTTATTGGATGAGCCTTTTAACCAACTTGATTTTCAGACTAAAAATAAGATCGCCACGCATATAAAGAGTTACTTGAAAAAGAATAATATTGGAGCCATAATGGTAACGCATAATGGTGTGGAAGCAATGGAATGGGCGGATCGAATCTTATTTATGCGCAATGGGAAAATTGTTCGTGATGATACTCCAAACGCCTTTTTCAATCAGCCAAACTCTATAGAAGAAGCGCGCTTTTTTGGGGAGATAAATAAAGTACAAATTGCAGATGAATATGTCTATTTTCGACCCTCTTTTTACGCTACGAAAAAAGAGCAAGAATATAATTTGAAAATTCCCTTAATTTTCGAAAAAGTTGTGCAATTAGGTTGGTATGGTGCGTATTATTATAAGTCAGGAAACACAAAGGTTGTGCTCTATTCAACAACAGATATTTCCCATTTAGAATCCGTTTTTATCAGAAGAATTTTAATTAAATGATTAATTTATCATCTTTTTTGTTTACATTTGACTAATTATTAATCATTACAAATCAGGGGGGCGAATATGAAATCCAATATGATCGGCGACAATCTAAAATTATTGCGAAAGCGAAAAAAGTTTTCTCAGGAAGAATTAGCGAGCGAATTAGGTTTAACAAGGTCTTCATATAGTGGTTATGAAAACGGCGTGGCTGAACCTAACCTTGAAAATCTGACCAAATTCAGCGAATTTTTTCACATTACCTTGGATAAACTCATCAAAGTTGAGTTGGGTAAAATTTCTGAAAAGGAATGGGATAAGATTGATAAGGGAATAGAGGTGGATATGGAAGGGAAGAGTGTCCGTGTGATCGCATTAACGGTCGATAGCGACAATAATGATAATATTGAATTAGTTTCTAAAAAGGCAAGGGCGGGTTATACTACTGGGTTTTCTGATCCAGAATTTATTAGCGTGTTACCTACGTTTAACCTTCCTTTTTTGAAAAAGGATCGGAAATATAGAACGTTTCCAATTAAAGGTGATTCTATGCCTCCAGTTTCTGACGGAAGTTATGTTGTGGCAGAATATGTCGAAAATTGGAATTCAATTAAAGATGGATTTCCGCATATTGTTGTCACTTTAGATGATGGAATTGTTTTTAAGAATGTTTATAAACGCTTGAGCGATAGTCAATCGTTTCAATTATGTTCAACAAACCCGCTTTATGAACCTTACGAGGTGCATGCCAATGATATTGTGGAGGTATGGAAATTTGTGAATTATATTGCACATGACATGCCAACTAGTGCTTTTAAAGAAAGTGATCTCACAAAGGCAATTCTTGATTTGCAAGTGGAAGTCAAACATTTGAAAAACGTTTATATTCCTAAAAAACAACTTTCCTCCTAGTTTCAATTTTTCGTATTCAATTTTTTTTTACTGGTAGTAACTCCTATGCAATTGTGTAAGAATCATAGGTTCTTATTATTTTTAACAGGGATCAATTTTGATTCTCTTTATATGTAAAGAATAGGATATGAAATATTGGTTTTTGTATCGAATCAATATTTAAAGAATATGGCTGTCCAGTTTTAACAGGTGTGATGAATGAACGTTGTAAGCCTGCTTTCATTGTATACACAGGAATGTTTTGATGACTGACAGAGTGATATTAACACCGTTTTGAAGGAAGAAATATAGCCAATGTAATTCTAAAACTTGAACCACTTTGGATTTACGAAGTTTAAAGGAAAAAATCTCGTAAATTTAGGAAGCAAGAACAAATCAATGATTAAAAGCTTTTCATTTATCATCTTCATCTTCATCTTAATTCAACTAGTTGGGTACGGCCAATCAGATACTCTGAATCAAGAAGATCCTGAAGGGAAACGCCAGGGTTATTGGATTATTTGGAGTTATATGAATCCTGATAAAGGTTATTGTGATTCTTGCAGAATCGAAGAAGGCACTTATGATAGCGGCAGAAAAGAAGGCACTTGGTTAAAGTACCATAAAGACACAGCTGTTGTTCGTTTAAAGGGGACATATGTCGATAATCGTCCCAATGGGCGATACGTTAAATATTACAGAAATGGAAATAGAATGGAAGAGGGAACTTTTACTTCAGGCAAAGGGACTATAGTTGAAAGACGATATTATAGATCAGGCTGTCTTTCACAGGAAAGAATCGAAGAAGATTCCACAAATAACATAAGAATGATTTATTACCATCCAAATTGTATTGAAGAGGGAACAGTCAGCGGAGGTATTGCCATTCGTGGAACCATAGGAGATCCTTTTGAACAGTCAGCGGAGAATACGTTTCGTTATGGAGGATATAGGAACAATGGTGACTTTCTTGAGTATACACGGGTCGATTCATTGAGTCCAATCTCGAAAAACAATCTCAAATACGACCCAGAAAAAGGACATAAGCTAAATGGTGAATTTTTCAATAAGAATGGCTTAAATGATATTTCTAATTCTGAAGGCATTCTATTCATGAGCGGAAAGTTTAAGGAAGGATCCTTATGGAAAGGGACATATTATATCTATGATTCTGGTGGTATCCTTTTAAATATTTTACTTATTAGAAAAGGAGTTGTCTACAAGGATGGTGTCATTAAGTAGAAAAATAGCATCTGGATGTAACGTTTCGCATAAATCAAATACTAACCACAAAAACCAGTAAAAAATAATCAATGTTTAATAAAATATTCGCCGCATTACTTTGCATTTTAGGAATCACTTCAGCATTTGCGCAGGACAATAATTCAATGCTTTGGTCAGTTTCAGGAAATGGACTCAAAGACACCTCTTATTTATACGGCACCATTCATATGTTATGTGAATCAGATTTCGTAGTGAAGGCTAAGGTCAAACAGGCATTCAATAAAAGCGAACAATTGTTTTTAGAGATCGACATGGATGATGAAAAAGAAATGCAAGCAATGATGGCCTCTGTGAACGGAGAAAAACCCTTAACAGAAATTCTAACGCCAGAACAACAAAAGAGGTTAGATGAAAAATTACAGACTGATTTGGGTATGAACTTGCAAGCTGTTAACAGCTATAGTTTAAATACGATTACTGCGCTTTTTGCAATGAACAGTTTATCTTGTGAACAAATTAAAAGCTACGAGCAGGAGTTTATAACAATGGCTCAAAAAAATGAAATAGAGGTGAAGGGGCTAGAAAAAGTGGCGTTTCAATTAGAATGTCTCAATCAATCAGCTTCTACGGAAAAAACGTTTACGGATATTTTTGCAGAAGAAAATGCTGGCGTGTTGGATTCATTAGTCAGCCTTTATACGGCAGAAGACTTTGAAGGTATGCAATCCTTTTTTAGTCAATCAGATTATATGGATGCCAATTCACGCGAGTGGCTTTTGGTTAAGCGGAATAATAATTGGATTAAGAAAATGCCAAAGATTATGAAGAAAAAACCAACCTTTTTTGCCGTCGGAGCGGCTCATTTGCTAGACGAAATTGGCTTAGTGGCGCAATTACAAAAATTAGGTTATACAGTTTCCCCAATCTTCCAATAGAGTCTCGCGTTGAAGAACCAGCAAGAAATATTTCTAAAACTTCTTAAAGAACACCGTGGCATTTTAAAAAAGGTCACAAAAATTTACATGGACAACCAAGCCGATCGTGAAGATTTAGAGCAGGAGATTATTTTTCAACTCTGGAGATCCTACGAACGGTTTACAGGTAAAAGTAAATTTTCTACTTGGATGTATCGCGTGGCATTGAACACGGCAATTACCTATTTCAAAAAAGAAAAACGGCGCGTAGATAAGAATAGCATAAACGATAATGTAGACATCAAAGCGGACGAACATGACGATACAAAGGATAGTCAATTGGTCTATTTCTACAAAGCCGTGCAAGAATTAAACAAGGTTGAAAAGGCATTAATTCTGCTCTTTATAGAAGGTCAGTCTCATAAAGAAATTGGGGAGAATTTAGGGTTGACAGAGGGGAATGCTCGGGTAAAGTTGAACCGGACAAAGAAAAAAATACAGCAAATAATTAAAGATCAAGGCTATGAATTTTGAAGAGATCAAAAAGGAGATGAACGAGGAAGTGGATCAAGAAGCGACAAAAGCGCCAACAATTGATTTAAATAGAGGGAAAAATAATCCCGTTGAAATGATCCGTTCAAATATGCGAAAGGAAATTGTTACGCAACTCGTTTGTATCGTGATTTTTATGACCTATCCTTTAGTTATTGATATGCTTCCTTTGAATGAAGCTGTATATTATATTTTCATGTTTATTACCTCTTTAATGACCATTGGCTATATCATTAAACTAGGTTTATTCTTAAACAAAACACGAAACTTTGCAACCAACACAAAAGATGCAATTCGCACATTTATTTTTGAAGCTAAATTGACACTTGAGGTGTACAAGTCTTTCATTATAGCAGGTTCATTATTGTTACCGCTTCCTGTTTTCGCGTTGCTATCAGACAATAAAAGTGCTGGAAAAGTAGTTGATTTTGAGCGCTGGTTTTTATTAGATATTTCAAGTGCCGAGTTAATTTTTCTAATCATTGGATATTTGATTTTGGCTGTCATCATCTATTTTATAACCGTAGGTTGGGCAAAATTAATGTATGGGAAATATTTAAGAAACTTGGAAGGTTTAATCGAGGACTTGGATGCTTAATACAACTTAATTAGGATTGGATCTTTTTTAAATCCTTCCAGTAAAAATCTTTTGTTAATTCAATATAAGCGTCTGAATACTGATTTTGCGCATTTTTAACGAGTAACTCTCCTAATTCAGGTTCATTGTCGCCATTAAACGAATAAATGATTAACGAACGCTTAAAACTACCATCCTCTTTAATTGTTCTTAAGATTTTAGATGGAAATAGACCTTCAATGGCTGCGCGTTTTAGGTGATTGTATTCCTCGTCTGACGGAATCACAATAGCCATTTCGCCGTGCTCATCAAGTAATTCGGCAGTATTTTCATATAATTCGTGAACGGGTAAATCGTCATTGTGTCGCGCACGGTTACGATCGTCGTTTGAACTTAAGAATGCATTTTCGAAATAGGGCGGATTACAAACAATTAGATCAAATTTTTCCATGGCTCCAAATTCTTGCAAGCGGGCATGAACAGCCAAAAATTGATGTGAAAATTTAGAGGCTTTAAAATTTAAATGGGCTTCGTTCAGCGAGGGTAAGTCTGGTTCAATTGCCGTTATTGTAGCATTTGAATTTTTTTGAGCGAGCATTAGCGCCAAGATTCCTGTTCCTGTTCCAATGTCAAGTATACGTTCGAATTTTCCTTCGATCCAAGCACCCAAGATCATTGAATCGCTCCCTACTTTTTGAGCGTTCGACTCTTGCTGAATGGTAAAATGTTTGAATTTAAATGGACGACTCATTCCTCTTCATCTGAGCCAAGATACATATCTAACAAACCTTCCGGCGCTGTAATCGTAATATGTTTGTTTTCACGATCAACATTTTTAATGAATTGATCTTGTTTTGGAATCAAAATTTCTTGGCCTTCATGCTCAATTGCAATAAGGGGGTTTTTAGATTGATCTACAACATGAATCACTTTTCCAATTGGGCCATACACTTCATCCGTTACAGAAAACCCTTCAATTTCGTGGTAATAGAACTCAGTATTATCTAATTCGGGTAAGGTGTCTAGTGGCAGATATAAGCCACACTTAAGGATTGTTTTGGCACGGCGCTCTGTGTCAACATCCTCAAACTTAACAACAGCTTGTCCATTAGTACGCAGGGCAATGCGTTCCAAAAAAAAAGGAACCAGCTTATTGCCATATTCGACAAAAACTGATTCCAAATTTTTATATTCTAACGGATCATCAACGTCTAGATAAATTGTTACCTCGCCTTTATAGCTGTGTAACTTACTTATTTCCCCTAGTCTGTAACAATCTGTTTTTAGAAACATAAGTTTCTTTTTCTAATGGCACTTAGTCCATTGGAGTTTTACTCTTCTTCTTTCTTTTCTTCTTCTTTTGCTGGAGCTTCTTCCTTAGCAGGAGCCTCTTCAGCAGCAGGAGCTTCTTCAGCAACCTCTTCAACTACAGCTTCAACAACCTCTTCGGCAGCTTCTTCAACAACAGCTTCAGCAGTTTCTTCTACAGCTTCAGCAGCTGCTTCTTCAACAACCTCTTCAACTACTTCTTCAACAACTTCTGGAGCGTTTTTAGCAGCGATTTCAGCAGCTCTTGCTTCGTTTACAGCTTTTTCAGCAGCTAAACCAGCAGCTTTTGCATCAGCAATTGCTTTAGTAGCAGAATCTGATTTGCCAGTAATTTTGGATTCCTTTTCAGCGATCCAAGCTTCAAATTTCTTGTCAGCAGCAGCCTCAGTTAATGCGCCTTTAGCTACACCTTTATCTAAGTGGTTTTTCAACATTACACCTTTATAAGAAAGTAATGCTTTTACTGTGTCTGTTGGAACAGCTCCAACTTGAACCCAATATAATGCACGATCGAATTCTAAATCGATAGTTGCAGGATTCGTGTTAGGGTTATAAGTTCCTAATTTTTCAATGAATCGTCCGTCTCTTTTTGCTCTTGAGTCAGCCGCTACAATGTGATAAAAAGCACTTTTCTTTTTACCGTGTCTTTGTAATCTAATTTTTGTTGCCATGTTTAAATTATACTTTGAAGTACGAAACTTCTGTTAATAATGATTTAATTATCCCCAAAATGGGAGTGCAAAGATAAATATTATTTTCTGAATAAGGGCATCTTCATTAAAGTTTATTGAAGCAGCAATTTAAAAAAGAATTTATATTACTCAGGATATAATTCAAAACAGTTTAAAGGTGGCTTAAAATGGTTTATTTTTTATCTCCTTTATTCCATTTTTGAACATCAGGAGTTAAGGTTAAAGCGCCAATTGGAATGATCCAAACCTCAAGGAAAAGGAACCACAATGAGCGTGCGTAAAATACTTTTCTCACAATTGAGGTAATAATAATAGCGCTTAGTGTAATCAAACCGAAACCGAGTAATTCTATTCCAATGATCCACGTATAATAAGGACTATCATAAGTGATATATGGAATGGATATCTCAATAATTACCTGGCATACTATTAAAATTCGGGCAAGCATAACGTACTCATCCGATTTTGATTCACTGGACATATATGAAATCAAGGATAAGGACCAAATTGCCGCAACAAGCGTTGGAAGAACCCTTGTTTTTAAAATTATGTCAAAGAACCCAGTATCAATTCCAAGATACCATAAAATCAAGGGAGTAAAAATGAGAAGAATAAATACAATTGATGGAACTTTTAGGATAATTTGCTTCATGCGTCTGGGGTTGGGAAAGCCGCTTTATATTCTTCATAGCGCTGAATGACTTCAATTACATATTCATACGTTTCAATTCCACGGCAATAGCCATGTTTCACAACTTTGTCACGATAATAAGTGGGTTTAGACAGGTTGCGAATCATGTCAGAGACATTGTCTTCCCATATTGTATCATCTAGATCATAAACATTACAGAGGGCACGCGCATCATCAACATGCGCACGACCAGCATTAAAAGTGGCTAAAGTAAATTTAACACATTCACTACTATCTGGAATGATTTCTAACCACTGTTGAAAATTTTTATTTAGTTTTTTAATACCAGCTTTGATCTGTGCTTCTGCAGATGATTCAGGAGTAATGCCATATCCCGCAGCCGTTGCTGGCATAAATTGAAAAATTCCAAAGGCCCCAGCCCAGGACACCTTCCACGTTTCAAATTTCGATTCTTGATATATTATTGCAGAAGTTAAACGCCAATCCCATCCAATTTTATCGCTTTCGCTCTTAATTATTTCGTCGTAGGGTGATAAAACATCTCCGTTAAGTGATGAATAGTCTTGGTTGGCTTTATTTGATAAGTTTTTACGTTTAAAATATTTCCGTTTAACTTCTCCAATGGTTGATTGATTTTCTTTGGCTATTAACCATGCGTTAAGCGAATCTCTAAGTGCAGGAGAAGTTTTTCGAATACCAAAGGCAATTGAATCTTCACCACTTAATTTTAAAGAAATATCAAGATTGGAGTAGTAGCGTAGATCAATTTTAGCAACGTTTTCATCAGCAATAGTATAATCAATTTCACCATCACTCACCATCCGGATAAGCTCAGCCGTTATGAGGTCACCGTCGGTTGCGATAATTTCCATATTCAGGGCCAATTGATCGTTTAAAAGTGTAATCTGCTTGAAATAAGATGAATTTTGCCAAACATGAATTGTTTTCCCTTGCAATTCTTCAATTTCTCCAATTAAGGTATCTTTCTGTTCTTGTTTTGAGAGTTTTCGAAAATCTTCTGGCTTTCGTTGAATCAATACTTGACGGGTGGTTAAATGAGGTACAGTATAGTCAATGACTTGACTACGTTCTTCAGTAATCGTTAAATTACAGGCAATGACATCCCCGTAACAACTGTCTAAATGGCTAAACATTTCATCCAAATCATTGACCATTTGAACTTGCAGTCGAATATTTTTGTCTTTTGTAAATTCATACAAAAGTTCATATTCATAGCCCATGTTTCGTCCACGGTAAATAAAATAACTGGCAGGACTATTTTCTGCTAGAATGGTTAAAACACTATCCGCTTTAATTTCTTCCCAATCTCTTGTTATTTCTGGAATGACTTCAACCTCTTTTTTTTGCTTACCAGCGCAACTGGCAATCAGGATAATGAATGATATGGCGGTTAAAAGTCTCAATATATCTAGTAATTATACACGAATCGATAAGCAAGCTACAAATTTACTTCAGGGAATCTTGAATAAACTTATTGGAGTTTTCCACAATTGAGGCCATAAAATCTGTGAATAGGGCATCAATTCTATCTTTTTCAGCGGTATAAATCCGCATACAATCAAGCAAGTCATTTTTAAAACCAAGTCGGCGTGAAAATTGCCAAAGGATCCGTCTAATGCCATCTTCTGTATCATATTGAAAGAGCCATTTTTGTTGCTTCAATCGGGCATACATAAAACAAAACTCTTCTTCTAAATACTTTAAGTTCTGATCCGTTTCTTCATAAATAATACCAACAAAATCTTCGAAACTTTTAGTAGAATAATCAGACCAATTTTTGGTGATGAAATGGTCAAGTAAAATATCACTTGCGATATAAGCGACTTTTGTCACACCTTGATCTTGAAAAATCTTGCCGACAGATTTGATAAGGGGCGAAGTGTCTGTGAAATTATCAATATAGCGGTGAAGTTTTACACCGTTTAAAATGTGCGTGGGGAGGTATATAAACTTGTCTAAATTTCCTTTATATGAATCACCAGCAAAATTCCCAGCCATTAATGAAGGGTTATTTCTAGCGATATAGGCGTGTCCAACAAAGTTCATTAAACCTCTTGTCCAACTTTAAAATCAGATGTGAAATGAAAATCAATTTCCGGATAATCGGCCTGCGCCATTTGTAATAAAAAAGGAGTTTCAGCTAAAAAAACGTAATTATCGTCTTTATCTGTTGCGACATAGATTGATTTTGCGCGAATAAAGGCTGCTAATTTTTCTTGATTATCGGTCGTCATCCAACAGGCTTTATAATAGCGTCTTGGCACAAAGGCACATTTGGCGCCATATTCATTTTCTAAACGGTAACTGATTACTTCAAATTGAAGTTGCCCAACCGTTCCAACAATTTTACGATTACCGGGTTGCTGAATAAATAATTGCGCAACACCCTCATCAGTTAATTGCTGAATTCCTTTTTCTAATTGTTTTGATTTCATTGGATCTTTATTCTCCAACTCCATAAAAATTTCAGGAGAAAAACTCGGAATTCCTTTGAAAGAGAATGGTGCTCCTTCTGTTAATGAATCGCCAATTTTAAAACTACCAGTATCGTATAAGCCAATTACGTCTCCCGGGAATGCCTCATCTATAATACTTTTATCCTGTGCCATGAAAGAGGTAGGATTCGAAAACTTCATTTTCTTTTCTAAGCGTACATGGTTGTAAAATTTATTCCGTTCAAACTTACCAGACACAATCCTTAAAAAGGCAATTCTATCGCGGTGTTTGGGGTCTAAATTGGCGTGAATTTTAAATACAAAACCACTAAAGTCTTTATTTTCAGGAGCGATAAAACCTTCACTCGTTTCTCGTCCAATAGGAGAGGGGGAGATTTCTAAAAAGGCTTCAAGCAATTCTTTTACACCAAAATTATTAATTGCACTTCCAAAAAATACAGGAGCAACTTTACCGCTCAAATATGTTTCACGGTCAAAAGCATCATATACACCTTCTACCAATTCTAACTCCTCACGCAATTCAGCAGAAGGACCTTCTCCGATAATTTCATCTAAAGCCGGATCGTTAACGTCTTCAATCGAAATAACGTCTTCTGATATTTTGGTTTTGTTGGCAGCAAATAAGTTTAACTCCTTATTAAATATATTATAAACACCTTGGAATGTAGCACCAATTCCGATTGGCCATGAAAGTGGGCAAACCTTAATTTTTAGTATTTCTTCTAATTCATCCAATAGATCAAAGGAGTCTCTCCCTTCACGGTCCATTTTATTAATGAAAATGATCACAGGCGTGTTCCGCATGCGACAAACTTCCATCAAACGTTTTGTTTGTGCCTCAACACCACTTGCACTATCAATTATCAAAATAACGCTATCAACTGCGGTCAATGTTCTATAAGTATCCTCTGCAAAATCTTTATGTCCCGGGGTATCCAAAATGTTAATTTGCTTCCCTAAATATTCAAAAGCCATAACAGATGTGGCTACAGAAATCCCTCTTTGTTTTTCAATTTCCATGAAATCGGAGGTGGCCGTTTTCTTAATTTTATTGTTTTTAACCGCCCCCGCAGTTTGAATCGCACCTCCAAATAAGAGTAATTTCTCAGTTAAAGTTGTTTTACCAGCATCTGGGTGAGAGATGATGGCAAAGGTTTTTCTTTTTTCTATTTCTGCGTTATGCTTCATGCTAATTGTTGGCGCTTTTCAATGGGGTTTTATCAATTAAAATTAATTACCCGCTAATGCGAAAAAATGTTAAAATTCAGGTGTTTTCACCTTAAGTGTTGGCAAAAATAAGCGTTTTTACTATATTTGCACCCATGTTTGCAAGGAAACAAAAAAAGTTAGCGCTTTTTTTGATCGCTTTCATTGGCTTTTCATCAATTAGTCTTGGTATAGGAAAGTCAAGTATTGAAATGGATTATTCGGCTTTATTGGCCGTTGATTCTATTCGAGTGGAAGCTGAATCAAATTTTAGTCGCTATGTGTCTGATTTATACGAAGAATTAGGCGATACCAATATGCTGTACACGGCTTTCGAACAAGCCATGACAGGTTATCATAACCTCGATAAGTACGAAAAGTTAAAGCGTAATGAGGTACTCACCGTAATCGATTTTTCAAAAGCTTCCAGTAAAAAACGCTTGTATATCATTGACTTGTGTAACCGGAAAATGTTATATAAAAGTGTTGTGGCGCATGGAGTAAATACAGGGAGATTATTTGCAAGAAACTTTTCTAATGATAATAATTCAAGACAAAGTAGTCTTGGTTTTTATGTAACTACAACTACCTATTCGGGTAAATACGACTTGGCATTAAGATTAGATGGAATGGAACATTCTAATAGTCATGCAAGTAGTCGTGGTGTTGTGATGCACGGAGCTGAATATGCAACTTACGAATTTTTAGAAAAAAACGGTTCATTGGGCCGTTCTTATGGTTGTCCTGCAATGCCATATGAAAACTTTCATCAAGTTGTAGATTGGATTAAAGGTGGTTCTTGCCTTTATATATATTACCCAAGTCGCTCTTATCAACGCTATTCGCGTTATCTTAATCGCAACAAGTATCTCGAAGATTTTATTTGGGCTTAGAATTGATTTCTTGAAATCGCTAAAGGTGTAAACCTGTCTTTAAACTTCCTGTTTTTCATTCTGTAAAGAATTCACAATTTTATACATGTCTAAAGGTTATGGCATAGGTTTTGCGACTCAAAAACTATCGCAATTAATAGTAACCAAGGTCGAATGTTTAGTCTAATTTATAGTTCGATTTTTAAATTTTGACGTATGAAACTCAACGCTTTTATGATCGCATTATTAATGGTGCTGAATGGTTTTTCACAAGACTCTTCAGCATCATTTATTCCGAATGACGAGGACTGCAATAGATACAAAAGTCTGTATTACACTTACTTGATTAATGGGGCTTATGAAGATGCCAGAAGTTTCTGGCTCAAAGCTTATGAAGTGTGTGGTGGGCCTAATTATTTAGATGATGGCTTTTTTATTCGCTTTCAGGTTTAATACCTCGAGGCTTGCCTCGTCAAATTTTACTATTTTGTGACTAGATGTCACAGAATAGTAAATATATCCATAAAAGTCATAATGTTTCGGTTCTTCTTTATCA
>WTCE01000047.1 GCA_013138735.1 Crocinitomix sp. | reverse complement strand
TATCTCAAAATTATCAACTAAAAATTCTGGTAAAACTAATTTTAAAATAGATTGTAAGTCTGTATTCATAGTCTACAAAACTAAAAACATTTATAGCTAACAACAACTTTTTGCATTGATCCGTAATACAACCAGTAATCGCTCCACCATACAAGTGATCATCTTCGACTACCGATCCAGCATCTGCACTTTCATTCGAACAATCAAAAACATTAGAATAATCCCACTCATCTAAAGGATCTAGAATATCAACCTTTGTTAAGGGAATCATTGGAACTGGATCAATTACTATCGTATCAGTAGGATCAATGCCATAATGCATCCAAGTATTATAATAATCCCCAATACCACATCCTTCAGACAACCAAGTCATGCGTCCCATTGTGAAATTCGTATAAACGCCATATTCGTGATCATAAACATCTCCAGAAAAGATCATTTGATCGTTTTTATCTATGCACCATAAATCTAAATCATCCGTATCCTCTCCTACCCAAGGAGTTGGTCTAAACTGCCACACTTTAATGGCTTTATGATTATCAAAAAGATAAAATGAGCCTTGATTAAATGAGCCATGTCCTTCATAGTAATTATTACAAACAACATATCGATCATCAGACAACACTTCTACAGTTGCTCTATTCCAACCCGAATCTGACCAAGCAGTTTTACGTTGCTTTGTTGCGATTACTACGCCTGCATGGTTCAGAACCGAAATTTTTATTCCTTCAATTTCATCTATTAACATTTCTCCTACAACCACAAAGCCACCTTCATTAAGCTTCTCGAAATCCACGTAATGACTGCATTCAGTCCCTAATAAAGTAGTACCAATTAAATCCCCATCAATCGTAAAACGACTAAATGATGAATAATTGATCTCTTCCCAGGAATCAGGATTATCCCAATAACTTGTTGCCAAAAAAGCAATAGAATCATCATACACCTCTAAATCTATTTCCATGAGGTCATAATCTTCAGGTACTTCAAACGATTTTAACCATTCAAAATTTAAATCATTATCTGTAACACCAATTATTGCGCTTGATTGCGTAGCGTCCCCATCCAAAAAAGCATTAAAACCAAAAGCATAACCTTCGCTCGTTAATTCAATATCAGCATCCTCCAAATTTGCAATAAAAGTAAAACCTTGCCTATCCAAGATAGTACCGTCACTCTGAATTCGAGAAACCTCACAAAGATCATAATGCTCATGAATAACCGTTATTAAACCTGTCTCTTGGTTTACAACCATATCCAGTATGGCGCCTTTAAATTCGCCAATGGACCAAACAAGTTCAAAATCATGATTCAGTTTAACTAAGCTTTTACCATTATCTCCAGCTCCAACATAGCCATCATCTGGGGTTGTTCGCATAACCTCTAGATTTCCATCATTCACAAAATAATTAGCTTGTGTAAATCCAATAAGGGGAATTAGAAAAAGGATTAGGCAGAATTTTTTCATGGCGATTTTTAAGTTTGAATTTGAGGACTTAAATTAGTTTAGCTTTCTTCGTTTATAATACGTTTCAAATTAACACAAGGTTGCCTTAAATAACGGAGCAAAACCCCGCTAAAAACATACTAATAAACATAACAAAAACAATCCAGTTATACAAGTGATTATTTGCGTTTTATTGGAGTTTGAATTGATCTTAGACGGCAATTTTATTGAACGACTAATTTACTTGATTGCCAAGCTCCGTTAAAAACGAATAATAAATATTCCGCGCTGGTTAAAATCGGTCACAACTACATTGTCTGAGCTTGGGTAAAATCGCTCAACTTCTTTGCCGTCTAAGGTCAAAATTCTGATTTCTGTTATACCCTCTGCTTCAATCGTTAATTGACCTTGAGATGGATTTGGAAATATTTTAAATGAAGCCGCATTGTTCTCGAAAATTCCACTATCATCCACTTCTTCCCCACCATCATCATCAATGTCGTCGTCATCACCATCCTCAGCATCTTCTTCCTCATCTTCTACTTCGAGTCCAAAAAAACAAGAAATACATACTTCATGGATGATTTATTGAGGTGGATTAAATAATTGGTTTTTTCAATACTTAGTGTGTGGTCAGTACTAGCTAAACGCCTCAAAACTTTATAGGGTCGCCTTAATCAATTGAACATTACTTGGTTAATTAAATTCCTAGGATAGACCTTTTTTTTTTGAAATTTACAATTACATTTGTTTCCTATATAAATGCAAAAAACGCCCCCCTTTTTGGAAGATAAGTTTATTGATATTGACCAGTTAATTCGCGAAAAAAATCCACGCTTGTACAAGTGGATGCCGCGCTTTTTAATCAACTATTTGAAACGAACTATTCGTCAAGAGGATTCGAATGAGGTTATTCGTGACAATAAGGGAGCGAATGGCTACGAATTTTCCATAGACGTAATAAAACGTTTAGGAATAAAGGTGGAGGTTGAAGGATTAGAGAATATTCCGACTACAGGAAGTGCGATTTTTGCAGTTAATCACCCACTTGGTGGGATGGATGCTTTGGCTATTATTCAAGAAATTTATCCGATTAGAGAAGATCTAAAATTTGTAGTGAATGATTTACTTTTGAATTTGCCAAATTTAAAAGACTTGTTCACAGGAGTTACTAAACATGGTTCAAATAGTAAAGAATCATTAACCGCTTTGAATAAATTATTCGCCTCAGATAGAGCCATTTTCCTTTTTCCAGCAGGATTAGTGAGTAGACGTAAAAAGGGAAAAGTAGAAGATTTAGAGTGGAAGAAAACCTTTATTACGCGCTCAAAAAAATACCAAAGCCCTGTTATTCCTGTGCATATTGACGGTGAATTAACCTCATTCTTTTATCGCCTTGCAAATTTTAGAAACCGCGTAGGAATAAAAGCAAATATTGAAATGCTTTATTTAGTAGATGAACTTTTCAAGCAAAAAGGGAAAACATTGTTGATTAAATTTGGAAAATCCATATCTTACGATACGTTTGATAAATCAAAAAAAGACTTAGAATGGGCACAATGGGTTAAAGATAAGACCTATGCCTTGCATACTACCGTGAAAAATGACTAAAATCGACACTAGCTATATCATTCCACCAGTGGATCGTGCATTAATTTTAAAAGAACTAAATGCCGACCGGTTTTTAAGGGAAACCAACCGCGCAGGGAACCTCATATATTCAGTTAATCATAAAAATGCACCTAATGTAATGCGCGAAATAGGCCGTTTGCGCGAACTTACATTTGCTGTTGCAGGCGGTGGAACGGGAAATCCCGTTGACATTGACGAACAAGACACAGGAGACGTTTGCTATGAGCAATTGATTGTGTTTTCTCCTGAGGACGAAGTAATTATGGGCGGATACCGCTATATTGATTGTGTTAAGGCAATAAGTGCTGATAAACATGAACTTTCAACTTCGCATTATTTTAATTTTTCTAAGGATTTTGAGGAAAATTATTTACCCTATTCTATTGAATTAGGTCGCTCATGGGTTAACCCGCTTTTTCAACCTTCAGTAAACCCTCGTAAAGGCTTGTTTGCTTTGGACAATTTATGGGATGGTTTGGGCGCTATCGTGCTTTTGCACCCGCACATGAAATATTTTTTCGGAAAAGTAACCATGTATTCGTCTTATAATGAAGAGGCGAAACGCGGTGTTTTAGGTTTTATGCAAACCTATTTTCCGGATGCCGATAACTTGGTAACGCCGTTGAACCCAATGTATACTTCGGTAGAAAATCATGAAATAGTTGACCTCGTTGCTGGTTTAGATTTTAAAGAAGGTTTAAAGGTATTGCAAAAGTATTGCAGAGAGCATGGTGAAAATGTGCCGCCATTGGTTAATAATTATATGCAATTATCACCTACAATGAAATCGTTTGGCACAGCGCGTAACCCTGATTTTGGTGGCGTTGAAGAAACAGGAATCCTTGTCACCTTGGCAGATATTGTTGAATCAAAGAAAAGTAGGCATTTAGAAGGTTTTGAACTTTAAAACCTGAGTTAAATCAAATTGCTAAATCTTTGATCCAATTCAAAAGGAATTGCTCTATTGATAAAATACCATCAACATTAATATATTCAACATCATCTGTGACTTTGTGATAATCAATGTGTTTTCCGGTAGAAAATGTAGCAGAATGAATGTTCTTAGCTGCAAACCATTTTGAATCTAATGTATTTAAACGATCCGTCACACTTTTGACTGGATGAAGCTTTGCGGATTCAATACTTTCAATCCCTTGAATTAAGGAAGGGCTGCAATCGAAATAAAAGCTGTTTTCGGCGCCTAGTCGTCCAACCATATCAAAATTTATAGTGAGCGCAATTTTTTTTGTTTTTCTAGAAGATTTATTGGCAAAATACTGCGACCCATAAAGTCCTAATTCATGTCCCGAATAAGCAACGAACAAATAATTATATAGTCCTTTCTCAGCCGCTAACTCATTTGCTAAGGAAAGCATTAAGGCCACGCCAGACGCATTATCATCTGCTCCATTATGAACAGCATGTAATCCTTTGCTATGGGATAGCTCCCCTCCCATCCCAAGGTGATCATAATGTGCTGTTATAAGAATTGTCTTGTCAGATTTGTTGTTGACAAAGGCTAAAATATTCTGACTCTTATAGGTTGCTCCATCCTTCTTAAATCGAAATTTTTGTCGTTTCACTTTACAGGACTGAATTGCCTTAAATTTTGCGACAATAAATGTACTTGCAATTTCTTCTTCTTCCGATCCAGCTGCTCTTCCTCGAAGTGAGTCGGAGGCTAAAAAAGAGATGACTTCTGAAATGTAAGCCCGCTTAACATCCTTACTGTCTTGCAAAAAAGCAGACTGTGCAATTAATAAACAAAAAATGGTAATTCTTAAATTCATGTGCAAAAAAAAAGAGGGGACAAAAGCCCCCTCTAAATATAAGTTAATATTTAATCCTAAGGTTGTGTCTCAGGAGTTTTTTGAACAGTAGTTAAATGACTTGGAATATCTCCAAATTGGATTGTAGTTCCATCCCACCAAATACCTTTCGCATTTCCTTCGACATTTCCGTCAGAATATAGTACCTGTTGTACATTGCGCTCAAAATTTGGATCACTCACCATTTCAGTTGCAACATCCATTGGATTGTTATCAACACGAGTACCAACAGAAATCCAAGAAACTTTAGCATTACTAGTTCCGCCCATTAATTCTTTTACAGTAAATCCATTTTTATCAACAGATGCAATGTAAAGTCCGTTACAATCTCCATTTGGAGTAACAGTAACAACAGGATCTTCACCTAATAAAGCACTGTATTCAGATGTAAAAGAAATATAAGCCGATCCATTTACTAATGTCACAGTTCCTTTATCATAAATAGTTGCTTCTAAACTAGATACTGAATAAACCGGAGTTACGTCAGCCGCAACTTTAACCAATTCAATATTTTGTCCCAAAGTATAAACGTTTCCGCTATTATACTGTGCAAATAAATCACCTGAATTTAATTGACCAATTACAGAACCTTGTGAAGTACTTCCGATCAATTCACCGAAGAAACCTCCACCAATTCCAATTGCATCACTTGTAGGTAAAAAACCAGCACCTGAAGCGTATCCAGAAGATCCGTACACACCATAAGTTGTAGAAGCACTATTTTTATATCCTAAAGATCCCCAATAGGTTCCTCCTTGGTAAGCTCCCATAACTCCACCTGAACGTGTATAATCATTATAACTAAATCCACCTAAACCAAATGTGTAGCTGTCTCCCCAATAATTATATCCTTTTA
>WTCE01000072.1 GCA_013138735.1 Crocinitomix sp. | reverse complement strand
GCTTGGGCTGCTGGGGATGCTTGGGATGCTGCTAGGGATGCTGCTAGGGCTGCTGGGGATGTTTGGGCTGCTGCTAGGGCTGCTGCTTGGGATGCTGCTAGGGCTGCTGCTAGGGCTGCTGCTTGGGCTGCTGCTGGGCATGCTGCTGGGTATGCTGCTGGGGATGCTTGGGATGCGGGGGATGCTGGGGACCCTTTGCGTGAAAGACAAGAAGCACGACTACGCCAATATTTAGAGTATGGTATTGTAGCTAAAGATATGCCAGAAACGTGGGGGCAACATGCCTAATAACGAAGAAGAGTGGCTTATAGCTTTCATCGCAGGGATGGGAGCTATTTCTGTTTGGGTTATAAACATCCAAACTTGGTTAAACTAAGGGAATAAAAGTTATGAAATCTACACTATCAAACACCAATTGTAATGAGACTGTTACATACCCATGTCTTATGAGGTCTGAAAATTCGGGGGCTGTCCTGCTTATGACATCGTCAAGTTCTGGGACCCTGCTTCACAAAGGTAGTAATAAGAACCCTGTCGGGACTTATTTTACCATTTGGTCAAGCCTGGGCCTTAAGCCACTTAATGGCTCCCTCTGCTTAGAGAATTAAACCTGTTGGCCATGTAGTGAAACTGGATATAACGGAAGGCTTCTATCCTTCAGTTCGGGGTTCGAGTCCTCGCATGGCCTCCAACATTGGCAGTAGGGGGGACGAAGTAATGCTATCATACTGTCAGAGGTATAAGTGTTTTAATCGCTATGGCTCACACAATGAGGTATCTTATTCAAGTTATTGCGCTTTGGGTGGTGTAAAGATTCACCACGAGAAGCCTTGGCCATACACCACTTACCACCGTTAACTGAAAGGAATATGCAATGAACAACCTATCGTGGCTTTTGTATCTAGCAGACGTGGTTCCTAACCTTGGGGAGTTTGCCATGCTTTACCTTCCCATAGCTGGGGTGCTTGGGACAGTTTTCCTAATGATGGGGCATGACACGAAGGTCTTCAAGCCCCCAGTTAAAACCCACATAACCTTGCTTATTATTGCAGCGGTAATAACAGTTGCATCCCCCTCTAAACAGACCATTTACTTAATTGCTGGGTCTGAGGCTGGGGAAGCTGTTGTGACGTCTACTGAGGGGCAAGAGGTTATTGACGACATTAAGGCGATAATTAAAACTCAACTCGAGGGGATGAAGTAATGAAAAACGTTCAAGGCATTGTGGGGAACCCACTGGTCACTGTAACAACTTACTCTAACGAGGACGAAGATAGCAGGGCAGGGAAGCATCTTAAAGGTAAGGTTGGCCTAGAGGGGTGTGACCTAACTAAGGGGCTTATCAACTCTGCTCGTAACTCTGCTCGTCGTCGTCTAGCCTATCAAGGGGCTGAAGAGACTAAGTTCTACCCTATTGAGTGGTAGTTATGGGGGTAATACTTTATGCACTACTTTGGGTGGCATACTTCTGCTGGAAGCCCCCTGACGAGTGTGACGAAGAAGGGGACTATTATGAACAAGACTGACGCGGTAATTGGGGTGTTGGCAGCCTACATGCACCTAGCCCAGGGCCTGAAACTAACTGAAGATAGGTATAAGTCCTTGTATGACAGGTTGGAGGACACGTGTTTTTGAGGGGCATCACACCTTATCGGAGATAGGCCATTGTATGGGCTTGTGGTTTAACTGGAACATGCTTGTAGAGGGGGATTACCACAGCTTTGCCTCTGAAGTAACACGTGCTCTAAACAACGGGGGGTAATACAATGGAAAACCCAGACAATATGGGCAGAGAAATTAAAGTTGGGGACAGGGTTAGGCGTATTGGTAACTGCCACATGTGTTACCACAACCATACCTACGCCGTCTTCGCGCTTGGTCTGCATCACAACTCAGTGGTAATATCGGGGCATGATGGGTATACCTACGACTCAGGGTCGTTCACTGTTATTCCACACACCCCTGTAATCAAATCTGATTGGTTGTAAAGAATACATGTTGTAGAATTATCAACAACATGTAACCTAACCAAAAACTAAACCCAAACTAAAACTACTTAATACAAGGTTCGCACGTTGCTAGCAACATACTCACTCTATATAGTGACTATACTAGTATATACCCCTAAAACACCCTGTTTGTCACATCTTTTCGTAAACTAATTTGTAACTCGCTGTTTCTTAACGAAAGAAATATGTGACTTTTACAGGTTTTGTTTTTAGTGGGGGGGGGGGGGCACAAAACCTTTTCTCGTAATCTCTAAATAGGAGGTGGTAATGCCTAAAGTAACTAAGGTAATTCTCAATTCTGGGTATAACGCTACCCCCCTTAACAGTGAACACTACTTGCTAACTGCTAGGGGCGACTGTTTATACCAAAAGAAGGGGTATACATATACGATGAACTATAAAAAGTTTGGTTTCCTCGGCTGGGGCAGCTTGGTAAGCAGTTGGTCGCACAGAAGTGGTTGTGTGTTGTCTGTTGAGCACAAGAAGGTGATTAAGGGGGATTGGCTATGAGACGTAGTGCTAAAGACCCAGGTGGTTTAAGGGGGCTAAGTGGGGTTTGGGGGGCATAGAAACAACCAAACTCTCTTAGACTTGTTATGCAGAGCTTTAATTGAGCAAGGACTGGTGACAGACATCTTTCGTTACTACAACCTTTGCCCAGAAGATCAGCTATTGTGGGAAGGCTACCAATACGGCAGACTCTTTCTAGAAGAGAACACTAAAGCACAGAACTTAATAAGGGGTTTAATAGAGGCCCTAGCGACCCCTATTAAACCCGTAACCAAAGCCGATTGGCTATAAGGAGGATAGTATGAAGGGACTACTACTACGTCGTCGTAAACTGGGGCTAGGCTCATGCCGAGGCATCCGTGACGCAAGCACAACAGGCCTTAACTTTGTTCGTAACGATACGATGAAGGAGGAGGACTTTAATGGGGTTGATTATGTATTCCGTTGGGGATGCACGTCTAACGTTCCTGTGAAGAATGTTATTAACAAGGCCAGTGCTATCCACCTTATCGGTGACAAGACACGCTTTCGCAAGCTGTTACGCAATGACCAGCCTGAGCTTATCCCCAAGACATTTTTTAGCATGGACGAGATCCTTGCAGAAGAAGAACAGGGCCCACTAATCATCCGCCCTAAACACCATGCGCAAGGGAAGCACGTATACCTTGTCAGAACGCCACAGGAGCTCGCTGAGGCGGTGCAGAGGTGTGGAGAGGGGTGGTATGCTTCAGAGTATGTAGACAAGGCTCAGGAGTTCCGTGTGTTCGTCTCACAAGGTCGGGCTGTTTGGGTAGCAGAGAAAACCCCAGGTGATCCTGATGCAGTGGCTTGGAACGTGGCTAAAGGTGGCCGCTTTGATAATGTCCGGTGGGACGATTGGCCTCTAAAGGTTGTTCGTTATGCCATTGAAGCTTTCAATTATAGTGATTTGGACTTTGGTGGGGTTGATGTTATGGTTGGCAAAGATGGCAAGGTGTATATTATTGAAATCAATTCTGCCCCTTCCCAGACAAGCCCCTACCGTCAGTCATGCACAGCAAAGGCTTTTGACTACATTTGTAACAATGGAAAGGGCCACATTCCACTTCGGGGAGGTCGTGGGGGGTATAAGAAGTTTATTCACCCAGCTATCCATGAGGGGGCTGAATTGGTATGAAGCATAGACAGGCTAAAAACCCCAGCGGGGGATCTCCTATAAAGCCCTGTTATGACAACCAGAGTGTTTTACGTTCTATAGAGGGGGTTCTCAATGGGAGCCTTAGTGTTATAACCGCCTTTACTTGGTCTAAGACCCCAGAGGGGCATACTTATTGGGACAACTATTCTTTTGGCGAGAGGACAGAAGAGGAGATGTCTCATGCCCATAACAGGCTGCTAGAAATGGTGGAAGAATTAGCAACCCCTCTTAAACCTATAAATAAGGAAGACTGGCTATGAATAAAACAACACTAAAGTTGGTCTTAGAAGCCAGAGAAAAATTCACTAAGTTCGAGCCCGAAAACAGGACCTCTGTAACTGTGGCTGGTTTTTGTCGTAAAAACGGCTCTTTCGGGAGGAACAATAACACCTATTGCCACGCAGGGCTAAGAGAATATGGGGAGGTAGGGGACCTAGCTATCTTCACTAGGCATCAAGGGCCGACTGGGCCAGACAAAACAATTGACCTCTTCTATAGCTACCTGCTATACGAGAGCCCTTGGTCTGGACTGTTTGTTAAGCCTAGTGTTGTCGATGTGGTGCAAGACGGTAAAGATAAGGGTTTTATCATTGACACCAACAACCCTAACAACCTAACTACACAAGCTTGCTTTGCTAGTAGGATGGCCACAGAAAACAAAATGAAGTTGGTTAGCTTCTATGACCTATACCACCTGTTTAGCAACAAGGACCTAGCCTTCTTGGTTAGTTTTTTCATTGCTAAGTCTGGGGAGGGGTTTGTTGTCAGTGGGGACTATTATGGGCACACGCACATGCCAGATGGATTGTCAAAAGACTATGTGAAAAACTTTATGTCACACTCCCCACGTAAAGATGAATTGTGCATAGATAACCCTATACACTCCCGCAGCGTAAACAATAGCTTTGGGGCTGGCGGGGAGGATTTGCTAAGGTATCTACAAAAGTTTGCCCCAGTGGTAACTACTGAGTCTGGGTTAAATATCTTTGACACAAAGCCAAAAAAGGTTGTGTCAGCTAAAGAGTTCACTAAGAAAGATTTCCCCGCGCTTGTCGCATATGTAGAAAAGGAATTTATGTAATGAAAACAGTTTGGGTAATTGGCAATGAAATGGGGTATGTTAACATGTTCCTGGCTAATGGTTGGGATGTTGTAGACAATATGTATGACGCAGACTTTGTGCAGTTTACAGGGGGGGCAGATGTGTCCCCAGAATTGTATGGGGAAGAGCTACACCCAACAACTCACCATAGTCCAGTGCGTGACCACAAAGAGATGGCAATCTTTGAAGAGGCAGTTACATTGGGCAAAGGCTTGTTGGGGATTTGTCGTGGGGCACAGTTCCTCAATGTGATGTCTGGAGGTTCTTTGTGGCAAAATGTTAATGGTCATACAATTGGTGGGACACACCTCTTGACCGATGTCCTTACGAAAGAAGAAGTTGAAGTAAGTTCGACTCACCACCAGATGATGCGCAAGGGCAACAAAGGGGTTTTTGTAGCCACAGCAGCAGGGTTTGCTACCAAGAAGGAAAGTGACACAGAGGTTGTTCGTAACTCCCCTGTTGACACAGAGGTTGTTTGGTATGAAGACACAAAAGCCTTATGTTTCCAGCCGCACCCAGAGTTCTTTGAGCCTGACCACCCTTGTCAGGCCTATTACTTTAAACTAATTAATCGCATGTTTGGAGAATAGTATGTGTGGACTGGTTGGAGTAGCTGGGGTAATTAACCCGCAGCATAAAAAGGTTATGAAGAGCCTGCTGATGTTTGATACCCTTCGTGGTGAGCATTCAACAGGGTTGTTGTCTGTCTTTAAGGGGGAGGGCGAAAAGCACTTCTTCCACAATCTGAAAGAGGTGGGCACGCCTGACAGGTTATACGAGGCTTACCCAGCCCTCTTTGACAAGGGGGTTTACAAGAGTAAGAAGCCTGTGATATTGCTTATGGGGCACAACAGGTTTGCTACTCAAGGGGCTATTGATGTAGATGGGGCACACCCGTTTAAGTTCAAAAACTTGGTCGGGGCTCACAACGGCACAATTGCACAATGGTCCCTCAAAGACTTTCATGGGGCAAATGATTTCGACATCGACAGTCAAATCCTCTATAGTGAGCTCTCTGAGAATGGTGATTTGGGCAAGGTGTGGGGAGAGTTCTATGGAGCAGCCTCACTAACATGGTATGACAGGATCACGGGCAAACTCAATTTTATTCGTAATGACCAACGCCCCATGAACTATTGCTACTCAACAGACAAGAAAACCCTTTTCTGGGCTAGTGAGGAGTGGATGCTTAATATTGCTTTGGCGTATGCTAAAGTAACCCACACCAAGGTTATGTCAACCGATGTAAACACCCACTATGAATTTGAGGTGGACTCTGGCAAAAAGGTGTTGGTAGAGACCAAAGAGGTTGAGGGGAGAAAACCTTACTCTTATCACAACTACCAAAAACAAACCCCCAAGCCACGACAGAATGGCTGGCCAATTAACTTGGTTGACAGTAATCTTATGAATGGTGGTAAAGTGGTTAGACTTAAACTGCTTAAAAAGGTTGTTGGGGAGACTGGTGTGCCAGAGTTTGTCTGTGATGTAACAGGGGAGCTGGATGACAAAGTGCTATATCAACTTAACCTAAGTTGTCAGTTTAGGGGGAGCCTGAATAAAAGTCTTGAGGGGCAGATAGAGGCCTCAATTAAATCTGGACAAGCCTACCACTTGGCTTGCGAGAGGAGTATTTACGGCAATGAATGGAAAAAACGTATTTGGTTTAACTCTTGCGCACTTGACCCCTTGCAAAAACCAAACGAAGAAAAGGCTAAGAAGGTGGAGACCCTTTGGCAAAGCCCTTTCAATGAGATGCTGTGGAAAAAGAGGTTCGAGAAGACCTACAATATCTGTGAGAATTGTTTCAAAGACATCTCTTGGAAAGATCGGTTCATTATCAAAGCTGTAAGTAAACACACGTGTCTGTGTGAGGACTGTGCAGAGCTAGAAGTCTTCAAACATTACACAAACTAAGGGGAGTTGATGTGAAAATTAAAGGTAAGGAGTTCCTAATAGGGGCTGACCCAGAGTTCTTTGTGGCTAAAAAAGGTGTGCCAGTTAGTGCATATGGCCTAATCCCTGGTGACAAAAAGAATCCATACAAAGTTCGTAATGGGGCTGTGCAAGTAGACGGGATGGCGCTAGAGTTTAATATCAACCCAGCCAAAGGCTCCAAATCCTTTGTAAACAACATCAATTCTGTCATGGAGCAAATCTTAAAGATGACCCCAGACATGACTATGTATGATGGTTGTGTGGCAGAGTTCGGGGCCGACTACATAAACGAACAGCCAGAAGAGGCTCGTATCCTTGGTTGTGAACCAGACTACAATGCCTACACAGGGGAAGCAAATGCTAGGCCAGATGTTGACACCCCTTTTCGCACCGCAGCTGGGCACATTCACATTGGTTGGACAAATGATGTAGACCCACACCACCCAGACCACTTCGAGGCTTGTAAAACCCTAACCAAACAACTTGATTTTCATCTGGCTATCCCATCTTTGTTCTGGGATGGGGACACTAAGCGTCGAGAGTTATATGGACAACTGGGGTGCTTTAGGCCGACACATTATGGGGTTGAGTATAGGGTGTTAAGCAACTTGTGGCTTAAATCTGACCTGCTTATGAAGACGGTGTATGGCAACACCACCTATGCTATCAAAAGACTACTGTCTGGTAAGCATGACTATGAAGATGACTATGTGAAAGCACAAGACATCTTCGAGAATAATGACCTTGACCCTGTTGGTGGGCACCTAGAAGAAGGTCTAATTAAAACCCCCAAATACTATAGGGAGCTTGCAGCATGAACATTATAATGATTAGGGGGCCTGAGTCTTCTTACAGAAAACCGGCTTTTGGAAGTGAAAACTCCTACGAGGTGAAGTATGGTAGACAATCTGGGTGGAGTCGTAGAGAGTTTGGCGGAGGTTGGGAGGGAGCACTTAGGATCCTTCGCCCTGGTATTAAAAGGGGCACTTATAAGGTGCCCTACAGTAGCCCCGTAGTTAAAGAGGATTGGCTATGAGCATTAGTTACCTAAAGGACATAGACTATGCTAGGGGAAGACTAACTGGCACCTTTGTCGTATATAAAAAATCTTTGGTGTTTGTAGTGGATGTTGCAAGGGGCAAAGCCCCAACCTTTGCCTATGTAAACCGCCCAGACGAAGGAGAAGATATTAAAGAAGGACTACTTAAAGATGTAGACCTAACCCCAATTAAGCTTGGGTATTCTAACACTGGTGTGGTGGCTAAATACTTAATGCGAAAACCTTCTAGGCGGTGGAAGCAGGGGGTAGATAAGGGTGGAGTAGTGGCACAATCAACCTTTGGTTTGGGTTTTATAGGTGTTGGCACAAAGGACCTAAAGTTTGTTCACAAAGGCCACTACCCCAGCTTAGAGGAGGCCACTAATAGAGCTAAAGAGGGTGGCGGGGTTGTAGCCTTTAGTAGGACCTTTGCTATTACGGCAAAGGGAGAGATAGAGTATAAAGGGGCTCACATTGTTGGAGACATGGTTGGTGGTGTGAGAACCGTTCTTAATAAAGAATTTTTATGGCTAGGGGAGGCACTTAGGGATGCATAGACAAGCTAAGAATCCTGGTGGGACACACACTTTCAGTGGCCAAACGGGCAACAATACCCAATGTTTAAGTTATCTGATTAAGTCCCTAACAACTGTAGATGCTGTTAATACTGCCCTCTGTTGGGAGGAGACGAAAGAGGGCCACAACTATTGGGGGGTCTATTACCGTGGTGATCTGGAAGGGGGGAGATTAGAAGAGGCTAGGGGCAAGATAAGAGCTTACATAGGGTTGTTAGCAACCCCTCTTAAACCTATAAATAAGGAAGACTGGCTATGAATAATGTAAGGCATAAGTTGGGGCTAGGTCACACAGATGGTCTACTTGGTGTAGAGATTGAGGTAGAGGGAGAGAGTCTCCCACAGCACCCAAAAGGGTGGGTAAAACACCGTGACGGGAGCCTCAGAGGGGCAGAGAACGCAGAGTATGTCCTCCCACACCCCCTACCACTGACAGGGGCTAACAAGGCTCTAGACGACTTGTGGGGGGCTTTTGAACAAGAGGGTTCTCATGTAGAGGACAGCTTTAGGGCTGGCGTGCATGTCCACTTGAATGTGCAGGATTTATCCCCCAAACAGTTGGTTACACTTATCGTGCTATACTTTGTCCTAGAGGGTCCACTAACTAGGTTCTGTGGGAACGAGAGAGAAGGCAACCACTTCTGTATGAGAAGTAGTGATGCAGAGTTCCTAACACAAACTATCTCTAAGGCAGTTAGTGAGGGGGATATGTCCTACCTACAAACAGAGGACCTAAGGTATAGTGCCCTCAATGTTACTAGCCTCTTTAAATATGGGAGCTTAGAGTTTAGAGCAATGCGTAGCACATCTGACAAAAATACTATTAAAGACTGGTGTGGCATCATTGATAAACTTAAGACAACCTCTCTAGAGTTTGATTCCCCAACAGATGTGCTAGATGCTATTAGTGCGGGGGGTGAACACTACTTCGTAAAGTCTATCTTCGGTGGGTATGCAAAACACTTCTTAGCTATGCCAGACTTAGGCGAGTCCATTAGGATTGGCCTACTTAATGCACAAGACATAGCCTACTCACGAGATTGGGCTTATGTCGTAGAAGAAAACTTAAACATCTTTCGTCGCCAAGAGAAAGAGAAGGAAAACTTTTTCTCTTAGCCCTTGACAAACAGTAGACGATACTTATATAGGAGATATGAAATGCCCTACAAGAAAACCGGAAAGCTGCAAGACCTACCGATCCGCGAGGAAGCCGAGGAATACGCTACGATTACGGAGGTGGTGGGATGACTGAACACACGAAAGAGCCTTGGCGGGTAAAGATGGATTACGTTGTCAAAGGCCAGACCGAGGCTGTTGATCTTTACGCGCATAAGAAGCGCATTGTCGCCTGTGTTAATGCCCTAGCCGGAATAGACGACCCGGCATTGATAGCTAGGTGGAATATCACTATCGGACCGCTATTAATTGAAGCCGCAGACGCCCTAGCCGCATCCGCCGCACGTATCTCGGAGCTGGAGGCGCAGCTTACGTGGCGTGACATATCGACAGCGCCGAAATCCGGGCGCATGTTTTTAGTGCGCTACCCACGTATGATGAATCTCGTTGTGCGTTGCCGATATAATCGGGTGCATGGATATTACGAGGACGAGTTTGAACGTGACGGACTTACGCGACCCGTGTTCTTCCACAAGAGCGAGAAGTATGGGGACGACGTGTGGATGGACATACCACCATACCTACCACCAGAACCAAAGAGTGAAGGGTAGTTATACAATGAAAACGCCAAGATTTTTTGGGAAAAAATTACAGGCTTGATTTAGAGAAAGGTTTTATATATGACAGGGGAAGTAGAATGAGTGGGGTTTGCGTCGATAAGCTAAGTCACAGCTGTGGGTCAAGGCAAGGTCTACAAGTGTATGCCAACAGTGAGACTGGTAAGGTTGACGGATACTGTTGGAGCTGTAAGACATGGGTGCCAAACCCTTATGGGGAAGAGAAGACCATTGACCAAGTTGATCTCCCTGAACCCAAGTCTGAGGCTCAGATACAAGAAGAGTTGGCAGCTATTGATGGGTATTACGTGCAGGACTTGCCTCACAGGAAACTCAGGGCTGATAGCCTAGCTAAATTCAACATTAAAGTGGGAGTCAGCGAAGAGGATGGTAAAACCCCCTCTGAGACCTATTTTCCTATAACAAAAGGTGGGAAAACCACAGGATACTACGTCAAAACAGCTTTTAAGCCCACAAAACAGTGGTCAATTGGCGGTGTAAAGGATGGGGACCTCTTTGGTTGGGAACGTGCAATCAGGTCTGGGGCCTCTAGACTAATCATCACAGAGGGTCTAGAAGACGCTGTTGCAGCAGAGAAAATGTATGAGATGTATAATAATAAGCCGGAGTATCACCCTGCTTTCGTCTCTCTGCCCAACGGAGTTAATTCTGTTGAAAAATGTCTAACTAAGCACGCTTCTGACATTAAACGCCTGTTCAAAGATGTAATTCTAAACTTTGATAACGATGAACCAGGTCAAGCAGCTGTGCAAAAAGCACTTATGATATTGCCAACAGCTAGGGTGGTCATCCTGCCAGAAAAAGATGCTAACGAGTGTATCATCAAAGGGGTTAAGGAGGCTGCTTACAAGGCTTATGCTTTTAAAGCCCACGTCCCTAAGAATACACGTATTATCTTAGGGGAAGACCTACATGAGGCGGCTAAACACCCAACCCCCTACGGGGAATTGACGTGGCCCTACCCAAAAATGGACAAACTCCTTCGTGGGGTTCGTTATGGGGAGACAGTCTACATCGGAAGTGGTGTGAAAATGGGTAAGTCAGAGCTACTGAATGACATAGCTGGGCACTTTATTAGGGCTCATAACGTCCCAGTGTTTATGGCTAAACCAGAGGAAGAGAATAAGAAAACTTACAAGCTCATGTGTAACAAGATGGTGGGTAAGGTTTTTCATGACCCAGATGTTGACTTTGATTATGAGGCTTATGACAAGGCAGGGGAGATGCTAAAGGGTAAGCTAATGATGGTGGACCTTTACCAGCACTTGGGGTGGTCAAGTCTTAAGAGCGACATTGTAGCTGCTGTCAGCATGGGAGCTAAAGCTGTATTCATTGACCCAATCACAAACCTAACTAATGGTATGAGTTCTGGTGATGCTAACACAAAACTACAAGAGATAGCGCAAGACTTGGCTTCTATGGCACACGACTTGAATGTTGTTATCTTTATCTTCGTCCACCTAAAAGCCCCAGAGGGTATGATTAGTAAGGACCTAAGAGCTAAAAAATACGACAAGGGGGACTATGTAGGGCTAGGAAATTGCCCACACGAGTTTGGTGGGGACATTGTATCTAACCAATTCGCTGGTAGTCGTGCCATGATGAGGTCTTGTAACCTAATGATAGGGTTGGAGGGTAATAAAGACTCAGAGCTCCAAGAGGAGGTCCGAAACATGAGATGGCTGTCCATATTAGAAGACAGGGAGTTTGGCAACAGTGCTAAAGTCCCCCTCTATTGGGATAAACGCACTACACTATTTAAGGGGGTTTAATATTTTTACACAAATTATAACATTTATGGCAGTATATATGTTTATCGGCACACTGGTCGCTGGGTATATGATACCAAAAAGAGAATGGGAGAGCCCAGAAGAGGTTATGAGGTTTGCCGGGGGCATGGTAACTACATGGTTCTTACAACTGTGTGTAGTCCTCTCCCTTCACCTAGCTGAGTTCTTTTATACAGAGGACGGGGAATGATAGAAGAGTTCTACAGAAATAACTTTGATAAACAAGTAAAGAAGATTAGATACATTATAGGAAGTCACTCTTCTGCGGAAGATGTGGTGCAAGAGGCATATAGGCGTGCCGTTAAATACCAATCCTCTTACAGGGAGGAGATGGGTGAGCTGTCTACCTGGTTTAATAGTATTTTGTATAATTCTATGAAAGATTGGCAGACACAGGACAGGGATAAGGGCATTGTTAAGAAGCCTTTGTCCGATGACATTGTAGAAGAGCTCACCTATATTGTAGAGAACGAGCACATTGGGTTTATTGAGAAGGAGATTGAGGGTGTTTTAGGAGATGGTAGGGTGCAATCTGTGCTATACTTGTGGTTTATCCTCGGGTATAGTGCTAAAGAGATAAGTCAAGTTGTTAACAGCATGTCTGTTACAAACGTGACAACTATAGCTACAAGATTTAGAAAACTTATACAGAAGAAACATGACGTTTCTATTTAACTTAATTAAGATGCAACCAGTGTGGGTAATCGTGGTGATTATCGCAGTTGCTATGGGGGTAATGTAAGGTGACATACAGAGCTAAGAACCCAAAGGGTTCTAGTGGGTTGGAGTGTAGTTGGAGAGATAAAACTAACCAACTAACCCTAGAACTGCTAGTAGAATCTCTCTCCAGGAGAGAAGCAATTGACGGGGCCATAGAGTGGGGTAGGTCAGACCAGGGGGAGGAATATTGGTCAAACTATTATGATGGTGCCCACCCAGACGGGGAAGAAGAGCAGCACATTAGGGCTATGATAAGTGTGTTAGCCCTGCCAAGCAAGCCTGTGAACAAGGAAGATTGGATGTGATATTTGATGCGGAGCTAGATGGGCTGCTAGATGCAACTAAAATACATTGTCTCTCGTATGTTGATGGTCCTGATATAAAGACAACACATTCTTATGACGAGATGAGAGCCCTGCTTCTTGGGGCCAAGGTTCTGATCGGGCACAATATCGTTAGGTATGACACTGTTGTGCTAGAGAGGCTACTTGGCATTAAGATTAAGGCTAGACTAATTGACACCCTCCCCTTGTCTTGGTATTTAAACAGGTCACGAAGAGTGCATGGGCTAGCTTCTTTCGGGCTAGAATATGGCCGCCCCAAACCCCCAATTGATGATTGGACAGGCCTCACACCAGAAGAGTATGCACATAGGTGTGAAGAAGATGTTTGGGTGACGAAGAAGCTATGGGGGGAACTAAAAGAACACCTCTTAGAGCTATACCCAAACAAGGAAGAAGCTGACAAACTAATCAGCTACCTGACCTTTAAGATGGATTGTGCTAGGGAACAGGAGAGAAGTGGGTGGAAATTGGACGTGAGACGAGCTCAGAGAGCCGCTGACAGCCTGTTGGAGGCTCAGATAGGTAAGACTAGCCAACTGACCCTAGCCATGCCTCCACGGTCCTTATACACAGACAAGGTGAGGCCCAAGAAACCTTTCAAAAAGGATGGGAGCCTCTCTGCTATAGGGGCTACATGGTTTGCTCTGTTAAAAGAAGAAGGTTATCCAGAAGACTATGAAGGCCCAGTTAAGGTTTGGGTAAAGGAGGAAGAGGCTAATCCTGGGAGTCCTGAGCAAGTTAAAGCTTGGCTAACTTCTTTGGGTTGGGTTCCAGAGACATTTAAGTATGTAAAGGATGGGGACAAGGAGAGGAAGATACCTCAAGTGCAACTCCCTCACGGTGGTGGCATTTGCCCATCAATCCTTAAGCTCATTAAAGAAAACCCAGACGTAAAGTTACTAGAAGGGTTGTCGGTTATCAACCATAGACTAGGTTTATTTAAGGGCTTCTTGAAAAACCACGAAGATGGTTGGCTAAAGGCTGAGATAACTGGGTTTACTAACACCCTTCGGTTCAAACACACCACTATTGTGAACCTACCTAAGGTGGACAAGCCTTGGGGGGAAGAGGTTAGAGGGAGCCTAATAGCCCCTGAAGGCTACGAGTTGTGTGGAAGTGATATGGTTAGCCTTGAAGAAACTACTAAGAAGCACTATATGTTTCCTTACGACCCAGGGTTTGTAAAGGATATGTCTAGTGAGGGGTTTGATGCGCACTTGGACCTAGCTAAATTTGCTGGGGTGGTAACTCAAGAGCAGATTGATTTATACAACAAAGGAGAACTAGACCTAAAAGCTACACGAAGTATTTATAAGGCAGCTAATTACGCCTGTGTCTATGGCGTAGGCAAGTATAAGTTGGCCAGAGAGACTGGGCTATCTGTTATGAAGGCTGGTCAACTGATAGAAACCTATTGGAAACGTAATTGGTCTGTTAAAACTCTGTCTGAGAAGATGGTAATTAAACATGTTAGGGGGGAGATGTGGCTGTTGAATCCAGTTAGTGGGCTTTACCTACCCCTTCGTTATAAAAAAGACATCTTCAGCACACTAAACCAAAGCACTGGTGTGTATGCATTTGATAGTTGGGTGAAGGAGTTTCGTAAGAAGCGTTCACAACTCACAGGGCAGATGCACGACGAAATAGTTGCTTGCCTAAAGGTTGGGCACAGAGATGCCTATAGCAAAATACTTAAGGATGCTATAGGGGTAGTAAACAACAAACTTAAGCTCAATGTTGATTTAGACGTTGATATTCAATATGGCGACAATTACGCCTCAATTCACTAAACAAAGGCATAAATAATATGGCACTAAACGCAAGTAAGATCGCAGGTAACTCTGACAACAGTGGTATGACTGCACCAACACTAGAGCCTGGGACATACCCAGCACGACTAGTGCAAGTATTGGGCATGGGCCTACAGCCCCAACGCCCTCACCAAGGGAAAGACAAGCCCCCTAAACTGGTAATTCGAGTCACATATGAGCTCCTAGACGAGTTCATGTTGGATGAAGATGGTAATGAGTTGAAAGATAAGCCACGTTGGTTGTCCGAAGACATCCCACTGAATGCTTTGTCTAATGACCTAGCTAATAGCACCAAACGGTATATGGCTATGGACCCTAAGCTTGAACATGGAGGTGACTGGGCAGCTATTCTTGGTAACGCTTGTATGCTACAAGTAGTTATTAACCCCAATAAGAAGGACCCAGACCGTCCCTACCACAACATTCGTGGGGCTTCCACTATGAGAGCTAAGGAAGAGGCTGCTGCACCAGAGTTGGTAAACAAACCTAAGGTATTTGATCCAGATAGCCCTGACATGGAAGTGTTTGGTAGCTTGCCAGAGTGGATTCAAAACAAGATCAAGGAAGCTCTAGACCACACTGACTCGGCCCTGTATGCTGAACTTAATGGTGGGGTAAAAGAGAAAGCTGCTGAACCAAAGGCAGGGGGCAAAGCTCTGGCCGATCAACCAAAAGAGACTGAGGACTGGTAATGCGTATTCTCGTATGCGGTGGGCGAGATTTTGATGATTGGCATGTATTATCTACAACATTAGAAGGTTTTGACGTAGCCCCTTTTATTATTCAAGGGGGGTGCAAAAGGTGCCGACTTTCTCGCTAAAGTGTGGGCTAAATATTACGAGTTAGATAATATAGAGTATCCAGCAGATTGGAAGAAGCATGGCCGAGCTGCTGGGCATATCCGTAATCAACAAATGCTTGATGAAGGTAAACCTGAGTTAGTTATTGCCTTCTCGGGAGGTGTTGGGACAGCAGAGATGGTTCGTCGTGCTAAGGGTGCTAGTATTGAAGTGAGGGAGATAAGATGACACCAATTAAACCAATGGTAAGTGTAGACGACTTAAACGCATTACTGTTGGCGGACTTTGAAACAGGGGCGTTAATTTGGAGAGAACGCCCTTTAAACCCCTCGTGGAATTCAAGGTTGGCTGGTGTGCAAGCATTAAATTCTTTGGACAAAGACGGTTACATGGTTGGTGAGGTGTTGGGACACGGAGTTAAATCTCACAGGGTGGTTTATGCTATGTATCACGGGCATTGGCCTAATCATACTATAGACCATATTAATGGGGACAGAACTGACAATAGGGTACCTAATCTGAGAGATGTTACTCAAAAAGAAAACACTAGAAACGCTACTCTTGCGGCAGGCAGTTTAAGTGGTATGACTGGTGTGACATGGAACAAATCTTCCAACAAATGGGTTGCTAGGGCAATGGTTGACGGGGGGCAGTTTTATCTTGGGGCGTTTAAAAATTTAGACGAAGCTATCTCTTCACGAGAGGTATTTAATAAAGAGAAAGGTTTTCATATCAATCATGGTAAAAGATAACACACTACTAAAACCACTAGATTTCTGCACAGTTGTTAGTAAGAAACTTGCAGACCACGGCCTAGTTCAAGGTGAGGAGGTCCTAGTAGCTGCTACTAGGGCTCTCCCCGCTAAGAAGTCTGACCCATACCTACAACGTATCTATGTCCTGTGTAACAAGATTGTAGATGGTGAGGTGCTAATTCCCAAAGAGGGGGATGATGTGGCTATGAACTACTTAGTAGACCCACGTAGCCTAGAGAAGGTTAGTGAAGAACGTGGGATTGAACTTCTAACAGCACTTAACGCTCAGTTCGGCAACGCCGAAGACAAGGAGGTAGAGGATGCAACCATTAATTGATGGAGACATCCTCCTGTGACTGCACGAATTTGGTTGGTCAGGGGAGTTTAAGAACAGGGACGAGGCTTTAGGGGAGATAGGTGAGGCAGTTCTAATGGACTTTGAACATGTGCAGGAGTTGCTAGACAAGCGAATAGCAGTAATCTGTGCTGATGTAGAAGCCACTGAGCCCCCTCTTCTATTCTTCACTAACTCTGAGAACCTAAACAAGAAACTAAACAAAGCTCGTAAGTTCCTTAACGAGGAAGAGTTACCCTATATGCACAACTTTCGTTATGAGGTTGCGGTAACTAAGCCTTATAAGGGAACGAGGAAGAACCCCAAACCGTTCCACTTTCATAATATTTTGGCCTATCTTATGCACGAGTATGAGTGGGTTGTTATGGAGAATGGACTAGAAGCTGATGATGCGATGTGTGTTTATCAAAACGGAAGAGACGACACCATCATCTGCTCTAGAGACAAGGACCTTCGTATCTGTGAAGGAAACCACTATAGTTGGGAGTGTGGGAAGCAACGTAGTGTTGGCCCCCACTATACCGACAGGCTGGGCAGTCTCACCACTGGCAACAATGGCAAGACCCTTGGATATGGGCTTAAGTTCTTCTATTACCAAATGTTAGTTGGTGATACAGCAGACAACATCCCTGGCCTTAAGGGTTGGGGAGATGTAGGGTCTAAGAAGCTCTTACAAGACCTAACAAGTGAAAAAGACCTACTTAAAGCAGTGAAAACTGCATACAAGGAGAAGGGTATGAGTAAAGAATATTTTATAGAACAAGCTAATCTACTTCATATGGTCCAGGAGCTACATGAAGGTGGTAAACCTAAGTTTTGGGAGATGCCCAATGACTAAAGTGCTTATTGTAGACCCGCCAAGCGGGTGGAGATATGGGTTCCCCGCCCCAGTTAAAGAGGATTATAGACAGCAGTTGTTGGACCATAAATATCCTGACGAGGACATTGAGTTTGCAGTTAAACATTCTCGCTACTGGGAGCATGAAGATGGCGAGGCCTAGTGGACCAAAGGTCAGGTGCTCTGGACAGTGGACTGAGTCAAGGTTCAACAGCTTTGTCACTTCACTCCTACGTCAAGGGACAAGGCGGTGGGGGCCTCTACAAGAGGTTAAGAAAGCTGCTAACGTGTCCAGAGGTATCTATGAGTGTGCCGAGTGTAAAGAGCATGTGCCAGTAACAGTTAGGGATGGTAGGAAGCGTAAGCAGAACACCTTCGTTGACCACATTGACCCCATAGTAGACCCAGCAATTGGGTTTACCACTTGGGACGAGTATATTAACAGAATTTTTTGTGAAGAAGATAATTTACAGCTTATCTGTAAGGCGTGTCACGACACTAAAAGCACAGAAGAACGTGCCATAGCCACAGAGAGACGAAAGAAGGAGAGAGAAAGTGGAATTTAATCGCTTCGATACTATTGAACACAAACCATTGCGGGTATTTAACAGAACCGCTATGGCCCACAATCTAACAGAAGACTTCGGGGAGCATGTATCAGAGCAATACTTGGCCCTATTCGACGACATTGATAGACGTAACATCTTTATCCTTAGTGGGTTCATTAAGAAACACGGGCTAAAAGAGGCTAGGCGTATTTGCACTGACGGGCTAAGGGTTGATTATAATGTCGGGGAGTAACCCCCTGGGAAGACAGGTTGGCGGGGACCACTACACTAATGCCACCATCCAACCCATTGAGTATATGATGGCACACAACCTTGGTTATATTGAAGGGGCTGTGGTTAAGTATGTAACCCGTTGGGAACTCAAGGGTGGTATTGAGGACCTAGAAAAGGCTAAACACCTGTTAGAAATTCTCATTGATTATGTGGAGAAAGAAGATGGTTAACCTAATTTTGAACAGGCCAAAGGTGCACCTAATTGTCCCTGATTCCCACGCCCACCCAGATTTTAACAACGACAGGGCGGACTGGCTTGGTGGACTCATCAAAGACATTAAACCTGACGTAGTTATTAACATTGGTGATGCTGCTGATATGGCGAGCATGTCTTCCTTCGATAAGGGGAAGGCAAGCTTTGCCGCTAGGAGTTATGAGAAAGACATCATGTCTCACCTAGACTTCCAAGAGAGAATGTGGAAGCCTTTGAAGAAGGGTAAGAAGAAGAAGCCACACCGAGTTGTCCTTGAAGGGAACCATGAGTATAGGGTTAAAAAGGCCCTTGAGTATTCTCCAGAACTAGCTGGGGATAGGTTTGGCATTAGCTTCAGGGACTTTGACTTTAACCACTATTACAACGAAGTGGTAGAGTATGAAGGTCAGACCCCAGGCATCATTGATGTAGATGGTATCTCCTATGCTCACTACTTCGTAAGTGGTCTTATGGGGAGACCTATTGGGGGCATCCACCACGCCTCTTCTCTAATTGCTAAGAACATGACCAGTTCTGTCTGTGGGCATAGTCATACGGCTGACTGGTCTGTTAGAACACAACCAGACGGGACGAAGATTATGGGCCTAGTGTGTGGCGTGTATCAAGACTACCGATCAGGTTGGGCTGGGCATGTGAACGACTTGTGGTGGAAAGGGGCTGTTGTCCTACGTGGGGTAGAAGAGGGCCATTTTGACCCAGAGTTTATTAGTATGGACAGAATGAAAAGGGAGTATGAGTAATGGAGGTTACTTATGAAGATCACATGGGGGATGACCTAAAGGTTGTCAACATGGCTAGGGTAAGCTTTGGTAAACGTAGTGAGTGGGCAGATGAATATACCCACGAAGGTAAATGCGGCCCCCGATTACATCAAGAGCTCTCAGAAGCAGACCAATCCCTCATTAAGTTCCTTGCTCGTGGTTGCACGAGTGGGGACTGGGGTGACCTCTCCAAGGAGGTTGCAGAGGAGGGGCACTCGCTCGTCGAATACATGGGTGATGACACCGAGTTCCTAAAACTACTAAACCACCTTAAGAATATGCCTTCACATTGGGCCCCCTTTGCCCATTGTCAAATCACCCTACATGTTAAGGTGCCCCTATTTGTCCAACGTCAGCTAGACAAACACCAGGTTGGGTTCACTACCAGTGAGAGCAGTCGTAGATACATCACTGACGGCCCAGAGTTTTATGTCCCTGATGTGTGGCGTAAGGCTGCTGATAATGTCAAACAAGGGTCTAGTAGTGATGAGGTGGACGTAGAAGAGGACCCTGATCTAGGTAGGTATCACACACCAGAGTCATTTAATGGGGTCTGCCTTAGTTACTACACACACCTGCTCGATCTTAAAGTGGCTTCCGAGCAAGCCCGTATGGTATTGCCTCAGTCTATGTATGTAGAGTCTTTCAAGACTGGAAGCCTGTATGGGTGGGCTAACTTGTATAACCAGAGGTCAGACCCTCATGCACAGAAAGAAACACAAATGGTTGCCGAACAAATCAAAAATATAATCCAACCCCTTTATCCTTATTCGTGGGAGGCTCTTACAAATGGATGAGGAAGACAACGTAGTTGACCTAGATACATACACAACACTGAACGTGCCTATTGACAAGGTGCTAGACGGAGCTAAGGAGGGGATGCTAGAGGAGGTTCTTGTAATAGGAACTGGTGTTGAAGGTCTTTTATACTTTGCCTCCTCCGCCCCCAACCCGCCAGAAATCCTCTGGCTACTAGAACAAGCAAAACAAGCCCTATTGGAGAATACATGAACCAAATTAAAGAGGTTATGGAGCTTGAGTGCGCCCCTAAATACCTACAACAAGGAGAGAGCTTCCACGAAGGTATGTCACGCATTGCTGACACACTAAAGGATAGCCCAGAGCACTTCAAACAAACACAGGAAATTCTGCTGAACCAGAGGTTCCTACCAGCTGGCCGTATTCAGGCCTCCGTGGGGGCTGCTAGACAGACTACAGCATTTAATTGCTTTGCTAGCGACACTATTGAGGATTCCATGAGTGGGATTATGGTGGCCCTTTCAGACGCAGCTGAGACCATGCGGCTAGGGGGTGGGGATGGGTTTGACTTCTCTACCTTACGACCAAAAGGGGACCTTATTAAGTCTCTCGGTTCTACATCCTCTGGCCCCATCAGTTTCATGGGTGTGTGGGATGCTATGTGTGAAACCATTAAGTCAGCTGGTCATCGGCGGGGGGCTATGATGGGGGTAATGCGGGTTGACCACCCAGACATTGAAGAGTTTATTACCTGTAAACAACAGAACGGGAAGCTTACTAATTTCAATATTAGTGTGGCAGTTACGGACAAGTTTATTGCGGCTGTTAAAGAAGACTTACCATTTGAACTATCCTTCGAGGGGGTTGTCCACAACGTAGTTAGTGCACGTATGCTATGGAATAAAATCATGCGTAACACCTGGGAACATGCTGAACCTGGCGTATTGTTTATGGACAAGATTAACCAGAAGAATAACATGTGGTATTTAGAAACCATTGCTACCACAAATCCATGTGCAGAGCAGCCGCTCCCTCCAAATGGGGCGTGTCTACTAGGCTCGTTTAACCTTACCAAGTATATTATACAAGAGGCTGTTGGGGACGATGACCCACTAGACCTCAGTTCTGTGGTCATGTCGTTTGACTACAACAAGTTCCAACACGACATCACACCTATTGTTCGTATGATGGACAATGTTGTGGATCGAACTATCTACCCACTAGATGCACAACGCCTAGAGGCTGAGAGTAAACGTCGTATGGGGCTTGGGGTTACTGGGGTAGCTAATGCAGCTGAGATTCTTGGGCTCCCATATGGTTCAGAAGAGATGCTCTTGTGGATGAGACAGGTTATGACCCTGCTTCGTGACACAGCTTACATCGCATCAGTTGGGCTGGCTGTGGAGAAGGGACCCTTCCCCCTTTTCGACGCTGGGCACTATGTCTCTGGGGAATTTATCCAAACCCTCCCAGAGGAGATTCAAACCCTCATTAGTCAGCATGGCATTAGGAACTCACACCTCCTATCAATTGCCCCAACAGGCACTATTAGTCTTTGGGCACAGAACATTAGTTCTGGTATTGAGCCCCCGTTTGCCCTAGCTTACAACAGGAAGATTAGGCAAGATGGTGGCAGCTTTAAAGAATATTATGTTGAGGACTATGCCTATAGTGAATATGGGGTTAAGGGGAGGACCTCAGATGAGATTAGTGCTCAAGACCACATTAAGGTTCTGTGCCTAGCCTCTGAACTGGTAGACTCAGCTTGCTCTAAGACATGTAATGTGGGAGACCATATTACTTTTGATGAGTTCAAAGATTTATATATTATGGCATACGATGGGGGCGCTAGTGGGTGCACAACATTTAGACCATCCTCTTTTGAAGGAGCAATCCTCACAAAGATTGAAGAGAAGGATGGTGACAGCGAGGCTGATCCAGTTGTTGACACAGAGTCTCAACAAGAGCTTGACTTCAGCACAGGACCAGGAACTACAAACACTGATGCTGGGGCTTGTTTCATTAACCCCCTCACAGGCGAGCGATCATGCTCAGATTAGGGCTTTAGGAGAGATGAAGAAATGATCTGGATAAAAAGCTTAGGACTTAAGGTTTGGGCTTATGTGGTGGCAGGGGGGATGATAGCCCTGCTACTAGCCCGTATTTATAACGAAGGCGCTAAGGGGGTTAAGGTTAGTAGCCTTGAAGACACCCTTGAGGCTATAAAAAGGAGAAACACTATTGAAGCTGACATTGACACTATTGATGACGACGATGTTGTTGGCAGGTTGCGAAAGCAAGGTTGGTTCAAAGATTGACTATTGCACTGTAGACCACCCAATCATTGCCTACCAAGGGAACCCAGGGGACCAACTTAGGGCAATTTTGTCTCATAATGAAACTTATGAGGACTTATGTAAATGATGAAACAGCACGAACAAAGGGTGTTGAATGAACACCATGATTTGGCAACTAAAGTGTCAAAACTGAGCGACTTTTTTAAGACTACTATGTTTAATAAACTCCAACCTGCTGACCAAGCTTTCCTGGAGACACAGCACTATCACATGGTGTCATACCTAAAAGCGCTACAAAGTAGGATAAGTAGGTTCTAGTAATAAGTATAAACGAAGAAAGGGGAACCTGCAATTAAGCGGGCTCCCCTTTATTTTTGTCTAATTTTTGTGGTTAGAGAAGAAGGTCATCAAGGCTGTGTTCATCTCTTTGACATCAGCCTTAACTTCTTTTAGGTCTTCACGGCCACGTTGAGCAGCCTTCTCTCGTTCCTTTATTTCAGTGTCTAGTTTAACCAACTGTTTTTGGTTAGTCAACACTGTTCTTACTAGATACGTTGTTACCCAAGTCATCGCCCCCACCAGGACTCCAGGGAGGAAGCTTAAAAGAGCTTCCATTGTGATTGGGTCTTTATCGGTCACACTCAACGTTCCCCTCGTTTACGGGCTTGGACTCGGTTCCAGATAATAAAAGCCCCGAAAGCCATGAGGCTTATTGTAAGCCCCACTGAGAGGATGATCTGTGGAACTGGGCCTACCGCACCAAGAACACCTGCACCACTTGCCAGCAACGCTCCAGAGCCCGCTAAGAGCTCCTTAGAGCTTATCATAGGCTTAAATGGCACAACTTCCCTAATACGACGTATTCCCAGGAGCCTTTCCTTTGGATATGTATTAATCCCCACTGAGTCACTCTGATTTCCACCAAGGATTTCATAACTACCAGTGGATGTGATTGAGACTAAGAACCCTGTGTGGCCACGCCACCCGTTCTTATCTCCTGTGTAGAAGACCATTACATCCCCCTCGCGGGCATCTTCTGGTTCTACAACCTCCCCCCAACCTAAGTAAGACCTAGCATCTAGTTTACGAGTGGAGTCAACTCCAACCTTTTCTAGCATTGACCCGACAAAGGCTGCACACCATGCAGTCTCGTCATCCTTAACCCAAGCGTGACCAACATCTTTAAACATGTCAACCACAATTTGATTATGAGAAGGCCCCCTGATCTCCTTCGTGCCGATAAACGACTGTGCTTTTATATAGGCTTCAATTTGCTTATTCATATTATTCTCCGAACATACTATTAAGGACTCCTGCAAAGAACCCAGGCTCCTTACGCTCTGCTTGATCTGGTGAACCACGCTCACTCAGGACTTGTTTAGACATTGCACTTATTGTATTCCTAAGCTCTTCTCTGTTCTCGGGGGTTACAGCCTCCATAGTGTTTTCAATGGTGCCATACACACCAGCATCATCGTCTGGCCTGTCGAACAGCTCTGTCAAGGCCTCTCGGTCTGACTTGCTACCCCTTATCATAGAGAGAGCTCGTGTGCCCTGATCCCCAAACAACTTAGTAACTTCGTCTTCGTCAGAGAACCTGTCTCCAAGAGCCTCAAAGCCTCGGTGTCTAAACTCATGGTTCCAGATAGCTGGGGTGTTAACCCCTGCGCCGACAAAGACATCATCTTTACTACGACGCAAACCCTCTTGTGCATAGAACTCATACTCTTTCTGTCTAGAGCCTAAGTTCATCAAGTGGAAAGCCCTATCAGCATTATCTGGGTTAGATAGGAAATGTGCTGCACCAATGTCAAACCCCAACTGAGAGGTTGGGTCTTGTGACCCAGAGTTAATCAAATCGCTTTGAAAGTCTAGGTCAGCCAAACCAACCCCAAGGGCTTCGCCCTCAGAGTCAATTGGTGTTATCTTTGGTATTGTCTTCGAGGCTTCCCCCTCTACGGGGACTAAACGGAAGCCCATTATTCAGCCTCCACTCTTACACGAACACCATTGACGGTAACAATGTCACCCTCTTTGAGGTCACCAGCTTCAATGGCTTCCATAACAGCTTGCTCAGAAGCATAGTCTGGCCTACGTTCTGGGGCCCCTGTAACAGGCATCCCAGTTGTTTGGCCATTAGCAGAAGCTCTGATTGCCTCAGCTTCCCGACGACGACGACTCCGGTTTACGCCATCATTGTCTCCCCCAAGTTTTTCTACTGCATCAGCAATGGCGTTTACATCACCAGTCTTTATTGAAGCTAAGAGTCTTCTAGGGATTTCCCCATAGTTGTAAGCCACAGAGATCAGGGCCCCTCTAGCAGCATCAGGGAGTGCCTCCCAAGCAGCAGCCCCAACACGAAGTCTGGCTGCCTTGTCTTCCTCAGCAGAGCGTCTCTCAAGGTCTCTCTCTGCGTCCTCCTTGGTAACAGTGTCCCCACGTTTAACCGGAACCACTGTCCCATCAGCTTTGGTAATTGTATCAGACCCGTAACCAACTCTGTGGGCGTTTACATCCCAGTAGGTCCCCTCACGGAAACCCTCGAAGTTTCTAAGCATATCTGCCCCTAGTGAGACAGGGGTTACCCCAGCTTCACCAGTTGTGCGTTCCACTAGGTCATTAGTTGTAAGGTCTTCGTCACCAAGTTCTTGGGAACCAAGGATGGTCTCACTAACTTCGTTCCAGTAGTTACCATAGTCTGTTCTGCCATTAAGGTGGGCAAACCCCCTAACAGTCTCATTGAGAACAGGCTTAAGGGTCTTGTTAAGTTTTCTAGCTTTAGCTACAGCATCTACATTAGTTTGGTCTAGAGCAAAGAACTCCATACCACTGTCTGTAGCTCTATAACTAACTGACTCTGGGGTTGGGCCCCCTGAAGTAGCAGCTCCGTCTTCTACGAAAATATCTGTTGCCCCTATGCCACCAGGCATATTGACAATTTCATTGTCTGTAAACTCCCTACGAGCCATCCCCCACACTTCATCGGCATAGTGGACTTGTAGGATTTCTAGGGCTTCTAGATACCCCTCATCCTTAGCGCTTGGGTTCTCACTAAGGAAAGAGTAGAACTCCTGAGAAGAGAAGAACCTAACCATGTCTTTGCCCAAGATGGCATTCTTAGAGAGGGCTGAACCACCATCAACTGTGCCAGCAAAGATATTAGAGAGGTGGGTGACCATCTCAGTATGTAGGTCGTCTGACATATCCCCCTTACGGATGGTGGAAGAAAGGGCATCATAATAGCCTTTTAAAGCTTGCCCTTGCAACTCATCATTAGTAAACACCCTAGCCGCATCACCCTCTGGGAGGGAGTTCTCAGCAAGGACTCTCGAAATAGCATTATTAGCTTTTACAAGCTGGTCTATTGGGAGCCCTTGGATAACATTAGAAGCAGCTGCTACTGAGGCAACCTCTGGGTCAAGCAACAGCATATACTCTTGAAGAGCTAAGATACGGTCCGCCTCAGCTTTAGCGAAAGCTGTGCTGTATGTCCCGTTGATTTGTTTCTGTGCAGTGTCATATAACATTTGGAAGGGGGTTACTAGTGCAGCACCATACCCACCAGCCTCTACCAGTTGTCCGGCATACTCTGTTTGAACAGAGTTCCATAGCTGGTCTAGTGCAAGAAGGGCTTCAGCTCCAGTAGAACCATTAGCCCCCACACCCTCTACAATAGCTTTAACTTGCCCACTAAACGTGTCTAGCTTATGTGGGGAGGACTCTCTTAGCCAGGTCTGTGCAACAGAGGTTCTCTGAGCACTCTTTTGGGACTCAGCAGCGTTGGAGAGGTTGATAGTGTCCATTTGTTGTTGGAAGCGTAGTTGTGCTTCCTCATACATTTGGAAGTTGGTGCGAGCCACAGCAAGTTCTGAGTCTGTGGCATTTGGGCCAACCGCCCCACTGTCAACCAAAGCATTGTCTACACGGTTGGTTCTAGCTTCTTGCTCATTGCCAGTTGTAGCAATCTGCCCAATACCAGCAGTGCCAATAATAGAAGACTGAGCAGCAAACAGCTCTGAGGTTAGGCCAGGGGCATTAGCTACGGCGTTTTTAAAGTTTGCCCTCATACGAGTTAGAGCCTCTCTGCTAGGGAGCCCTTGCTCTACAGCCTCAGCCAGTGTGGTCTGTTGTATAACAAAATCTGCTACAAACTGTTCATCCTGTTTGGCATTATTAGCTGCACCGATCTCCCCAACAGCCTTAAACATGTTGGTGAGACCTTCAGCAAGGTAGGGGGCAGGACCTTCCACCCCCTCCTTCACTGTAGTAAAAGACTGTATAGGAGCTACCTCAGTCTGTGAAAAATCCGCCATGAGTTATCCCCCTGTAGCGTCTAAAAAGTTATTGAACATAATACGAAGTTGTTCCTTCTGTGCACTGTCTGGGAGCTTCTCAATCATGGCAGAGACATCCCTGTTGGAATGGAACCCCTTACTCTCAGACCCCATTGCAGACATAATACCTCTTATCAAAGCATCATCCCCACTCTTAACATCAGCTTGTATGTAGGACAAGATAGATTCTCTTGCCTTAATATCGCTGCCATCAAACACTCTCCAAGCTTCCGCTAGAACTCTTTGTTGAAACTCAGCTTCCATCGTAGACATACCACGACGAGCAAAGTGCCTCTTGAGCTCATTATACCAGAGCTTAACATCATTTGGGTCTGGGGGAGCATCTCTCCCCTGATAGAGGATACGATTAATCTCCCAGTTAGAAGACTCATCTTTTGTCTTGAGCCCAAACAGGGCTTGTAAGATGGCCTCTGGTTTAGTTACATCTTCATCGGTAATGACCCCCAAGGCACTTATCTTCTGCCTAGTTTCCAGAGCATATAGCCCCTTAAACATACTAGAGAAGCCTGAGAATAGATTACCAGCAGCCAAAGCTACGTCAGTGTATCTAGTCCCATTTCCTGGCTCTTCGTAGTCATCAATAATATTAAAGTATCTCGCAGAGGTTTTCATCAACTGGCCTATACGAGAGTTCCCCCCAAACATAATTGTAGCTGCTGGAGCATTAGATACGATGGTGCCCAAATCTGTGGTAACCATCCCAACCAATGTGTCAGCAAGACCATAGGAGTCTATAGGGGACAAGTCCCCAAAGTCTATGTTAGTGTCTGTCCCAGATGCAGCCGAGAGGGTCGCATTGAGAATAACATCCTCCAGACCAAACTCTAGGGCATCCCTAGCTGGGCCCTCTGCCACAAGTGGGTAGAGGATTGGGGCTAGGGTCGCTGTTGGTATCCCATACATAGCTGTATTGAAAGCAACAAGCTGGGCTTTGTCTTTACCACTGAGGCCCCTGTTAATAAGAGGTTGCAGCACTGCCTTGTGTGGGACCTGCATAAACTGCATAATCACGTTCAAGGAGTTTTGGTTATAAGGCATGTCCCCAGCTTTGTCCATGTTATAAGTAAAGTTACGGGCATTGCCAACAACTTCATCCATCACAGATGCACTTAGAGGCTTCCCTGCTGTGAGAGCTTTGTTGCGGTAGGTCAACCACGCTGTTGCCAACACAGTTTCCTCGCCAACATCAAACCCAAGTCTTTGTGAGAACTTGAGGGGGGCACCAACAACAGACCGTGCCTTCTGTTGCCAAGTTAGGTCAGCTAGGTGGAGTGTGTCATCACGAACTAGGTTGTTAGCATCAACAGCATCCGCCAGACCACTCTTAACAAAGTCATTGTATAGAGCTGCGTCCTCTACAGAACCAGTCCCCAACCTACCTCGTAGTAGTGAGGCTACATCACTTGAGAAACCTCCCCCAAGCATATACTTAGGTTCGATAGCAAAGAGTTGTATGGTTTGGTGTGCCTGGATAAGAGCTTGTCTCATAGGGTGTGCAGCCAAGAACAACTTAAATGTAGCCGACTTAATGGCTACAGTTGGCCTAAACTTAGACACAGCATTGAAAGTAGCTTCAGCTTTGGGCACCCCGTATATATCTGCTATATCAGCAAACATATGCATAAGACCCTTAACACTGTCATCCAGAGTATTAACATACCCATCCTCTAGAGAACGAATATAGTTAAACAAGGTTCTAGCATCAGCCAACTGCTTAGTCCTGCGCCCATCAGTAGTCTTGATATTGTCCCAAGACTGTGGGTAGTTCACTTGACCAAACCTGTCCCTCAACACATCTTCGTCAAGGTGCTTAGAGAAGTTGCTAACCCAACGAGCCTTAACTGTATCCAAGTAGCTCCTCATAGAGGTTCTCTCAGAGACAGATCGGATTTGGCTAGCGATAGCCTCAAGAGGGTCGGACAGATTAGCCATCCCCATCTTATGCAGGTCTGTGGAACCATCTGCTAGACGTTCCCCACGATAACGCTGTGAGGACAGCCCAGAGTTAACTAGGTTATTCCATGCACCACCCTCAGCCCTGTCAAGAGGCTCTGCCTTACGATCCCTGCGGTTAGCATACACCACAGTTGGGTCAGTCTCAGCAGACTTAAGGGCTTTCTCTATATTCCTAGCTTCTTCACTAGTGCGAGCAGTTGCCACTGCCTTGGTAATTGTTTCGTCATTACCAACTCTGAAGGTTTTAGTGATGAAATACTCAGCATCGTATACAACTGGGTAGTAACCATCTCTGTATGCCAACACTGTGTCATCTGCTCTCAGGGCTCTTGTGTAGCCAGATGTAGGTGTGTTACGATTAATAACATATTCCACCCACTCTTCGCCAACTCTAAAAGGCTCCTCTGTCCTTACGACACCACCACCTTTAGCATAGAGATCATCTAGATCACCTTTGTTAAGCCTGATTAGTTGACCAGTGGCAGTGTCCAACAAGTCCTTTTGAGGGCCTATTGCTGCTCTACCAACTGGTTTCACGAAAAGCTGTGTGTTAGACCCTTTGTCAAAGAACACTTGAAAACCCCTGTTACGGAGGCTATTCACAAGATCACTGTTGACAACGTGATACATGCCGTCATTAGCTTTTCGCCAAGATTTAATCACCTCCCGTTCTGCAACTGTAAACCCACGATTAATTAGGTCAGCTACATCATATTTAATCCCATCATAATTGGCTTTATGCAGGTAGTCGGAGACAGCCTTACGCGGGCCTTTCTTGAGAGAAGAGTATTGGTCTACAAAGGGGCCAAACATCTCAACCAGGGATTTGCGCAGAGCAACACTTCTGTTAACTGCTACACTAGCTGGTTTAGTTATTTGCTGGTGCAACACTGTATCAGCTGGGAGGAGGGTTTGGGTCAACGACCCAGCACTACCTTTCCCAGAAGCTACCCCCCACCTATCAAACACGTTACGCTTAGTGTCCAGGAAGTCAAACACCCCGACTAGGTTTGGGTCATAAGGTCTGGTAAAGTCTATGGCAACAGCATAGTCAATGGCTGGCTTAATCTCTTCAGGAATCTTAACCTTACGCCTAACAAACTCTGCTCTTAGTTCAGCACGAGCTGTGAGAGTAGCTGCATCTGCAACCTCGTAGGTGTCCCCAGTGCGGACCATAAGCGTAAAGTCTGACTCTTTCATACCTTGATGCCTAAAGGCCCACCCAGCGGCTCCCAGAGCCTCCTCAGCGGTCTTGTAGCCAGTGTCGGTAAGAGAGAACAGTCCACGGATAGTCATACCCCCATCAAAAGATTCTCTGACGGTAAGGCTATTGCCCCTCATCTTCGCACCTTCAATATCTTCTAATCTCCCGACAATGGCAGCTTCTTGGGCAGCCTTCTCAGCAGCAGTAAAAGCAGTTTGACCACCAGAGTCAATAACCCCTCTTACTCGTTCAGAAGGGGCAAAGGAGGGCTTAGCCCGAACTTCCCCTACAACAATCTCTGCCTCTGGAAGGTGGTTATTAGCTACTACCTCTTCACGGGTAGTCCCGTAAGTGGCTTCAGCAGCATTACCAGTTTCGTCAGCTGTGTTCATGTCGTCCATTGCACGAGCTTGACGTGGGTTAGTTTGGGCCACAGTTTCCCCAACCGAAGCTGGGTTAACATCAGTCCTGGTGGCTGTCCGTAGGGCCTCAGAGGACTCTACTACAGCGGCAGTGCCACGACCACCTTTTATTACAGCCCTGGCTAGTGCCCCAATACCAACAACATCAAGCACACTTGTTGTGCTGTCAAACCACTTCTCAAGGTCACTATAATCATTGTCAACTATCATCCTATTTAGGGTGTCTAGTTTAACAACATCATTTGAGCCAGAGAATAAGATAGATTCATTCTCGTTTACCAAATCAATAATAGATTTAGCCCAAGCCTCTCGTTGGTCCATAGGGATGTTCTTGATGTTGGAGAACAAAGCCACTTTGAGGTCACCAAGGAGCCTAGTATTTAACTGGCCCTTGTCCTCAACTTCACGCCAGATTTTATTAATGGCTTCCCACTCAACAAAAGGGACCATGATCTCGGCAATATCCCCTATGGTTTTAGTCATAGTTGGGTTTTCGCTAACAGCCATGCTGTTAATCATATTCTGTAGGTTACGTTTCTGATCTTGCACTTCAAGGATGGAGTCCACCATAAGATTTCTGGACATGTCCATACTATCTGTGTCAGTGGGCTCACTCTCCTCAGACAACGACTTATAAGCAACCTCGTTACGAAGATCAGGAAGAGCAGTCTCTTCTATCTTCTCAAACATGGTGTAGGCTTCGCTCTTCTCCTCGAAGGAGGCCTCTGGGTTGCCTAAGATACTGGATAGCTCTTGGTTAAGGTCTGCCATAATCTTGTCTCTTTGGACCTGCTGGTCTAAGATAAACATTTGGCTAGACACAGGGCTAAGTAAGTCTTGTTTAGTTTGTCTGTATGTATCCAGCATAGTCTCTGTGCCATCCATCACAGCTGACTGAGCAGCTATGTTAGAAGCACTTACAGAGTTGACCGGAGAGGGGGTTTCAACCTCTGTTGTGAAGTCCTCAAGACTTGCACTTGTTTCTTGTATAAACTGTTCAAGTTCCATATATCACCTATTCAAACAAACCAAGCTCTTCTCCAGCCCCTACCCCAGCTTGGAAGAGGTTTGTGAAAGCTCTAATATTAGCTATGCTACTATTAGCATTAGCCGCCTTTTGATTTTGTGCTGAGATGCCCTGTGCAGCTTTAGTCTCTTGCTCTTGGAAGGCTATGTTACGCCCCACAGAGGCCGAGAGAGCTGATGTAGCACCTATCTCACCGGAACTACCAGCTACACCAGTGTTAACACTGATCTGTTGAACCCTGCTACGTCTAATGCGCTCTTCTCTTACAGCTTTCCTTTTGGCAGCTGTATTACGGAGGTTCTCATTGGCGGAAGAGATGCTTCTGGCTTCTCTTTCCGCAGAGGCCCTTTTCTTCTCAGCTGAAACACTTGCGATAGTGCCTACGGCTGTGATAGCTAATCCTATTAATGCTGCTGGCATAATCTACCCCGTAACCCATTTAACTATTGTCAAGTGTTCATGCCCAGCCATTGGCCCAACAACTTCGCAGGGCTCCACAAGGTTAGCAAACTTAACATTGCTAGTGTAGGCATAAACTTCGCCCCAACCTTGTGCCTTTGTCCGATCTAGTATCTTTTCCATATCTTGCCTAATAGATTTCAAAACAGACTTCCCCCAGTTGACCACATCAATGTGCAGAAAGAGTAAATCTGATTCCATTTGTATAATGATGTTGTAGTCGTCACTATTGGAGAAAGTCTGTTTCATGTTAGTCCTCAGCGTTAATTGTTAGGTCTTCTGACCAACCATATATATACATATCTTTACCTTGGGATGAGGCAAACTTCATAGCCACTGACCTCCCACGTCCCCTCACCTTGTTCTTAGTAACTACCATTGAGTTACCATCATCAAAAGTGTCTGCTAGGGAGGTGGGCATGTAGTTTCTTTTGTGTCGGTATGCCTCAAAAGGTGTTGACCACTTGTTACTGTTTGCACTGTTTGTCCAGTCCCACCTCGTGCTAACCATGCACGAAGACTGGCTGTCTGGAACGTAGTCCCCACTAAACCCATCCTCTGTCTTTTTAAGATAGGTTGTTATATAGGGGACTTGCTTGCGTCTACGAGACTCCTGAGCTGTTAGGAACCCAGTGACTAAGTAGGACTCATAGTTAGTGCTAGTTATGCCCCCCCAGTCAACAAAAGTGTTGTCTGTAAAAGCCCCTATTGAGTATTTAATAGAACCATTAAGAGTTGTTACCACCATATACAAAAGCTCTTTAGTGGAGTCAGCCCTTACAAGGGAGGTCACTGTGACATCCACGCCACTAGCTGTAACAACAGTGCCGTCCTCGGTTACATCTAGAGTGCGCTCTGTGGTTTTGTAGGGTTGCCCCTCAAAAATGCCAACAATCCTGTGGTCTGTCCCAGAGGTAACTGCCACATCATTAACAGAGAAGGCTTGTAGTAGAGTGTCAAACACAAGTTCTTTGCTTGGCCCACTTACATTTAAAGGGCCTCCATAAATCCACCTAATCTTCTGTTCGTAACTGTCAAAAGCCCCAGCAACTTGCTTTTTCTGCTCTACTGGGATTTCATTATAAAAAGTTTGGATTAGGGGCTGTGCTATGTTAACAGAGGTCCAATCCCCGTATTCATTGGCCCCAACCCTATAGATACCAGAGTTGGCCCAGTAAAACATGGAGTCTTCTACAAAAGCTACACTGTCCCCAGAGGAACAACCCTCTTGGCTAATACGATCCACTCTATATGCGGTAGCCGTAAACCCAGATTGATCTTCCCCACTAATTCTCCATACACCGTTCAGTGCAAATACGAAAAGAGAGTTGGCCACATTTACCAGCTTCTTAATACCATAGGCCCCATTGATGCGTATAAATCCGCCATCTGTGGCCACAATATCAGACTCTATTTCACTAGTTGGGTCAGCCTCTTGGTAACACTGTGTTATATCTGTCTTATCTTTTACAAGCCTGCTAAACATGACAAAAGAGGACATACGAGGGGATTTTGAATCCCCCTCTGTCACCTCCCCACTAAACCCAGAATACCACACTCTACCAGCATATTCTTCTAAGACACTTGCCCCACCTGGGGTTACATCACTACCAAGGCTGGTGAGAGAGAAATCCAACTCTATGTTCCTAGCGACAAGCATTCCCTCTTGTGTAAGTCTACTAGAGCCCCTGTTCATAGCATCAATAATGAAATGCCCTTTAGGGGAGTAACTAGACCCCGTTGGGCTGTCAATTAGGTTTTCTGCGAAGAACCTCTCAATAGTCCTGTTATCAGAATCAGAAGAGTCAGCTAGCAATGCCCTAAGCAGGTTATCACTGTTTGCTGGGTATGTAGCCTCTTGGGCGAAGAAGTGTGTTATGGGGTCATCTTTAACTTCAGTATTACTCTTTAGTCTTGGGAGAGCCCACGCTTGATTTCTTAGGTTATACAAGTGTTCATCTTCTAAGGTGGTCGGTCTTGTCTGCATGTTACTTGTTAAGGTAAGGTCGTCTCCGTCCACAACCGCCTCTAAGCCGAACAAGTCCCTAATTAGGAGGCGGTCTGTAGTCTTTACAACTGCCCCAGAACTATAGTCATAAATGGCTATATCCCCCAAACCAGTCGCCGCCACAAGGTAGCTATCTACTACAGCATAGCTAAAATCTTTAGCATAGGCTGTTGAGCCAAAATCCTCTGTGTATAGAACTGTGCCACTGACAGGGGCATTGTCCAGGTCATAGATGGACATGTGCCCACCAACTTGTAGGACTATAAGCTCTTTGTCAACATCCCCCCCTGCATTTTTCCACTTATATTGAGAGGCCCCCAAAGTGTCCGCAGGGTTAAAGCTAATAGACGAGTCTATTGTAACAGCATTGTTCTCTAGGTCAAAACCAAGCCTACGGTTTCTGCTGCCATCCCTATTAAGCCTCATATTCTTCTCGTCTGCCGAGGCGTTAGGGGGAAAATTAAGTGGGTTGATCTCTGTTATAAGACCCCCACCAAAACTATTTATCTCAACTGGAAGTTTTTGTTGTGCCATTCTTTTTCCCTTTAGTCGCTACATAGGCATCAATCGCCCTCATAGCCAAGGGGCGTGTTGTATAAGTGCCTCCAAGAGCTTTGGGGCTTTTGCCCTGAGCTTTAGCCCGCACCCTATAATACCCGAAGGTCCCATCAGCCTCAATCATATAACCGTTATAAATATTATCCACTATCGACCTTTCCCATAATTAGGGTATTCCACACCACCATTAGTCTTCCAAGCTTTCCTAGACAACCATCGCTGTTGTCGAGAAGCTTCCCCCTCTGACTTAACATCTTGGAACTGCCTCAGTTTTAACTGGGCCCTGCTCTTACTTTCCTCTATGAGGGCAGAGAGAGCTTCATCCGGCATTGTTGGGGTGGCTGTGTCAGAGAACGTTAGCTCAGAAAGGATGTAGCCGAGAGCTTGAACCTTGCTAGCTTGTAGGGAACTGTCAACACCATTATGGTAAGAATCGAAGATGACATTAGTGTCATCAAAAGATGTATAGTAGGTTGGGTGTGCGTCGTTCACAATTAGCAAATCAATGCCAGAGTCGTCTGACACAACCTCAACATTACTATTGTCATTGTTCCTTGGATTAGTGTAGGCCAAGAAGTTGTCTGGGGATTTGTAAGATACATCACCATACCTCTTCTGGGTCTCCCCAACAGTGGCTTTGTTATAACGAACAGAGATCAGCTCTTTGACATCATCTGACAATATCATATGCGTGGGGTAGTTTGAATCCCCCCTAGCTGTCATAACAGCCGCCGAGCGTTGGTGTGGCCAGTTACGATTAGACATCATGTCTCTGTAAGAAGTGATGACAATGTTAGCCACTTGTTCAGACTCAACAGTGTCACTAATGCTGTTTACTTCGTCGGAGTCCATCTCAGAGAGGATTTCTTGTGTGATATTTAAAAGTGTTTTAGCCATCTTATACCCCTGGAGTCCCTTGGACGTTCATATACATTTGAGCGAACAAAGCTGTGGCTGTGCCAGCTGGAGTTTTTAGGAAGAACTCTAGGTAGTCGTTTGTCGACAATAAGGTGTCAAACCCCATAGCTACGCTCCCCCAAGCCCCTGATGTAGCTGATCTAACAACACGGCTTCCTTCTTGTGCGACACCATTCTTGTATAGGACAAACTGCATATCTATTGTGCCACCGGAGGCTTGTTTAATGGATCCATTAAAGTGGACAAAGGCGGGGAGGTCGGTGAGCCCATCATACCTAATCCTGGCATTTGGGGTTATCAGAGCTGTGAAGTCTTCTGCGTGAGTCCCAATAAATGTTGGGTTAATTACCACATCAGATGTGCCACCAGTAGTGACCGAGTAGGCTGGGGTAACGTCATCAAAAACAACATACCCACCAATGTGAGCCTTATGCTTTACCCAGCTTCCCGATCCAACACCATCTGCCAGATAAATATTATCAACCGCTGCTGTTGCAACCCCTTTAGGCTCATGCAGTTCTGGGTCTGTTAAGTCTACATGTTCTGTCATGTGTGCTCCTAAAAGAAAAGGGGGAAAGGGAGAATCAACTCCCCCTCCCCCATAAAGTTAAAGTGCTACGTAGCGAATAACAATCTTCGCTTTACCAGCGCTTGTCACTGTTGGTGACGTGCCACCAAGCAGCAAGCCGACAGTAGTGTCAGCAGCTAGGCCAGCAGCCCATGTGCCAGCTAGGGCAGAGGTTAGGTCATACATACCTACAGCCTCAGCCTGTGCTTCGGTGATGGTGAAGCCGTTTGTAGCCTCAGTGCTCTCGGTGCCAATGTCAATGACAGGAGTGGTCCCGCCAAGCACGAAGGCCTCTGTGACCTCCATATAGACATCTTCAACGATTGACTTAGCTGGGAGGCTAGGAGCTAGAAGTGCGTAAGCACCAGCAGTCACCATGTCCCCGTCAATGTTAATCGTGAGCTCATTTACAAAGCCCTCGGTCTTAGATACACCAACTGTTTTACCAGTGTCTCGTGCACCATAGTGGTTGCTAACATCAGATGTGACGTTAGAACCCTGATTGCCAAATGGCGAAGTTTCATATCCCATAGTGGCTCTCCTTACTCAGTTGCAGTTGCGCTAGTGGCAACACAGAACAATGTATCCATACGTTGGATACCAAAACCATAGCGACCACGAACTACGAACTCATCACGAGCACGATCTTTGTTGCGTTCACCCTCAGCTTTAGGCATACGTCTCCATGCACCCATAACTGGTTTGGTCTGGTCGTCTAGGATACACATGCCAATGTTGTAAACAGCGTCGCTGATGGAAGTCGTGCCATCATTAGCGTCGCCTACATACAAGCGGTTAGATGTCATAATATCCCAACCGAACCAGCTGGAGAAGAAGCGTTGGCCTTCAGCCAAACCTTTCTCTAGGATGGCAGATGCGAAGGGGGTGACATCATTAGTGATGGACAATTTTTTATTGAATGTTGCTTCAACAACAGGGTCAACAATAAACACACGCCCAGTAGAAGGCACGTTAGCTTTATCAGCAGCTAGGCGCAGTTCAATTAGGTGGTCTAGGCCAAAGACACCATTAGTCTCAGCGGAGACAATGTGATGTGCAAAACCGTTTACATTAAACGGGTCACTGGCTAGTGTGTATGGATTGGCAGCAACAGCAAGGAAGTCTGATTCAAACTTCTCTTGGATGGCCCGTGTGGACTCAACACCGCGAGCAGACATAAGCTGGTCGATTTGGTTGCCGTCTTCACGAAGGTCGTCCGTTACATACCAAGCATCGCCTACATATTCAGTAATGGCGAAAGTGATTTCACCAGACTCGATTGGGTTGTAGGTTAGTGCTACGTCTTCAGCGGCCTCTTGAAGAGTTACTGAGCCGACTGTTTTAATATTGAGCGTAGAGCCGTGCATAAAATCGGCAACGTTCCGATAGAATGTATCTGGCAAAAGCCCGTCATGCAAGTTCATCAAGATGAAGGAACTATATTGTTCCGCCTCGATGAATGCAGTTGTATTAGTGGTAAGCTGCATTAGCTATCCTTAATTTTGAGAAAAATTTTCCACATTAAACTTCTGATGCACATCATCTCTGATCTTAGACCAGACATCTGCCACCTCAGCCCCAGTAGCTCCACGCATAACAGATTTCTCTGGTTTTGTGTAAGCTGGTGTGGCGAGGGTTTGTGCACGAGAATTAACAGAAGTTGAAGTTGGTTTACTTTGTGCAGACACCTTACCCCCGCTTAGAATGGCAATGGCCATAGCAGGGTTCTCCCTAGACATAGTTTCTAGAGCAGAAGCAGTGGTGCCAAACTCTGTGGCCTTACTAGTGATAATTTCACCAGCTTTATCTCCATAGAGCTCGTTAAGCTTTTGCAAGACCCCTTGGAGATTGTTGTCCCCACTAGTCTTATTATTAGCTTCTTGAAACTGCCTAGCGATCATATCACTTACAGCTTGTGCGTCAAGGCCAGCCTCTTTGTTTGGTGACGAAGAAGGGGGGTCTTGTTTGTTGGTGAGTTGAGATACAAAATCTTCTACAGATTTCTTGCTAGCTAGTTCTTCACGCAGAGTGGAAAGTTCCTGAGCCTTCTGACTGTTGTCAGTTTCAAGGGTCGTAATATGTTGCTGTGAATGTCCCAAGGCAGCAAGAGCCGTTGGAATGTCTTTGTATTTCTGTTCACCATTCTCATTCTGGATAGCATTCAGTTGGTCTACGAAAGATTCAGTTTGAGGCTCACCTGGTTTAGGTGGTTGGGTTGGGTTAGGTTCGTTAAATGGATTAACTGGGTCAGTCATTCCTGTATCCTTATCTAGAGTTTAATTACTTGGGTGGGGTATGTATTCGAGTAATAAACAAACTAATACATACAACACTTAGTAGGGAAGAACTTCGTTATGTGTTATACACACAACTCAAGATTCTTATAAGCTAGATACAATTTCTCTAACCCCTACTTATATATACTGGTGAAAAGTGGTGTTTGTCACAAACTATTTTTAACTATTTTATAAGTTGTTGTTTTCATTGAACCCACTTTTCGTGACACACTTTTTACTAGTCTTCGTTAATAAGACTTATTACACGTTCTAAAGCCTTCGTTTGAGCCACCCTGTCGGCCTGAATATAAGCCCAGTTCGGGCTATCAAAGTTGGCCTCAGCTCTCATAGAGGTTTGTAGGGTCTTAATCTCATCTTCTAAGACAATGGTAAGTCGTTTACGAAACTGTAGGGCCTCCAAAAAGGAAGCCCTAATTTCTTTTTTCTCGTCTTGTGGCACACCCTTCGTCAACTTAGACTTCATTTTGTGGCACGCTCACTGTTGCTGCTAGCTCTTCTTCTGACATACCTTCAGCAGACTCCATCATATTATCCTCATCTGCTTGGTTCACCAGAGCTTGTGTCTCTTGCTGTTCAGCAACAGCTACATTAGGCCTGAAGATTTCATAGCCACGTAGGTCTACAACATCCTCTACGAAGCGTGTGAGAGCCACACTTGAGGTGTGGGGGGCTATGATTTGTCCTAGCTGACTGTTGAAGATGCCAGTTAGGTTCTGTAGCTCCTGAGCCTTCTGAGCAAAGTGTCTCGCCCCTACTGGACGAAGGACTCCATTAGCTGTGATGTCTTCTTTAGTGATGTTGAGGAATTGTTGGACCCCAAGGTCATTATCTATGACCCTAATTACATCCCCCATATCCATGTTACGATGAGAGGTCTCTAGCATATCATTTAGGCACTGTTCCATAAAGACTTCAAACTGGATGATCTTCTCTTGGAATATGCGACCAGCTGCATTCTCTAGGGACTGCACCTCAAAGGCTGTCTTCTCCCCAGGGGACCTTACCCCCATAGCTTCTCGTGGGGCCCCTGCATAAAGCTCCATGCGGGCCTCAATAGCCTCCATTTCGTTGTTGGAAGCAAAGATGTCGTTAAAGCCCTGAGCAAGCTCCTGCACATCACCATTCTCATCAATATGAATCTCTGCTCGTGGCCCCCATGTGAACTCCTCTACCTCACCAATGATCTTAAGTGGTGACATAACTTTGAGGTCAAGAGCGTTGCTCTTCATGTTCTCACGGTGGTCTAGCAAATATTGCATACCAACAAGGTTGTCAAGAGGGCCCATTGCCCACAAGTTCTCTGGGCGCAGTCTCCAACCAACTTGCCTGATTAGGTCCCCGCCACTGTATGTAGGGACTGGGACATCCCTTACAACGATAGACCTATCAACAATGGTAATCATCCGGTCTAGCTCTAGGGTGTTGCTTTGGGCATCGTGGTAGTCCCCAAAGAACTCAAGAATCTCAACGTAGTCAGATTGGTAATACTCTGTCAAACTACCAAACCCATCCACTTGATACTGAGAGGCTTTGTTCCACTCAGTGTTGGTGTAGTTGGCCATATTAGCACGTATGTTAAGTCTGCGGCTAACGACGTCCTCCCAGAATCTTTCGTCTGGGTTATCTATAGCCAGCCGTTTAAGCTCCCCAATAGTTTTAATACTACGAACAACTTTAGGGGTTTTGTCAAAAGCGGCTGCTGTTGGGTCAAACACAATGTCCACAGGGCTGATACGGACGAGAACTGGCCCGATAAAATCTGCTACCTTCTCCCCCATATAGTCTTTGTATCTAGCCTCAAATGATGGCATAGCGAAAGCATTGCCCTTATCAATGTAGTCATACAAGAGTCGGCTAATCACATTTCTGAAACCCCCCTCCCTTGTCTTATTCTCCATATAAGCTTGGATGGTAGAGGCTGTAGCAGCTTTCGCAGCGTTCTTATCATAAGCTAGCCACTGTAGCCACTTATCATTTGGGAACAAAGAACTTAGATAGTTGGCGTGTAGGTTATCCCTGATCTGTGTTAGTTTGGGCAGGGTGGTGGTGTGAGTCCAAGGTAGTGAACTGTTTGCAGTTGTGGTGGTGTCTACAGCAAAGATAAACTTATCTGTCTCTGCCCAAGATGCCATCTTCTCTGCCCGTTGGTTATTCCATGTATCCCATAGATTACCAACCCACTCTGCATTATCTTCACGGGCCATAAAGCTCCGTATCTCTACTGTCTTCTTACTTGCGGTTGCCATTAGGCAAATCCCCCGAATCTACTTTGAACATTAGTCCTCTTAGAGGTGAACAAATCCTTCATTGTATCTGATCTCCCCCTAGCTGGGGCTATCGCTATATTCACGGCTGAGGCCAAAGCATCTTTGATGTCATCGTGTCTCGGCCTAGATAGGATAAGCTCATCCTCCAAAGTTGGGGTCCACCCACCTTCGTTGTGCCACATGGTTAAGTCTTCATATCTGTGTTCTAGTGCAGCAGCGATGCGTTCTTCCTTACTACCCTCTGCCTTAGAGGGTCTATACTCGTCCACAGAGAGCCGTAGACCGTCCTTACGAACATGATCCTTAATAGCCTCCACGATAGTCTTCTGTGCCACTGTAACCTCAGCTAGGAGCTTCTTAAACCCCCACTTAGAGTGTAATACAGCTACGTGCCTAAAGTATTCAATGGTTTTAAAGCTTTTAAACCTGTCAATATCCAAGACATAAATCTGCTTATCACAATCAATGCCTATAACTACAATGGCCGTATAGTCTGCTTGCTTCCTCATAGAGAAGGCAAAGTCAATTGCAGCATAGATGTTGAGTCTACGTCCTTTATAAAACCACCCATTACTTTCTTTACGAAGGTGGAAAGGGTTATAATATTGGAACTTGTCTCTGCTAATCCTGTCTGAAGCAGGGTCATTGGGGTCATTATAATATTGGGCAAAGAACTGCACTGTATCTGAATACTCAGCACGAATACGTTCTAAGACTTGTTTGTTAAACCCAAAAGCTTTGCCATCCTTACGCACTACACGAGGCCAGATAAACAAGTCGTCTACCTCAACCTTGAACTCTTTGATTTCCCAAACTAGTTCTTGCCCAACAAACTCCCCCTCTTCAGTGTAGTTACGGAAGAGTTGATCTTTCCACACAGCGTAAATATCAGCTGGGTGGTAACGTGTGCCACATGCCAGAGTAAATCCCCCAGCGTTCCTGATGGAAGTGAACTGGGAGGCTTTCTTACTAACAGACTCTCGTCCATCCTCTGTGTAGGCGTTCTCTGGCACAACCAAGTCATCAGCTATAACAATGTCAGCGTGCCAACCAGTGGTATTGGTGGTAAGTCCAGCAGCAGAGATGGTTGCATCTCGGATGCCTTCTTCTTTACGTTTTGGGTGGTCAATAGTAATACGAACAGAGGACCACTTCTCCCTCTTACCAACATCTGGTTTAATATACTCAGGCCAATACTTCTGATATTGAGTCCCCCCAAGAATATTCTTGATGTCATACAGCTGTGTCTCAGCTAAGTTTGATGTAGCTGATGTATACAAGATGGTTACTTCTGGGTGTCGGGTGATAATCCATGCACACCAAGTTGCTACCATATGAGACTTAAGGTGGGCACGGGGTAGCATGATTAGTTTGTTACTAGTTAGTTCATCTTCCATCCCATATAGATTGTATGTCTGCAACCAATTATATATATCTCTGTGAACACTGCCATACATATACCCTGGGTTAACCAACTTAGCGAAGAAGTTAAGGTCGTTCATAGCGACTTCCCTAACCTCTCTCACGCTGTCTGGCATGGCCTCAAGTTTCTTATTAGCTTCTTTTAGCCACTGTTCCATTTTATTATGCCCAAGCCCTTATATATAAATTCCACTTAGAGCTATCCAATGTAAACTTACCCCCTGTGCTAGAGACAAGTCTCAAACCATCGTCCCCCATTTGTAGGTAGACATTTGTGCTGTCAAACATTGTGGCTAACCCTTTGGTGCCAGAGGCATCCGAGGTTTCGTTGGAAGCTGGGTTAATCATCATGGTCTCCCCAACAGACCAGCCCCCCTCTGTTGTGGTGCAAACAACGGATAAGCTGATAATTAGTGGGACCGTTCCTAGTCCATGTGCCACAGAGATTCTAGCACCGTCTGTTGGGACTTGTGCAGTGCTTACGAAAGACTTCGCACTAATTGGGGAGAGGTTATCAACAGCTTGCTTAGTTTTAAGTGCTGTCATCATTGCTAGATCATCAGAGCCAGCCTCCGCTTCAGCTTGTGTAGCTAGTTCAGCTCCCCCCACTGTAGTCTCTGTTGCTTGTGAGAGGCTCTGCAAGGCACTGTCAGCTAAGGTGCCTTGTGCAGCTGTAGCATAATCTGTAGAAGCTGTCGTTGCAGCTGTCCCTAAATCAAGGTTGCCCCTTGAAGTAGCTACGTTGGTGACATCACTGAGGTTGTTAGCAGCTAGCATGTCCCCCGTCCCAGCACCAGCCGACCCTTGTTGGGCGAATAGGTCCCAGTAGTTGGATGTTAGGTCAGAGGAGAATGTCCCAGAGGTGTGTGCCACAAGACAAATGTAGGTGCTACCAGCCTCACTTACCAAATCATTTATGGTGTATGGTGTGGAGGTTTCCCAAGGACCTTCCCAGTCTGGGACATAGGTAGCATCTGTTACAGTTACCCCCGCCACCTTTAGAGAAGCCACATTAGCTACGCCTACATTCAACAAGTCATTGTTATTTAAGTCTAGGCCAGCCTCCATTGTATTCACAAGTGAGCCAGACCTGCTTAGGCCGTCTTCAAGGGCGGTAGCAATAGCTTCAAAATTACTGTTAACAGCAGACCTATTATAGCCGCTAGTTACGTTGATTAGTGATGTAAATATGCCCATGTTACTTGCTCTCTCTATATGCTTCTAGAAGAGTTACATCTTCACCAAAGTCTTCTTTAATTTTCTTCTCTTTTTCTATGGCATCATTAACATCTGCCTTAGAGGGTCTCCCAGCTTTCTTAACTTCCCAACCCCTGTCATTAAGCCACTTACCAGCTTGGTATGAACCTGCATCAGCAGCCTCTAGGATGGTTTGTATACCCTCTGAACGAAGAAGGGCACTAAGCTCCTCCTCCCACTCTTCTACGTGGGGTGTAATTAAGTTGTTATTCCTGATACGTTTCCAATGGCCCCAGTCAAAGAGGTGTTCAGAAGCAAACAAATATTGCTCTGGGTCCCTCATCTCAAGGAACCTCTTCTTAAGGGAGGGGTAGGTCTTGCCTTTGTAAACCTTGTCCTCTCCGTCTAGTGTATACACTGCCAGGTCTGTGTTGTAACCAAGCTCTAGGAACAAGCTTTGTGTAATATACCTGTTCTTACCATCTTTGAAAAGATTTTTGTCAACCTTCATAAGGCCCCCTAAAGTAATTGAATGAGCCACCCCCAAATAACCGGACAGCAGCGTAAAATATGAACGACAAGAGTGCGGCAAGCGGAATCATAGTCTTGCTCCCATCATACCAAAGTGATCCGCTATCCCGAAGCATTGCAGCCAAGAATTTCCTATCACAGACCGCACGGTCCCGTTCATTCCCCCCAATCCAATAGCCGTAATCGTGATGCCGCCAGCTTGCCTCGGAAAAGAACCTGCTTAGGGTTTGGGTAATGAAGTCGCGTAGCCAAGCGGGAAACCACTTCGGGCCGATCCCGTTGCCAAAACTGGCTTGGACATCTGGTGATAAGTTACTGAACGTCACATCTGCACCTCGGTCAGTTCGTCATCCTCGCCAAGAGCGTAGATTTCGGTTGGAACACCCAATATAGCCAAGCTGGAAAGCATCCAGACTTCACCTGGCAGAGGCACTTCAACCAGCGGGTCAGCAATGCCAATGGCTGCCCATTGCTCGGGTGAGGGGGAGGCCCCCCATGCGTCTGCAATGTCTTGCGGAACGTCTGTGAAGCTACCGGCGAGAAGAACCTTCTCGTTAATCGCGAACCCATCATCGAGAAGAATGCAGGGCCGACCGTCCGCCATTGTGTAAATGCGTGACGTGGCCGTGGCCTTCAGGGTAATGCCAGCCTTCGTCGCCACGCGAACACCGAGACCAAAGACCGCCTGCTGCGCCATAACTGCATTTTGAACCGTGTCTGTGATTAAAACTCTCATGTGATTAGCCCCTGCGCTACGCCCCAGTCATAGGATTCATCTAGGACATTTTGGTAGTCCGATACCTCAATGCCGCCCAAGGCCAGTTGAGCAGACGCGATATTAACCGCAGTCCCAACGGTAAGCACGTTGCCGACAAGAAAGTGGTAGGGGGTTGGCAGCGCAGTCCCAGTAACATTTGCGATTAAACCTGTAGCGTTCTCGCCCTTAACACCGTAGTAGAATTCGCCTCCGATATGCCCGTAGGTGATCGCGTAATAATTCCCGACAGTTAGGCCAGTTATCAAGTGGTTAATGCCGACACTCGACGCAAACCTGAACCCGTCAGCACTAACCAACGAATACACAGACGCTTGGATAAGGTAAGTCTTGGCGGCGTCAGTCAACTCGACAATGCGCCTAACCTTAGTCGTTGCCGTGGCATTAACCACACAACTTATTAGGTAGTCAGAACTTCCGGCCCCACCGAGGTCCATTGTCGCGTATTGCGCCGCACCAGCCTCAACATACGCCCCGCCATCGTGCAGCATGTTAACCGTGGCAAGCTGTATCGCGTTAGGCTCCCCCGCTATGCGGTTGATCAACTCAGTTACGTCTGGTGGGACGTCCAGTGCAAGGTCTGCCGCAGTTTCATCAAGCCACTGCATCTTTGCGGCAGGGAGGTCAGCAAAAGAGAACCCCGCTAGTGGATAGCCAGCTAGGGCCCACGCATAGAACTTATCTGTAAGTGTTCCACTATAGCCTTGGGCCTCTAGGTAGTTCCACCACATATAGTTTAACTGCCCACTATACCCCCCTGTCTTTAAAAAGGCATATTCTCTTTCATTCATTTGGCCACTGTAACCTTCGTTACCCAAAACCTCAAATAGACTATTCTTATTAAACATTGTTATTCCTTTGTCTGTAGCTAAGGTTTTAGTTTAAAACCCAATCTGACTGTTTCTTCGTATAAGTAGTGTAAAGAGTAGACGTTCAGGTCCTTTGGACCTTCACGGCTATCTCTGGTGAAATTGTTCTCCGTAGCTTAACTCCCGCTGGGGAGTGGTTCTTTTTACGAAAAGAGGTAACGGAGGTATATCGGACATAGTTGTAAATAGTATAAGCACCACAAGTTTCCCAACTCCTGTCTTTTCCGCAGGAATATTTTGAGTTGCTATGCAAATAGAAACACTAGGCCTTCCCCCCTTAGCCACCCCCTTATCAATTTCCCTCCGCAAAGTCTAGTTGTATTGAACATACACACCCTTGTTTTATCCTAACTGTGCCTTGTTTGCAACATAGGGGGAGGGAAAAGCAAGGCTTTTCAAAGGGTTAGAGGTATGCAAGGGGGCTTGGTGCTTATTAAACGCTTCGCGGCCATTGACATTCTATGTCTTATGCCTATTCGCGTGCGCCTGTTCCTTATATATAATGTGTGGCTAGTTGCGAATGATTCTCAACTGCAAAGATAGTTTAATTAAATCCCCCCCTTGCCTTATTTCTGCCACAATTGGGTGGCATAAGGGTTATACGGAAAGACAAGATACACCAAACCGCTAAGGCAACCTGGTTATCAGCGTCTCCACACTAAGCTAACAGGGTGCAATCAAGTCCCTGTAAATATAAGTTGACTATGAATTGAATATATGAACAAGATGCACTTGGTCCAATCGATTACGACCTTAAACTGTAGCTGGATTGAGTAGGCGTTCCACACAACCGCCCGTGTTGCAACTAGGCAACAGGTGACACTTGCCACCATAAGCAAGGCGCGGGATAGGACTACATACTTGGTAAGCATAGAACCTTAGGGGGATACGTAAGCTAGGGAACCACTCCGACACATCCTAACAGGGGTATAGCATTAGGGACCTTGCATCCTACCTATATTACACCAGATAACAAACCAAACAAGGCACGAACTATTTTGTGAAACATGGGCTTTGACAGGCACGTATAGCTATAGATGTATCCATAGGATATAGATTATAGATGCGGCAACATGCTAGCGATAGGAAAAGTGATAGGCAGTTCCTCCGAACTATGACGCATTGCGTCTACATGTTTGGCTTTGGGAATGATACGGCCTAGCGGGTTCAGGCATTGCCGTCGCACAAGAATATTATAGTTGGAACTTAGCATATGCCCTTGCATCAAGCCTATTGGTAGATTGACAAGGCTTCCATATGTTAGTGACTCGGTTAGTTATGTAATGCTGAAACCTAGGGTTTCGGTTGGAACATATTAGGCTTTGAGATTGTCTAACTGAAGCTAGATAATAGCTTGGTAGCTTGTAACATACGAGCTACTTATGGTATTATCCTAATGCCCTTGTATAAAAGGAAGTTGTTATGAAAATTACTATGTCTGCCAAATCTTGCCAAGTAAACGGCCACGAATTTCACCCCCAAAAAGATTTCAAGACTGTCACGGCTATGATTAAGCTGCATTTAGGTTTGAAGGGGTAACTCTCGCGGCTACTTATAGCACTATGCAAGGCCGTAATTTTACAGCCTTGTTCATGTGTCATAAGGCACAAGGAAACTTTGTTTCCCATAGCATCCCAGTGAAAGGAACTACAAATGGCTACTCTACTTAAACAGGTCCAAGGCTTTACCCGTGGTCAAGCTAAGGCAGGGGCCAACGGCCTCAAATTGGTTGAAACCACCATTGACCACATGTTTGAGCACAACGACTGGACACCCTTGGCTTGGCTTCTAGCTAAAACTGAAGGCGCAGACTCTACGGTGCTGCGACGTGTCGTCAAGGAGTGCGTGGGGGGTGTTAAGCTCAAACGTGATGCAAACCAGCCTAGCGGCCTTCGTATCACCTTAGGGGACAACGCTGGACCTTCTGAAAAGATGCCGTTACTTCGTGAACTCACTGGTGAAAGTGTTAGCTTTCGGTCTAAGCAGGTTCGTGAAGTATTGTTTGAAGCCCCCGAAATTGTCTTTGATCTTGACAAATGGGCTTTGACTCTGGCCCGTCGTATGAACAAAGAACATGTGACACAGGCCAAGCTTGACAATGCCCTGAAGTCTGCTCTTAAAACCATTGCGGCTAAGGGTGGCTGAATAATGTATGACTCCTTACCTAAGCCTCTGTGCTACTTGGCCCCTATAGTTGGGGTACCCCTTGGTTTCCTGCTGCTACAACTTGTCCTACAAGGGGTTGGGTGGGCTTATTACTGGGATGTGGGGGAAGGGTTCGACTGGGCGTTTGCAAGGGCTGTTGCAGTTGTATCTATCTCCTTCGCTGTCTTATATAGCACTTTACTATATATATTATACAGGGGGTGGGCATGAAACACTTCTACATAAGGGAACTACATGGGGGTAACATACCAGTTACCCCTGATGTGGCTCAAAACCTTCTTTCCTTTATGGGCTATAGTGTCTATGAGGAAACCGATTCAATAGTTATTATAACACAGGAGAAATGACATGAAGTTTTCTATAAACCGTGATACACCTAAGCCTGAAGTTGTTGGGGCTGTTGTAGTGAATGCACTGTATTTGAAGAATGTGGACGGGACTTATGATGCCTTGTATGATAACAAGACCGTGTATAAAGGGGTTTTTAGTTCTATTGAAATTTTGACCCGCCAATACCCCAAAGCAAAACTTATCTACAAGGGTGACTCTGTTACCATAGGCTTTTAAAGGTTTTCTGATGGTGACGTTTGGAATTAATCGCTAGAAATATGTAGCGGAGGCGAGGATGATTTACACAACACTAAAAGACATACGCGAGGCCAGCCCTTGTGCCGAGGGGTGGAATAAGCTGATTAAGCATCTTGGCGTATCACCATCAAGTGCGAAAACCAATGAACTACAACTCTCCGTTCTAACGGTCCTAGACTCCAATGGTCTAGATGGAGCGTTTTGGGTGGTCGATAACGTGATTGATGAGGATTACCTTACCCGTTGCATCTCTGCTGACATGGCCGAGATGGTCCTGCACCTTTTTGAAAAAGGATACCCAAATGATGCAAGACCACGTAATGCCATAAACATTGCCCGC
>WTCE01000126.1 GCA_013138735.1 Crocinitomix sp. | reverse complement strand
TTGTGTTGTGTTGTGTTGTGTTGTGTTGTGTTGTGTTGTGTTGTGTTGTGTTGTGTTGTGTTGTGTTGTGTTGTGTTGTGTTGTGTTGTGTTGATGGGGGGCTTCTCGGTACAATCCCGAATGAATTGGGGATCACTCGAAGTGACGGGTTGTGGGTTATATATAGTGGTGAATGCAAAGTGAAATAGGATGAATGGAAGCGCAATAGGGATAGGAGTGGTAGCTTTTGGCGTAGACAAAACTTTAGCGGATAGCCCGGCCCTTTTTATTTCTTGGTGGAATTGGGAGGTGGTTTAACGTTCAAAGTGATTTGATTGGGATAAATGATTTAATGTTATAATGGGTGAATGATTTATGGTTCAATTAAGCTGAGTTCAAGTACTTGAAAGACGGGGATAGAAAAACAAAAAAAAGGGATTGCCCAAATTATTGACTATAGAATGATAAATAGGCAAGTTATTTATTATACTGTTGTTGTTTGAGCAGGTCTGTTACTACATCTAATTCAGAGGCAGTTTTTATTTCGGAGCAACTCTCTTTCATTAATTCACGAAATTTGGTTGCTTGTGCTGGTAAATTATTACCAGCATTTTTCCATGTGGCTTTATTAGGCCATTGTGCATAGGCAATGTAGGAGTTAGGTTCTGTTTGATGTAATCTAGATCCTAGGCTATTTTCGTATTGGTAGATAAGTTTTGTTAGACCAGACCAGCCTTTAATAAAATCATTTGTTTTGCCTGGAATTACTTTAAATGCGTATAGTACAGCAAACATAGTTATGTTTTAAGTGGTATAAATACATCTTCTTCCGAATCGGGGTCATTAGGACCTTTATAATTGGCTTCCATAATTTCGAAATGATGTGCATTTCTTAGTTCATAGCCTGACGAGGGGAGCCAAGTTCCATAAATATATTGAGAGGTTCTAAAAAAATCTGAAGCGGTTCCGGAATGACGAAATTTCGCAAACTTTCCAGCATCAATATAAATGACCTCCATACCATCAGGAATATCATTCACTTTATTGACTATTACGGCAGCCCATTTATCAAAAACAGTTATTGGCGTGAATGAATCCATATTGACATTGTCTGGATATTTTTGAATGGAATAATAGTTGTCATCAATTCGATTCTTGATTTCATCTCTTCTTTTCATGAAGGAGTTCCAAAGGTTAAATGTATTATCCTCAGATAAAGTGGTGCTGATCTTTAGTCCCACCAAGGTTAATTTTTCAAATTCAATAATTTCGACCTTCATGATTAACTAATTTATGCGTTTAATAGGACCCTAAGCTGCACAATAAATTCCGCAACCTTTTTAAAGGTAAACAATTCACTTGGCAATACAAATCTAAGGGTTAAAAATTGCGTGTATAAAATTGATCATAGTTACTTGTTAATAACCTGCTTATAGAGAATTACAATTAGGAGTTTTATTGATTAAATTAGCGTAACGAAAAGGCTTTGAAGCGTTGCAAGGCTTGAATAAACAGAACAAAATATCGAATGAAGTACCTTTACATTTTATTGTTATTTGCTGGCTCGACTGGATTAAGCCAAGAAACTTGGAACGATTTTACGGGAAAAGAAAAGGCATTTTTATATCATCAAACGAGGCGTGTTGAGCTATTAAAGCTTGAATTATTTCATTTATTTGAGTTTACTGATTCGATTCCTTATATCAATGATACTCTTCCTGATTATAATTATGTTGAAAAACAAATTGTTCAACATCCAAGCTTGTTAAAGCTGCATGCTGATCAAATGATGCGAAAGTCGGATGGATTGGTGAGTGATTTAGCGACACGATATGCTATATGGGAGTTATCTCAAATTTTACAGTATAGAAATTCAACAGCTGAGGAAGATAAACCACTTTTGGAAAAACTAAAAACGTTTGAAAAATACGTTTTGGAAGAAGTGCCGCAAAGTGCGGTTAGAACATTGAATAATGGGGATTATGTACTTGCAAAAACTGTACAAGGTTATTATGCTGCTTCTTTAACAGTTTCTGATAAAATGGCTGCCATTCTAAATTCAGGTTATGCGCAGTTGGACCAAATGCTGATTATTAATGCCATAATGTCGGCTGAAGAGAAGTATGTTAATGCAAGAGCTAAGGAAATATTTAAGGTTTTGGGAGGTGGGAATGCTGGAGTAAATCATCTTTCGGCGGTTGGTGATGGTTCTAATTGGGCGGATATTACTGGTGGCTTTAATACGCCATATTCAATAGGTCTGCCAGATGAAAATGGAATTTTCAAATTCAATATTGAGCAAATTTTTGACAAGGAAAAGGACGTTAGTAATTTGGAGGTGAAGGTTGTTGAGAGAAAACAGTTTACCACTAATAGCGATTCTAACACAATAGTGCACGTTGATGTTTTCGGATACCATCCGGAAAGACAAACGACAATTGCGATTCAAAAAGGTGGAAATTCTTATGTTTTATACGGGAAGAATGACCACCGTTTAGTTTCTCCAGATTCGACCTATGGAGAAGGAACTACGTATTGGCGATTGATGTATAATTTGGAGTTTTACCACATTGCCGGGATCAAAGCAGATTTGTATGGTAAAAGGGGTTATGAATATCAAATTGATTTGTTTGAGAAGAAAATTGAAACCACGAAACTTCAAATTAAGAAAACGGAATATAGGTTGGATAAACTGAGATATACCCCTGAGGGTAAACCAAAAATTAAAAAGAAAAAACGGAAGAAGAAAAACCTGGGTATGTCTGACCAAGATGGAGGAGGGCATCCTACGAGTAAATTGAGTAAGTTGGATAAAAGAAGGAATGTTGAACAAAACAGATTAGTTCAATTGAATGGACTTTTGAATGGTCAAAAATCTATGTTAGAGCAGCTTAAAATTGATATGGAAGAGGCTTATATCAAATTAGTGCTATGGGAGACTAAGTTGGATGGAATGCGCAAAAACATAGGTTATATCATGATGGAATATGAAGTCGAGAATAATATCTACCTCTTTAAGGATGGTGCTCAATTCAATTATTTAACGCAGGATTTTACTTTTCCGAAAGACCGAAGTGAAGAAGTTTTTCAGATATTCCATATTTCATTTGGAAAGGAAGTGTTTGATGATAAAATAGATGAAAACTTTGCACATATTCACATCTCAAAACACGCGGAACATTCAAAACATAAGTTAAAACGAATTGTTTTGGACGAAGGGCGAAAAGCATTGACAGTTTCGGATTCAATTCAGATTATGGAACTTTTTACATATTTAGCAACAAAAGAGGGCAAGGCAAGTTTAGAGATTATTGCAGGTGGAGTTTTAGGCGAAAATAATGGGCATTATTTTAGAGACTCAACACAACAAATTAAAATCTATAATAAGGACGCAGAGACAAATAGAGGGTTGGTGAAATATGACGGTGAATTAACGACAAGATTGAATTTATCTGTTACTGTATTTGAAGATGCTATGATTCCCGAAAATTTTGGAGCATATCAGGTTGCTTTTGAGAAACTTAAGACTAAAAATGCTGGGTTGAACGAAATCGATTTTTATAGTGGTATTCGCGCAAAAAATGCTGCTGAGACTTGGCTAGAGCTACTCAGAAGTTTAGTGCCGATTTGGGTGGATGATTCTGGCGATCAGAATAGGATTTTAGGTAAACTGAAAAAATTAAAGCCGAAAAAGGTCCAATTTTTGTGCGGTGGGGTACCGAATAAAGTTCCAAATATTGGAACATAAAAAGAACACGTATTCTAAGTATGCAGTTTCGTTGAATTCTTTATGAAAATGGTAGAAATAATACTAATTTTGCCGCGTGTCTGAAGCGAACGAAAATAACATGCCTTTTTTAGGTCATTTGGAAGAATTAAGATGGCGTTTGGTCAAGAGCGTTATTGCGATATTAATTTTTGCTATAGCAATTTTTTATTTTACTGAATGGATTACTGAGAATATATTTCTCGAGTTGAGAGAACCCGATTTTCCAATTTTTAGATTTTTTTGCTGGGCATTTGATATCTGTAATGAAGCCATAGATATTAAATTTCAGAGTACTGAAATGTCAGGGCAGTTTAGCACCAATTTAATGATGGCGGTTATAGGAGGGCTAATTATCGCTTTTCCATTCGTGTTTTATCAAATTTGGAGCTTCATAAAACCGGGTTTAAAACAAAATGAAGTCAAGACGGTTAGAGGAATCGTAGGGTTTGTATCAGTCCTTTTTTTTATAGGTGTATTGTTTGGTTATTATGTCGTTGCTCCATTATCGATTCAGTTTTTAGGGAATTGGAAAATGGCTGAAGCCATAGTAAATGACATCACAATTAATTCATATTTGCGCACAATAATATCTACTGTGTTTTTCACGGGCTTGTTGTTTCTTTTACCTGTTGTAATTATGATATTTACACGCCTAGGAGTTATATCTGTTGCTTTTTTAAAGAAATACAGGAAGCACTCTTTTGTTGGCGTGCTAATTATTTCAGCCATTATAACTCCGCCGGATTTGTTTACTCAAATTGTGGTAAGTATTCCAATTTTGATGCTTTATGAGTTCGGTATTCTAATTGCAAGACGGATTGAAAAGAAGCGCTTCAACGAAAGTCTAGTTTAATCAATGGTTTCTTGTCGCGTATATCTCATTTTACTGCTTTCGTTTTTTGCGGTTCAAGGTAATGCCCAAATTACGTTGGAAGGGCACATTCGCGATTCAATTACTCAAAAATCGATCCCGTTTGTCAAAGTTAAGTTTGACACTGAAGGCTCTTACGCAAGAACAGATACGGCAGGATATTTTAAAATTGAATCATCTGAAATTACAGATACTTTAATTATCAATTTTATAGGTTATAGCGAACAACGCATTCCATTTGATCAAACATCAAAATTGAACATCACCATTTATTTGGCTGAATCAAGCACGAATTTAAATACTGTAGTGGTGGAGGCTGGCGAGAATCCGGCGTTTGAAATTTTGCGTAAAATAAAAGAAAATAAAAAGTTTAACAATCCCGAAAAACTAGCTGCTTACCAGTGTGAGGTTTATAATAAAATGCAGTTTGATGTAAACAATATGTCTGAGAAATTTGAGGACAGAGGTGTGTTTAAGAAGTTTGATTTTATGATGGATTATATGGACACAGTTAATGGAGAACGCTACTTGCCGGTGCTCTTGTCTGAATCTATATCGGATTATTATTTTAAGAAAGCGCCGCAACAAAAAAAGGAAGTAATTCGAGCAACAAGAATTACAGGAGTTGATAATTTACAGTTAGGCCAATTTACGGGTGATATGTATCAAAACGTGAATATTTACGAAGATTATGTGGAGTTATTTAACAAGGAGTTTTTAAGCCCAATAGCGACTGAAGGCAAGTTGTTTTACAAGTATTATTTGTTAGAAAAAGATACCATTGATGGCGAAGCATTTTATCATTTACAGTTTGTGCCAAAGCGAAAAGGTGGCGCTCTTTTTGAAGGTGAATTTTGGATAGCGAATGAGACGTTTGCTGTGAAACAAGTGAGGGCACTGATTCCGGATGACGTGAATTTAAACTACGTATCTGATTTTTATGTTGAACAACGCTATTCATGCTTTGATGGCGCCAATTATGTTTTATCGAATGAGATAATGACTGCAAACTTCGATTTATTCAACGAAGCCGACAAATCTAAGATAATGGGAGTGACCATTCATAAAAATGTAAACCGAAAGAACTTCATATTGAACCAACCGAAGGATTTTGACTTTTATGTGAGAGATGTAGTGATTTTAGATAGTGCAGATCAACGAGAAGATGGCTATTGGCAAGCGGAAAGGCACAGCGATTTATCAACTGAAGAGGCCGGCGTAATTGAAATGGTTGATTCATTAAAAAATAATCGATCCTATAAGTTTTATGAGAATTTAACTTACATGGCCTATACAGGCTTTTGGCGATACGGCCCAATGGAGTATGGAAGTATCTATTCTATTTATAATCAAAATGTGGTGGAAGGTACGCGCTTATTACTTTCATTAAGAACTTCAAATAAATTTAGTAAAAAGGTGGAAATGTCGGGTTTTCTTGCATATGGTACACTTGATAAAGAATGGAAATATGGCGGATCGTTGCGTTGGAAATTACAAGAAAGTCCGCGTGAAATGTTGCGCTTTGCTTATCGAAAACGGATTGACCAATTGGGCTTGATCGGTTCAGTAGGGGAAGTAGGTAATTCATTAAGTACACTTTTATCTGCTGCACCTTTGGATAAATTGACTATGGTGAACCAAGGTTCGATTGGCTTAGAAAAAGATTGGAGTTTTGACATGCGTACGTTCAATAATATTGAATGGAAGAATTATGTTCCTTTAGGTAGTTCGGATTATAGTCGCATTGATCCTGAATCTGGAGATACCAGTCAGATAGGGAGTTTGACATCTTTTCAAATTCGTAATCAAATTATGTTTGTTAAGGAAGAAAAATTTTTAAAAGGACAGTTTGATCGCATTTCATTAGGATCTAAATATCCGGTGATCTCATTGACACATACTTGGGGAATTAAAGATGTTTTACAGAGTGAATATGATTTTCACCGATTGGATTTGATTTGGAATCACCGTCCTCGTTTAGGAATGGCAGGACGATTAGAATATACGATTCATGCAGGAAAAATATTCGGCACAGTTCCATATCCCTTTTTGCAAATTCACCAGGGGAATGAAACTTACTATATACAGGACAATAATTTCAACCTCATGAATTATTATGAGTTTATTAGTGACCAATGGGTTAGGGTTTTATTTGAGCATCATTTGCAAGGCTTTATAATGGATCGTGTGCCATTGGTTCGTAAATTAAAGTTGAGAATGGTTTATTCCGGGAAGATGGTTATTGGATCTTATTCTGAAAAACATAATAAAGAACTCTTGTTACCGTTTTATTCAAAAGAATTGAGCAGCCCATATTATGAAGTTGGTGTTGGGTTGGAGAATATTCTTAAATTTATCCGTGTTGATGCGATTTGGCGTTTGTCTTATCGTGACAATGTTGATTTATATGGTGATCCGATATCCAATTTTGGAGTAAAGTTTGTGTTGACATCAGACTTTTAATAGCGCAAGACATTAATGAAATTACGTACAGATTCAATAAAAAAAAGTTATAAGGGCAGACAAGTTGTTCAAGGCGTGTCTATTGAAGTGAATCAAGGGGAGATAGTTGGTTTACTAGGTCCGAATGGAGCTGGGAAAACAACTTCGTTTTACATGATTGTTGGTTTAGTTCGCCCCAATTCAGGAAGTGTTTATTTGGATGATTTGGATATTACGCGCCACGCCATGTATAAGCGTGCGCAATTGGGGATTGGATACTTGCCCCAAGAAGTTTCTGTCTTTCGAAAAATGTCGGTTGAGGATAATATCATGACGGTATTGGAAATGACGGATTTAAATAAAGCGGAGCGCCATGCAAAATTAGAATCACTTTTAGAAGAGTTCGGGTTGAATCTTGTTCGAAAAAATCTAGGACAAAGTTTATCTGGAGGAGAAAAGAGACGAACTGAAATTGCACGTGCATTGGCGACAGATCCTAAATTCATTTTATTGGATGAACCTTTTGCAGGAGTAGATCCTATTGCGGTTGAGGATATTCAAAAAATTGTTTATCAACTGAAAAAGAGAAATATAGGTGTTTTGATTACTGATCATAATGTACAAGAAACACTATCGATTACTGACCGGACTTATTTACTTTTTGAGGGAAGTATATTAAGAGAGGGAACTGCAGAGTCTTTGGCGGCAGATGAAATGGTGCGGAAGGTTTATTTGGGTGAGAGTTTTGTTTTGCGATCGTCTAAAGATTTTGATAAAGAAGATTCAAATGAATCTGCTGAGCATAAAGAAGATCGTGTTAAGTCAAGTCAAGAAAAAAATGTTGACTACATTGATAATGTAATTAATGTGGCAAAAAGAGCTCAAAGTTCTCTGACAGGAAGTAATATGAACTCTAACGCAATCGCGGGAGTAGTTGAACTTGTAGATAGAGTGAAAGAATTAAAAGAATATTTTTTAATTCATGAATTGGGACATAGGTCTGGCGAAGTTTATAATGAAATAAAGTTTGGACCGGTGACATCCTATAAAATGCCATTTAATTTAAATGGGGCGGAATTATTGTTATACATTTTTATCCCTATTTTCGGTTGGATAGGTTTTTTTGTTTCGAGATCAAGATTGCTTAAATGCAAAAGCGATATCGATATTCTGGTGGGTAGACTCCAATCATTCAAACATCTTGTTGAGAATCCAGAAATGGAAAAAATATTGTAGTGTGCAACACAGAACAATTTTTCTGGTTGTAATTTTAGTACTATTTTATTCTTGTAAGGATGAAAGTTCAAATAGCGATTCAGCAGATTTGATTTCTGAAATTGAAACTAAAAATGAGAAAAGTGAGTTGACTACAAGTGATTCTCTCGCTTTTGGAATCTATTTAGGAGCATTAAAATCAGTAAATAAACCGATTGTTGAAGTGGTTTTTGAGTCAAATGATTCTGATTATTTTCAAATACCCGACACGCAAGTTAAAAAATCATTTATGCGATTGATGGTAACAGACAGTTTGGTGTTTTGGGATCCGTGGTTGGAACATTCTGGATCATATGGTACATTTATTTATACCAAAGAGCAAGAGCCGACAGGTTTTACTTTTATGCATCAAGAATCTATAAATGTCACCCCTGATCATGATGGGTTTATTTTTCATGAAGAGTTATTTCAATAAGATTTTCAATTTATTGTTACCACAATTTCAGGAGAAACCATTCTTTCAAATGATCAATTTAAGATGCAATTGAATTTAAAAAGCACTACAAAATAACAATCCGCTGCGTCAACTTTTCACCTTCACCTTCTATTGTTACAAAGTAAATTCCTGATTCTAGATCCTCTAATTGAACTTGCGTTGTAGCCGAGTTCACTAATTCCGAATAAACAATTGTTCCAGCAATAGATTGAATCGTAAGTTGATCCATATTTCGAGTGGTTTTCACTGTGAAAAAACCATTGCTTGGATTTGGATACATTTTAAAATCAAATTTATTTTCGCTTGCTATAGAAACGTAAAAAGTAGTTCCACCAATTGCCCCTAAACTTTCGTTATAAAAAGTTCCACTTGAGTTCGTTTTCAGTTTAACCGACTTTACCAAATATTCGTATTCATCTGCACCAGGCAAATCAATATCAGTGAAACTAGTTGCCGTCACAATTTCTGTATTTAATTTTGACCACAATTCGTCAGTTGCGCGTCTGTAGATATTATAACCTTCAATGCTACCATCTGTACTGGCGGTCCAAGAAAGTTCGGCATTACTAACGTCATTATCCACAATAACATCACTTGGCGGCGCTAAATAATACATGCGTAATGAAGGATCACCCAATTGATTGACATGAACACCTTCGCCCGTTACAAAAGTACCATCTCCTAAGGTTAAGGAAATATAATCGCCATCAATGTCTTGAGATAATAATGTAGAATAACCCAAGTTTTCTCCCATAGCCATATTATGATAATACCAGTTTGGACGTGCGGCCCATGAACAAGCTAAAGTTCTACCGTTTGCAACCGCAGTTCGCATTAAATTATTTGTCACATCCCAATCACCAAAGTAACTTCCAAAAAGCATTGTAAATGTAGATTCGCTATAACCAGCAGCGATTCCTGCAGAAGTTAATGATGCGCCATCATTTAATCCAGCTACACTTGTATAGCTTCCTCCTCCGCATCCGTAAGACCATAAATAATCGTTGCCATTTAGGTTAGACCAATAGTCAATATGATCAACATTTTCGGCTCCAAAGAAAGCCGTGAAATTTCTGAAACCATTTTGTGCAAAACCTTCCGCCAATCCTGTAAAGGTTCCTTGATCTACTAAGCCACGCTCACTTGGTACATATTCGGCGGTTTTGAATTCATGCGCTTTGTCTAAATAGTTCTGCAATAATTCTTCTTCCGTTTCGCCATAAACAGGTAAATCGTTAAAGTCTACTCGGCTCACTTGCAATTCCATTTTTGACGGAATTTTACTTTGATCAAATTTACCATCACCAGGTATGTTGTGGTTTCTAGAACTTGATGCGCTTATATTATTTACATCCGTATCTGTCCAATTACCGTCAATGTCTCCATAGTAAACATCTGCCGGCCAAGCACCAATATGATTATCATGTGCATCAGGATATAGTTCGCCTGAATATGGAACAGGAATATTTCCTAATAAATACAGTGCTTTTAAATTGGGTAAGTCCTCATAAAAAGTTGTTATTTCTTCTTTTAAATCCTGAGGTGTATCGGCAGGATTTGAGTAGATTGTTGTGACCATCCAGCCATCTGTGTATAAATCTTGTGCCAGATTTGTGATTTCACTCGCCAACGAAACTTCAAATGTTTCATCCACAATCAATAGTAAGTCTCCTTTATTGGGGTCTAGTTGAAGGTTGATTCCACTATTGATAAATCCCCAAGCGTAAATGGTGCCACCCAATCGCAATTGAAGGTAGTATTCGTAAGAAATACCAATGACTGCGGTTTCATCTGTATAAGTTAAAATATCCGAATCCAATAAGGCAAGAGCTGTTCCCCAACCATTGGTTCCTTTTTCTTTTCTGAAGACATAATAAGTGGTGGGTGTTTCGTTTGAATTAGGGAGCCAGTTTAGCGTGATTGACGCCGGATCTTCGTTCACCGTTGCCGTCATTTGGACTGTCCATTCTCGTGCGGCATCTTGAGAAAATATTGAGGTACTGAATAATAATAGTAATGGTAGGAGCTTTAGTAAATTCATGGTATAGTTTTAAAATGGTGTTACAAATTACGATTTTTAAACGTGTTAAGAAAGAAAAAAAACGCTCCGAAACTTTCATCTATTCAATTAGTAGATTAATCGTTTAAAAAGATAGAAGGATCGAAAAGGGGGACGTTGATTTAACGACTTCGTACGAAACTGTTTAAAAAATATAAGGAAAAACCGCTTTGCGTCTTTTGGGATAGTCCTCAAATTTAGAACGATACCAGTCATGGTGATTTTTTGCTCGTGGAACTAAGTTTGCAAATGTCCACACCATAAAAGTGAGGGCTGGTAGGTTCCATGCCATTAGCGCAAACCCAGACCATTCTAAAATTTCACCAAAAAGATTCGGAGATGAGATATAATCAAACAAAAAACCTTTGGGGATTTTATAGCCCGTTTCTCCTGGTTTTCTCAGGTTAATTAAAATGTGGTCTGCCTTCCAATTAATAGATAAACCAACAATGAAAAAGGTGGCGCCCACAATAAAATGCGGCGCAGTAATCCAATCCATTCCATACACCGCTGGGTTTGCTAATTCTGCTAAAAAGTAACCATTCAAACCTGCATTAACACAGTTAAACAAAATGGCATTCAACACGATAAATAAAGGCATTTTTTTGTCAGTCGCTTTAATGCGAAAGGGATAAATAAAGGTGCGATTTAAATAGTGAAAAATCCAACAAGCGAAAAGAATCCAAACAAATGATTGAAAGGAATAGGTTCCAAAAAAAAGGAAATAAACCATGATGCCCAATGACGGCAATTCCATAATTACCCAACCGAGTTTATTATTGACCATTGGTCCCCAGTTTGTGGAAGTGTGACGGCCAAAAGGCGCCGTAACAAAAAACATAGTAACGTGAACAGCAATAGCAATTGCTAGCCAAATAAAAGCACAAATTTCTAATGTTTCTAAACTCATTTAATCGTTCCTCTTTTTTTTTGCCAATCGTAAAAATCACGGATCGTTTCTTCCAAAGGTCGACAGACGTGATTCAGTTCTTTTTTTGCTTTATCGTTGACCATATGAGGATGCCCCAACTTCAATGCAGTAATAGCTTCTATGGTGAAAATGGGAGCCGCTTTTTTCAACTTTCCGTAGATTTTAACAAAAGGTAATATCCCTTTCAAAAACCAAAAAGGCATGACTGTTTTAGGAGTTTTTATTCCAGACGCTTTCGTTACTATTGCTGCAAATTCTTTTAACGTATAATAATCTCCACTCAATAAATAAATTTCGCCATTTCGGCCTTTTTCAATGCTATTGATGATTGATTGCGAAATATCACGGATGTCAATAAAGTTATAACCACCGGGAGGCAACATAGGGATTTTACGCTCATAAAAATCGAGCAATGCTTTACCAATTTCAGACGGTTTATAATCAAACAAACCAATAACTGAACTTGGGCGAACCACACAGCCTTCAATTTTGTTGGATCGAAAAGCTTCTAGCATTATTTGTTCACCAGTTGCTTTAGAATAATCGTAAGCAAAATATTGCGCGGTTTTGTAAGGACGCTCTTCTTGAAATGGTGTATCTAAAGGTTCTTCTAATACAGCATGTGTACTGCTTAAATGGATTATTTTTTTGACACCGGCCTGAATGGCTGCTTCCAATACATTTTTTGGACCTTCGGTATTTGTTTTAAAAACAATGCCAGTAGGATCGCCATGAATAGAAATAATAGCGGCAGAGTTAATAATAACATCACAACCTTTAACAAAAGGCTTCAATGATTCTGGCTCCAAAACATTTCCTTTAAAAAGCTGAACGTTTAAGTTTTGCAAAGCGGTTTGGTCTGCATGATATAATGCATTTACCGTATGACCTTGATCAATAAGCAAGCGGCAAAGTACATTTCCAACATGACCACTGGCCCCGGTAATTCCAATTCTCATATTGGTTTCGTTCTTTTATTAATTGATGGATACTAAAATAATCAAAATTGCCAAGTGTCTGTGCGATATGCAAAGGTCGAGTGAAAGTATTATTTTTTGAAACAAAAAAACCAACCTGTCCACAATAATAGGACGGGTTGGTTTAATACTTTATATCAAGGCCAATCAGCCTTGTAAATGAGTTTACGCTTCAGTTACAGTAAACGTATAACCTTCCATGATTTCGTTTACTAATAATTTTTTACACGCTTCAGTTGTTTTTGCTTCCGCTTCGTCTTTCGACCCTGCTTCTACAAAAATTCGAATGTGCTTTCCAATACGAACATTAGTAATTTCAGATAATCCTAAGTTACCCATTGATTGGCTTACCGCTTTTCCTTGAGGATCTAACAAAGCCTCTAAAGGCATTACATCAATTTCTGCTTTAAATTTCATGCTGTTCTATTTTGCAATTTGTGTGTTAATTAGCGACAAAATTACGTATAAAATTATTATCAATGGTATAGCCCAAAAGAATAAAGTTGCCAACAATAAAATAGAAATTGTTAAAAAGATATAGCGAATCTCATTTCCTTTGAATTTAAAGTCCTTGAACTTGAGTGCAAAAAGTGGTAATTCGACGACCATTAGGATGGAGAAAATGATTGTTGAAATACACAGGAAGATTGGATTCAGAAGAAAATCTGCCATTTCAACTTGCCAACTATGAAAATGATATTCCCCCTCCATTAATCCATAATATGCTGACGTAATTAATAAAGGCATGACAGCAAAAAATAGAGTCATAGCTGGGGTTGGTAATCCAATAAATGAATCTGACTGCCGCGTGTCTAAATTAAATTTCGCCAATCTAAATAGAGCGAAAACAGGTATCAAGAACGCCAAGTATGGAAAGTATTTCATTATAAATCCACCATCATTTATTGGGGCTGGTTCTGGGATAGGTTCAGGTGGAGAAATCATTACTGTGTTCGATCCTAAGGATTCCATTGGGCACATAGGAGCATTAGAAACTTTCGCGAAAAATTCTATAACTGGCGAGTTTTCAGACTGAATTAATGGCGAGTCTTCAATGACTACAATATTTATTGATTGCATCATTACAAAAACAATGATCCCAGGAGCTACACCAAAAGTCACCATATCCGCTAAAGAATCTAATTGTTTCCCCATTTCACTAGGCACTTTTAATATTCTCGCCATAAATCCATCTAAAAAATCGAAGATGGCAGAAGCGAAAATAAAGAAAGGTGCAATATCAATTCTTCCGTTCAAGGCAAAAATAATGGCTAAAATTCCACCTACTAAATTACCTGCTGTAAACAGGTTTGGTATTAATCGCTTAATCGCATTCATATTACAAAAATGCAGAAATAATTAAGAAAGATTGAAAGCTTTTTGATATTTATCACGTCTATTAAATAGCAAACGATCGGTTAAAGATAGGTTTACGTCGAATACTGCACACAATTTTTTGCTAAAAGCGCAGTTATAAAGAACGATACATTTATTATTTCTTATCTTTATTGCGCTGCATATATGAAAAAGCTCTGTTTAATTTCTCTCTTCGCTTTTGTTGGACACTTTTCCTTTTCTCAGGATAATGATGTCACACCAAAATATTCAAACGAATTTCTATCAATTGGTGTTGGAGCAAACGCCTTAGGATTATCTAATTCAGTTGTTGCTGGAGTAGATGATGTTACTGCTGGTTATTGGAATCCTGCTGGATTAACAGAGGTGAACGATTTTATGCAAATAAGTGTCATGCACTCCGAATATTTTGCTGGAATTGCCAAGTATGATTATATCGGAATAGCAAAACCATTAGATGATAAAAGCACAGCTGGGTTTACATTTATCCGTTTTGGCGTAGATGATATTCCAAACACGACACAGTTGATTGATAAAGATGGCAACATCAATTATGATAATATCACAACATTCTCGGCAGGCGATTATGCGTTCTTATTTTCATATGCACGAAAATTACCAATTGAAGGTTTAAGTTTTGGTGGAAATTTCAAAATTGTTTATCGACATGTGGGTGATTTTGCCAAGTCATGGGGATTTGGAATTGATGGTGGTGTAAAATACAACTTGGGTGAAAAATGGAAATTTGGTTTATTGGCAAGAGATGTAACAACAACATTTAATGCATGGTCTTTTGCCTTGGACGATCAAATGATTGAAACATTTGAAGCAACAGGGAATGAAATTCCAGAAAATGGATTAGAAATCACCTTACCAAAATTCATTTTTGGGGCACAGTTCAAAACCAATATTGTCAAAGAATTTTATGTGAAATCAGAAATTGATATGGCATTCAATACCGACGGACGACGAAATGTTTTAATCCGAACGAATCCAATTAGCGTAGATCCTACTATAGGATTAGAATTTGGTTACGGAAAATGGGTCGCCTTAAGGTTTGGAGCAGGAAATATGCAATGGATTAAAAATACAGATTTAACAGAATCACTTACCTTCCAACCTAATATTGGAATCGGTGTAGGATTTAAAGGAATCAATATTGACTATGCATTTACAGATATTGGGGATGCTTCTGTAGCGCTTTATTCGCACGTGTTTTCACTGCGGTTTAAGTTAAATGATCCCAAGAAAAGAGAAAAATAAACGTGTGGAATAAACTGTTAACCATATCATTTTTATTATGCAGCGCAGTTGGGTTTTCACAGTTCGGTAACGAGTGGATTGCTTATGATCAGCAATACTATTCATTTCAAGTACACCAAGACGGTGTTTACAAATTAGATTATACTTTCTTGGCAGATGCTGGGGTTCCTGTAGCGACAATTGCGCCAGAAAATTATCAGATTTTCGGATTTGAGCAAGAGCAAGAAATTTGGGTAGAAGGTGCGGGGGACGGCTCATTTGATCCAGGAGATTATATTTTATTCTATGCGCAAAAGAATACCACATGGTTGGATTCTTTGATGTACGATTCACCTGATAAGGTTGCCAATCGGTACTACGCCCATTATAACGATACCATTAACTATTATTTATCATGGAATGCTTCGGCAGCCAATGCAAGAATTACCCAAGAGGTAGATGTTGATTTTGGAGCCTATGCACCAGCGCCTTATTTCCTAAAAACGTCCTATAAAGAAGGTCATATCTTATATATGGAAGGTTATAAAATTTCAGGAATGTCGCGCTCAAACTATACGGATGGTGAAGGTTGGTTTGGCGATCGGTTTTTTATGGCAGCCGTAGTTAATTATAAAGATCATAATTTGAGTACGTCAAATCCCTATGCTGGAGTGGGAGCGCCAAATGCAAAAGGAGTCGCGGTTTCTGCAGGTGTTTCAGATGCCGTTCATGACGGAGATGGAAACCACCATTTACAACTACAATACGGCTTGTCAAATACCATTTTGTATGATACTATTTTTGAAGGTTATCAAAAAAATAAGTTAAATTTTGAATTGTCGGCTGCTAGTTTAGGCGCTACAACAACTAGAATTAGGCATCAATTGGTGAATGATTTAGGCGTTTTGTCAGATTATCAGGCAGTGGCATTTTCAGAGTTGACTTATGCACATACACCAACCTTAGAAGGTTCGTCTTATTTTGAGTTAACAATACCTTTTAATCCTTCTGATAGTAAAACACATTATTCGTTTTCTTCTTTTGCTGCGCCTGCACCGCTTGCATTTACATTAGGGCCAGAAATGAAAAAAATCCCAATTGTTGAAGCTGGTGGGATTTATGATTTAATTGTGCCGAATTTACCTTCAGGGCAAGACCAAGATTTTGTCATTTTAGACGAAAGTACGCTCTTAGTTCCGGCTAGCATGAAATCCATTAATGGAACAGGCTACTTCACGAATTACAGCACGACAGACTTTGAATCAGCTTATTTATTAATTTCTCACAGCTCACTTTGGGCTGGCGCAATTGATTATAAAGCTTATCGTGAAAGCTTACCTGGCGGAGGGTACAATGTAGTACTTTCAGATGTCGGAGAATTATATCATCAATTTGGTGGAGGAGTTCCTGGGCATGTGATGGCTGTGCGCAGATTTGCACATTATGCTTATAGACAAGCAACAACTAAACCCGACTTTTTATTTTTATTGGGAAAAGGTGTGCGTGAGGCAAATGAAAATATTGGAACAGGTTTTGGAACACGTCAAAGTTCATTAGCCTATGGTTTCAGTTTAATTCCAACCTTTGGTTATCCAACAAGTGATAATTTAATTACAGCCCGCTTAGAAGGTAATTTATGGGCGCCCTTAATTCCAACAGGACGATTAGCTGCAAACACAGTGGATGACGTTTATTTATATTTGAATAAAGTAGGAGAATATGAATTGCAGCAAGACCCAAATTCATTTTATTCTGTTGCAGATAAATTGTGGCAAAAAGAGATTCTTCATTTTGGTGGAGGAGCAAATGAGGTTGAACAGGGTATTTTTAAGTACTATTTAGAGAGTTATGAGGACGATTTGGAAGATTCAAAGTTTGGAGGAAATGTGACTTCGTATTATAAAACAGTTTCAGATCCTGTTGATCCAGCAATTTTAACAGATGTTACGGATCTTATTGACAATGGCGTTTCATTAATGACCTTTTTTGGACATGCCTCTGCTGATGGTTTTGATCAGAATATTGACGACCCAGAAAATTGGAATAATGCAGGTAAATATCCCATTGTTGTTGGTAACGCTTGCTTAACAGGTAATATTTTTGAGCCCACAAATGTAAGTGCGTCAGAAGAGTATATTTTGATAGAAAATAAGGGCGCAATTATTTTTATGGCAAATGCGAAACAAGCATTTTCCAATTCATTAAACAGCTATTCGCAGGTGTTGTTCTCGAATATCGCAGATACTGAATATGGACTTTCGTTTGGCGAACAGTCGCAAAAAACCATAGAAATGATTCAGTTTGAAGGAATGGCATTTGGTTTACAAAATGTCTGTAATCAAATGACATTGCATGGCGATCCAGCAATTAAGGTAAATAGTCATCCTGAACCAGAATTAGAAATTAACCATTCCAGTATATTTTTTACACCTGCTGTTATTGACTTGACGGTTGACTCAATTGATGTTAGTGTAGTTGTTTATAATTTAGGGCAATCCGCAGTAGATACATTTGCAATTGAATTAACACGATCTTTCCCAAATGGAGGAGGAGATTCCCTTTACACAAAGTTGGTCAATGGCATTGATTATATTGACACCGTTGTATTCACAGTTCCGTTCTACAATAATATTGGAGTTGGAATAAATACATTTACTGCGTCAGTAGATATTCCAAGTTTAATTACCGAACAGTTTGACGAGGTAAATAACAACGTTTTTTCCAAACAAGTTTTATTTGATGTTGACGGAATATATCCTGTATGGCCTTATAATTTCGCGGTAATTCCTAACGATACGGTTTCAATAAAAGGATCTACCGTTAATCCATTTGCAGAAATGGCCAATTATAGATTTGAAATTGACACGACTGATTTATTCAATAGTCCAAGACATTTATTCCGAGAAGTTAGTTCCATGGGTGGTGTGGTTGAAGTTGAATATAACGAATGGGTTAATGCAACTTCAGGTGTTGACGAGACATTAATTTTAGCAGATAGTACCGTATATTTTTGGCGTGTTGCTGTGGTTGATACGGGCGATTATTATTGGATAGAGAATTCGTTCCAATACATTAAGGACAAATCTGGATGGGGACAAGATCACTTTTTTCAATTTAAAAATAACGATTATCTGTTCTTAGATTATGAGCGCAGCATTCGTAAACGCTTATTTGGTCCTTCATTCAAAACATTGAGTTGTGATGTTTATGGAAATGCCACAGGTTGGTATCAGTTTGCATTTACACTCTTTAGAATTGACGGAAGTTTAGATCCAGGATATGGCGAATATAATTTCTGCTCAACTAATCCGCAATTTATGGTAGTTGTAATTGATCCCTATACCTTAAAATCATGGGGTACTCGTTGGGATGATGGTGGAGCAATTCCAATGCAAAATCCAGATCACGGATTTGGAAATGCGAACGATAATGGTGGTTGCAGAAGTAGGGTAGAAGATCATTTTGGGTTTTATCAAGATAATCCAGAGCAGGTTGATGCATTTGAAAACATGATGCTGAATGAAATTCCAGACAGCTTTTATTATCTGATTTATACTTCACGTTATGCCAATTATTCTGAATGGGACATAGGTTCTCCAGATGTTTATGATGTCTTTACAGATTTGGGGTGCGATAGCATTTATCCCGGTAGAGAAGAAGTGCCTTTTATTGTTTTTGGTAAAATGGGAGATCCAACTTCAACCAAAGAAATATACGGGCAATATCCTGACGAATTAATTCATTTGCAAGATACCTTATGGGGATTTGATTATTTTGGAGAAGAGACCTCTTCGATTATTGGGCCGTCAGCTGAATGGGAAGCACTCTATTGGAAACAAGATGCTATGGAAGCTATGACAGACGATTCAACACGACTGAAAGTAACAGGTGTAACAAATTCTGGATCAAGCACCTTATTAATAGACACCTTATTCACGCACAACGATTCAATTAATAACCTCTTTTCAATTATAGATGCTACCGAATATCCTTATCTGCAATTGAATGCACAACATTGGGATAGTACAGGATTTACTCCCGCTCAAATAGACAGATGGCATGTGCTTTATCACCCTGCACCTGAAGCGGCGTTAGATGGCTCAGCTGGTGTTTATTGGTTGCCAAATGATACACTTTATGAAGGCCAAGAAATTGCTGTAGCCTTCGATATTAATAATATTAGTAATGTTCCAATGGATTCGTTATTGGTCAATTATTGGATAGAAGATGCGGATCATAATTTAATTCCAATTTCTTATCCGCGCCAAGATTCTTTAAGGGTGGGTGAAACAATTCGAGATACTTTATCCATTCCAACATTAAACCATTTAGGCTACAATAGTCTTTGGGTGGAGGTGAATCCTTATGTTGGATCTGGCGGTACAGACCAGTTAGAGCAATATCATTTTAATAATATTGGGCAAATTCCGTTCAACGTTTTGGGCGATAATGAAAACCCAATTTTAGATGTGACCTTTAACGGATATCATATTTTGAACGGCGACTTAATTGATCCACGATCAGAAGTGCTCATTACATTAAAAGATGAAAATCCATATTTAATTATGGAGGATGAAAATGATACCGCAAATTTTGGAATTTATTTAACCGATCCGAATGGGGTGCAAACGCGCTTAAATTTCAGAAATAGTGTTGGTGAACCTTTAATGGAATGGATTCCAGCTGACCCGGGAAATAAGAAATTTAAAATAGTTTACACAGGAGATTTTGAATTAAATGGAACCTACCGCTTATTAGTTCAGGGCGTTGATAGATCTGGCAATATTTCAGGTGATTTTGAATATGATATTGAATTTGAAGTGGATCATAATTCAGCCATCACGCATTTAATGAATTATCCAAACCCATTTAGCACAAGTACACAATTTGTATTTACCCTAAGTGGCGCTACAATTCCTGATGAATTCACAATTCAAATCATGACAGTAACCGGTAAGGTTGTACGTGAAATAACAAAGGATGAATTGGGTGATATTAGAATTGGGCGCAATATTTCTGAATACAAATGGAATGGAACGGATGAGTTTGGAGATGCTTTAGCGAATGGGGTTTATTTGTATCGCGTAATCGTTAAAATAGATAATGAGACAATTGACCACCGTGAAAGCGGAGCCGATCAATACTTTACCAAGCAATTTGGGAAGATGTATTTAATGCGTTAACACCAAATTCCATCTTCCCTTTTTCCTTGCAAGAGTAACTTATAATAATGTACTTGGGCAAACATATTCCGTTTTCGGTAGATCCAATTTGCCAATTTCGTCAAACCCACCAATCACATCACTAAATTCATCCCAACCGCGTTGTTTTAAAATAGATGCTGCAATCATGCTTCGGTATCCACCTTCGCAATAAATAGTGAATGCTTTATCAGTTGGAAAGCTTGCTAAATGTGAATTTATTTCGTTAAGCGGAACGTTAATAGCGCCTACCAAATGCTCAGCTTCGAACTCACTTTTCTTTCTAATGTCAAAAATCAAATTGTCGTTATGCGCATTAACGTCTTTGGCAAAATCTTCTGCAGTTACACGTGCAAATTGATCTACCTCTTTATTCGCATTTTTCCATGCTTGAATACCATTCTCTAAGTACCCAATAGTAGCGTCATAACCAACTCTAGAAAGTCGCGTAACCACTTCCTCTTCTCTACCTGCGTCAGTAACTAGTAAAATTTCTTGCTTCACATCAGGAATCATTTCTCCAACCCATTGCGCAAAATTACCATCAATACCAATGCTAATACTGTTTGGAATAAATCCAGAAGCAAAATCTGTTGCTTCTCGTGTATCCAAGATTAAAGCGCCGGTTTGGTTAGCAACTAATTCAAACGCTTCTGGGGTTAAAGGTTTATTTGCGCGTTTCATTACGTCATCTAAACTGTCATATCCCTTAATGTTTAATAATACATTTTGCGGAAAATAGTTAGGCGGCGCTGTTAAACCAGTTAAGACCTCATCAATAAATTCTGCCTTAGTCATATCCGGTCTTAAAGCATAATTTGTTTTTTTCTGATTCCCCAAGGTATCGGTAGTCTCTTTGCTCATGTTCTTTCCGCAAGCAGAACCTGCACCGTGACTCGGATAAACAATTAGGTCGTTATCTAAAGGCATTATTTTATTTCGCAATGAATCAAATAAATGACCTGCTAAATATTCTTCTGTCAAATCTGAAACGACATGTTGTGCTAAATCTGGACGTCCAACATCACCAATAAATAAAGTGTCTCCAGTTAAAAGGCCGTGTTCTTTGCCTGTTTCATCAATCACCATATAGGTCGTACTTTCCATAGTATGACCAGGTGTGTGTATTACTTTTATTTTGATATCACCAACTTCGAAAATTTGATTGTCTTCCGCAATTGTTGCTTCGTAACTTGGAGAGGCCGTTGGACCAAAGACAATTGTTGCTCCAGTTTTCTTTTGGAGATCAAGATGTCCACTCACAAAATCTGCGTGGAAATGTGTTTCAAAAACGTATTTAATTTTTGCGTTTGCTTCATTAGCACGATCAATGTAAGGTTGTACCTCACGCAAGGGATCGAATATTGCCACTTCGCCTTTACTTTCAATATAATATGCTGCTTGGGCTAAACAGCCCGTATATATCTGTTCTATTTTCATTTGAATCTATTTTAATTAAACTTGATACAAAGGTACGGTATCAAGAGTCAAATTTATGTGTCAATTGTTACACAAGAAAGCTGATAATAGTCATGTGATTTAGGGGGTGTGGGAGATGATTTAAATCAGTGTAAAGCCTAGCTATTAGTCGAATACTTTTTTTGAAAGGTTAGGTAGTTCATCAAATTTGCCTTGGATTAACGCTTCTTTTTTCGCTCTTGACCATTTTTTTATTTGCTTTTCAGTTAGCATGGCACTATTGAAACTGAAACAGTAAGTATTAAAGACTAGCTTAACTGGTAAACGAGAAGCGGTATAAGAATTTTCGTAAAAACCTGACTCATGACGTCTTAAACGTTTAAGCAAATCAGACGTCAGACCTACATAATATGTGTCGTCTGAGCATTCAAGCATATATACTTGAAAAACTTTCATTTGTACTGGAGTTTAGATTGTTATGGGTGATTAAAATTAGGGATAATTTTTAAACCGCCTCTGTTCTCGATACAATTTTTTAAATCTTTGCTTCGCTTCGATTTTAAAAATCACTCGAACTGACGGCTTGTAGCTTGTGTTGTGTTGTGTTGTGTTGTGTTGTGTTGTGTTGTGTTGTGTTGTGTTGTGTTGTGTTGTGTTGTGTTGTGTTGTGTTGTGTTGTGTTGTGTTGTGTTGTGTTGTGTTGTGTTGT
>WTCE01000022.1 GCA_013138735.1 Crocinitomix sp. | reverse complement strand
GTCATTTACTACAATAGAATACAGGCATTTTTAACTTCAGAATTCCTCATTCCCCGTTCGAAATCCGATATTCTTTTGCAGAATAAGTCATATCGTTTTTCCAGTCTTTGATTAAGTCATTTACCACAATAGAATTCTGGCATTTTTAACTTCAGAATTCCTCATTCCCTGTTCGAAATTCAGCATTCTTTTGCAGAATAAGTCATATCGTTTTTCCAGTCTTTGATTAAGTCATTTACTACAATAGAATACAGGCATTTTTAACTTCAGAATTCAACATTCCCTGTTCGAAATTCGATATTCTTTTGCAGAATAAGTCATATCGTTTTTCCAGTCTTTGATTAAGTCATTTACTACAATAGAATACTGGCGTTTTTAACTTCAGAATTCCTCATTCCTTGTTCGAAATTCGACATTCTTTTGCAGAATAAGTCATATCGTTTTTCCAGTCTTTGATTAAGTCATTTACCACAATAGAATACTGGCATTTTTAACTTCAGAATTCCTCATTCCCTGTTCGAAATTCGACATTTTATTGCAGAATAAGTCATATCGTTTTTCCAGTCTTTGATTAAGTCATTTACCACAATAGAATACAGGCATTTTTAACTTCAGAATTCCTCATTCCTTGTTCGAAATTCGACATTTTATTTACCAGAATAAGGCGTCTCCTTTTTCCTACATTCGATAAATGATTGAGCCAACAACAGAAATTAAGGCATTATCATCCCCAAAATTTTCACTACCTTTCCGTAACGCATAAAACCGAACAAAAAACTTCTAACAACGAGCAGAGCGAGTGGTCTATTTACTAATAGCGAAGCGATCTAAGTACTGAGTACCAAGTACTGAGTACCAAGTACCAAGTACCAAGTACCAAGTACCAAGTACCAAGTACCAAGTACCAAGTACCAAGTACCAAGTACCAAGTACCAAGTACCAAATACCAAGTACTGAATACTAAAAAGATAAAATCATGAAAACTCTCCTAGCCCTCATTCTATTCATCACCCTAACACCGGCAAAAGCCCAATACACCATTAACGACGTTTTTGGAGATTTAACCGAATGCGATACAATGACGCGCGGCGGTTTTATAGTCTGGTGGGATCAAGATTTTGACATGACAACTGAGGCCATTATGTTATTGGATAGCTTGATGAGTTACCGCGATATTTGTCTAGATGAATTGGATATGATGGATCCTCCAAATCCTTTAGACGATTACTTTTATAATATTTACGCCACAAATGGCGGCGATTTTTTTGCGCCAAACGGATGGGGTCAAGGACAAGGAACAGATATCAACGGTTATCCTTTTTTAACATTGCCTAATTTGTGGGATGTGGAAAGCGTTGCTCACGAAGTGTTTCACGTATTTCAGTATAATGCAACCTCACCAGGTTTCAGTTATTCGGGAGACAGTCAATGGTATATTGAGGCTACGGCCAATTGGTTTGCGGGTCGAATAAGTGAAGGAGCGCCACGTGCTTTTATTGAGGCAGAATCTTTGGTGCGTTTACCGCATGTACCGCTTTGGTTAAGTTATGATAATATGCCAGACGATTACCCAAGCAATTGGCAACGATTTGTGCATCAATATGCAATGGCCCTTTGGTTGTATTATTTGACGGATGAGGTTGGCATTTCACCAGATATTATTGCGGGTGGTTTATATGCTGGAACAGAAGAATTGCCACAAGAATATTTTTTCAATCAAATTGGCGGCAGCGAAATCCGTGGATATTTTATGGATTGGGGCGCACACATGACCAATGAATTCGACTTTATTATTGAGGAGCAACGAACAGCAAACCTCAACGAATGGAATTGGTATGCTGAATTGGAAGACGACAATGAATTCACCGAAAGTTATGTGAATGCGGGTAGTGATGGTTGGGTGCGTCCTTCAGATGATGAAATCACAAACGCTTGGGCTTTTAATACATTTAAAGTGGAGAACAATATTAACCAAGTATATACTTTCGAATTAATGGGAGATGAAACAGGTTCTTATGATGATCCTGCTTATTTTGATGGTAGAATTGTAGTAAAAGGAGCAGGCGGCACAACCTTCCATAATTTAACCATGACAGATGACTTTGACGGTAAATTGACCTTGGATCTTTCGGCTACAGACACGGCTGTCTTTTTCATAATTGGATCAATTCCCGAGATTTTTGAAGATACCAATCCAAGCTTTCAAAGATTCGGATATGAAATGCAAATTACAACCGGCTTTTCATCAGTTAATGAGCAGCAATCGTTTAGAAAAGAAATGGCACGTTATAATGTAATGGGACACCGCATTGATCAAAATTACCAAGGCGTGCAAATCATTTTATTTGATGATGGGTCCACCCAAAAAGTCGTAAATTTTCAGGAACGATAGATTAATTATCTTCTGACCCTAGCTTTCTAAAATCCGCACTAAATCATTGTTCACATAAAACACTTCGCGACCATCTGTATTAACCGAGAGCACACCTAGATTGACTAGAGCTTTCATGTATTTGGTTAAGGTTGTTCTACTCGTCGATCCTGTAATCTCCCCCACTAGCTTAGGTTTAATATAAGGTTGTGAGAAGAGAGCTTGATTTAGTTCAAAACTATACCACTTGAGCTTTTGCTTTACAACGGCATAAGTAGCATCCATTTGTGCCATAATTTCATCAATGGTTTGATTCGTTCTGATAGCCGTGCTTTCTACCGCCGTTAATAGGTATAATATCCAAGGTTTCCATGCTTGCCTTTGTGTTACAGCTGCAAGGGTATAATAATAGTCATCCTTATGTTCAATAATATATTTACTTAAATACAGTACCGGATGTGATAATAATTTTTGATCGACTAAATACAGTAAGTTAATTACACGCCCCGTTCTTCCGTTTCCGTCTGTAAAGGGATGAATAGCCTCAAATTGATAATGGGCAATGGCCATTTTAATCAATGGATCAATCGAATTTTCTTCGTTTAAAAATTCAAGCATATTGTCCAATTTTTCTTGGATAACTCCTTCTCCTCTTGGTGGAGTATATACAACTTCTCCTGGCCTAAGTTCGCTTTGTCCGCGTTTAATAACGGTTTGGGATTGTGCAGGACGTATTCCCTGTGTTGTATTTTTAATTTTCTGAAATACATGAAGAATGGTGTCCATTGAGAACCCTTGGTCTTCTGCTAAATTTTTGTATCCACTCCACAAGGCCTCTCTATAACGCAACACTTCTTTGGTTGAAGGATTTGCTTCCTCTTCCTTCAATGAATCTGAAACTGCTTTGTAAAGTTCATCTTCTGTGGTGAAAATGTTTTCAATTGCCGTTGAACTTTTTGCTTCTTGCAAAGCAAGTGTGTTAATTAGCATTGAGGGGTTAGGGATCCGAAGGATGTTTCTGTTTAATTCCGCCAATACACGTGAAGTAAGCCCCCATTTTTTTAGAATCTCTCTATCAATAATTTCCTCGGGTAAGGGTAATTCTGGTAAATTATTATAAGGCTTGTTACGATCAAATGTTGCCATAATATGTTCACTTTTTAAAATTATTTGGACATAAAGCAAATATATGTTCACTTTTTGAGAAAACCAAGCTATATGTTCATTTTTTCTAATTCTATGGACATATCCCCGAAACGTGTCCATATTATGAACTTGATTGAACAACATGTTCACTTAGTGTGGTTATAATGGACATATATCAGAAACCTGTCCATTTATTGAGGCGGTAGAATAAGTGTAAATGAAGCCTTATTTGATGATGGGTCCACCCAAAAGGTGGTGAATTTTCAGGAGCAGTAGTAATAGTTTCTTGTCTATATTTAGAAACACATTTGCAAATTACGTTCAAAAAGGGAATCAACCATTCGAATCGACCCCTCTTTGAACGCTATACCTGAGTTACCTTTTATAATTGATTGATATATCCAGCTTTTACAACACCTGGTGTTGGATCACCAAAAGTACTGTTGGTAAATTGAACATTTCCGGTAACATTACGCTTGATGATATATTTTCCATTGGCGCCATACGCCACATCTGCGCGTCCCGTAATCTTATAAGTACTTCCTTCTTTGGCCACTTTTTTAAAGGGCTTATAATATCCCTTTTTCTGTTGACCCGGCGCTGGATCACCAAAATAGTTGTTATTAAAATGCACCATACCAAAAACACCAACTTTATAAAAAAACTCGCCATTTATGCCATAAGCTGCAACAACGGGTACATTAAATGATTTTGATTCACCTTCTTTAACTGCAAGTTTATACGGTTTTGCATAGCCCTTTTTTGCAACACCCGGCGCTGGATCACCAAAAGTTTGGTTGTTAAACTTAACTGGTGCCGTAACTCTGTATTTATGTTTGTACTTGCCATTGATACCGTAAGCAACATCAGTTGGAACTAAAAAACCTTTAGTTTCATTTTCGTTACATATTTCAGTGTAACCTTCTAATTTTGATTGTGCTTTTAATTCTAGTTGTGCATGTGCGGCGTTATTGATAAATAGCGTTGCGGCAAATAATGCGATAATATTAAATATAGCTTTCATAGTTGTTTTTTTACCTCTCCCAAATCGAAAAAAAAAAGGGAGAGGAGTTTATTAAATATACTAATTGTAATGTCTAGGTGGAGACGTTTATTGGATTATTAATTTTTCAATGGCAGTTTTTTCTCCATCAGATACGTGAATCATGTACGTTCCTGATTTAAGTTCTGCTAAATCCATTTTGATAATTGAAGCACTGCTTGCAGTCGTGTAATAAACACGTTTTCCAAGTAGATCCAACACTTCAATTGTTGCTCCTTCTTCAAAATCTTTACCTAAGTCAATTTGAACAAGATCGTTTGCAGGATTTGGGAAAACTTTTACTGTAGGTGTAGCAATTACTAGTTCTTCTGTTCCTGATACTGGTCCACCTGCGGCGATTGAAAGATCAAAATCACCTTCATTACCCTCGTATCCCTCTACTTGAACCATATAAGTTCCAGCTGTAAGAATTGTTTCTATTATGGATGTATTATCTGCTCCACTATCATCATCTTCCGCAAGCAGTGCACCGCAACCTTCATTGTATAATCGAATGTAAGTGTCAAAATTTGTCGCAGCATTATCCGTTGAAATTGTCACCTTCAATTCCTCTGTTATTGTAAATGAATAGTAAACATCTGCAGAAGCGTTATCAGCCACATTTTCATACGAAAAAATGTTTCCACCATATGGATGCGTACCTTCAATTGAGCGATCGTTGCTATTAAAGCTATAGCGTATTCCTCCAGCATTAAGCGCTTCAAAAATAAGAGGGTCGTCACAAGATGAACCTGCTGTGAAACGCCATGTTGTTGCTAATTGAAAGTCCCACACATCAGAACCTGGAAGTAACCAACCACCAGTTGCCGTATTATGATTCGTAAACCAACGACTTGGTTTGGAATCTGAAGTGGCGAATGGTGTTGAGCAACATTCGGTAAAGTCAACATATCCCTCGAAAAAATCATCATCTGGATTATCACCATCAGCATTATAATGGCATTCTTCACCATTATCATCTTCCCACATGCTTAAATATAAATTAACTTCTTGGTCAAAAGACATATTAGTATACGCAGCCAGTACAATTGAAGGATCTGTTACAACTTCGGTATGTGGCACGTCTGGGCTATTAAAACCATGACAAACTGGGTCAGCCCAAAAATCTCCGGCCGTGTAGTATATATCAACGCGATACCACGGTTCTCCGTCAGAGCTTACGTCGTTAAAACCGTCGTAATAAATTGCCGCCGGTTTAGTAGCTGTATTAATATTGGAATTTACAATTTGCCCAAATACATTTGTTGTGGACATTAGTGTTAAAAGAAGGATTGTATTCGTAATCCTCTTTTTAGTAATTTTAAAATAGTTGTTCATAGCATTCATTTTTATTTTATTAATTCGTTCACAACAAATGTCAGCAATGACTGTTCAAATGGCTTGGACAGATTGTGCATAGACTTGGACAAATCTTTATCATGCTGACTACTAGTGCATTAACAGGGGTTGTCGTGCAGTTAATTTATGTCTCAATTTGATTATCTTTACCTCAAGAACCTAACCTTACTATGAACTGCTTGCGAATACGACTTATCGTTATTGCTGTTTCTATCCTATTTTTTAGTAGGCCTATTATTGCTCAGGTTATTGTTGATCCATATTCAGTCGAAGGATTATCACAGAACATGGTGAGTAGCATTATTGAAGATTCGGAAGGATTTATTTGGTTTGGAACGCATGATGGTCTCAATCGCTATGATGGGTATAATATTGTTACTTATGAAAGCAATGTTTTGGATACCAATTCAATTATTGGCAATTATATTACGCACCTATTTGAGGATGAAAAAGGGAATATTTGGATTGGTACTGATGTAGGACTTTGTTATTATAATAGAAGTAAGGATGCTTTTGTGAAACTCTTACTTGGAGATAAAGATTTAAAAAATGAGCAAGTAGGGATTGGATACATTTTTCAAGATTCACGTAAAAACATCTGGGTTGCTACTAAGCAACAAGAGATGGTTTTATTTTACCCTTCAGAGAATGCTTCTCCGTCCGAGTATCGGTCTAAAGTTTTTCCGTTTCCATCACCAATCGCGTATAAGGGTAATTTACAGACTCAAACCATTGTCGAATCTAAGGCTAATGTGATCTGGATCTCTGCGCAAGGAAGAATTTGTAACGCAACATATACCGGTGATGATATAAAAATTGAAAATTACAGAATTCCTTCACCTGGGAATGAATCAAGAAATAATAATTTCGTTTTTACAGATCATGATGGTGTTTTGTGGCTTAGCCAAGAAAGTGGTCATTTTGTGAGTGAATTAAATGACACAATCACCCCACTTTTGCATGAATCAATTAATGGAACGTCTAGTCTAAATCACCTTTCTTATCGATCTGTACTCACTGCATCTGATGGAAAAATTTGGTTTGTTGGTTTGCCAGTTTCGAATTTTATTTATGATCCCATTACCAAAAAAAGTGAACCAATTCTTACAAAACGCGTTGGTCTATACCCCCTTAGAAATCGGGAAGATTTATACCTCAACAATTACACTGCGGAAATAATGGAAGATCAATCTGGCAATATCTGGATTGGACATAATGGCTTGGGATTATCAATGTATAGTCCGCATCAATTTAAATTCGATAGCGGACAGGGGGCTGAAAAACTGGATGTTGGTAGTGCAAGATCAATTTTAAAAACCACTGACGGAATTCTCTGGTATGCCTCTAATAGAGGTTTGTTGTACTTTATTGATTCTAAGGATAATAGCGGTCAACCTGCTTTTTTAGAAGGGAATGAAAAGCTTGCTGACAGAAACAAAATAAGAGGTATGATCGAAGATCAGGAGGATAGCACTATTATTTGGGCGACTCATCCCGGGGGCATATCTAGGATTAAAAGAGAGGGAAAAAGAATAGTTGAAATCAAAAAATTTCCGGTCGATCCAATTACGTCTCCAGGTCTGCACGCAAAAATGGGCAATTTAATAGATGATGGCGCGGGTAAAATCTGGTTCATAGGGCGCTATCAATTATGGTGTTTAAAAAAGAGTGACTATTCAATTCAATCATTCCCTTTTATGAATCCGGAAGAAGAGACTTCTCCTGCTGTCGATTTGAATTTTTGTCCAGACCTTTATTTGCAAAATGCTGATTTGATTTGGCTAAGCACAGCTATTGGTTTGCAAAGCTTTAATACAAATGATAATACTTTCAGGCGCTATAGACCGAGAATAGGTAAGGATCAATTTGTTAAATATGATATTAGAACTATAGAAGCGTCAGATAACGGGAAGTATTTGTGGCTAGCAACTATTTCTGAAGGCTTGATCCGATTCAATACTATCCGATATGATTTTAAAGTCTTTAACAAGCGTTCAGGCTTGGCAGATAATTCTTTATACGCTGCGAGAAAAGATAATGACGGAAACTTATGGTTGAGTTCTAATGCTGGTTTAATGCGTTTCAATATGTCCACCCATGCTGTTGTCAATTACACGGTAGAGGATGGGCTTCAAGACAATGAATTCAATATTTTTTCCGAACATTCTTCTTATGATGGGGAGTTGTTTTTTGGAGGAATTAAAGGTATAAATCGGTTTTACCCAAATAAAATCAAACAAAATGATTATCAACCTCAAACGATCATAACCGATATCAATATAAACAATAAACCAATCGATTCTGATGGATTTAATGAACCTGTGTACAGTATGAAACACATTGAATTAAATCATGATGATAGAATCATTTCATTTACAATTGCAGGTTTAGATTTTACAAATCCAATGAAAAATCAATATACCTACAAATTGGAAGGCTTTGATGAAGATTGGCAAAATCTTGGAACTAAAAGAACAATTACATTTACGAACCTTGACCCTAAAAGCTATGTTTTAAAAATTAAATGTTCTAATAGTGCTGGAATCTGGAGTACCATAGAATCGGAATTAACAATAGTGGTAATTCCACCATGGTACGCCCGTTGGTGGTCATATAGTCTCTATATCATATTCTCAATTGCGCTATTATATACTTTTTATCGCATCCAATTAAGAAGACAATTGGAAAAACAAGAAGCCTATCGTTTGAAGGAATTGGATGGAGTCAAAACTAAATTTTTCACCAATATTTCACATGAATTTAGAACACCACTAACTTTAATTAAAGGCCTGTCTCCCTTATTGCAAAACTCCTATAGCAAACAAAATGAAGAAAAATTTAAAAAAGGCTTAGCAGTATTGAATCGCAATAGCTCACAATTACTTTCTTTAGTCAATCAGCTTTTGGATATTTCCAAAATAGAATCAGGTAAGCTAAAGTTGAATTTGGAAACTGTCGATCTGCATTTGTTTACAAAACACTTTATTAGTGCCTTCGATTCCGCATTTAAGATGAAAAATCTTGAAGTTAAACTTGTTTGCGCGACCGAGAGACCTGAGATTGATGCGGATATTAAAGCGATTACGCATGTTATTCAAAACTTAATAAGCAATGCATTAAAGTTTACATCACAAGGTGGTATCAAAATAGTAATTGATAAGAATAGTGATAACAAGGTTGTATGGATTATATCTGATACGGGAATTGGAATACCGCCGGAGCATAAGAATCATATATTTGATCGATTCTACCAAGTAGATGATGAATCAAGCCGCGCTTTTGAGGGCTCAGGTATAGGCTTAGCACTTTCACAAGAATTAACGCGCATTTTAGGAGGTGAAATTGATGTAGAAAGCGAATTGGGCAAAGGAAGTTCTTTTACGTTAACCTTCCCTGCTGCTAGCGGTAATTTTCAAAAGAATACTGCGGCTAATTCTATTGAAATCATCCCTGAATCTAATGAGGTAATCACAGTTTCTCTTGGCGAACCAGCTTCAGAAAAACCGACCGTATTAATTGTTGAAGATAATGGTGATATGCAATACTATATCGCAGAGGTTTTGCAAAATGATTATGATGTTATAATTGCCGAAAATGGTAAAGTTGGTTACGAAAAGGCAGTGGAGTTAGTACCTGATTTTATTGTTTCTGATTGGATGATGCCAGTTCAAACAGGTCCTGAAATGTTACAGAAATTAAAAAAGAATCAAGTAACCTCTCACATTCCTGTCATGTTACTTACAGCACGGGCAGATCAAGATTCAAAACTATCTGGCTATGATTTTGGAGCTGAAGCATATCTTACTAAACCTTTTGAACCTGCAGAGTTGCGATTGCAAATAAAAGCATTGATCGAAGCAAGAAACGCAATGCGCCTTTATTTTAAAAGAGAGGTAAAATCGGAAAATGCAATTCCAGAATATAACGCAGAAGAAGTATTTATGTCTGCTGTTTCAGAGGCCATTTTAAAACGCCTTGACGATTCTGAATTAAATGGAGATTGGTTAGCCGAGCAAATGGCGCTAAGCAGATCACAGTTTGCAAGAAAAATTAAAGCAATAACAGGAATCAATATAACACAATTCATTCGTGAAAAACGACTTGGAAAAGCGAAAGAATTACTCATTGAAGGACGCCTAAACGTGTCAGAAATTGCATTTGAAACAGGTTTTACCGACCCCGCTTATTTTTCTAGAATTTTTTCGAAAGAAGTTGGTGTAGCTCCATCTGATTTTCAGACTGATTCGTGAAATGAATGGATCCCGAATAAATACGATTACCTTATGTAGGAGATGGCTAGGGATAATGAATCAATACCGTTTACCAACCATCTCCGCATTTTTTCCGTTATCATTTTATAATCATCCAACACATTGATAATTGTTCATTGCCCATTGATAATTGAAAAAATGAAAAGCACACTCCTCCTCCTAGCTCTAATTCCAACAATCACATTCAGTCAATGGTTCGAAGAGTATCCATACTCCACCTATTTGGATTTTGATACAGATCTTAATCTCGAATACATTTATCCGGATACAATAGCCAATCCAGATAATTTATGGCAAATTGCAACGCCGAACAAGACGGTTTTTACTGCCGCTTCGTCGTCTCCCAATGTTATCATCACAGACTCAACCAGCAGTTATCCAATTAATGATACCTCCTCATTTATTCTTATGCATGAGATAGCGACAGGGTTTGATTATGGAAGTGGTTTGCACGGTAATTATTTTGTGGATTCAGATGAAGGGAACGATTTTGGTAAAATTGAATTTTCCCCGAATAATGGAGAATCATGGGTGCTGATTTCTGATGATACTTTAGTTGGAGTAGACTGGGACGGCGAGCCCTATAATTGGCCAATCGAAATGTATGACGAAGGGCCAGGAGGCACCGATAGTGTCTTTTTTACTGGCGAAAGCGGAGAATGGAAATTTTTCAATATTGATTTATCAGGAGGACATGAGTTTTTTGATTGGGAAGCAGGAGATACTGTTTTGTTTCGTTTTTCTTTCATTAGTGATAGTGTTTTTGATGACAAAGACGGCTTAATGTTTGACGATTTGGTGCTGCATGATTATTTGGTTTTTGGCATTGATGAAGAAAATCCTGTTGCATTAACCATATACCCAAATCCAACTGCAGATATTATTTATATAGATGCTCCTAATAGTGAAATTCGAAGAGTAGAGGTATATGATATCCAAGGCAAGCGAATCTATGCAAGCAGTGCAGAATTAAACCAGGTGGATGTTTCCAGTTTTCCCTCAGGGAATTATCATCTTAAAGTTTATACCCAGCAAGGTGCCGCGGTAAAATCCTTCGTTAAAGAATAAGTTACTCCCGCATCTTTTTCCAAACAGATAGACAATTTTCAGTATCTTTATTTAATGAAATTTCTAGTACATTTTAGAAGAAATGAAGAACGTGTTTTTACTCCTGAGGTATTAAAGTACGAGCAAGAGCGCATGGCCGTCTTAATGCGTGAAAAAATCCTAACACAGGTTTTTATGGATAAAACAATGGCACATATTTGGATGGAACTTCATCTGGATAATCGGGATGAATTATTGGATATCGTTAAATCATTTCCAATGTGCCAACATCTGTTTTATGAGGTCCACGAATTGGCTTAAAATTGCTTGCTAAACGCCTTATTTGGAATGTGATTTTTCATTCAATAATCGACCCTAATATGGAATGATTCTAAGCCCCTTTTAAAAGGTGGATTTTCCTATATGTCGTACCTTTGAATAAACTTTAAAATAAGGAAAAATGAAAAAATTATTGATGTTCGCAACGATTGCTTTGATGGCAGTTTCATGTAACAAAAACCAAGCAGCAGTTAAAAAATTAGACGGTACATGGAAAGCTACCTCTATTAATTATACAGAAGACGGTGTAACTGTAGACATATTGGAAGCAGGTTTTATCACATCTGCAACTTACGTATTTGATGGGTGTAAATTGAAAAATGACGAATTTTGTAATTTGACTACTACCTTCGTTACTTCTTTAGGAACGAACACAAGTACGGATGTTTATAATGTAATAAATGATGGAGTAACTTTGCAAGTTAAGGATGAAATGGGATCTACAGATATCTGGTCAAAGACTATTGATGAGTTGACAAGTACTAAACTTGTCATCACGGAGCTTGAGCCAGGTGCTGGTTCAACAGTATCTACTTTTGAGAAGCAATAGTTTGCTTTTATAATAATATTAATCCTCTCGGTTTACCGAGGGGATTTTTTATGTCCTGATATGAGATTATTCTGATTTTCAACTTTCGGATCAAGACTAATTGTTACGGACGAGAATAATAGTACGTTTTGAATGGCGATAAATGAACAACTAATTCCTTCCCAAGTTTCACCGACGGCCGAAGCCTCTGGCAAAGGACATTGTGACTGATCTATAATTTCTCAAAGCTGTCTTGTAACAATTTCTGAAATAAACTTATATTCGTATAACTAAAATAGTTGCCCCTGCTAAATCTATAATTGCATTACTATGAAAAACACACTTTTAATCCTCGCAGTATTCCTATTGCCAATCCTTTCTTATTCTCAATCAGACGATTTTCAAGGGACAATTAAATATGAATTTTCTTATGAAGGCGAAGGTGCAGACTACATGGCCATGATTGGTTTCTCAGATTGTCATTATTATTTTGGCGATAAAAAATTTCGATTGAGTTTAAACGGCGGGATGGGTTCTTTTTTGAATGATTTTATTGTTGATATCGCAACAGACAAAACGGTCATGATTGATGATGATAATCAGATAGTTTACACAATAGAAGATGATCCAGCGGACGAAGTGGAATCAACTGCTGAGGTAGTTGTTGAAACTACGAAAGTCAAGGAAAAAATCATGGGCTATAAGTGCTTAAAATATATTGTTACTGAAACCACAGATTCAAGTGAAACCGTAACTGAATATTGGACCACAACCAAAATTAATGTCAATACAGCTGCAGACATTGGTTTCGTAAGTGCATTATCTATCCAAGGAGTTGCCGGATTTCCACTACGAATTGTTACAACGTCATATGGTTTAACTATGACACAGGAGGCTACATTTATTAGTGATGATCCACCATCTAAGTATAAGTTTGAGATTCCAAGCACTTATGCCGCTAAAGATTTTTCCGAATCGCCATTGATGCAGTTGGTAAATGAGGAAGAAGAGGAATAAGGGTATTAATTCCCCCTTTAAAAGAACAGAGGTTTGAATATCCTCTTAACTTCGCTTTCATGAAATATGCATTCATTCCACGTAGTTTACTAAAGATCATCTGCTTATTTTTGCTGGTATTCTTTGCAAACAACTTAAGAGCGCAAACTACTTATGATAATTATAAAGAATTAGAGACGTCCAATGAACTACAATACAAAGTACTTTCTCTGAAAGGACAAGGTGTTTTAATTATGGCCTCGGGCACTGGGGTAACAGAGGGTAAAACTATTGTAAATTATACCCTATTAGATAATGATTTAAATGTCAGAAATCAGTCTGATTTAGTTTATGAGTCAGAAGTTTATTTTAATGCAATTGAGGTAGATTCCGGCGTGGCATATCTGTTTTTTACGAATAATTATGGTGATTGTCAATTTGAAAAGTTCGATTTAATTAATGCTACTAGCTCTCAGTTCACTTTTAATTTGAAAAAAATTGGGGACATTATTCATTCAGATCTTTCGCTCGACAATCCGTATATCATCAGAAATCACGCAGATCTTCAATATTCTATCACGCAATTTGATTTCGAGTTAAAAGAATATAAAATTGAATTTATTGATGTTGGTGAAATGCGAAAACCTTTGCAAGTTCTTGATAGTAAAATTGACGAATCAGGTGAAAATTATTTGATTCTTTTCAAGAACGATAATAGCAGGAAGTATGACATTCATCTTGTGAAAAAGAATATAGAAAGCGGTGAACAGGAAACGACCAAATTAACTAGGAAAGGCGCAGACCAATCTTTAATCCATCCATTAGCTGATTGTGGTTTTGATAAGGATGAAGTTTACGTTATATCGAATTTTTATCAAGAATATTATAGTGTATATCACAAAAATGTAAAAGAGGGCGGCATCAGCTATCAGCGGTTTACAGATGGGGTGCTGCGTTATGAGAAAAAGTACACTTCAGAAGATTTTGATGATTACAATAATCTTTTAAAAAAAACACCCTTGAAAGGAATTATTCCCAATGCCACATATAGGACAATGGCTATTCCTGTTATTAGTAAAGGACAATTGATTGCGCGCGCAAATGGGCACAGCCTTTTTATTGGGTATGTATACTTTTCCCCTGAAATCTATAGACTCTTTCCATCCGAATATGACGGCAGATTATATCAAATGATCGTTAATTTCGATAACGAAGGCAATATTGTTTGGGATCGGCAAATTAAAATGCATGCATTCAAAGAGGATGACAAATTCAATGATAATTACATGAATATTGTTTATTCAGATGCCGATTCGGTTGCATACACGGGGATCTTAAACTTCCAAAATGCGAGATTATCGTTTAACGAATTGAATGCAGCCGGAAGAATTTTTCCACGAAAATATAACCAGACAATCGTAAAGTATCATCCAAAAAATAAAGTGAAATCTTCTCATTCCAAAATAATTTATTTGTATGACAGAACTTTTCTCCATTATGGCATCCAATTGATTAAAAATAAATCAAGAGGAATTCTGGACTATAAATATGTGATGATGGTCGGTACATTTGAATTATAACTCAAAATAGCACTCAGAATTATAGCTTTTAATCAAAAAAACCGCGAAAGAATATTTTTTTCCCTATTATTGTCGTATGTTCAAAAGCACGCTACTCATAGCATTTATACTGCTCCCTTTTATTGGAGTTAGCCAAGCAGGATCGACAGCCGTGATAGGTACATGGCTCACGCAAATTGAAGACGCCAAAGTTGAAATCTACAAAAAGAACGGTAAGTTCTGTGGCCGAGTTGTTTGGATTGCAGAGCCAACAGACGAAGATGGCAAAGCAAAAATTGACGAACATAACCCCGATCAAAAATTGGCGAAACGCCCTATAATGGGTATTGATATTTTGCACGGTTTCTCTTATGAAGACAGCGAATGGAGCGGTGGTTATATCTACGATCCAAAAGTCGGTAAAACCTACGATTGCAAATTATGGATAGAAGATGGCACCCTAAAAGTCCGCGGATACATAGGATGGCTGTTTGATACAAAGACGTGGACTAAAGTGAAATGATTTTTAAGCTCAAATGGTTGAATGATCTTAATTCCAAAACTAAGTCTAAAATCTAACAGCAATCCGTCAGCTGACGGAGAGCGATCTAAGTACTAACAGCGCAGCGATCTAAATACTAAACACATAACACTTCACACATAACACGGAAATTTAAACGATTTAGCAAACAATCCCCAACACCTTTCATCCGAAAAAACTAACCATTTATCGGTCATTTTTATAACTTTGGTACGAAAAATGCATAACATCATTTAAGCAAGAAAGGCCAAAACCTTTTCGAACAAAATCCTTACCTTGCGAAACATTTTATTTAGGCGTATGATTAGAATATTTACACTCTTAGCATTCACGGTACTTACAATAAGTCAGGGGTTTGCGCAAAATCATGTTAATTACGACCGAGACACCAGATGGTTCATTGGATTGAATGTTGGTGGAACTTGGACAACGCAAACCGAAGTTGATTATCGCGTTCGTGGTGGATATGGACTGACTTTCGGTAAGTCGTTTGGCATGAATCAAGATAAGATCTTTTCATGGGATTTACGTGCACGTTTTTTGCACGCACAATTTCAAGGACAGGCAACTGATCGTTATGCACTAGATAGTGCGTCTTCTGTTGGGATGAACCTTTATGGTACGCCAACATTACAGACGTATCAAGATTCGCTAGGTTATTTTATTCCTAATTATAGAACCAATTTATTTAGCGGTTCAATAGAGTTGGTTTTAAACACCAATCGTTTGCGCCAGAATACTGGATGGAATCTTTCCGTCTTTGGCGGACTTGGAATTAAGGGATATCATACAGCAACCAACTTGGTTGATGACGATATTTTCTTGGATGAACCAATTTATGATTATGACCAATTGCCTGGAAATCCTTCGCAGTCAAATATCATTAATTTACAAGATGATGATTATGAAACCTCATTAGTAGGGGATGCATTTGACTATGAAGTAGATTGGGCACCAAGTTTTGGATTTGGAATTAGTAAACAAGTTCATCCTGCAGTTGCAATTGGATTAGAGCATAAAATGACATGGACCCGTAATAATTTGTTTGACGGAATGCCAAATGAATTTAACGGAGGACCTTCTTTCGACAATGATATTTACCATTATACAGCCTTAACGTTTAAGTTCCACTTATTCCATGGCAGATATGATGATGATCCAGTTGTAGATGATCCAGATATTGATGATTTTGATGATCCTGTTACTGATCCAGTTATTGATCCTGTTACAAAGAAATTACCAATTGTAGACATTTATGATCCGAATTCAAGTCCGCATACAACATTAGTAAATTCCTTTAAAATTAAAGCGAATATCTATTATGTGGATAGTAAGGAAAAAGTAACATTTAAGCAAGATGGAAACATCAATACGAACTTTACATTTAATCCATATACAGATCAGTTTGAGAGTCGTGTGATTTTACATCCAGGACAAAACTTGTTCGAGATTACTGGAACAAATAAAGCTGGATCTGATTATGAGTCGGTAATAATTATTTATCAAAAAGAGGAGGAACCAAAAAATCCACCGATTGTTACAATAACTAATCCGCCGTACACACCATACTACACTTCGTCTAATATTTTTGGATTAGTGTCAACAGTGTTGAACGTAGATCGTAAATCGCAAATTCGCGTTTACTTGAATGGAGTTAATCTAAATGCTTTCAGTTATGACGGCACAGCGAGAGTTGTAAACGCCTCTTTAAACTTAAATGAAGGAACAAACACAGTTACAGTTACTGCTACTAATGAAGTGGGTAGTGATAGTAAAACGGTTCAAATTATTTACAGAAAACCAGATGCATTGCAACCACCAATTGTGGACTTTGTAAATCCTGGAATGAATCCGCATTATACAAATGTTTCTTCAATTAACATTCGGGCGACAGCATTGCACGTGGCTTCTAAAGCTGGGTTAAATGTAAGAGTAAACGGGAACCCTGTAGCATCTTATTCTTTCAACACAAGTACGAAGGAAATTTATTTTAGCACAGGACTAATTATTGGTGCCAATATTGTAGAAATTACGGGTATTAATGAAGCCGGTTCAGATTTCGCATCAACAACGATTGTTTATAATCGACCAGATGCGCCGCAGCCACCAATTGTTACATTTATTGATCCAGCAATGGATCCAATTACAGTGTACGTGCCTTCTTATAATGTTACTGCTAAAGTAGAACATGTTGCGTCTGCAGGTAATATTACATTAAAGATTAACGGTGTGGTTTCTACGCTTTTCTCTTATAGTGTTTCTTCAGATATAATGAACTTCACTACAAGTTTGGTTGAAGGATCAAATGTGATTGAGATAAAAGGGGTAAATACGGATGGAATGGATGTGGAAACAACTACAATCATTTACAGAAGATCAATTCCTCAAGCACCACCAATTGTGGACATCACATATACAGCAGTTGACAATATTGAGTTTGGATCACCAAACATTACAGTTGTTGCTAGCGTTTTAAATGTTGCAAGTGCAGCTGATATTAGTGTAAGTGTAAATGGTATTCCAACGGGAATCTTTACATATAACACATATACAAAAGTGTTGAGCTTGCCAATTGTGATGAATGAGGGAAGTAATATTGTTTCAATTTCTGGAACAAACGTTGCTGGAACAGATTCGGACATGAGAATCATCAAGTATAAAAAACCTGTTGTACCATGTCCACCAACTGTGAACTTTATTAATCCGCCAACTTCTCCGCATTTGTCAGTGGTGGCAACGTTTACTGTAACAGCAAACACAACGCATATTGATTCTAAAAGCCAAATTGTATTCAAACAAAATGGTGTGTTAATTTCAAACGCCTCGTATGCATTCATTGGTGGAAACCAAATTGTATACAACGCAACGTTGATTTCTGGAAGCAATATTTTTGAAGTCTCAGTAGAAAATGCTGATGGATCTGATTCAGATTTAGCCGTAATTAATTATGAGAAAGATGATGAACCTTGTTTAATACCAACAGTTGGTTACATTTCTCCAGTACCTTATTCTACTGTAGAAGAGCCGAACGTAACAATTGATGCGCAAATCAATAATCATTCACCAGGAACAACGGTTGAATTAAGATTGAATGGCCTAAGTCAAGGTTATATGGTTTATAACGGTGAAACGTCAATTGCGTCTAAAGCAATCATCTTATTAGAAGGTTCAAACGCAGTAAACGTAATTGTAACAAACGAGTGTGGAACAAACCAGGCTACATTTACTTTAATATATGAAGCGCCTGACGCTCCTTGTTACGATCCTACATTAACTGCGGTTGGAGAAACTTCTTTCACAACTTTGGCAGAAGAGGTAACAGTAGTTGCAGCTGCAACACATGTTGCAAATGCAGGTGAGTTAACAATTAAATTAAACGGAAGTGTAATTCCATTTACGTTTGATGCTGGAACTGGAACAATTACAATTGCGGATGTGAACTTGTTAATTGGTAGCAATGCCGTTTCAATCACTGCAACTACAGAATGTGGAAGCGCTGTATTAGTTTATAACATCATTCGTGAAGAATGCAAGGAGCCAGAAATTTCTGGTGTAACTCCTGTTAATGGAACGACCACAGAAGCGGAATCAATTGTTGTTAACGCAACTATACCGAACGCTATTGCTTCGGATATTGTTTTAATACTAAACGGAGTTTCGCATGAGTTTTCTTATAATGAAGGAACAGACATTTTAACGGAAGCGTTAAATTTAAATGTAGGTTCAAACTCAATTGAGATTAGAGTTGAGAATGCTTGTGGAGCAGACGTTCACAAAGTTGCAGTTATGCGAGAAGTGCCTTGTGAAACAATTGTCACGAGTTTATTATCTCCAGCTTCAAACACAGTTACGTCACCAACAGATTCGTATAACGTAACCTTGCATGCAAGTGGAATTGAGAACGTAGATCAAATTACAGCGACATTAAATGGCGCTACTGTTACACCTTCGTTCGATCCAATTTCTGGAAACATTGTATTGGCAGGACTGAGTTTAGAGAATGGTGCTAACACAGTAGTGGTTGCTATGTCTAATGGCTGTAGCGAAAGCACTGTAACGTATACCATTAATTATGTTGGATGTGAACCTCCAGTAATTATTATCAACAGTATCTATCCAGGTATGGTTGTTACTGAGGGAATTTTCAACTTGGCGGTAATTGTTACAAATGTGTCTGATGCTTCTGATATCGTCTTATTGGTAAATGGTTTACCAGCAGATTTTGATTTCGAACCAGTAACACATCTATTAACTGCTGAATTTCCATTATTGGACGGAAGCAATAGAGTAGACATACAAGCCAATGGTTGTGAAACTGTTTCTGCTGATGCGACTTTAACTTACGAGACACCTTGCGACAAAATTTCGCATACTTTAATGTCTCCAAGTGTAATACCAACAGTTTCGGTTGAAAGCGAATTTGAAATTACATTGAGTGTTTTTGGTATAGACAATGCTGGTCAAATTGGCGTTAAATTAAATGGAACTTCAATTCCGTTCATGTACAACCCCGATTCGAAGATTATTACTATAACAGGTATTGATTTGATTGACGGGACCAACAACGTGATTGTAAGTATGGAAAATGACTGTAGTTCAGATGTTGTGAATTACGCAATCATTTACGAAGGATGTGATCCACCGTTAATAACACTTGGTGCAAATCCAAGTACGGTGACGGAATCATTGTATAACTTCCAAGCGAATGTTTCAAATGTCGGTATTTCTGGCGCGATTCAAGTCTTGTTAAATGATGCACCTGTACCATTCGTTTTCGATCCTGTTTCAGGTGGCGTAAATGCAAATTTGACTTTAGCTGAAGGAAACAATACAATTAAGGTGATTGCTAACGGATGTGAAAGTGTTAACAAAACATTCACTGTTAATTATACGATTCCTTGTACAGCAATTTCTTATACATTGGGTAGTCCATCATCACTTTCTGCTGAAAGCGCTGAGGGTAGCTACAACATTAATTTGGTTGTACAACATGTAAACACAGGAGGCATCAATGTAACCAATGCAGGGTTGCCAATTCCATTTACATTAAGTGGTAGTATTCTGTCAATAAACGGAATCAACTTAAAAGATGGCGCTAACACAATTGTAGTGCGATTGGTAAATCCATGTAGTAATGAGAATATTACATATACTATTACACATGATGATTGTAGCACGCCTAGTGTTAACTTGTCTGCAAACGCATTAACAGCTGGAGCGCCTATCTACAACTTTGTAGGTACGGTAACTAACATTGATGCAAAAGCGCAATTATTACTAACACTAAATGGAGCTGTAAAACCATTCGCATTTGATGTTGGAAGTGGAACCGTAACTGCAATGTTAAACTTGAACGAAGGAGTAAACACAATTCAATTAACTGCAAATGGTTGCGAAACTGCAACTAACAAGATTCAGGTGACATATACATTACCATGTACACCAGTTTCCTACAGCTTAGTTTCGCCAAGTACATTGGTTTCTGAAACAGAAGAGGAATCAATTGCATTGAGCTTGAACACATCAAACGTTTCGGCTGAAACAATTTCAGCAACATTAAATGGAAGCACAGTTGCGCATACATTCACTGGTGGCGTAATTGCAATTGCAAGCATTCCATTGGTTGAAGGTTCAAACACGGTGGCTATTACATTTGGAAATGAGTGTAGTTCAGAAACTGTTACCTATACGATTGATCACGATCATTGTGACATTCCTGAGATTATTATTAATGGTCTAACGGATGGAATGGTTTTAGTTGAGCAAGATTTAGTATTCTTTGCCACTATTCTTAACATTGAAGATCCAGGAGACATTATTTTAAGATTTAATGGCGTAGCTGTTCCATTCGAATATGATATGGGTATGCAGCAATTAGAAGCGCCTTTGGTTTTAAATGATGGTTCTAATGAGATTGAAATTGTAGTAAATGGTTGTGAGCGCGTAACAGGTGGAGTAAATGTAGTTTATGATGCACCTTGCGCACCACCAACTTATACAATGGTTTCTCCAACCGAATCTGAAGTAACTGTCGAAGGCGATACGTATACCGTTTCTTTGACTGTCGAAAATGTGACAGCAGATCAAGTTACGGTAACCTTAAATGGCGCGTCAATTGATTTCACTTATTCTTCAGGAACAGTGATTTTTGAAATGCCTTATATTTCATTGCCTACAAATACTGCAGTTGTTACCTTAGAAAATGATTGCGGAACCGTGACTGTAACGTATGCTGTATCTTATATTTTAGAAGATGAAGATTGTGTGCCAGAAGTGTCTGCAACTTTCGCTGCGGATAATAAAACAACAACCGCATTGTCTGACAGAGATTTGATTAATGTCATTTTAAATTTAGATGATGGGTCGACACAATTATTAACTGATGTAACAGGAATGACAGGTACTTTCTCTGCAACTGGTGATAAACTAGGTAGATGTATTGTAGGTGTTTGGATTCGTTCAGGTTGTAATATGAGTGCTGCTGGTGAGCCATTTGGAGATTACGTAGCCAACCCAGGTTGGGATGGCGTTTGTGAGGATCCTTGTTCACCAATTACAACTAGCTTAATTACACCAAATAGACTAAGTACTGCAACTACAGTTAATCCTTATACGATTATTTTAGGAACAACAAATGTAGAAGATGCTGGTGATGTAACAGCTCTAGTAAACGGCGTAAGTAGATCAATTAGTTTTGATGGTACACGTGTTACTTTATCAGGAATTACATTGCAAGCAGGCTCAAATACAATTCAGTTTAATTTGAGCAATGATTGTAGTACTGAAACCGTAACCTATACAATTTCATTAACCATTCCTGGCGGAATTGCACCGGGTGAGGATGATGGCGGAAAAACAGACGGATTAGGTACCGACGGCGTTGGAACTGATGGCGGTGGTGGTGGAACTAAGGTGCAAGAAGCAGTTGCTCCTAAGATTACACCAGTTAGCCCAGTCACAAAAAAAGTCACGGTGAAGTCACAAACGTTAACATTGAAAACAAAAGTAATTAACGTTAAAAGCAAATCCGAGATTAAATTATTTGTGAACGGTGTGAAGACATCTGCCTTTAATTATAACAGTTCAACCAAACAAATGGCGGCTGTAATTCGATTAAACCAAGGTGTAAATTCTATTAAGGTAGAAGCGAATAATGGCAAATCAAGCTCATTGACATATTATATAACGTATGAGAAACAAGCCGCACAGCAAGTTGGTACTGGTGGAGATAATGGCGGTACATTTGGAGACAAACAAGGGGCAGTTTTAACGCCTAAATTGACAAGGATGTCGCCTAAAATTAGTACGTCAACTACTAATAAGTCAACCTATGTTGTAAAAACATTGGCTACAAACGTGATGTCTAAATCCAATTTAACATTAACCATTAATGGAACTAAAACAACAAACTTTACCTTTAGCTCGGCTTCTAAAACTATGTCGGCAACGGTTAGGTTACGTGAAGGTGCCAATACCATAAAGGTTGATGCGGTTAATGGAAACAAAAAGGCGACCGTTTCATACATCATTACCTATAAAAAACCTGCCAAAAATTTGGGAACAGGAACGCAACAAAACAACAATGGTGGCGGTGGTCAGCAAGTTGCTAAAAAACCAGTTTTCAGAAATGTGAATCCGGCTTCTGCTACAAAAACGGTGAAAACTCCAACGTTTGTACTTAAAACTAAAGTAACAAACGTAAAAAGTAAGTCGGGAATAACACTCACAGTTAACGGGGTTAGAATAACAAGTTTCACATTCAATTCCACTTCTGGTGAAATAGTGTCAACCTTAAAATTAAAAGCAGGTTCGAATACAATTCGTATTAGCGCTAAAAACGGAAACCAAGTGGCAACAACAACCTACACGGTTAAATACGTAGCTAGTGGTGGAACAATGAAGCCAGCTGATGATAAGAAAGAGGATGATAAGAAAACATTAGGTGAACCATCAAATAAAGGTGGCCTAAAAAGGGGGTAAGAAATCCCGATTTGACATTAGAACATAAAAAAAGCGCCCGGCAATTAAAATTGTCGGGCGCTTTTTTCGAATTGGTTTAACTAGTTGCCATTGTCGTTAAAAATCCAATTTCGTTTTAATGCATCATTCTGTAAAGTGTTGATCATAAGCGTGTTTTTAGATGTTTTCAATTGCAATCTAAGCTAAAAAAGCAAACCATAAGGGAAAAATTGGGCGTAGAGGTGTATCTTTTTATTAAAATGTATTAAAAACAGATTAAATGGTATTCCAATGTAATTTGTATTTTTAGAAGAAACTTATTAAGGTTCTTGAAAAAAGCGTGTAATATTATAAGCTTGAACCATGAAAAAATCGGGCGCAATGATTTGATCAATAGTGACAAATCAAATCATGAAACCATAATACATTTAGGAAATGAAATTAAAAGCGATAGTAGTAGACGACGAGGATTTGGCAAGAAAAAATCTCACCATGTTATTACATGATTACTGTGAGGATGTTGAAGTCATAGCAGATGCAGGTAATATCACCACGGCTAAACAAAAAATTGAAGAATTGAAACCAGATGTCGTTTTTCTGGACATTCGTATGCCAAGTGGATCAGAAGGGTTTGATTTATTGGATACAATTGAAAATCGAAATTTTTTAGTGGTATTTGTTACGGCATTTAAAGATTACGCCTTGCGCGCTTTCAATGCAAATGCAATTCACTACGTTTTAAAACCTGTTGATATTGATGATTTAATTCGAGCAGTTACTAAAATTAAAGAAGCTAAATCTACGTTTACTGAGAACCCAGGTAATTTTGACACCTATTTTGAGTCTATTAAAAACCTTTCTTCTTCCATGGAATCGCAAGGTTATGGAAATAAGGTAGCAATTAGCCATACAAAAGGAATTAAGTTGATTGATATTAACGATATTATGTACTTAGAAGCTTCAGGCAATTGTACGATCTTGTATTTCGCAGACGGCACACGTTATTTGGATACACGTACCTTAAAAATTTACGAGGGTATTTTAACGCCAGATATATTTTATCGCATTCATAAATCACATATTGTAAATATGGATTATTTGAAAGAATATTTGAACGAAGATGGCCATTTTGCAATTTTAAAGAATGGTAAACTTCTTTCTGTTGCAAGAAACCGTGTTTCTAGTTTTGTTAAAACGCTTAAATCCTTATAATAGGTGAAGAGTCTTCTCGTTGCCTTAGCATCAATTTTCACGTTATTCTCCTTTGCGCAGCATTATAATGTCAAAAGTTATACTGTTGAGGATGGATTGGCCCAATCTCAAGTAACTGACATCTGTCAAGATCAGCACGGCTATTTATGGGTTGGAACTTCTTCCGGATTAAGTCGCTATAATGGAATTGAGTTTAAAAACTATTCAATTGATGATGGACTTCCAGATAATAAAGTAAGACGATTGTATGTGAGTGAGCGTGGTGTTTTATGGGTTGCTACTTCAAAAGGAGTCGCTGTTTTCCAAAAGAAAGAAATAATCACGCACAATTTTCAGGAAAGTTATCGGATTAATGATATCGCCGAGTTAAAAGGAGAAATGTACTTTGCTAGTAATACAGGGCTCATACATTTAAATAATTCTGAGTTCTCTCAAGTTGGCGACACAATTGCGCAGGAATACTATATAAGATCTACCGTTTCCTATCGCGATTCCATTTTGATATGTGGTTCGAAAAAGGGATTGCACATTTGGAATGGTGAAGCATTTAGTCAGCTCTTAATTCCTGGATTCGAAGATATTAGTGTTAGATCAGTTAGTATCCACAATGATAAACTTTACGTAACAGCACGCCATGTTGGTTTGTTTTCCTATGATTTATTGACGGGTGAGTCCGTTAATTATGATTTAAATTTCACTTCGGCTTCAGCTGTTGTTATAAGTGAAGATATGATTTTTGGGATCAGTAAAAACGCTGGTGCTTTTTTGATCAATGAAAAGGACACATTGTATTTTGATGATTCAAATGGTTTAATGGGATTTGGATTGGATTGTCTCTTTAAGGATCATGAAGGAAATATTTGGATGGGGACCAATGGAAGTGGTTTACTTAAATTCTCAGGAACTTCGATTGTATACTATACGGCGAATGATGAATTAGGGAGTGATTTAGTTTTGTCTGTTGCTCAGGATACTAGTGGAGGGTTTATTTTTGGAACCTATGATAGTGGCGTCACACTTTTTCGTTCAGACGGTGGTGTTGAATACATCCGTAGTCGTGAAGGAGTTATTTTTGATAATACGGTTTGGGTTACCTTTCAAGATTCATTAAACCGCACATGGATAGGAACCTCGCAAGGATTAGCGATTTTAGATGAAAACAGTCAACCAGTTGCCCATCCATTGCAAGGCAAGTTTCCAAAAATTAGAACCATGGCCCTGGCAAATAGCCAAACCATGTTAATGGGCGGTGATGAAGGACTCATTGTGATGCAAAATGATTCTGCTTATATGTATTATCCTGATTTGAATATCAATAAATTATATAAGCTAAACGGCAAAATCTACTGTGGAACAGAATCGACAGGTTTATATGTTTTTGACGCCAAAGGAGATTTCCAAACTTATGAGCATGTTGAGCTGCCTGAATTGAAAATCAATGCATTAACATCAGATTATCAAAAAAACTTATGGATCGGAACTGAAAACGGCCTATTTGTCATGAATTCAAATCGCAAAGTCTACCGGTTCCATTTAGACGCAAGAAATTACCGTTCAAAAAATATATTGGGACTCGTGACTAGTAAAGATGGTAGTGTTTGGATATCTGGAATGAAAGGGGTTTATCAAGTAGAGTATGATAATCTAGATAAACGAAATTACACGATAAACAATTATGGTACAGCTGAAGGTTTAATAGATGAAGAAACGAATATCAATGCGTTGTATGAAGATACTGAGGGGAATATTTGGGTAGGAACTGCGCGAGGCCTTGGTAAAATTGATCCGTCAGCAAGCGAAACGTTATTTAATTATGAACTTCCCGTGTTGCATATTACAGGTATACGACTCTTCATGGAAAAATTCAATTATAACGAATATGAGCACGAATTAGATTCAGTTTTTAATGTGCCCAGAACGATTGAATTTCCGCATAATAAGAATCACTTGACATTTGATTTTATAGGAATCAATCTCAAAAATCCAAAATCCGTGCAATACGAGTATCGCCTAATTGGTGTGGATGAACAATGGTCTCCCGTTTCACAGTCAAATTATGCAACCTATTCATTTTTACAACCGGGTACTTATACCTTTCAGGTAAGAGCAATGAATAAAAGTAAAGATTGGTCAACCATACAAGAAGTCAATCTGGTTATTCATCCTCCGTTTTGGAAATCGTGGTGGTTTATAGCATTAATGGTTTTAGCTGGATTCTTAATAATTGTCTACGTTTTTCAATCGCGGATTCGTGTGCTCAAGCAAAAACAGGACAATGAGAAATTGGATCTTAAAAATAGATTATTGTTTTTGGAACAACGATCCTTAAATGCAAGTATGAATAGGCACTTCATTTTTAACTCCTTAAATTCCATCCAATATTTCATTAATAGTTCTAACAAAAGATCTGCCAATAAATTCCTCTCAAATTTCGCCAAATTGATCCGGATGAATTTGGACAGTTCGGCCGCCAATAATTTTATTGTCACCTTGCAAGAAGAAATAGAGCGGATTGAATTATATCTTGGCTTAGAAAAAATGCGTTTTTCTGATAAGTTTGAATTCACAATTGACGTTTCTTCCGCATTAGATACCGAATCGATTGAAATTCCTTCAATGATTCTGCAACCATTTGTTGAAAATAGTATTATTCATGGTGTATTATCCTTAGAAAGAAAAGGGCAAATCGAAGTAAAGGTATACCAAGAGTTTGGTGAAGTTGTTTTTGAAGTGATCGACAATGGTTTGGGTATTGACAATAGTTTGGCTGCCAAAAAGGATCAGATTGCAGGCGATCATGAATCTAAAGGAGTTGAAATTACCAATAGACGAATTGAAATATTGCGGCGCTTAACAGGTGAGAACCTTTTAATTATAGGCCCCTTTCAAATGAATGGTGATAATGGTGAATGTTTAGGTACAAAAGTTATCCTTAAATTAGGTGGTGCTGAGAAGTTTCAAGAATAAAAATGAAAAAAAGATTTGCATTAACAGATATTTGTTTGTATCTTTGGTTTAACTAAAAGCCAATTGTGCTTAGTGAGATGAAGAAATTTTTATACATATTGTCAATTTTAACAGCAATCTTGTTGTTTGATTCTTGTACAAAAGAAGATGTTACTCGTTGTGATGAGCATCAAGACGCTTTTGGATTAGAATTTTTTGATGATGATTCTCAAACTCGTGGAAACCTTGATGGGAGTGATGGTGGAGGTATTGTTGATCAGGACAATGATGATGATGAATCTGATGAAGATGATGACGTAATTGTTGATCCAGATAATGATGATGATGAATCTGATGAAGATGATGATGAACTAATCGACGATCGTGTAGGAGACGGAGACGAAGACGAAGATTAGAAAAAAATTAAAATTATAACTCAATTATAATATAAAAAGTCTAAACGTTTATCGTTTAGACTTTTTTTTTGTACCTAATTTTAACAAATTTCGCAGTAAAAAAGCACAAACATTTTTGGGACTTCATATAACTTGCCCTTTTCAAAGAACAATTAATCCAATTTTTTACTAAATCCCTTGCAATTAACCATTATATTGTGATTTATAAAACGTTTTAGACAACTACTCGATTTTACAATCGTTTTATAAAAACCTAGCTTTATATTTGTTAAATCTACTGTGAGAATGAAGACAATTCCTTTCTTGAAGAGTGTAATAACAGGATTCCTATTTTTAATAGGTACATCTCTTATTGCGCAAGATTGGACACAGATCGGATTGGATATTGACGGTGAAGCAGCAGGAGATCGAAGTGGATCATCCGTTAGCCTAAGTGGTAGTGGCAACTTTGTTGCAATTGGTGCACCACTAAATGGGGGTATTGGTCACGTCCGGGTTTATCAAAATATTTTAGATGTCTGGACCCAAGTGGGAGCCGATATTAATGGTGAGGCTGCTGATGATGCTTTTGGAACGGCTGTAAGCATTAATTCTACGGGAGATATTGTTGCAATTGGAGCTCCAAATAATGATGGAGCTGGTCTTGATGCAGGACATACAAGAATTTATCAATTTTCTGCAGGTGTTTGGACACAAATAGGAGCAGATATTGACGGCGAAACTGCTGGTGATTTATCTGGAACCGCTGTAAGTTTAAATAACGACGGTACTTTTGTCGCAATTGGCGCAACAATCAATACGGGCTCAGGTCCACAATCAGGTCATGTAAGAGTTTATGAAAACTTAGCAGGAGTTTGGACACAGGTTGGTACTGATATTGACGGTGAAGCGTCTTACGATTGGAGCGGTTGTGCCGTTAGTTTAAGCTCAGACGCAACAATAGTTGGAGTAGGTGCTTATAAAAATGACGGAATGGGTTCCTTTGCGGGCCATGCCAGAGTATATGAATTTAGTGGTGGAACATGGTCGCAAATTGGTGGTGACATGGATGGTGAAGCTGCAGGTGACGAATTTGGGCGAACACTATCTTTAAGTGGTAACGGAAGTGTTTTAGCAATAGGTGGTGCAAAAAATGATGGGGTTGGTGTAAATGCGGGTCATGTCAGAGTGTTTGAAAATATTGCTGGCGTATGGACGCAAATTGGAGGAGATTTAGACGGAGTAGCAGCTGATGATAATTATGGTTGGTCCGTGAGCTTAGATGAATTGGGAAATACAGTCGCAATTGGCGGCCCTAAAAATGATGAAGCCACTGCTGAATCAGGTCATGTTCAGGTTTTCGAAAATATTGGAGGTGTATGGATTCAAAAAGGCACGAATGTATTGGGCGAGATGATTTACGATCGCTCTGGTTGGTCTGTTGGTTTAGATGACGTTGGAAATATTTTAGCAGATGCCGCTTATGTGAATGATGGAACAGGTGTTTCTGCAGGTCACGTGCGCTTATATCGATTTGATTGCGATTCGTTAATTACACCTTTTAGTGATACTACATTATGTTTTGATCAACCTTTAACATTAGATGCAACTTCGGCTATTGGCGCCGCAGTTAATTGGGACATGGGTGTGACGAATGGTGTTCCGTTTTTTCCTGCTTCTGTAGGAGTAACAACGTATACCGCTACTTCGGTTTCGCCAAGTGACTGTCCTTTAACAGTAGAGGTCACAGTATTGGCTCTGCCTGTCGTAACTGCAACAGTTGATCCAGTAGAAATTTGTATTGGCGAATCAGCAACATTTACAGGCGGTGGTGCGGATTCTTATACTTGGGATTTGGGAGTGATAGATGGCGTAGCATTTACACCAGCTGCTGCCGGAACAATTACGCATACCGTCACAGGGACTGGATTAAATGGATGTATAAATACCGCTACGGTAGATTTAACCATCCATGCGCTTCCTGTGGTAACTGCAACAGCTACCCCAACTGAAATTTGTTTGGGCGAATCCATCACATTTACTGGCGGTGGTGCAGATACTTATGTTTGGGATGGTGGTGTAACAGATGGTGTTCCATTTGTGCCAGCAGCAGCAGGTACGTTTACATTTACCGTTACAGGAACAAATACGACAACTACATGCGAAAACACAGCAACTGTTGATATAATTGTGAATGATAATCCTGTGGTGACGGCAACTGCAACACCTGATGAAATTTGTCTGGGAGAATCTATTGTGTTTACAGGAGGCGGGGCAGATAGCTACGCTTGGGATTTGGGTGTAACAGATGGTGTGGCATTTTTTCCAGCAGCAAGCGGAACATTTACGCATACTGTAACAGGAACAATTGCAGCAACTGGATGCATAAACACGGCAACGGTTGATGTCACTGTAAATGATCTTCCTGTTGTAACAGCAGCTGTAAGTCCACTTGAAATTTGTTTAGGCGAATCAGCCACATTTACAGGCGGCGGAGCGGATTCTTATACTTGGGATTTAGGAGTGACAGATGGCGTGGCGTTTACACCAGCTGCCGCCGGAACAATTACTTATACTGTTACAGGGACTGGACCAAGTGGATGTGTAAATACTGCCACGGTAGATTTAACCGTCCATGCACTTCCTGTAGTAACAGCAACAGCAGCGCCAACTGAAATTTGTTTGGGCGAATCTATCACATTTACAGGCGGCGGTGCAGACACTTATGTTTGGGATGGTGGTGTAACAGATGGTGTTCCATTTGTGCCAGCAGCAGCAGGTACGTTTACTTTTACCGTTACAGGAACAAATACGACAACTACATGCGAAAACACAGCAACGGTTGATGTAATCGTGAATGATAATCCTGTGGTGACGGCAACAGCTACACCTGATGAAATTTGTTTGGGTGGATCTATTACGTTTACAGGAGGCGGAGCAGATAGCTACGCTTGGGATTTAGGAGTAACGGATGGCGTGGCATTTTTTCCAGCGGCAAGTGGAACATTTACGCATACTGTAACAGGAACAATCGCAGCAACTGGATGTACTAACACCGCAACGGTTGATGTTACCGTATTCGACCTTCCAGTCGTTACAGCAGTTGTTGATCCAATTGAAATTTGTTTAGGCGAATCAGCAACATTTACAGGCGGCGGTGCAGTTTCATATGCTTGGGATTTAGGTGTAACAGATGGAGTTCCGTTTACTCCAGCAGCAGCAGGAACAGTGACATATACAGTTACAGGAACCTTAGGAGATGGATGCATGAACACGGCAACAGTTGATTTAACTGTAAATCCATTACCAGCGGTTACAGCAACTGCAACACCAAGTGAAATTTGCCTTGGCGAAACGATAATATTTAATGGAGGAGGCGCTGATGCTTATGTATGGGATGGTGGTGTAACGGATGGTGTAGCATTTGCTCCATTGGCAGCTGGAACATTTACGTTTACAGTTACTGGCACAGATGCTATTACAGGTTGCGAGAATATGGCATTGGTTGATGTTATTGTCAATGATACGCCTTCAGTAACGGCTTCGGCAGTGCCACATGAAATTTGTTTAGGCGAGAGCATAACATTTACTGGTGGTGGCGCAGATACTTATGTTTGGGATTTAGGAGTATTAGATGGGGTTGCGTTTTTCCCCGTAGCAGCTGGAACTTTTACGCATACGGTTATTGGTACAATTACGGCAACGGGCTGTTCTAGCACAGCCTCTACAGATGTTGTTGTATATGCTTTGCCTATAGTTACCGCGACAGTTAGTCCAATTGAAATTTGTTTGGGCGAATCGGCCACATTTACAGGTGGCGGAGCAGATTCCTATACATGGGATGCTGGCGTGTCAGATGGTGTACCTTTTACTCCTGCGGCAGCTGGAACATTTACCTATACAGTTACAGGAACCTCGATTGATGGGTGTGAAAATACAGCAACAATTGATTTAATTATTAATCCTTTACCAGTTGTTACAGCAACTGCTACACCGGCGGAAATTTGTTTGGGTGAATCAATTACGTTTACAGGAGGTGGAGCAGATCTTTACGCTTGGGATGGCGGTATTACAGATGGCTTGGCATTTACTCCTGCGGCAATCGGAACGTTTACGTATACAGTTGTAGGTACAATTGCAGCAACAGGTTGCGAAAACATAGAGACGGTTGATATTACTGTTTATCCTAATCCGGCAGTAACAGCAACTGCCACACCAACTGAAATATGTATGGGTGAATCGATTATTTTTAGTGGTGGCGGAGCAGATACCTATGTTTGGGATATGGGCGCTACTGACGGCACGCCATTTTTCCCGACAGATCCAGGAACATTTACATTTACAGTAATTGGTTATTTAGGGCCAATTTCTTGTGAAAATTCTAATTCGGTTACCGTAACGGTTTATGAATTACCAGAGGTTACTGCAACTGTTGAACCTTCTGAAATTTGCTTTGGCGAATCTGTAATTTTTACTGGAAGCGGCGCAGCTACTTATATTTGGGATCATGATGTGGTGGACGGAGAACCGCATACACCAGATATGGATGGAACAATTACGTATACCGTTATTGGTGTTTCTTCAGATGGATGCCAACTTGCAACTACGGTTGATGTAGTTGTACTTCCAGCACCTGATCTTACCGCTGAATTAGATACAATTATTAATACGGGCGGTACAGCTAATTTAATAGCCAATAGTTCTTTGCCAGGTTCTTATGTTTGGAGTCCTGACTTTGAAATTGAATGCCCCACTTGTAATGTAACAACAGCAAGTCCTGGTAATGATGAAACTTTTATAGTTCTGTTTACTGATCAAAATGGCTGTTTTGCCTATGATACGGTTATCGTATTGGTCAATTTTATTGAAGGCATTGGAGTGGCTTCTGGTTTTTCTCCTAACGCAGATGGAATTAATGACATCCTCTTTGTGCAAGGATATAATTTGGAAGAAGTGCATTTAGAGGTTTACAATAAATACGGCGAACGTGTTTTCGAAACTTCTGATCAAGACATAGGCTGGGACGGAACGTATCATAATAGAGATGAAAATCCGGGTGTATTTACTTGGGTCTTGGATTATAATTTGGTAAATGGCAGAACTGGACGCATTAGTGGAAACACTACTTTGTTCCGTTAAGTTAGCTGTCGCTAAAGCGCTCAATTTCAAAGGCAACTCGCCCGCTTATTAAACGTTTATAAAGAACTTTATGTATATTGTTCGTGCTTAACCAGCCCTATTTAATTAAAATGAAAAAATTCAACCATAAACCCTTGTCTTTACTGACCATTCTATTCCTATGCGGAATTTTTCAGCTGCATGGACAAGAGTTTATAAACGGAAGTTTCGAGGATAATACTGGAGTTGAAGGAATTAACATGACGAATCCTGCATTTAATGCGGCGGTTCCAAACTGCACGGGGTTAGAAGATTTTGGAGCGGGTGGCGTTCCCAATTTAGACTTAATTACAACTTTTGGTTTTGGCACCTATGCACCTGCATACGAAGGAGATTGGTTAGTTGGTTTACATAAAATTGATATTGTTGCACTCGAATTGACAAGCCCATTAACATCAGGAAACACTTACATTATTTCATTTTGGAATAAATATGCCTTTGGCGGTATTACAACAAATATAGAATTGGGCGCATCTGTTGGCGGACTAGATTTTGGAACAGAAATAGCATTAACATTCGAATATATTGTAGGCGAGTGGGCTTATGTTGAGGTTGAATTTGTGGCGCCAAATGATGCCACACACATTACTGTAAGTTTGCATGAGGTTGGAGCTGAGACCTGGGTTGGTGTAGATGATTTCAAATTTGTTTGTATTCCCTTAACCGTTACTGCTCCAGTAACTGAAGTTTGTTTAGGAGAAGAAATTACATTAAGCGCTACTTCAGAGAGTGGTGCCGCAATTTCTTGGAGCGACGGGGTAATCAATGGTGAGCCTTTTGAACCAGGATTGGGTACAACAACTTATACAGCGACAAGCGACTCGCCTGATGATTGTGAAGCTACGGTAGAGGTTATTGTTCATGCACTACCACCTGTAGACGCAGGACCCGATCTTGAAATATGTTTAGGTGATTTAATAATATTAGAATCAGACGGTCCAGGTGTTGTGGCTTATGTATGGGATGGTGGCGTAGCAGATGGCGTGGCTTTTAGTCCTCCTGCTACTGCAATTTATACATTAACGGGCACAGGTCCTTATGGATGTGTGGATACGGACGAGATGGAAGTGACCGTAAATCCATTACCAATAATTGACGCAGGAGAAGATTTTACTGTATGTGCCGGAGAAAGTGTTTCACTTTCGGGTTCTGGAGCTGGAGTAGGAGGAACTTATGAGTGGGATGGCGGCATAATTGATGGCGAATTATTTGCAACCTTAATTACAACAACTTATACCGTAACTGGAACAGATGCTAACGGATGCGTAAATACGGATGATGTTACGATCAATGTTAATCCATTACCAGCTGTAGATGGTGGGCCAGATCAAGTTATTTGTTTTGGAGACGAAACAGTATTAGTAGCAAGCGGTGCAGGCCCAGATGGTATTTACGTTTGGGATTTAGGTATAATTGATGGCGAACCATTTACGCCAATCGAAACCCTAACATATACCGTGACAGGAACGGATGAAAATGGTTGCGAAAATGCAGACTTGGTTACAATTACGGTAAGTGCATTACCTGAAATTAATGCTGGACCTGACTTTGAAATATGTGTTGGAGATGAAACCGTATTGAATGGAACTGGTGCTGGAGTTGGTGGCACTTACACATGGGATGATGGAGTAGTGAATGGAGTTTCATTTACACCTGGAGCTACCGCAACTTATACTGTTATTGGTGAAGATGCATTGGGATGTATCGAATCTGATGCTGTTACCATCACAGTAAACCCATTACCAATTGTACTATTTACAGGTGATCAATTGGCAGATTGTCCGCCACTATTTGTAATGTTTAACAGTCTTAACCCAGGTGAATCATTCGCATGGGAGTTTGGCGACGGCAGCATAGGTGGAGGTTCTACTGTGACACATAATTATGACATTACTGGTGTATATGATATCACATTGACAGTGACTTCTGCAGATGGCTGTATAAATTCAGCTACGTATTATGATTATATCGAAGTATATCCTGTCCCGTCTGCAGCATTTACATATTTCCCAGATGATGTTTATGTCTCAGATCCGCATGTTCGATTTAACAATCATTCAACAAACGCTACGGCATACATTTGGAACTTTGGAGATGAAACTTCATTGTCGAATGAATTTGAACCGGAACACACTTATCCGGGAGTTGGTGATACGCAGTATACCATTGATTTAATCGTAAGTAATGAATTTGGCTGTGCTGATACAGCTCAAAGAACGATCTTAATTAAAGAAGATGTCTTGTATTTTATTCCAAATAGCTTTACGCCAGATGGGGATGCTTTTAACCAAGAATTTAAACCTGTATTTGTTTCAGGATTGGATATCTATGATTATCACTTAATGATCTTTAATAGATGGGGAGAATTACTCTTTGAATCTTATGATGCTACGCACGGTTGGAACGGAACTTATGGCGGCCAATTGGTAGATGACGGAACTTATGTGTGGACACTTGATTTTGGTGAAACCAAAAGCGATCAACGTCATAAGATCAATGGACATGTTAATGTTCTAAAATAGGGTCTTGCAATCAGTTTGAATAACAGTCATTCTAATTCAATATTCATTTCTAGAGAAAAAAAACCACCGCGCAAAATTACGCAGTGGTTCAATTCATGATTTGATCAGCTTCGGGTTAATGCTTATTTAATCAATAATTTTTCTTTCAGTATTACAGTTTGACCGTCTCTAATTTCATAAATATAAAGGCCACTTTCAAATGAACTTACATCTATCATTTTTTGCGATCCGAGACTCATATTGTCACGAAAAACTTCTTTACCGTTGATATCAAAAACAACCAAAACCAATTGACTTATATCTGAAGAATTAGTAGGGTCAAGAACCATTATGTTGACGATATCGTTTGCTGGATTTGGCACAGTTGTGGCGGCTAAGGGACTATTTGTAAAATCGCTTACAGTCTTTTCCCTCATTTTATCACGACATCCTTTGTCACAGGTTGTAGTTTCCCATTCAATTGTCATGGTACATGATCTATCTTCAATTTCGCCCATAAACCTGTAATTAAAAGTTAGAGTTACAAGATATATGTCATTACATGGGAATTCATGCGTAATAGTGCCTGTTGGGGATGTGTCAGTTCCACTTGGGTAACCAAAATCCCAGTCGAATGATATGCTTGCAGGATCAATGTCTTTACATTCTTCGTTTACTGAATAATGAAACCAAAAAGTGGGTTTACAATCATCACCGCCGGTCCACCCAACTACAAAAGGAGATGCATCAACACATTCAGTTAAATAACAGGAGGAGCATAAATCATCACAGTCGGCAACTTCTACTAAAATTGAAGTTGAATCAATACATACTTCACCTGATTCAGTAGTGAATGAAATATATGCTATAACACGATATGTTCCCGCGCACAAAAAGGCTGCATCAAAAACTGCTGTTTCACCATACTCAGTCCCATCTGGACCATTGAAACCAAAATCCCAATAAATAAAGTTTAGGGTAATATCGCCACAAGCATCTGTAAATTCAAAATCTGCTTCAAAAGTGTACTCACAGCCAACGGATGCAAGAATGTCAATGCCTTCAAAATTGATGCAATCTTCGCAAGTTGTTTCACAACCTTTTTCAACAAAAACAGTCCAGTCATTTTCGCATAACGTGACACCCAAACCATCAACATAAGTTACAACGACATTTTCCATCCCAGGGTCATCATAGCAAACCTCAAAATTGCCATCTGGGTAGGTAGCGCTATTATAGGTTTCACCATCTGCAACTACGAACCAATATGCCCATGTAAAATCAAGTGTGCTTGGTAACATGTCAAACAAAATGCAGCAGCCATCTGGATCCTGTATAGGTTCATTTTCCCATCCCATTCCTGGGCAATTTGGCTGTGCAAGTGCACTGGTTCCGCAAAGTGTCAGTAAGAACATGAAAATCATACTTTTGAATTGCATAAACTTTGGCCTCCTAATCATTGGATAGGTGGATTCATTTTTTCTCTTTTTCATAAGTTTTGTATTAAATTAAACGCTTACTTTTTTAGTGGGTTTTTGGCAAGTTCTTCTTGCTATCATTATGTAATAGGCAATACTTTTAAAAAAAAGAACCACCACGCAAAATTACGCAGTGGTTCAATTCACGATTTGCTCTGTATTTGATAAAATGCTTATTTAATCAATAACTTCTCTTTCAAGATTACAGTTTCACCATCTCGAACTTCATAGATATAAAGGCCACTTTCAAAGTGACTTACATTTATCATTTTTTGCGATCCAAGTGTTGTATTTCCACGGTATACTTCGCGACCATTGATATCGAAAATGACCAATTCAAGCTGATCCACACCTGAAGAATTATTTGGGTCAAGTACCGTAATAGTTACCATTTCGTCTGCTGGGTTTGGAACTGTAGTAGCAGTAATTCCACTTCCAGGTCCTTCAGCCATTTTGGGAGCATGACCGCCGCAACCTGTTACATGAACTTCTAGGCATGCACTATGTGTGCATTCTATGCCTAAAGCTGAAGAAAGGTAAGTGATCACTCCAGTTACGGTATAAGTGCCGTCTCCAGCATAAGTGTGATTTCCAATAGGACCAGTGCCTGTTGTTCCATCACCAAAATCCCATTCGATAGAAATAATACCAATTGTACCACATTCAGCTTCATTAGTTGCATAATCCATTATAAACTGGTATACGCACCCACTTGGGGCTGTTGCAAGTGAAATTCCGTCTGAAACAAGACAATCTTCACAAATCGGTGGTGAGTTTATTACTTCGCAAGGAGGTGGGCATTCGCCATCACAACCAATTACATCAATATCCTCAGTAATTTCTACAACACATGCAATATCAGGGTGAAGAGAAGAGGTGTAATAAATGGTTGCCGTAACAGTTTTCATTCCTTCACATAAAAATGATACATCAACAACAGCATCATCATCCGTATTTCCATCTCCAAAATCCCAATAAACGGAGGTGACATCTATAACTCCACAGGCATCTGTTTCTTCGTAAACGGCCTCTAAACGATATTCACAGCCGTCAAAACTAATAATAGCTATCTCATCAACAATCAAACAACCCGTGCATGGCGCAGGGCAATTAGTTTCCCAAGGCACATCTTTTGAACAGGAGCCTAACACTAAGCCATCACAAAGAAGTACAGCTTGAACTTCGTATGCTGTGCATGGATCTAATCCCGTTATAGTTGCCTCCCAAACATCTGGTGAAACCTCAGTAGTGGTAAAAGTAGCAGGCGCTAAAGGGTCTCCACTACCAAATTCAGTAATATTAATTTGATAAGTTGGGTCCACGCAAGTCTCAGCTGTTGGTAATCCCATTGTCATTTCAGTATCAGTACTTGAGATAAACTCAAAGGGGGCGCATTCGAATCCGTCACCATCACCGCCGCAACCCCATGCCCATGCGGTTACGGTTTGCTCTTGAGAACAAGGTTCTCCGTCGACAGTATATACAATTGTTGCTGTAACTGTATACGCGTCATAATCTGGGAAGGTGTGACTAGGTGAACTTTCAGTATCAAAGGTTCCATCACCAAAATCCCATAATAGTGAAGTGATCATGACTTCACCGCAACTTAGATCAACTGTATAGCTCATTTCAAAATCATATGTGCACTCATCTGCAGTAGTGATTTCAATTCCGACAAAATCAACACAGTCTTCACATGGCACCGCGCAACCTGTTTCAACAAAAACTGTCCAATCGTTTTCGCATAACGTTATGCCGAAAGCATCAACATAGGTTACAACGACATTTTCCATTCCTGCATCATCAAAACAAATAGGAAATTCGCCAGTAGGGTAAGTACTACTGTTATAGGTTGCTCCATCCGCAACTACGAACCAATATGCCCATGGAAAATCAAGTGTACTGGGCAACATATCAAATAATATACAACAGCCATCAGGATCTTGAATAGGTTCATTTTCCCATCCCATTGCTGGGCAATTTGGCTGTGCAAGTGTACTGGTGCCAAAAAGTGTCAGCAAAAACAGGATAACCATGCTTTTTAATTGCATAAATTTTGGGTTTCTAACATCAGATTCAATGTAGGCCTCATGATCTCTCTTTTTCATAAATTTTGTATTAGATTAAACGCCTACTCTTTTAACGGATTTTTGGCAAGCTCCGGTCTTATTTCTAGCGTAAGGGACTAAAATCCCTCGGCATCCTCTTCAACAATCGCATTATTTCGACCACCTTTAAGCAGGTTTAATTGCTTAATTGAAATTTTCTTGGTCTTAAATTTTTCAATACACTTTTTCATTTTAATTTGTTTTTAAGTGATAATGACTTGGGTTAAATACCTTCGGCGTCTTCAATAACTATAGTGTTTCTGCCACCAATCAGCAGGTTTAATTTCTTAATTGAAATTTTTTCAGCTTTAAATTTTTTGATACTCTTTTTCATTTTAATTGTTTTTAAGTGATTATTATTTTGGGTTAAATACCTTCTGCCGTTTCCTCAACAATAGCATTTCGGCTACCACCTTTGATCATGTGCAGTTGTTTCATGCTTATAGGTTTAATATTCATTTTTTGAATACTTTTTTCCTTCTTTTTTGCGTTCATAAGCCTCATTTTAGTTCTTAAATAATTTCGTATCTACCGTTTTAGCAGTGACATATTTCAGAAATTAAACAGTTAAGACTGTGCAAATTTTTAGTGCAATTTGTGAGTTAAGGGTATTGTTCTGTCTAATTCTTCGCTGAAATAGATTCGATAAAATTGCTTGTAATTTGGATTAATGTTTAACTTCTATTAAACCAAATCTACTTCGAAAAAAATGGTGATTTTACGCCATGAGGATAAGTGGTTGTTTCGTGTGGAAAAAACAACATCCATTGAGGAGAGTTAATATTTGGTGCAGGCAAAAAAAGGAGATTTCCCTAAAAAGAAATGTATGGTGTCTACTTATGACTTGGGCTTAAAATGGATTGGAAAACTAAAGATCACAGCTGATCCGTTTTCGTTTGGCTGATAAGTTTTATAAATGATCTCAACTCCATGCACTTGTCGAATATTATTTATTCGTTTAAGGGTAATATCCGTGCTCATGGAGCGGTTTAGCTTACTGGCGGCAAAAGATGTTTGGGGCTTAGTTTTCCCGTTATCGCTAATTCTAATTTCAAGTTGGTCCTTGTTTTGTGTATAATCAATTGATACTATGCCATTTTCTGTTCCGAGTGCGCCGTGCAATATTGCATTTTCTATTGCGGGTTGAATTAACATTGGCGGTAGATAAATGTCAGATAGATTAAGTTCCTCTGAAACGTTAATATTTGATTTGAACTTAAAATCATGACTGAGTCCTTGCAATTCAATATACTTTTTAATAAAATCAATATCTTGTTGTAACGTAATAAAATTTACATCTGAAAACTCCAAAATATTACGCATTAGTTTACTAAAATTACGTAGGAATGAAGCCGCTTGGTTTTTGTCACTGCTATAGATATAACTTTCAATAGAGGTTAAGGCGTGAAAGAAAAAATGCGGATTTAATTGGGTTCGTAGAAACCGTTGTTGCAATTGTGCGGTTTCTAAATTTTTATTGGTTTCTTTTAACTTCGTTCGCGTTCGCAACCAAATAATTCCGAACACTATTAATAATAAAAAGAAGCCAATTATTCCGTAAAGAATAACCTTTTGTTGTTTAATTTGGTTTTCTTGTAGCTCAGTTTCGGCGTTTAAAGTTTTAATTTCTTGTTGTTTTTTCTCGTTCCCATATTTTTCAATAATTTCTGTTACTTTTTCTTTTTGTTTAGAGCCATTAATAACGTCTTTATATGCGGATATTTCTTTTTGAATATTGAAGGCCGTTTGGTAATCAGAAATTTGCAGATAACATTCTACTAAATATTCTCTATAATAATTCAATTGTCTTGGACTTTCCTCATACTCTAAGCATAAATTGAAATATGAAATTGCCTTTTTCGGTTGATTCAAATCTCTGTAATTTAAGCCCAAGTATTCGTATTTAGCTGCCTGACTAATTACATTACTTTCCATTCTATTAACTGCTTTCTCAAGGTAGGAAATGGATTTTTCATGCTCTTTTCTAAAATAATAAACTTTGCCTAATTTTGACATGATATCCGGAAAGTACCAGTATTCATTATTATTAACTGCTATTTGTTTTGCTTCCAAATAAATGTTTAGTGCATTTTCATAGTCATTTTGTATGACGCATAGATCGCCATAAGTTATAAGGGCGGCTATTAAGTATTCCTTTGTAGCACTTTTAGCATTTAAAAAAATAATGGCCTTCTTGATGTATCTTATACCTTCTTTTTCATTGTCTAATGCTAATGAGTACACTTCTGCAACTGAAATGTATGAAAAGCCCGCATTATTACTATCCTTTAACTCCTCAAAGGTTTCAGCGGCAGCAAGACCTTCTACAATTGATTTATCATACTCTTCAGTATTTATAAGAATATTACTTAGTCCAGATCGCGTTCTTGCTATAATAGTATCATTAATTTTATCCTTTGCCCTGAGGTTATAATAAAGTATATTTTTAGCAAGTTCAAATTTTCCTAACTGGTTTAAGAGGTCGGACGAAGTAATTCTGGCCTTAGCTAGTTCATCAAAGTCTTCCATTTGCCCTGCAATTTCAAGCTCCTTGTTACTATAAACTAGAGCACTGTCAATATTCAAATCTCTGTAAAAATGAATGATACTGCGAATGTTTTTAATTTCATCAAATTGATCAGTGAAAGACAAGCCTTTCAAACTGTCCACTTTTCTTTCTAAGTTTAAACTGTAGTTATCTATATGCTCAATAAGATCAGGGTTTTGTGCATTTGTCGCTATAGAAACAAAGACAAATAGCAGGGTCGTAATTCCTGATTTGATTCTTGAATAATTCATTTTTAAACGTTTACTTAATATTCGTTTTTTTACCGCTTAATTTCAATATGGGGATCAGTAATTTTTTCATCTGTTCGCTGGGCAGCAGATAAAGGGAGAAGTGTGGGTTGGATGGATGAAATTATTTTCATAGTTGGGTATGAATTAAGTTTTGGTATTGATTCGTCGCAATTATACCAGAACGTAAATAGATTACGTATTGAGTTTGTTCATTTATAGAAAAAAAGGAATGACTATACTTGAATTTGTGACAGATTTCCCAACAGAACAGAGCTGTCGGGA
>WTCE01000098.1 GCA_013138735.1 Crocinitomix sp. | reverse complement strand
GAATTCCTTTCTTGATAATTCTTTTAATATGCGCATAGTTGAACTTTTTTGTTCAACAAATATGACTCCTAAGAACGTAAACTATTTACGTTCTGCTATTTTCGACATCTAAGTGCGTAACCCTATTCAATTATACGATCAACATAAAAATCGGCTATAATTTGTGGCGATTGAATGTAGTTTGAGTCTACGTATTCATCAGAGCTATAATCCCATTGGTCAAAATCTTTCGTTAATTGAAAACTAAATTCTCCGTCTTTGATTTCAAACCGTCTAATTATATAGTCCCAAGTAACAAAAAAAAGTGTGTTTTCTAAATAAGGAGAAAAGTTCTCTATAAGCGTCACAAAGTCCTCACCAAAGCCATATTTACTTCCCGATTGTATTGAAATATAAACCCCAGAAACTTTAAAGTCAATGATTCTATCAGTTGAATACATTGAATATCTTTCAACTTTTCCATCATTCGAGATTATTCCTGCAGTATTTGAAAAAATCCCCCATTCGTTCTTGTCTTTAGATTTATTGGGACGAAACTTTTCCAAAAAAGCACTTTGCATTTCTTTTCTTACGCATAGGATTGCTGCTTTAGAAATAACTTTTGGTTTTAGTTGATAGACGATATGAAGTGTTCCCATTACTTGATAGTTTTGATTGCTGTTGACGTTCAGCTAAAAAGTCGTTTTAATACTGTTTATTTTTTTTCACTACTGACCGACAAAACTAAAAAACAGGTGCATAAGAGTTCTACACGCTTTGTAAACATTGAGCAGTTCATTCTCTACCAAAAACCTACCCCCTCCCTTTTTCAGAATAATTGTGTTTGAAAACAGGGTGATTTGTTACGTTTTTTTTGCTTGGAATAGGTTCTTCGGCTATTTACTACCATCCAAAAAACATCAAGGTGGCTTATTAAATGTATTCTCACTAATGCAGCTATGGTTGAAAATGCTTTTTTACTTTCGGATTTTAATCGGAGTACCATTAATAATAGCTGTGCTATTAGCGTGCACCAAATTTGCGTTCTAATACCATTTTCAGTTTCTGAATAGAAGTAATGTAGTTGAAAGTTTTGCTTTAGTTTTTTAAAGAGCAACTCTATGTTCCATCTTAATTTGTAGAGATAAGCCACCTCTTGATTTTCTATTTCAAAATTGTTGGTGATAAACATATAAGTTCGTCCCTTTTCATCTCTGTATGTTACTTTTCGCAGGCATAGTGTCTTGTTTTTCTTCTTTGTATTTCATGTGAATATGTTCTTCTTTTAAAACACCAGCTTTACCGTGCTCTAGGTCTTGACTCTCTAATTCTTGGATTACTTGATAAATGGCATTTTTCTTTAATCGGCAAACAAAATTAATTTTTTGCTCTGTCCATTGAGCAAATTGCAGGTAATGGTTATATGCTCTGTCAAAGACGATCATACTGTGTGCTGGAAGCTGTAGATATTGCAGGAAATTCTTATCATGCTTTTTAGCTTCACTGATTTTTACGAATGCTGGAGTGTCCGAATGAGCATCTATCATCATATGAACTTTAAGTCCCCCTTTCTTCTTTCCTTCGTTTTTAGGATTACGACCCACTCCCTTCATAATGTCAGAAAATAGCCCAATCGTACTCGAGTCGAAGATGAATAATTTAGCAAATGATACATTGTCAATTCGGCTGACCGACAAAAGCGGATTGAAATGTTCGAGCAACATAAAGTAAATTTCTTTGAAAAATTCATTATCCCGTTCTCTAAGTCCATCTCCAGCCGTACTCTTTGCTGGTGCACTATCAAGCCCTAAATGATTCAGCTTTCCTGCCAAACCTTTCATCCCATCACATAATTCTACCATAGAGTCGCACCTGCTAAAGGCTCCAAATAACAGTGTGGTAAGCTGTGTCCAAGAGTCAAAGGTCTTGTAATACCTATCTGATTGGTGTTTAGAAACAAGGCGGTCAAACTTGTTACGGGGAATAAATTCAAGAAGTTGTTTGAAAATTGGCTGACCGACAAAATTCTTTTTGCTATTTTTGATTTGCATACGTTATAAGATTTCAGAACCTTAAGGTATGAATTTAGGGGAGCTTTCAAAGGTTCCCCTTTTTAGTGTCTTTTTTTTAGTCGGTCAGTAGTGAAATCAAATATAACTAGAAGAATCCCAATAGCACGTTATTCCCTCTATTTTGATCGGCTTTCTTGACTAATTCAATTTGATAGGTATGGCATTTGGCTTGAAGTTCTGTTGTTGTTGTGATGTATTTAGTTGCGTATCCATGCGAATAAAAGCGAAGCACTATTTTTTTTCCTAATAAATCATGTCGCAATTCAAATTCAAATTGCCCTTGATCATTTGTTTCAACTGTTACGGCCTCTTCTCCAATCGTGTACTTAATTTTGCCTGTTATTTTTCCCCCATTTTGATCAGTTAAGACTCCTGAAATGATTATTTTATTCGTTACAGTTTCAGTTATAGTATTTAACGAATCGCTAGCTGTATTGATTTGACCAAAAAGCATTGTAGTATTAAATCCTAAAATAAAAATAGCTGCAAATGCCATTCTGAAAACATTCTGAATGGCTGTTCGAGAATCTACGACTGCCTGCTGGCTTGTAAACATACCACATTTAACAGACGGATTATCCGCCCTAATTTGAATGATTTCTTCAATTGAATTTTTTCTAAAATCGTGAACTTCTGGTTGACAAGAATTGCAAAACTTACCACAGTTCGTCTCGGTCATTTCGGCTGATGATTCAGGGCAGTTGTATTTAATTTTGATCATAGCTGAGCTTTTAAAATCTTCCCCTAATCATTCGATTCCGCCTTAATAATGGTCTTTTATACTTTTTTAATTCAATTTGATAGGTATAGCATTTTGACGCCTTGGGTTCAATTGTAATACTTTTTAATAGATAACCATGCGAGGCAAAAATAAGCTCAACTTTTACCCCAATCGCTTCCCGAGGTAATTCAACTTTAAAATTACCTTCGTCATCCGTTTCGATCTCCATGGATTCGCTTCCATAATAGCAAGTCACCGATCCTTCAATTTGATCTCCCTTTTCATTTTTAAGTGTGCCACTAATAAAAATACTTGAACTCGTCACTTCAGTTGTCGTCACAATCAAATTGCTTTCTAAATTATGAGACTGTCCAAAAAGCATTGTCACATTGAAGCCGAGCAGAAAAATAGCTGCAAAAGCCATTTTGAAAACATTATGAACTTGAGCTCGATTATCAACTACTGCCTGTTCTGCGGTAAACATACCACATGATACGGAAGGGTTCTCAGCTTTAATTAATGCAATTTCCTCACTCGATTTCTCTCTAAAATCAAACACTTCTTGACTACACGACGAGCAGTAAAAACCACAATCGGTTTTCGACATGGCATCATCAGACTCAGGGCAATCGTATTTGATTTTGATCATAGTTAGAAATTATGCTTTTCTAATTTAAGCCTTTAGCGTGAGATTCGCAAAATATTAACAATATCTATGAAAATAAGTATATCAAAATTTGTATCTTCGATTTTAAGACAATACCGCTTTTAAACTCATATTGAAAGAGATACATTTTCAATAGATCCTAAATAAACAATGGATAAACTTACGCCACAACAATTACGAGAACTGTACGGAAATCCAAGTGGCCGTGCTAAAGACAAAGTGTTAACCCAATTAGATAAACATGCGAAAGCCTTCATTAATCAATCTCCATTTGTAGTTTTATCAACTATTGATGCCAATGGTGCCATGGATGCTTCTCCGCGCGGAGGGCAAGCAGGATTTGTTAAGTTTACGGAGGATGGAAACATCATTATACCTGATGCGAAAGGCAATAACCGCATTGATAGTTTGATCAATATTGCTGAAACGGGACAAATTGCTACACTCTTTTTTATTCCAGGAGTGGATGAGTTATTGCGCATAAATGGAAATGCATTTATTACATCAGACGCTACGGTTTTAGACTTATTTTCAACTGAAAAAATCCCACTGAAAACTGCAATCATTTTAGAGCCCAAAGAAATTTTTCTGCATTGCGCGAAAGCGCTCATGCGTTCTAAATTTTGGTCAGTCGAAGCGCAATTAGAACGATCCAATCTCCCTACAATGGGAGAAATGTTAAAGGATCATCTCAACTCAAAAGAGCCTGCTGAATCACAAGATGCTATGGTGAATCGTTATCAAAAAGATTTATGAGTTGGCGCACTCTATATATATTCATTCTGTTGTCTATAGGAACTACTTGCTGTGAGAATTCGCAAAAGCAAGATGAGCTAAATAAAGAAGAAGTGCAATTTGAACGCAACCCAATCGACAGAGCTGCTCAACAAGCAGATATGGCACTGACAAGCTTTGAGAGTATAGCGCCAATTGATGTCTCTTTCGACACTAGTCATGTCAAAATAAACACAGCAAATTTTAAGGTTACTTTATTGCTAAAGAACTACTACTTTTTAACGGATGAACAATTTGGACCAAGAGAGGAGAAAAGAGAAGATATTCCTGCATTTGATTTTAGTGAATCATTAAGATATCGACCGAATGTAACACATATTGGGGATCATCTTTATTTTTCAGGAACCGTACAAATAACCGACTCAAATGCTAGAGTAAGCGATCACAATGGCTATTCCAATTTTGACGAAGATACTATTCCAACTATTGAATTTGAAACTTTTCATGAAGGAGGCGTTTTCACCATGGAAATAGGAGAACTTTCTGTAAGATATGATGGATTATCCTGCATGGATACTGGCATAAATCAACCTATTATAAAAAACGAGCACGGCATTTTAGATTTTGGAAGACTCAAAAATTTAAAATTATTTGAATACGACCAAAATACTGACGGCGAAAAAGAGATTTACGTGATAAGCTATGCAACATGTGCACAATTCGTTGCCATCTATAAAATTGAAAATTCAACGCCTTAAAATAAAGTTATGAGCAACATTGACACCTATATTAGCAAGGCTTCTCAAATTACTCAGCCAATTGTAATTCATTTACACCAGCTTATAAAAACGGCCTGTCCAACAATTGATGAACAAATAAAATGGAATGCACCAAGTTTTGAATTAAACGGCAACATTGTTTGCTCCGTTATGGCATTTAAAGGACATGTCAACTTTATCATTACGCAAGGCAAGTTTTTGAATACAACTTTAGCTGGATTGGAAAGCATTGGAGAAAAGTCAAACATGACAGGATTTAAAGGAATTAAAACGCTGGCGGATCTTCCAAAGGATGCAGAATTAATTGCTCTTATTCAAAAAGCCGCAGAATATTCTAAAACCACAAAACGATTTGAATAAAAGAATATCCTTATATTTAATATTCAATCTAATCTTACCGATATGAAACGCCTCCTACTATTTAGTACACTATCACTCCTAATTGTCGCTTGTGTCAATCAGAAAAACGAAAAACGATACTTACCAAACGAAGTCGAAAAAGCAGTTTATTTTAACATGCCACTCGCCGATTTTAAGGCTTTAAAAGGAAGCAAAGCTGAGATCCAAGATGATGGAATGGATTTTAGAAAAGTGTTTTTTGAATCAGTTGGCGGCACTTTAATCGAATATTTTGGCTACTATTTTGACGCAGACAACAATCAACCACTTTATGAGATAATAATTGGATATAACGACGAGACTACGTTGAATTCCGAAGCAGTTAAATTACTAGGCGCGCCCAATTATAAAGACACAGAGTGGAGATTTGAACTAGAAAAAACCCATGATATTTTGGCTTGGACATTTAAGAAAAAATTAATTATTGTAGCACTAATTCCGGAAACGGAATGGCACGAAGAAGAGAATCCAGAATGAATACGAACCTCGAGGAATATCACGCAGCAGCAGGGGAAATAACCGAAGCAGTTGAAAGTCAACTATTTGGTAAACCCTGCTATAAAATCAACGGAAAAGCCTTTTGTTGTTTCTTCCAAGATGAAATGGTATTTAAACTAACAAGTGATGCACATGCTGCAGCTTATAGTTTAGACGGAAGTAAATTATTTGATCCATCAGGAAAAAATAGACCTATGAAAGAATGGGTGCAAGTGCCAATTGATTATCTGGATCAATGGAATGAATTTACTACTGCGGCTGCCAAATATGTTGGTGGAAAATCTAAATAAAATCTTTTTTTGATTATTTGACGTAGGTATTTTTAGTGGCTACCATTATTACTTATAGTGGTTGCAATTGATTTACGTTTCAAACTTGTAGCAATATGAAAAAGAATGGCTCAGTTTTATTTAGAATATCAGGCTTAATAATATGCGTGCTCACGTGCATTGCTATATTTGCTATGTGCGCTCCAACCGATTTAACTGAATCCGAAAATACTGAATTTAATTATTTAGCATTAGGCGATTCCTATACAATTGGTGAATCTGTAGCAAGTAACAAAACTTGGCCAAATTTATTAGTTGATGCACTATCTGAAAAAGAAATGACGATCAATTCAACAACTATTATTGCAAAAACAGGTTGGCGAACAGATCAAATGCTAGCTGCAGCAGAGGATGAAATTGCCGACAAAAAGTTTGAAAAAGTTTCTTTATTAATAGGAGTAAACAATGAATTTCAAGGGCAAGACCCGAGTGATTTTGAACCAGAATTTATTGAATGTTTAACCTATGCAATTGCGCATTGCAAAAATGGTGCAGCTGGTGTTTTTGTTGTCAGTATTCCAGATTATGGATTTACACCTTATGGAGAGAGCAACCAAGCAGCTATTAGCGCACGTATTGACCAATACAATGAGATTTGCGAGCGCAATGCCGATAATTATCAGGTTCCGTTTTATAATATCACTCCCATCTCACGCAATGGACTGGATCAAGCAGATCTAGTAGCCTCTGACGGTTTGCATCCTTCAGGCAAACAATATGGTTTATGGGTGGATCAATTTCAAGATCAAGTTTTTGAGCAGTTTAATCCGTAAATTAGTGGTCTAGTTATAGACCTATGAAACTGCTGTTTTTTTGTTTCTTTTTTATCCTTTCTTTTAATCTGACGGCTCAGATGGAAAATGCGCGTCTTGCGCATGAGCATTATATGGAATATGAGCGGTTGAAAGAAATTGGGCAATACGAAAAAGCACAATATGAATTGAACTATGCTATTTGGTTTAAAGGGCGTTCAACTTGTGCATACCCTGGTTTTTCTCAAGGAAATGAAATAAATGCTCTGGTCGAAAATGAAACTAGTGATAGTGCCAGATATGCATTCAGAATGGAAATGGCACAAAACTCCCTTGATAGTGCTAACAATAGAAGGTGGAATTTGGAAGATCAATACTTCAAAAACAGCTACCTCGCTTCTGCAAAAACCTATTATGATGACGCGCTAAACTACGATTCAATTCCTACGGAATTAGGAGCTCGAATTGATTCGAAAATTTCGTCAATCCCACTGGATACTGTTTATCAAAATAGTCCTTTTATAAATGACCAAATTTACTTGCAACCCTACAACATCCATAGCAATCGCCTACGCGCATTACATTTTATGCAACAGCAAGACACCGTGTTTTACAAACGAGACTCTTCATTATACAATGGTGTGCTGGTTAGGGGAGCAAATCTTGAAAGTTTTAGAGGTCAAAAACCGTCCTACCCTAACCAGACAACCGGCCAAGGGTTTTCTACAATAAAGAATGGACTTATCGAAAGTCAATCCTCTCATAGCTATAGCTTTGCTCTCATTTATAACTCAAATCAAACTTCATCTTACATTTTTCACAAGAGTGCTGTTAGTATATTCGACTCTTGCTTCTTTCAGTTTAATCATTTAGGCGACACAATTCTTTACAAATACTATAAATTAAATGGAGATGATTATTTAGCCTTAAATTCGAAAAAAGATACGGTAGGATATGCACAAAGTTACTTTGAAAATGGAATAAAAACCAGGAATTCCGTTGAGTATCGTTCAAATGGGGATATTCTCTTTTTTTCTCAAACAACGCATTATCCAGATTCCATTGTAAGGTTTGAGGGAAGAATGAATGAAAATGGAGATACCACAATCTATGATTGCATGGTTAATGACAATTATAGGTACGGTTTGGAATGGGACACCTATTCCCTGGGCTATGATGACCCGCTGTTCCGAATTACAAGGCGTTGGGAGAGGAATAAATTGCGCGATATTTTGAACGAAAACATCATTTATGTGAATGCTGAGAATGAAATCATTGATAAAAGTGAATACATAAGAACCCTCAACTCAACTTGGGATAGACAACTTTATCATGCGAAAAACTATTATAATGTGATTCTTCCGCCTGCTGACAGTCTAATTATAGTGTATGTCAATGATGATATTCTACGTTCTGGAAAACGAAAATACACGAGAAGTGTAAAATCAATTCTCAAACAGTACAAAAAAGCCAATCCGTGAAAAAAATCATCCCTTTCATTTTCCTTTTTATAGTAACAGCTTGTTCTTCTGAAAACATCCTCCACATTAAGTTACCAGAAACTTATGGCTTGCAAATAGACAATCAAATTCAATCTGAAGGTCAACAATTAGGCACAATTACAGACGTAAAACTATTCGATAAAGGACAATCCATTTTGGTGTCAGCAAAATTAAATACAGCTGTTGAAATCCCCATTGATTCTAAATTTGAGGTTGTACCAATTGATGTTTTAGGATCAAAAATGATCGAAGTGACTTATTCGAACCAATCAGAATTCTATCATTCAAATGATACCGTTGTTGGATTTTATATTGATCCGTTTGAAAATTTAATGGACTCACTGTTGCTGAATACCGTTAATCAATTAATTGAGACCACCATAATATTAGACTCATTGGAAGCCGAGTATTATTTGGATAGCATATTCAAGAACCATACCTCTATTGTTATTCCAACACATTGAGCCCTGCCCAAATTTTCAATTATCTTTGACAACACAAATTACTATTTGAATTAATGTCGAAGGACCTTTTATTAATAACGCCACCATTTACACAATTGAATACGCCCTACCCTGCTACGGCTTATCTCAAAGGCTTTTTAAATACAAAAGAGATCTCTGCGTTTCAAATGGACTTGGGGATTGAGGTGATTCTCAAACTCTTTTCAAAAGCAATATTTACAGACTTATTTGATAGAGCTGCCGAGCAAGAATTAATTGTTTCGGATAATTGCAAACGCATCTATGCCTTACGTAATGCCTATTTGCAGCCATTGGATGCTGTGATTGCTTTTTTGCAAGGGAAGAATGAAACGTTAGCAAGGCAAATTTGTCAAGGTGATTTTTTACCGCAAGCTTCACGGTTTGATCAGATGGATGATTTGGGTTGGGCTTTCGGAAATATGGGTAATCAGGATAAAGCAAAACATATTGCTACGCTTTATTTAGAAGATTTGTCTGACTTTATTATTGAATGCATTGATGAAAATTTTGGTTTTAGTCGCTATGCGGAACGTTTAGGACAAAGCGCGAATTCTTTTGATGAATTGTATGGTGAATTAAATGATTCGCCAACGCTAATTGATGACATTACCTTAGAAACTCTAATCGAACGGATCGAAACGCATCAGCCTAAATTGGTTTGTTTTTCAGTTCCTTTTCCAGGGAATTTGTACAGTGCTTTTAGATGCGCACAATATATTAAAGCCAACTACCCCAACATAAAAATTGCCATGGGCGGTGGTTTTCCAAATACAGAGTTAAGATCGGTTACGGACAAAAGAGTATTTGAATTCTTCGATTTTATCACCTTGGATGATGGAGAATTACCTATTGAATTATTAGCCGAACATGTCCTAAATGGAAAAACGGATAATTTTAAGCGCACCTTTTTATTGAAAAATAATGAGATCGTTTATAAAAACAATTCCACCCAAAGCGATTATAAACAAAGTGAAGTAGGAACTCCAGATTATTCAGATTTACAACTTGACAATTATATTTCCGTCATAGAGATTGCCAACCCCATGCACAGTTTATGGAGTGATGGCAGGTGGAATAAACTCACAATGGCGCACGGTTGTTATTGGGGAAAATGTACGTTTTGCGATATATCATTAGACTATATAAAAATCTATGAACCCATAGCAGCCACTTTATTGGTAGACAGAATTGAAGAATTGATTGCCCAAACCGGCGAAAGTGGTTTCCATTTTGTAGACGAAGCGGCTCCTCCCGCCTTAATGAAAGCAATGGCTTTAGAAATTATTCGCAGGGGAATTACGGTAACCTGGTGGACGAACATTCGCTTTGAAAAAAACTTTACGCAAGACCTGTGTTATTTACTAAAAGCATCTGGCTGCATAGCTGTTTCAGGAGGATTAGAAGTAGCATCTGATCGTTTATTAAAACTCATTGATAAAGGTGTAAGCGTAGAACAAGTTGCCCAAGTGACGCGGAATTTTACGGAGGCGAATATCATGGTGCACTCCTATTTAATGTACGGCTATCCCACGCAAACTGTGCAAGAAACGGTGGACAGTTTAGAGATGGTGCGGCAGTTATTTGAAATTGGGATTTTACAATCAGGCTTTTGGCATCAATTTGCTTTAACGGCGCATAGCCCAATCGGATTAAACCCAGCTGAATATGGAATTGAGCCAAATTATCAAAGCATTTCATTTGCCAATAATGACATTGATTTTAAAGATAAAACAGGAATTGATCACAGTAAGTTTAGCTATGGATTAAAAAAATCGCTCTATAACTTTATGCATGATGTCGGTTTTGAAATGCCTTTAAAGGATTGGTTCGATTTTAAAATTCCATACCCGAAAGTTAGACCTGATTATATTGAGCATTGTTTATCCAAAACATCCCCATTCACAGCAAAACCGTCTAATAAAATTATATGGTTAGGAACTGATCCACTGATAGAATCCTACACAAAATCTAAAAGAGGAGACTCTTGGAAAATGTTCAAATTAACGTTTCATTTAAACGACGATTCAATCACGATTAATCTGGATAAAACAAATGGGGATTGGTTGATTCAAGCACTCCCAACCCTTTCTGTCAGCAATAAAAAACTCCTTTCTTTTTCAGAATTAAAAGCCGATTACGAAAAAGAAAATCCAGATTTTGAACTGTTTTGGTACTCAAAACCAATGAACATTTTAAGGCAGAATGGACTTTTGGCCATTTGATCTTGAAAAACTACTAGCTTTGCAGCTGAAATAAGAATTAAGGAATGAAATTAGAAAAACTCGGATATACCCCAAAATGGATTAAATTCAAATTATTGAATGAAGCCATATTCAATGAACAAATAGAAGAATTGGAAAAAGGGGAGAGCGAAAACATTGAGCATTTCCGATATTATACCTTTATCCATTGGTTAGAATCTAAAAAGGAAATTTCAAATAAAGAGATTGAAAACTATTTGTTGTTGGCTCATGAAGATGAGGATCAATTAATGGCTGGTTCTGCGGTTCGAAGTTTATTTCTATCACCCATTCTAACAGAAGAACAATACGAAGACCTCAAAGAAAAATTGGCTGAATTTGGTGATTGGACAAAAAAACTCATCATTCGAGAAGATTTGACGAAACGAATGGCTAAGGAAGAATTAACCTTTGAATTCTATCAAGAATGTTTGGCGTATAAAAACAAGTTTGACGATAGTCGTTTATTAGTTGCGATTATTGCTCAAACAGAAGATGAAAAGATCTTATTGGATTTTGAAACCAATGAATGCGGAAAAAGAATCCGAACTTTGGCAAGTAAACGCTTAAATAAATTGAAGCGAGAGGCCTAATTTTGTCTATAAAATCTGATTTCTAGTTCAAACACCTGACACAATTGACAGAAACAAACTACTCGACCACTTCGATTAAGTGTACGTCAAATACCAAAACTGTATTTCCTGGAATTGATCCGCGACCTTTTGGTCCATAGCCTAATGCTGAAGGAACGAGTAAAACACCATTCCCGCCTTCTTTAAAATAAGGAATTCCTTCCGTCCAACCTGGTATCACAGCTGATAAACTAAACGTAATTCCTTCAGCAGGACTTTCGTCAAAAACAGTTCCATCAGTAAAATAACCTTTGTAGGCTACTGTTACAGTTGAAAGTGCGCTGCAACTTGCTCCACCACCTACAACATTACGAACATAATTTAATCCAGAGGTGTTTTTGATCGCCATTAATCCGTTGTCAGCGATATATTGCTGTATAATTACGGCATCTTCGATTGCTTGATTCTCAGCTTTCTTTTTGGCGCAAGACATTAAAAAAACAGAAAGAATCAATAAGGAGAATACGTATTTCATAAGAATGATTTTATAGGTTCGAAGATAAAAATAATTCCGTTTAAAAGAAGAAAGGTACTCTCTTAAGTTTCTTAATCTTTAAGAAAAATATTAAATTTAGGTTTATTGAGAATAATAGCTTTGCAATTTCAACTTGGACCCTATGAAATATATCGTGCGCATCATATTACCTTTTTTACTTTTCTCTTGTAATGGAGATCCTAAAAAGGATGCGGAACCATTTCCAAAAAAGTACGAAGGTTTTTACGCTGGCATGTCCATTAATGCATTTGAGAAAATTGCCTATGGTTCAAAGTTCACCATTCTTGAAGAGCGAGATAGCTGGACGCCAAACGAAGATAACCAAGTTGAAAACCCAGGTTTAACGCTCTTTTTAGATGATGTTATTATAACCGCCGACTATTGGAAAGACCAGATTGCTAAAATCACAGTTGAAGGTAAAAAAAATCCTGAATTCCGGTTTGAACTCCAAGAAATTTTAGACAATTTCGAGAACGAAATAGAAATATCGAACGATAAGTATGGATTTTATGAGGACGATTTAAAAACAACAATTACCGTACCTAATGGTGAAATGCAATTAATTCACCTGGTCTTAAATGACTCACTATTTGACGAATATAATCGGATTCAAAAAGAGCTAGATGAAAAAGTACAGATAGAGTTTCAAAAGAAATATCAGTAAGCACGACACCCTCAGCCAACTAAAAAAAATTGGGAGGTTATTATTAACATTACAAGCTAATCACAAAAACATGGCCTGGGAAAAAGAGAGAATGATTCCTTTTGGAAAAGTAATTTCAATTGTAACTGATTTTGACGTTTGGGTCATGCGTATGAACAAATTGATTTATGGATTTGATTATGCCGCTAACAAAATAGTTTGGCAGATTGAAGTGAACGATTCCAGTTCGAATGTCAACAAAGAAATATTAAAGGCCGGGGATTATGTCATTGGATCTTACTTTGCAGATAAAAAATCAAATAAGGTTTGGTTTTTTGCACTAGCGCCATTAACTGGGAAAATAGTTTGGTCTAAAAAAATCGATAAATCTTGTGTTTCAGGAAATAGTAGCCAACCAGGTTATTTTTTTTCGAATGAAAACTTCTTGTTTTCTCAGGATAGATCTGGCACTAAGGCCAATTATATTATTGATAGTCGGACAGGTGAAACACTCTTTGTAAAAGAAGCAATTGGTTTCAATAAAATCTTTGAATCTGGAAATGACATCCTGTTTTTGCATCATGTATCTGCGCAGTTATACAAGCATCCTAAAAAGGTCACCGCGATAAGCAAAAGCGAAAAAATATTGGAAGATCATTATATCTCGAATGCATACACTTTAAACGATAAATTATATTTATTTGGTCGACCAAAGGAGCAGGAAGAAAAACAATATAAAATTCTCGAACTGGATAATGATTCCTATGAGGTTCTGCGAACCTATGATCTTGATAAAAACGGGAAATATCGAGGAGCGCAAATGCTTGCAATTGAAAATGGAGTTGTAATTCTCTATGGAGATGGAATACCCTTACAATTAATTGATCTGAATCGGCCTGAAAAGAACTGGAAAAACGAGGAGGCTAAAGATACTCTGATTCATACAAAAAACGGTTTATTAACTTCTGAATGTTTTGATGACAATATCCTATCATTGTCCAAAGATGAGGGTGTTTTAACAGATTCCGGCATTGCTTTCAAGTCGCAATATTTTAGCTCGGGGAATTATATAGTGACAAATGTTTCTAAGGCAGGCTCATTTGCGGAACAAGAATTGGCTATTTATGTTTGGAAGGATAAAGCAGAGGAATCTGAAATTTCTATGGCTTCGATCGCGTGTGAATTGCAGAATATAAAAGACTTGATTGATTTTGAGCCACCAAAGAAAGTTACGAAAAAAGAACAATTGAAAAATGCACTAATCAAAGTGAATAATGCAGCTGATTTTGAGGCATTTCATTCAGAATTAAAGGGAATTTATAAAATCAAAAAGATCAATGCAAAGGTTATAACCTATATAGAAAACCATTTCTTCACCGACAATATCGACGGTTTCCTGAATCTTTCGGGCGCAAAAAAAGCATTGGAAACAAGCTTAACTTATCATGAAATATTAAGCGAAGGAAGTGACGACTTATTGTTTCCAGCCATATTTCTCGGCAGTGAATCTTCAGGCAGTTATTTTTACCTCATGTTAGAAAGCGGCAAAATAATATCTCCTCATCACGATTCCTTGAAAGAAGAATCATACAGTTTATTTTCAGATGAAATGACCATGACCGCCTTTAAAAACAAGCTCGTTAAGCAATTCTCAGTCTATGATATCGATCAATTATTACTGCTTCAAGAAAGAACGAAGGGGTTTGAATTGGATCGTGAAAATAGAAAAAAAATAATAGCCATTGCAAGTGAAGTATTCTCGATTGAAACTAAGCAAGTAGTCTCTTTTGTTGGTAAACATCCATCTTTAGAATTTTTATTGAATGTATTGAGTGAGGACTAAACTTTTGCCCAAAGTCAAAATTGTATAACTTAAATATTGGTAACCCCCTCAGCCAACTAAACCGAATCAACTTCCGTAGTTAATATGTATCTTAGCTATAAGTCCTTATGAAAAATATAATTTGTATTCTCTTTTTATTCAGCCTAGTAAGCAATCAAAGCTTTGCAGAAGAATCTGAAGGATGCTATCGTCCATTAGGGCCACCACTCAAAAATAGTTTCTCTTTTAATATTTTAGGTACTGGATCCTATATTGGTTTTTCATATGAACGTTTAATCAAACAACGCCTAAATCTTGAAGTTGGTTTTGGATTAGTAGGAGTTGGTGCAGGTGTCACGATTTATCCTTTTGGCATTGATCCGTATGGAGGTATATCTCCCTATATTGGAATAAAAACCACCTTTAATACAATGGGTTCTGGCGGAGAGAAAAACATGACTTATATTCCAATTGGAATCACCTATTTCACAGATAAAAAAATGGCCTTTGGTATTGATTTTGGTCCTTCTTATCAAACCAATTTTTCTCCTTTCGGTAAAGTCACTGAAGAAACGGCTGCGACTTTTCCCAATGCTCAGATTTCTATTTATGGAAATTTAAAAATCAGTTATCGTTTTTGATTCGATTCCGCAAAAGGAGCCTTAATCAATCCAAAGCTTGGGTAATATCCTCCCAAATATCTTCAACGTTTTCTAAGCCAACTGAAATTCGAATTAGCCCGGGAGTAATCCCTACTTTTAAACGATCTTCATTTGTTAATTTCGAGTGAGTTGTACTAGCAGGATGCGTTGCAATAGAGCGGGTATCTCCCAGGTTTGCAGTTAAGCTTAATATTTCCAATTGATTCAAAAAAGTCTTACCTTGATCTAGGCCTCCTTCAATTTCAAATGTCACTACCCCACCACCTCCGCTCATTTGTCGTTTTGCAATATCATATTGCGGATGAGATTTGAGGAAAGGATATTTTACGGATTTAACATGAATGTGTTTTTCCAAACGCTTTGCGATTTCCAAGGCATTTGAATTGTGTCGCTCTATTCGAATCACTAACGTTTCCAAAGATTTTGATAAAACCCAGGCGTTAAAAGGAGAAATGGCTGGTCCCGTGTGACGGGCGAATCCCTGAATTTCATGAATTAATTCATGTGATCCTAATATCACTCCGCCCATTACACGACCTTGCCCGTCAAAATACTTGGTAGCTGAATGAATTACTAGATCAGCACCAAAATCCGCAGGACGCTGGTTAACCGGAGTTGCAAAACAATTGTCTACAATAAAAATTAAGTTGTGTTTTTTCGCAATTGCATTAGCAGCTGCCAAATCTATAATGTCGACTCCAGGGTTTGTAGGCGTTTCTAAATAAAGAATTTTACATTGAGGAGTTATTGCGGCTTCCCAAGTTTCTAATTGATCAAAAGCCACATAAGTTGTCTTTATTCCCCACTTCGGTAAAATTTCAGTAAACAGACGGTGGGTAGATCCAAAGATTGATTGAACAGAAAGAATTTCATCTCCCATTTCTAAAAGCGCCCCAAAGGTCGAAAAAATGGCTGCCATACCAGATGCAGTTACCCAACTTGCTTCAGCTCCTTCTAGATCAGCCACTTTTTGTCCAAATTCCGTGACATTAGGATTGGAATATCGACTATATACATAACCTTCTTGTTCCTCATTAAAACAAGCGGCCATTTGATCGGCATCTTCAAACGTATAACTAGAAGTTAGGTATAAAGGAACGGAGTGTTCTCTGTTTTCAGATCGGGGAATTTGCGTTCGGATTAGTTGTGTTTCTTTTTTCATTTTTAATATTGGAATGGTTTAAGGTTGGAATGGTTTAAGGTTGGAATGATTTAAGGTTGGAATGATTTAATGGTTTAATGCGTGAATGGTTGAATGCGTGAATGGTTCAATGTTTTAATGGTTGAATGGTTCAATGGTTCAATGTTTTAATGGTTCAATGTTTTAATGGTTTAATGGTTTAATTCATTACTTATTTGAAGTTTAATTTCAGATTCACCATAAAAGGCTAAGAACAAGTCTGGATTATTGCGATAGAAATTGTGTGTGAGTTGAGAGATATTTATGCGCCCCACCTTATACGCATACTTTAGAGAGGTAAATTCTTCCTCCACCTCCATTAATTTGATTTTAGCTAATGCGGCTAAATTTTCTGCAGATACAAAGACCTTTATATCAAAATCTTGCGCTAAGTCACTAGTAGAATTAAATAATTTCTTATACTCATATTTATAATCATATTGCAATGCCGAAATGTCTGACAGCACAGCGGAGGCCGTAGGAAAACTCCCCGCTCCTTTGCCTATAAACACTTGTTTGTCAGAAAAATGAGCTTCGATAGAGACACTATTAAATTCATAATTAATGTCATAGGCAAAACTGTCTTCCTTTACAAAAAGTGGTGCAACAAATGCCACTACTTTACCCTCAATTTTACGGGCGAATGATACTAGGCGCAGCTTTAGTCCTTTTTCCTGCGCGAATAAAACATCCGCCGTTTTAATATGACGAATGCCTAGATTCAGCACATCTTCTGGAATTGTCTTTAAACCGAACGTGTGAAGAATCAAAATCTGCAATTTGTATTTGCTGTCAAATCCATCAATATCTAATGTTGGATCCGTCTCTGCAAATCCAGCTTTCTTAGCGTCCTCTAAAATGAGTTCGAAAGCTTGATTGCCAACAGGCAATGATTTCAATTCATTATTCAACCGCGTTAAGATATAATTACTAGTTCCATTGCAGATGCCTTCAATTCCTGTAAGACTGTCGTTATTATAATATTCCTCCAGATTTCGAATGACAGGAATACTCGCACAAACCGCGGCTTCGTACAAAAATGAAACGCCATACTGATCCTTAAGCATGAGTAACTCAGCCAAATGTTCGGCAATTAATTTCTTATTGGCAGAAATGACATTTTTCCCCTTGCGAATTGCTGTAGTTACAATTTCATGCGCAGCTTCAGCGTCATCAATCAATTCTACAACCAAATTAATTGTTGGATCATCCAAAATTGAAGCAGGATCATAACTGAAGTTTGACGCTGGAATACTCCGCTTTTTTGTAAGATCTTTTACAACGATTTTTTCAATACTTGCGTTGAGTAATTTACTTTGATTTAATACTTCATAGAGGCCCGATCCTACGCATCCGAAGCCAAAAAGACCAATTTTTAATTTAGTTGACATTTGTTTTATGTTTTAAAGTTGTGGGTTTATAAGATTTAAATCCGTGATATAAAAATTCATTTATGAGTTGATTTAGTTGATCGTATTCTATTAAAAAGCCATCATGTCCGTGCACTGAATTGATTATTCCAAAGTCAGCATTGGGGATGTGTTTTGCCAAATACTGTTGTTCTTCTATGGGGAATAAGACATCAGATTCGATACCAACTACCAAGCTATTTGCCTTTACACTTTCAAGTGCATTGACATTCCCATTTCTGCCGCGTCCAATACAATGACTATCCATTGATTTTGTCAACGTGTAATAGGCGTATGGATCAAACCTTTTCGTAAACTTATCGCCCTGATAAGCCACGTAAGATGCTGCTTTGTAATCTGCAATTCGCGTATCAACATCTTCCTGTTTAATTTTAAAATCCGCGTAAGAACGATAGGATAACATGGCGACTGCACGTGCCGTTTTTAAACCCGCTTTCCCGCCTCCTTTTCTTCCAAACGTTTCGTCCGCAAGCAATGCCAAACGTTGCGCCTCATTGCAGGCTTTTCCATAGGCAGAATGCTCGGCATTACTTGCAATTAAAATAAGATTCACTATTAATTTAGGTTTTGAAACCGCCCATTCTAAGGCCTGCTGTCCACCCAAGGAAGCGCCGATTAAAATGTCAATTTTAGTGATTTTTAAATGCTGGAGCAAAAGGTCATGCACTTCTACCATATCTCGAATTGTAATTAAAGGAAAGTCGAGCGGTACAGGCAAATCGTTTGGTCCAGTAGTACCATAGCAGGAACCCAAAACATTGGCACAAATAATCCGATATTCTGTCGTGTTGAATAAGCCGTTTTCTGCAAATAAACCTGGCCACCATTCGTTTAATTGCGTGTTTCCTGTTAAGGCATGGCAGACCCAAATTGTTTTATTCGCGCCTGGATTACCGAATTGTTGATAAGCCACTTTAATCTGGTTCAATTGTTCGCCAGATTCCAATTGCAATTGATATGGGTAGTGAAAATATTGTGTCATTTTTGAATGTAAAACCGAATGAATATCTTGCTTGAAAACGCCAAGCGGAGAGTTATTTAAATAAATTTTGTATTGAATTTATCTGCAGAATCTGCAAATCATAAGAAACAACATGGTAAAACCAGTTGAAGGTTTTATTCTAAATTCACTACTCCGTACGCATTTTTTTGATCGTGTCATTTTCCGTAATTATTTATATCTCTTCAGCGGATTATCCACTTGAAGCAGGAATTGGCACCTTTCAACATCCTTTCGGTGTGAGGGTTGCCAGAGGATCAATGAGCCTGTCTCTAACCTCTTCTTTATAAATCAATCACTGTTACAAGAACTGTAATCGACGCCGTAAAGGTATGTTAGAATTAATTTAATCTCCAAGCTTTTTTTTAAATTAATTTTTATTTCGCAGGTTTCACAAGGGTTTGAGCGTACATATTTTTTTATAACTTTGCACAAAGCAAATGCGATAATGGAAAAGAACAATGATCCGGGAGATCAAACGAATAACAAATTGCACGGCGTTAAGCTGGAGCATATGTTAAACCATTTGGTTGAAGAATACGGATGGCCAGAACTGGGATATCGAATTAAGATTAATTGCTTTAATAGTAACCCAAGTATCAATTCAAGTTTGAAGTTTTTACGGCGTACACCATGGGCTCGAAATAAGGTTGAAGCACTTTATATTGAGATGGTTTCGGCTAGTGATTAGATCGTTCTCAGACTGAGTCGAATGGCTGTTAGTACTTAGTATTTAGACCACTCGTGTTACTCGTTGTTAGTACTTGGGGTTTTGTATTAGGTACTTGGGGTTTGAGTTTTTAGAATTTGCTCATTGCACATTGACATTTTAAAAAACCAGCTTTCCTGTTTTAACAATCGCTTGATTAGACGCAACAGTATAGATGTAAACCCCTGGTTTAAGATCTGGAGAATAAACAGCATTTTGCGAATTAATTTCTGCATCAAAAACAACATGACCTGCAAGATTTAACAACTTAATATTCAGATCATTTAAATAATTATCTTGGACGATTAATTCTCCTTTTTTTCGATTCGTAAATACCTCAATATCGGGAATAGCATTCATAGGAATTTCGGCTAAGGATCCTAAAGCAAAATCGAAAACACCAGAGCAGCCAATTTCATCATTAATAGTTACATTGTATTCACCTGCGCAAACATCCGTTACTTCGCTGGTAATGGTTGCACCAGGTATTGTCCAATAATAACCAATGGATTCATAAGCACCTTGATAACCATAAACCGTGTCGGCAATGACGATTCCATCACAAGCACCAGGATATGTTGGGTCTGTGATTATTAAATCAACTGTGATTGGATCTGGATTTATTAAGCAAACGGTATCTGTTAAAACACATCCTATAGCATCAGTAACCATAACAGAATAGCAACCTGAAGCCAAACAATTCCCCGTTCCGCTTGGACCAGGAAATAACTCATTACCGAGTGAATCTTGAACCGCAAAAACCAAAGGGGCAGTTCCACCGCTCGCCGTAATTGTAATGCTACCATCTGTAAAATAATGACATGTTGGGTTTTGGAATATAACGGTCATTTCAAATCCGTCGCATTGTGACCAACTTAGGTTTGCAAATAATGCGAAACAAATAATTAAAAGGGAATTTTTCATAGCAGTGTTTGTTCTAACTAATAGACCAATTTCAAATCCATAAGGTTGCACTCTTTTGTCTAATTTTCAAATTTTAGCCCTATCTTTAAGTGATTAACTTAAACGTATCCATGTCAAAATATTTGACTTTTTTTCTTTTATTATTCTGCTCGATTTTTGTGCAGGCATATCCTATATTGAATAGTTTAGAGAAATCCTATCAATCAAAAAAATATTCGGATTTAACAAATTATTTAGATGGCCTAAGGGACAATTCGACCAAGGACCTGCATTATAGTTCAATGAATATAATAGATCGTGAAATTATTGATGGATATTATGAATTCAAAGTTGAAATTGAACAAAACACACGTGACGAAACAAATACAAATATCTCCAGTGTTGATCGTTATTTTGTAAGCATCCTTCGTTTTGAGAATAAGATCATTCACTATCGCATTGAAGAGAAGATCTACGAACAAAATCTATCTGAAAAATGGATTGAAAAATTTAAATTAATCAAAGAAAAAACGGACTCTTCTGCTTATAGCGATTTAGAAAATTCTTACCTAGAAATTTATGGTGCTAAACTTAGATTTGGAGATATTTTTGTGGACAACGTTTTATACGGATCGCATTGCGGTTTTGGTGGGCAAGATCCTGTTTACAGGGAACAGTTAAACTATTTCATCCAGAATAAGGCCAAAAAAGATTTGCAAAACTGGTTGGTTTCTGCTACCCCTGAATTACAATTATATGCCATTGATGGAATTTTGACCTTGAGTAAAAAAGGGGTACGCTTCAAGGATGAAACCTACGCACTAATTGAAGTTATTGCGAATAAGGAAGGTAATGTAAATACATGTTCAGGTTGTACTCATTGGAAGACAACAATAAAAAGTGAAGTGGAAATTCTTCTAAAAAAGCATGATCTTAGTGATCAGACATCCATTCGTAAGGCGACTTTTCAAAGGAATTAAAACAAATTGAATTCGAGATGGTAACCTTCTTAAATATGGCATTATACTTTAAACCGATACTTTAGTTCATGCTTAATAAAACGATTCTTTTACTTTGCTTTTTCACAATTACTCATGGGTTTTCGCAACGGGTATCGCAAGAATTAAAAGCGGTATTATCTGCACTAGATTATTCTAAATTTGAGGCATACGCCGAGCAAGTACAAGACTCTTATGTCAAGGATGAATATTTCGCCCAAGAATCCTACCTTATTAATCGCGATATTTTTGATCAATATCATGAAACTTATGTCCAAATCCAAGAGAGTTATTTGATAGACAGCATTGATGCTAAGCACGGCCTAAATTTATTTAATCTCAAAATAATTAGTCATTGCGACACCATTCTGTTTTATGAAATATCTCGCCAAGAATCTCAAAAGGATGAAAATGGGTATTGGATTCAAGCTGAAATGATAGAAGTAGCTACACAAACTGACTTAAAACGCTATAAAAAATTCACGCTTAATTACGAAGAAATATTTCATACTCATTTTGACAAAACGGATTTATTTATTGAAGATATTGGAATTAAATATGGCTTTGCCTGTGGACTTGGTGGAGGACTAATGTCCCTTAGAAAGCAAGTAAATGGTTTTGTGGAAGCGAAAGACACAGTTGCTATCTTAGATTGGTTAAGTTGCGCCAGACCGGTATTTCAACTCTATGCCATTGACGGAATTCTTACTTTAAAAGAACAAGGAGTTTACTTTGAGCCTTACGTCTACAATATCATTCAAATTATTAAAGCAAAAGAAGGCACTGTCCTCGCATGCCAAGGTTGCGTGGTAATGCCAGAATCAATTAGTGGAATTGCAGCGGCCATTTTAGCCAGACATGAATTTACGTTTTGACACAAACATTAACTTATGATTCTTATCAATTTCTACTCTTATAGCAATTGAATCACTTTTGTTTTTATAACAATTAGTCTATATTGGAGCAAAATGAAGATTTTTCGTTACATATTACTCTTGTCTCTTAATACATTATTGCTTGTTTCATGCACTGTCAATAAAGACTTCTCAAAACGGAAATACCTTGACCTCAAAGCTAAAGAGATCCTGTCCTCTGAAAAATCGGTACCCAATACGAATAGTGTTTTAAACGTTGCTACATTTTTTCTTGACAGCACGAAACTGAAAAATGATAACCGCGTTTTGCCAGAAATCGACTCTTTTAGAAAGGATAGTTCTGTTAATGATTATGGTAAAAAAGTCAGTTCTAATCAGTCGATTGAATTGCGTCTTTTTGAAGAGATGACATTATCGCTACCAGAAGTTAATCCAATAATAGTTGATTCAACTGATGTCAATAAAAAAGCTCAGAAGGAAGAGAAAAAGGCAGACCGCACAAAGAACCCTAAACGCATTATATGGATGATTTTGCGGTTAATCGCAGGCATAATTATCACAACTGCGGGAATACTGTGGGGAATTCACATTTTACAATCCAACAAACCTGATGGATCAATTTTCAGTCAATTGGCCTTCGTATTCGCTGCAATTGGTGCCATTTTAATAATGCTTGTTGCATCAATTATCGGTTTATTCTTAATCCTTTCAGTAATCGTTCCTTAAGAACCAAGTTTACTTAATAACAGTTACGTGTCCTTCTCTAGTATAACGTGCATCACTTCCAGAATCTCCAAAATCAATTCTCCAGATATAAACTCCATCTTGGACTAAACCTTCATTTCCAAAAGCACCATTCCATCCATAAGCCGCATTATACGTTTCGAAAACCATTTCTCCCCAACGATTATAAATAGCCATGTGGAAATCATAGATATCAAACCCAGATGAGAATACCGGTTGGAATGTTTCATTGAAGTTATCACCATCTGGTGTGAAAGTATTTGGAATATAATAAATTGTTAAACCTTCCATTTGAACAATTCTTGTCACCGTATCTGCACAACCAATGCTGTTTTCAGCAATAAGCGTCACAGTATAAGCGCCATTGTCAATACTTGGGTAAGTATGACTTGGGCTAAAGACATTTGAATATGGTGAACCATCACCGAAATTCCAAGTATATGTATCACTAAACAATGATGTGTTTTCAAAATCGGCAGTTGACGTTCCTAAATCCACTTCTCGCGAAATGAAATTGAACGAAGCTACTGGCGCTGGATAAACTTCTACATAATCACCATACATTACTGTTGTTACACAACCTTCAGCTGAAGTAATTGTCAATGTCACATCAAATAAACCTTCTGTTAAATAGACATGCGTTGGATTTTCAACTGTGCTCATAGTTCCGTCACCAAAATGCCATTCGAATGAAGCACCTGGGCTAACCGTATTAAATTGAACTTTATAAGGTGCACAGCCTAATAAATCATCTGTGGAGAAAATAACTTCTGGTAAACCATTAACTGTTACCGTAATATCATCTGTATTGACACATCCATTATCACCCGTTCCAGTTAGTGTATAAGTTGTTGTAACAACTGGTACAAAAGAAACACCGTCAACTACGCCACCTGTCCAATCATAAGTTCCACCAACACCTGCACCAGTTCCGGCTAAGATCAATGCGTCTCCGTTACAGATTGAAATATCTGGACCAGCATCAACTGATGGAGATGGATTCACCGTTACTGTTACATCATCTGTATTGACACAGCCATTATCATCTGTTCCTGTTAAGGTATAAACACTTGTTACAGCAGGTGAAAATGCTACACCATCTGTTACTCCGCCAGTCCAATCATATGATCCGCCACCTGCGCCTGAACCAGCTAAAGTCACTTCAAATCCTTCACAAACCTCTTGATCAGCTCCAGCATCTATTATTGGTAAATCATGAACAATCACCTCAACATCATCTGTATTCACACAACCAAATTCATCTGTTCCTGTTAAGGTATAAGTAGCTGTTGCTCCTGGAGAAAATGCTACTCCATCAACAACACCACCTGACCAATCGTAAATGCCTCCTACTCCTGCTCCTGTACCAGTCAATGTTATATCATAACCGATACAAGCGATTAAATCTAAACCTGCGTCAACTGGAGGTAAAAGATTTACAGTCACTAAAACATCATCTGTATTTGAACAACCCGCAAGATTGGTTCCTGTAACCGTATAAGTTCCCGTAGCTGCTGGTATAAATGGATCACCATCAATCACACCGTCGGTCCAATCGTAAGTTCCTAAACCTGCACCTGCACCTTCAAGTATAGCTTCTTCTCCTTCACAAATTTCAAAGTCAAGTCCTGCATAAATGAGAGGTAAAGGAAGTACCGTTATAGCCACTGAATAAGGGCAATCCGTCTCGTCTTCACTTGTTGCTGTATATGTTATTACGCCTTCATCTACTGGTGTAAAAGGAATTCCGTTTGGAGCTCCTAAATCCCATGTTACTACAGCTCCAGAAATAGATTCTGCCGTTAATGTCAATTCCTCTCCTATACAAATTTCAGTATCTGAAACCGTCGTCAATAAGTCATTATCGCATGGTGAAATTTGTTCAGCAGGAATTGAAATATGCACTACGTGACGTGTATCATCATCTGTAAGTCCTGGATTTAATGTAATTGTATTTACACCTGCAGGCAAATCATAAGTTACTGCAAGCCATCCGCCATCCCATGGAATTGGAACTGAAACAGTTGCTCCATTCACAAGTAAGTTCTCTGTATCCCCAGGTTCTGCTCCAGATGGTCCACCACCTGAAATACTAGTTCCAAATCCGCCAAAATAAACGGTTAAAACTCTTGGTGCAGGAATCGTAAACGTTGTTGTTACAACCTCTGTTCCACCGCCATAAGCCATTGCTGACATAAAAGATGTAATACCTGGTGTTGGTTCTGGAACTGGACTAATTACACCCGTAGATTCGTGATGTGGATATCCAATCCAATTCACTAAACTTGAAAGGTCTGGCGATCCTGAAATCATTGTCCAACCGGGAGGTGCGCATGATGAACATGGAGTACCTGTTGTTGGATATGGAAATGTCCAATCTTGAGCCGAAGCTTGTTGGGTATTTATGAACATTGCGAAAAATAAACACAATGTAATTTTTTGAATTAGGATTTTCATTTGTTAGCGTGTTGGTTATTGTATTCTATCTGCTTACGCACTCTAGACGTTTAAGACGCTATGAGAGTTGCCAAAACTGGACTGTTTCTTTCTCAAACGCAAAACACTTGTAATCTCCTTATCTTGAATGATTAAGCGAATAAAAATACGAATAATTTGATTTATTTTATGAATTTCATTTAAATAATCTACCAATTTGATAGAAAACCAATGGAATTGCCACTTTTTGTTCATTTTTAAATGAACTAAATTCTGATGCTGAAAAGACGCTATTATTAAACGTAGTTCAAATAATTTAAGTGAAGAAAAAATAATAAACGACAACAGAAATAAACGCCAATAAAAAGCTTAAAATCATGATTGCTAACGTTTTTGAATAACCTTTAGGCGTAATTTGCCCTTGCTGATCCATTGATTTCATAATCGGATAAAGTCTCCAAAAAAATGTAGCTACAGAGAGAATTAAAGCAATTAAACTATAGAGTTGGATGGCTTCATCTCCTGTAAATACTAAGACCAATAATAAGGCAACAAAAATAAGTTTTGAACCCGCAATCCAATTAATCAAATATCTTATAAATGTATGGATTTCAGGATCGGATTTCGATTTTTCGTATGCGTTAAACATGCCAATCGCATTCCCTTTTTTAGATTTTGGAAAGAAATATAAAAGAAAAATATTTGAGCCTTCAAGGATTATAAACAACCCTATAACAATGGGAAACAACAGCATACTTTACTAACAATTGAGTGATTGAATAAGCAAGTAAAAATACGAAATGTTTGATTATAATTTACCGGAAGCAACAAGTAATTCACAGATTAAGTAAAAAATTAACTCAACCTTTTTTTTGGTCGCGATTAACAAACATTTAAAAAGAAGGCAATCTGATCAGCGAGCTTGAATAAAGTCTAAGACCGCTTCCCAATCTCTATCTTTCTTTTCCAACCAATCATTGACGCTGTAGTCGACTTCAATATCTGGTTTTAGGCCATTTTCCTTTTTGTAATCATCATCTAAAACAATTCGATATAAAGGAAACCGAAGCATTGTTTTAGAGCAGGGTAAAGTGATTTTTGGGAAGACGCCTCCGTTGTTGCCATTATAACCTCCGCCGCTTGTTCTTCCTATAAATATTGCGTTCGAATGTTTGTCGAGCCAAGTGGTCAACATAGTTGAAGTTGATGCTGTAAACCCGTCCGTCAAAACAATTAGCTGACCTTTATAGGTGGATTTGTTTGGTTTAAAATTGAAACGAAAAGAATTTCCCAATTCGGTGTTATTTTTATGTGAGAATTCACCCACATTATATTTTAATTTAGAAAAGCGATAATAGCGTTTCCCTTGTTTATTGAGGTATGGTTTTGGCTTCCGCTTGGGCTGCAAAATGGCATAACCAAAATTTTCATTCGTTAAATATTGCATTAGCGCTGCTCCGGCTTCTCGATTGCCTCCTGTATTCCCTCTTAAATCTATCACAAAAAAAGGTGGGTTTTCGGTGAATAATTCTTCAAAAACTAGGTCCCAAAATTTCGGATCTTTTTTTTTGAATTTTTCTATTCGCAACACTGGAATATTGTCTCTTTTCTGATAAAAAGCACGCTCAGCTTCCAAAATTCGCTCTTGTTTTTGCATTGAAACGATAGTACGATAACGGTAATTTGCTTTATTGGAGGATGAAACAGTAAATGTTCCAAGGCTTGTTTTGATTTTAAATTTTGAAGGTTGATTTAAATAATATGAAATTAATTTGGGTGCATAAAGTGAGGCAATTTCTTCGGCATAAGAATCTTGAGAACCTCTTCCATCTCCGCCCAAATAATTCAAAAGCCGATCGACAATATGAACCGAAGAATGGCTGTTGATTTTTTCTATTTTTTGCCCCACATATTTTTGGGTGGTTTTGGATTTATGATTGTCTATATATAAGGATTGATCAACCAATAAAACTGGGATTGGGAAAAAGCGTTCTTTTGGCAATTCAACATCCAATGGAAATTCTTTAACGCTGGTATGCAAACAACCTATTTCACTTAAGGCGACTCCTAAATAATACCGGAAATCTGGAATTGAAATACTGTCTGATTTAAGTGCGCGAACCGTGCCCAGCAATGAATCAATATTCACAGATAAATTAGAATGATAATTTGCGCCGTGTGCATTTACAACTGCCTCGTTTAAAAATTCAAAATCTGTGATTGCATCTTTTTTGGAAATTTTTTGGGCATACATTAAATTGCTGCTAGCAACTAAACATATAAATGCAACCGCACGAATAAGATATTTATTAAGATACTTCATCTTTCTAATGACACCAATTCAAAGATAGCAGTTAGCTCGTTCAGAAACTATTTTTTTTTGCCAAGTACATAGAACCTTTTCTTTTCAGTGGCATTCCGCGCAAAATTCTTATATTGTTTCCTTAAAGTTAACGATATGTTATCGCACTACCGCACCATTTTTTTACCATTCGCATTTCTATTCGGAATTGCGTTTACTTTTCAAAGCACTGCTTATTCACAAATCGACCATTGGGAGACCGTTGTTTATGAAACAGATTTATGGTCTTATATGGTTCCAGATGCGCCTGTTGACGCCGATTGGAATACGCTAAGTTTTGATGCGGGTCCATGGCCAACTGCCAGTGGAGGTTTTGGTTATGGAGATGGAGATGACAATACAGGTGTACCAAGCGGAACAATTTCAGTTTACCAACGCATTGAATTTGATATTGTAGACACTTCTGAAATTAGCGCGGCAGCTTTAATGTTGGATTATGATGATGGATTTGTAGCCTATTTAAATGGCGTTGAAATTAGCAGAGCTTTATTGGATGGAGCTGGACAGCCTGATTTTGACCAATTGGCCTCAGGTTTACACGAGGCACAAATTTATGACGGAGAATATCCGGCACAATTCACTTTATCAAAATTATTTCTAAGTGCAAACCTCAACATGGGGGCAAACGTGCTTTGTGTCCAAACCCATAACGAATCTATTACCTCAAGTGATTTAAGCTCGCGTCCTTATTTATTTTTAGGGATCAATAGCGCTTCAAGTGATTACGATCCAGCACCAGATTGGTTTGTACCTCCGGTAATTCTTGAAACAAGTAATTTACCAATCGTCATTATCAATACAACTGATGGCGCTTCAATTGTAGATGATCCAAAAGTTTCGGCGCTTATGGGAATCATTAACAATGAATCTGGTTTAAATAATGTGGCTGATCCTTTTAACGAATTTTATGGTCTAATTGGCATTGAACGCAGAGGATCATCATCTGGAACTTTCCCAAAGAAGGCTTATGGTTTAGAAACAAGAGCACCCGATTCAAGCAATTATAATGTCTCTATTTTTGACTGGCCAATTGATAATGATTGGATTCTTTACGCGCCCTATTCAGATAAATCTTTAATCAGAAATGTATTGACTTATAAATTAGGAAATCAAATGGGAGAATATGCTCCAAGAACTGAAATGGTTGAAGTTGTTTTGAATGGCGATTATATAGGTGTGTATGTTTTCATGGAAAGAATTAAGGAAAATCCTGGACGCGTTAATATTGATCCAATGGAGCCAACTGATATTACGGGGAATGACTTAACTGGAGGCTATATTGTAAAAGTAGATAAAACTACAGGCGGTGGAATCGTTGCATGGACTTCTCCATTTGCGCAAGCGGCACCAGCGTGGGGGAATATTCGATACCAAATGCATGATCCAGAAATAGACGAAATGCACCCCGACCAATTAGACTATATTGAGGAGTACATAACGGATTTTGAAACCGCTTTAGACGGACCTGATTTTGATGACCCAGTAGATGGTTACCGTCCTTACGTTAATGTGCGCTCTTTTATAGATTTTATGATCGTCAATGAGATAGGCAAAAATGTAGACGGTTATCGGATTAGCACATTTTTACATAAAGAACGAGAAAGTGAAGGCGGGAAATTAAATGCAGGACCGCTTTGGGATTTTAACTTGGCTTGGGGTAATGCAAATTATTGTCAAGGTGGAGAAACGTATGGTTGGGAAATCTATTTTAATGACGTTTGCGGCGGCGGCGGAGATTTGAACAATCCATTTTGGTGGAATCGTCTTGTAGAAGATGAAAGCTACACACATGAGCTGAACTGTCGTTGGCAAGAACTGCGCATGACAACATTGCACACAGATACAATACTTGCTTTTGTGACAGAAATGGAAACATATTTAGCAGACGCAGCGGAACGTAACTTTCAACGTTGGCCTATACTAGGCAACTATGTATGGCCCAATAATTTTGTTGGAGACACCTATGCTGAAGAGATGGGATATTTGCGCGATTGGACGACCGAGCGCTTAGCTTGGATGGATGATAATATGTTTGGGAGTTGTGAAGATTTAAGTATAGCAAACAATGATCTTCAAATTGTAAAAGTCTATCCGAATCCAACTGCTGGAGAAAGTGAAATCATTTTTGGAGAAACAATTGAAAACGGACAACTAATTATTAAAAGCGCGACAGGGCAAACCTTGTCAACTATTGCTTTGAGTCAAGTAAACTCATATCAATTGGATCTTTCAATATTTGAACCTGCCTTATACATTATTCAAATCTACAATAACGAAACGTTGATTTCAAATCTTAAAATCATTCGACAATAAATTAATTTAGTATGACCAAAATAATTCTTAGCTGCATTGCAGCAGTCCTTTTAATATCTTGCAATAAAACAGAAGGCCCAGGCGGAACATCTTCCATTACAGGTTTTGTAAAAAGTCAGAACCATCAATCGGCACAAGTAGAAATTAGTGAGGTCCTTTTTTCGCAGGGCTTAAGTGTTGAGCATGGTGATTACTGGGTTCTTAATAATCCGATTGGTGCAGAACAGTTTTATATTTATTACGACAATCCTACTTGGCCAAGTGAATCAAATCCAAGTTTAGCAGGGCGAACAGGAATAGAAGTTTCATTTAATTATTCAGATTCTAATGTAGAAATTGCCGCAAATACTATGGCTGAAATTGAAACTGAAGCTTCGGATCATTACACACTTTCGCGTAATGTAGACATTGTATATATTACTAATAAAGCGGTTGGTGAAACGGCAAATGCAGATAAAGTGACTTCGCCTTTTGAAATTAGCACCACACAATCTGGGAAAAGCGAGTTATTGGAATCAATTCAACCTGCTGTTGATGAAAAGGTTTATTTGGTATATGGCGAAAATGAAGTATTTGGAGAATTAGAACGAACTGGCGGGAATGGTGAATATATTTTCAACAATCTAACGGACGGAAATTATACGGTCTATTGTGCTTCAAAGGACATCAGTACAGGTTCTACGATCACTGTTTCAAATTCGGTTACCATTACGGACAAAAAAACTATTGTTACGGCGGATGAGATTCAAATCTATAACTAGATCAATCGAAATAGCTTAGCTCTCTTCTTAGCATTGCGTTTTTAATTCGCCCATTGCTTTGAATCATACATTTGGTCCAGTTCCCTTGTTTATCTAACCAATAGGTTGTTTTAATCTCAATTTTTTGGTTGGGATATGATTCGAGTTTTACAATTTTCTTTTTGCTGTATTTATAAGAAATTTCGTGCGCCATTAATTTGGGGTGCGAAGGAATAGAATCCTTGACTTTTCTTCCGTATTGATCAAAAGTTGTGTAAACCTCATCTCTTTTATTGCGGAAATAAATGATGTTTTCTTCCGAATCGTAGGCCAAGGTATCTGCACGAATTTGCCAGTCTTTTTGATCGCCTGAATAAAATGCATCTTGAACGGTATCCTTTCTAACACCAAAATTAAAAATGGATATCCAATGCTGCTGATAAGAGCCTGCTGCGCCGAGATAAGTAAATTCGTTAATTGATTCACTACTATCGGCTAGAGTTTTATGTACGCGCTTTAAAAATCCGTTTCTCTGCAATTCAACGGCAACATGAACGATACTTTTTTCCTTTGCTGCACCTATTATTTCTTGTATTTCATGAAAGGACTGAACGGAACCGTTGAGCACCAAAAAATCAACAAAAGAAACTTCTGAAGCTTCACTAGGATCGTATTGCACATTGACCCAATTATGAACTGTTTGACTGTCCCCAACAATGCTGAGGAATAATGCAATAATTAGTAGGTTGCTTTTCACTTTTGTACACTTATTAAGTTATAATCCATTTCAGTAGATTGTCCCGTTTCATCATCATTAAACGTATATATAAATGGAACTTTCGCAATGGTTACTAATTTTTGATTTTCAGCAATAGCATTTTCTAAAATCGACACTTTATCTCCATTATCTGGGATACAAAACACAACAGCAGCATTTGTCTTTAGGCCATCAAAAATTTTATGAATAAATGCCAATTCTTTCGCTCTATCCTCCTTTAAAAAATGGAACATACTATCTAATAAAACGTAATCAAATGAATTAAAATCATCCCATTCATAAATATCTGCTACCAATCCTTTAAGTTCAAGACCTTGCCTTTTTGATTCATCTAACATTTGTGCAATACCTAATTTAGAATTGTCAACCGCCGTAACTTTAAATCCTAAATCAGCTAAAAACAACGCATCCCTGCCTTGCCCGCATCCTAAATCTAAAACGCTTCCGGTTTTACAGGTGTCGAAATATGAAACTAACTCTGGATATGGAGCGCCAAATAAATTTTTTGATAAATAATATTGATTATAATCGCTCACAGTAATAGTTTTTCTGAAAATTAATCAAAATAAAGGCAAACCTACAAGATCTGTTTAACGAAGATTAGTTGATGGCACATAGATGACGCAAATTTGGCTGTCGGCCGTAGCCTTTGGCGAAGAATTCTAGCGAAGGTCTAAGGCAGATTTATGCATTTCTTTTCTCTTGAAAAATGTAATGCCAGAGTTATCAAAGGATTATAAATCACTGCGAAACGTAGATTTTTTCACCCATGCAAAATGTAAAACCCGAGGATTCTTTAATAAAGTTCAGTCAATGGAACACAGATGATGCAGCTAAAGCAGATATTCGCTGATTTTTTTGTGATGGCGTTAATCAATAAGATATAGCCCTCTTAAACCTATATATCAGCCCAATATTCGCAATCCACTCCCTTACAGCTCATGCATAAAATTCATAATCACTAGCTGATGATAATAACTGGAATTTAGACGTCATTGAAACAGCAAATATAATCGCCATTCAAAACAAGGTTATAAATTTTAAATTTGAGGTTTTCATAAGGTTATTTTTTTCTATTCTTTACCTTACTGATACAGAAACATCCAATTCGCTACTTCAGTTTTGAAGTTTTTTCAAAAAAAAATTAAATTATGTTTAAAAGACGTTAAAATAAAGGCTTGGCGGCGATAGTAAATCATTAAATAAAAAGCATTTTTGTAACTATTATTATTTGACTCGTTAAAAATTATACCAATTTGCCTTTTATGAAACATTTACTTTTCACACTGTCTACTCTTTTCGTATTCAACGGATTCGCTTCCATTAATGTATCGGGAACAACTATAAATCTTGAAGAAGTAATTGGAATTAACCTAAACTCTTCAACGATATTGAGTGTTTTTCAAACTGAGCAGAACGTAGTTGAACCAGAAATTGCAGAAAAACCAAAGAAGAAGAAAAAAATAATTAAAGGATTAGTTTATTACTTGGGTGGAGGATTTGTGTTGTTATTGATTGGCATGATATTTTTCATTCGCAAAAAACCAAAACGACCATGAAAAAATACGCAGCCATAGTTTTAGCTTTAATTCTACTTTCGTGTAAAACCGATCCCATTGAAAAATTTGATGTAGAAAATCCACAAGAACCCGTTTTAACCCATGCCGGAATTGACAGTGTCTTGGCGGAATTTGAACAGGTTGACTTTGCCGATTTGGATGACGATTATAAAGAATACACCAATTCTAACGGAAAGTTTAAAAGCAGTCTGAAAAAAGAAAGTTTCTATGTCCTGCAAGGAGATGATGTTCTAAAATATATTGTGGGCGAATATCGAATTCGAAACTTTGTAACTACGGATGCTTACTATTCAAAAAACGAAGAAGATTACGCTAAGAATATCGAACAATTTTGGCTAGTCGATAAAAAAATGCTCTACATGATGCTTGATTTAGTCCTTAGATTAGATGAAGACGGTTATAATAAATACGGATTTGTCGTCCGTGAAAGTCACCGCCACCCAACTTATAATGAAAAGAAAGGCGGCGCAAGTTCAAGTCAACATATTTGGGGCAAAGCAGTGGATATTGTTATAGAAGACATTAATAATGATGGCGAAAAAACGCAAGCTGACAAAACCATAGTTTTGGATATTATGGAAGAAATTGTTGGCAATAAAGGTGGACTTGGAAGATATCCGGGATCAATGACTGTTCATTTTGATTGTCGTGGGCATAGGGCTAGGTGGGATAAGATGTAGTGCAATTATCAATGCGGTTTGACTCGGGTTTTTAATGTTTGAATGATATAAGGCGGTTTGACGGGGTTTTTAATGGTTTAATGCGATAATGTTTGAATGATATAAGGCGGTTTGACGGGGTTTTTAATGGTTTAATGCGATAATGTTTGAATGATATAATGCGGTTTGATGGGTTTTTAATGGTTTAATGCGATAATGTTTGAATGATATAAGGCGGTTTGACGGAGTTTTTAATGGTTTAATGTTTGAATGATATAATGCGGTTTGACGGGGTTTTTCAATGTGCAATGTTCAATGTGTTATGTTCAATACGATTTGACTCGAAATAAATGTGTTGTACTACAATATGAAATTCGGCAAGTATTATGCGTTAATCAAGATTTTTCACCCAATTGAACATTGTTAATTGCTAATTGCCTTTAACCAACTTCACCACTCTCACTTCACTTCCATTTTGAATAGACACAAAATAAACGCCTTGTTCAAAGTTTTGTAAATCCAATTTATAACCTGTAGATAGATTTGTTCCACTCACTTTTTCAGAATATAATTGTTGTCCTGAAAGATTGGTGATTAGCAATTGATAATTATCTTCATTTGCGTTGTTGAATTTTATTGTTGCGTTGTTGAAACTAGGGTTCGGATAAATGCTGAATGTATTTTGGTTTGTCAATTCAATTAGTCCGTCGGTATCAATATCTGCACAGTCCAAACAAACAAACGTATGACAAAATATTAGTTGATCCGAATAAACTCACTATGTCAAAATTCCCAGTGATGGTGCAATTTCCGTCGTCATCCATTTCAAAGGTAAATCCATCTCCATCATAAGTACTTGGCCAAGCCTCAAATTCATCTGAAACGATTTCGCCGTCAACCGAAAGAGCGTTAGAGATATCAGGAATAAGTGTGAAAGTCAAAACCTTCTCGTCACAATCTGAATCAGCAACATCTATATCAATATTACCAACAAAGAACATTCCCTCTTCTGTAACTGACAAATAATTTGTTTCGCCTTCAGGTTTTACCAACTTTAAATCGCCATTCTCCATGAATACAGACCCTGCTGGATAATCGTCATCATTCCAACCGACTTCATTTACATAATCATCTCCATAGTCGTTAAAAGGAATGCAGTTCGTATCAAATGCAGCTGAATCGCATTCTACACAAACATTGGAAAGGATATTGGTAGAACCAAAAAGCATTACTTGATTAAAAAAACCTGAAATGGTTACCGTTTGATCAACCAAATTATACGTAAAATCATCTCCGTCATAATCAGCAGGCCAATCCTCAAATTCATCTGAAATTATATTACCATCTACAGAAATACCGTTTGACGGATCAGGAACTATATCGAAAGTTAGCACACGATTTAGACAATCAAAACTTGCCACATCAATCGTGACATTCCCCACAAAGAAAAAACTTTCATCATCTACAGAAAGATAATTGGTCTCGCCATCTGGTTTAATTAATTTAATGTCCCCTGTTTCCATAAATACGGAGCCACTTGGGTATGTCTCATCATCCCATCCAACTGTATCGCCAAAGGGTGTTGTATAATCACCAAAATTAAGGCAATTCTCTTCTGGTCCGTCAACACATTCTAAGCAACAATCCGACAGAATATTGGTTGAACCATAGATATTGACCAAATCAAAATCTCCTGTAATCGTCAAACTTATTTCACCATCATATTCACAAATCCAGCCATCACCACTGTATGACAATGGAAAAGGTTCGGCCATATCCCCCACAACTTCACCATCCACATCTACCCAAGATGAACCTACAGCAACCATAGAAAAAGTCAGTGTTTTGTGAGGGCAATCTAATTCACTAACATCAATATCAACATTCCCCATGAATGTAAATTCGTCTGAACCGGTTGACAAATAATTGGTTTCACCTTCTGCTTTTACAATTTTCAAAGCACCTTCTTCCATAAAGGTTGTTCCTGGAGGATAATCGACATCATTCCAACCAACTTCGTTCACATAATCGTCTGAATAGTCGCTGAAAGGAATACAGTCAATTTGGGCAAATATCGAAAAATTGAAAAGTAATATTAGGGCTAATAATATGGATTTCATAATTGGTCTCTTTGAATCAAAGACGCTCAATTTGATAAGGAGGTTCCTTTTGGGCAACAAAAAAAAGGCCTTACTAATCTTCGTGAATGACTTTAACGCGGCCAACCTCACCTGTGTCTAACAGCACCTTAATTCCATGCGGATGTTTGGGTGAATTGGTCAATATTCTTTTAACCGCTCCCTCTGTGAGTTCGCCTGTTCGTTGATCGGCTTTGAGTACAACTTCAACAAATGTTCCTATTTGAATGTTTTTACGCACTCTACCGTCTAATTCTTGCTCGCTCATAGTTATTGATGCTTATTCAAAATAGATAATATCAGAACCATAGTCACTTGTATCTTTCCCCTCGCCATCTGCATAGTAAATATGATAAACTGAAAAGTCTTTAGAAAATTCGCCATAACTATAAGACCATGACCCTTCGTCTCCTCCTGTAGAAGCTAATGTTCCTTCATGAATTATTTCGAATGCCGCATTTACGTAGTAATAATGCAATTCTTCACTTATTTCCCCTTGAATATATGTAATGTAAAAATGGTAACCATTCATATAATCATAAGCTTGAGCGTACCCCTTAAAATCAATCGGATAAGGATCTCCTTCCATAGATACTGCTTTGACTTTGGATAAATCAAGATCCTTTTTCACTTCAGTGTGTTCCAATGATTCATCCTCAGGATACTCATCATAGTTCGCCGTAATATAGCGCCATCCAAAATCAAATTTATGATCAAGATAAACGTCAAACTCATTCTGAAAACTTTCCAGATCCATTACTCCATCTGTTATTTGAGGTTCCTCATCAGCTTCAATTTCAGGATCTATCGGATCCTCATCTGGTGTCCAAGTTATGCTATCAGCCCCCACTAATTCACTTTCATGTTCGATTCCATAATCGCAGGCTGTAACAGCCATTAGCAGCCCACAGTAAAAAAAATAATTCAAGTATGTTTTCATTATCCTATTGATTTACTTTGGATTGATAAAATTCATAATTAATTCCGCAGCCTCATTCGCTTTTTCCTCTGGAACTAAATGCCCGGTAGGCAACAAATGCAAGTCTTCTGGTTTGATTTGAAAGTGCGCCATAATTTTTGCCGCTTGGGGCGCCCATTTCAATCCTTTATCAAGCTCACCCCAAATTACAGCAACTGGTCCGTTAAACTCTGGTAAATGATTTTTTTCGACAATCGACATTTCAAACATATGAATATAATGTGCGAAAATGGCTTCGGTTTTGCCCAAGATAACTGCCAACTCATAGCCATCTAATTCTGCCTGACTTAGTCGTGTATCCACCAAATTGTCTTTAATAAATTTTGTAACAAATGATCCTTTTTGTAAGCCTAACCTTTGCATGGCTAAACCCAATTTTGCTGTTAAACCAATTTCAATTTGATTTTTCCAATTGACGCCATTTGGATTTAAGACGGTATTCATTAAAACAAGGCGATTAATGGCATTGGGATTCTGCCGCAACATTTCTGCTGTCCATAAACTTGAGGCGTCATGAACAACTTGCGTCCACGAAGTAATTTCAAGATGATCCATTAATTCTAACAAGCGCTTTGCATGATTTTGAGGTGAATAAAGACCTTTACCATTTGGGCAATCGCTATTGCCAAACCCCAACATGTCTGGCACAATAACGCGGTATCCATTTGCTGATAATTGAGGAATCATTTTGCGATAAAGCCAACCTGAAGTTGGCACACCGTGCAATAAAACGATTGGAATTCCTTCTCCTTCATCAATAAATTTTATTGGGCCATCTGAGGAATTATAACATTGCTGTTTGGCCGTAAAGTCGGCATATAAAATTTCAGCATCAGACGTCTGTGCAACACTAGAATTACTTGCTACAAACAGGAGGCTGAATAAAAGAAGATGTGTAATTATTGGTTTCAAATTGTTGCTTTGGTTCGAAGATAGTAATTTCGAATAATGTACAGTCCAAGTGCGAGCAGAAGAATACCTGCAATTAAATAAAGTTTTGAGTAGAACTGGTAATCTTGTTGGGCAGCGCGATTAAAACCACCAGAAAACGGATTGTCGAGATATTGTTCTAAGACGTTTGATTTGTAGGAGGCGTTATACCATAACCCACCGAATAGGCTTGCTACTAATATGCAAATGATGCCGACCCATTGGCTATTTAAGAACGATTTTTTATGCAGATCCATTTTAGAAATTAAGATTTTGTTTAAAGATCAAAGATACTAGATAAAAGACAAAAGACTTTCACCGTCGGCCGTAGTCTATGGTGAAGGAGCTTGGTGAAGTTTTGATGGACCTTTGTGCAATCGCAGGATTACAAATCCAGCGAAGCAGATGTGCTAGAGGTCACTGATTTTTTTTTAAACTGAAATAATCAATTGTACGCACTTTCAACAGTTAACAAAATCAATCAAGCAAGCCAACCTTCACTCTGTAAGCGCTTTGAGATAAGGTTATAGTGATTAACTGCTTACCACCCGTATTAAAGACAGCGTTAACACTGTGCTTTGCCTCAAGGTTCCATAGATCTAGCTGCGTAAATTCATTGAATCGGAAATGACTTAATATATCTCCTTTATCATCCATATAATCTATGATTTGTGGTTCATTTCCACTATAGATTCGGATGCTTGACAATTGTGGCAATACGGCAATTTGTTGATTTGGATTTAAACAGTAGTACAAAGAATTTGCGAGCCCATGTCTTTCTGCAATTACTACAATTGAACGTTCAGTATCGTTTTTGATATAGAGTGAGCTAGCACTAATAACGCTAGTTTGCCCTGGTGCAAGGTTCGTGTTCTTAAGATTAAATGCAATGTCTCTTTGGGCAATAATCTCAACTGTATCTGAATGCAAATACTTCATGAGATCTACAAAGCCTCCCTTTGTTGTACCGAGATGTAATACATCTTCAAGCGTAATTGTCTCCTGAAAATTACTTGGAAATTCAATCTTTCTGTCGTTATGATCCGCAGTAATCATTCGTAATAAAAGCATACCAGCCACTATTATTGGCCAAATGAAATAATGGTAGCTTCCACCAGAGGCTTTATTTTCTGGTCGCCTTTTTCGGCCAGAATTGAAACGGCTAATTGTTGTTCCACCTTTCCCTTTTGGTTTACCTGCAGGATATGTTTTTTCACGAGTTCCTGCATTGAATGCTATTGTCTTATTTTGTGCTAATGCCTCTTTCAGGTTATCACTAATTGCCCTAAATGCGCCTTGGGCAAATAGAATTCTAAAATTCCACTTTTTAGTCTTAATGTGCTCAAGTGTTGTGTTCAAGAGCGTGGAGATGTCACTTTCAAACTGAATGCCTCCCAATCGATTTAAACAGCGATAGAAAAATGGATTCGCGGCGGCTTGCGTTTTAATTTCAATTTGCTCTGACCCAATACGCATGGATTCAATCATAAAATCCAATTTCTGCTCCAATCTTCGCGAAATTAGCTGCAATAATTCTGAGCTAATAACGGGTGTATAATAGAGTAAAGAATGAAGACCGTAATAGTGATCTACTCTAATACAACGCTCAACATAATTCTTTAATTCATCCTCAAAATTGCTGGCCAAAAAGCGAATAAAATCGGGTTCAAATTTAAGTTGAGTAAAGCGGCTATTCACTTTATAAACAAATTCATTTTCGCTTTGTAAAATATCAAGTAAGCCTTTAAAACCGCCTTGAAATAAGGTCGCAATATTGACCTTTTCTTTTCTTAAGGCATGGACAATTTTAACTACATCATTTGTATCAAGGGTATTATCCAAACGCACTTGCGCTTTCAGTTTTTTCTCAATGCGAATAATGTCCTGCTCGGTGAGCTCAGCCAATTCCTTTATTGGAATTCCTAAATTTTCTATTTGTTTAAAGAGTGACATCTATTTTTGACTTACCTCCAATTCAATTTCACTATTCATATAGGTTAACAAAATTTCATATTGTTCCTTGTCATCAAAATACTGACTCAGATTATGAAAATTATTGAAATCATCCAATTGTTCTTCTGTTACTTGATCGAACATAAAATGACTTTGAGATTGACCATATTCATCTATATAATCAACCAACACAGGATCGTTTCCAACATAAAACTTTAAGCCTTTTAATTTATGAGAAATTGTTATCGTGGCATTTGGTTCCATTATATGATAACGATTCCAATGCAACGTGCGTGATTGCACGACTAAACGCTCACCTAAAAGGTTGACTAACTTAATATTTTTTAGCGGCGAATTATAATTTGGCCCTTTATTTAATTCGGTAGAATCTATGTTAAATGGAATTTCTCGCACTTCAGTTATTTGCGCATCATTACTATGCAAATAATTAATAATTGCCTCAAAGCTATTTGCTTCTCGTGATAGGTCGGTTGTGACCTCCTTTTGGTCCAATTCACTTAGAACTTTTTGCCGTAAATCATTTTGATTATCTTCTATTACTACGCGATCTTCTTCATATAAGCCTGGATCAGATTCATAAACGGGTGCCCATCTATTTTCTATGAAATTATCACTAATTCGATTTTTGCGTTGACATTTGCTAATACTGAACACGATACTAATGATAATCGCAATTACAAAAAGAATGACGTAATTGCCCGATTTGCTAGCTTTCGCTTTTGGATCACGTGGCAATGGTTCGCCAGAACTTGTTGCGCCACCAGTTGCTCTACCTGTAATACGATTTACCTTTGTCTCACGCACTCCTCGTTGAAAGGCGGTCGACTTATTCCCTCTCAACGTATCTTTTAAACCTTCGCCTTGCGCAGCGAAACTCCCCATTGCAAAAACAATTGCCCAATGCAATTCTTTGGTCTTTAATTTGCTGATTGTCGTGTTCAATAAATCAACAATATCACTTTCATATTGTCCTGAACCCAATTGAGAGAGCACACGATAGAAAAAAGGATTGGTGCAATAACTAACTTTACGCGAAATGTCGGATGCCGAAATATCAATGCACTCAACCGCATAGTTTAGTTTATTCGCTAATTTGTTTTGGAGTTCATTTAACAATTGTGGTGTTAAAAGTGCTTGGAACTTGAGCAAGGAATGTATTGCGTTGTAAAAATCGTTTTTAATACATTTATCAACATATTGCCGCAGTTCTTTATCGAAATAATTCTCTAAAAACAAACTAAATGCCGTTCTATCAATTTCGGTACTTATACTAACTTCTCCTTTTTTAACTATAAATTTTTGTGGATTTGTTAGAATGGATTTTAATAGTTTTAACTCATCCGTCATGAGCCAAATCATATCTTGTTGATGGTGTTTTAAGACGTAAATGACTTGCTCCAAATCATTCATATCCAAACTATCATTCAGCCTAATTTCTGCCTTAAACTTTTTTTCAATGCGGATCAAATCCTGCTCAGAAAGCTCATGAAGCTTAGTCAGATCAAGATTAAAATTTTGCAATTGTTGGATTAAGGCCATTTATAGGTTCAATTCTAATCCGCTAAAATAAGAAGTTTGAATATATTTGTTTAAAATAGTCAATATGCTCACAATCATTAACCAAATTTGGGAAATATCCAACAAAGCCGAATCCAACTCATATGATGCTATTGCGCGGAATTTACGTCGCGTAAATACTGAGATTGAGGAAATGGGATATACGGTCATTGATCCTTTGAACAGACCTTATAAAGAAACAGACGCAGATATTGAGGCAAATATTGCCACGACAATACATTCTAAATCAAAAATTGTAAAGGTGCTCAAGCCAATCATCTATCAAAATGAAAATGGTCAAAACCAATTGGCGCAAAAAGGAATTGTAATTGTAGAATAGGATGGGGAATATAAATTTTGGAATCGATTTAGGCACGACCAATTCAGGGATTGGGCATTATGAAAATGGTAAAGTGATGCTTTTGAAAAACCCGGTTGGTTTTAAGGAAACCTTGCCTTCGGTAGTAGCTTATAAAAATGAGCGCATCATTATTGGGGACAAAGCCAATGAACAATTAGTCTCCAATCCAGCTTCTGTTTTTTCTTCGTTCAAAAGAAAAATGGGTACTTCAGAGTTGTATACTGTAAATGGTGAAAAAGAAACGCATCCTGTGGAACTCTCAGCCTTGGTATTAAAGGAACTTTTTAATTTTTCATTGAACGAAAAAGTGACAAGTGCGGTCATTACGATACCAGCTTCTTTTGACACGATCCAATCCAATGCTACTAAGGAAGCAGGTTATCGATCAGGACTAAGAGAGGTTGTTTTATTACAAGAACCAATTGCCGCGTGCTTGGCTTATTCAAATGAAAATGACTTGAATATTACGGAGCAAAAAAAATGGTTGGTCTATGATTTTGGTGGCGGAACGTTTGATGCAGCCATTGTCAACATTAATGAACGTGAGTTAAAAGTCATTGATAATAAAGGCAATAATTTTTTAGGTGGAGTTGATCTTGATTTGCAGCTCTTGGCAAAAGTTGTGATTCCAAAACTGACCGAAAAAACCAATTTAACTGATATTTGGAATCAAATTAATGATCCCAATAATATCCCTTACCAAAAACTTGGTAAATATCTATTATACCAAACAGAGGAAGTAAAAAAAGAACTTTCATTAAAGGAGGAAGCGTGGTTAGAACTGAGTTTTAGTGAATTTGATTTAGATCTTGAACTAAAAATTTCGCGCCATGAAATAAATGAAATTATTGCGCCCATTTTTGAAGATTCCTTTGAGTTATTGGAAGGCTTAGTTAAAGAGAATCACTTTGACTTTAGCGATTTTGAACGCATTATTTTAGTGGGGGGCACAACTTACATTCCATACATTAGGGCGGAATTAAAAAAACGTACGCAACTGGTAATTGACAGTACCATTGATCCTACCACTGCCGTAATTATTGGTGCTACCTATTACGCGGGCAACAAAATGAGCGGACTAGATGCCAACGAAGAAACAGAAGCCAACGAAACTGAAAAGGCTTTTGATATTACGCTTTCAGTTGAAAGTCAAACGCAAGATTTAGAAGAGCTAATTGCATTCAAAACGCCAGCTTTGGAAGAAGGTTATTTCCGCGTCACTAGAAATGATGGTGGTTTTGATTCGGGTGAAGTAGCCTTTAAAAACCAAGCTAGTGAATTTGTAACACTCTTGGCTAAACAGGTCAATTACTTTACCATAACAATTTTGGACCTTAAAAGAAACAGACTTTATACCAAGGATAATATTGCCATTTCGCATGGATTTTATAATGTAGATGGGCAACCCTTACCAAATGACATTTGCATAGAATTGGATGCGGATGACGAAACTTATTTGGAAGTCATATTTAAAAAGAACACCATTTTACCTCTGAAGAAATCGGTTTACAAAACCTTTTCAAGAAGTATAGCCAAAGGCAGTGATGATAAAATTATCATCAATATTGTAGAAGGAAAGGTAGGAACTATGCCCGGCGCAAACCTTAACATAGGTTATGTGGAAATTAAGGGGGAAGATTTGAATGATGACCTTATTCGCGGAACGGATATTGAAATGAACTTTAAAATATCAGAATCGCGTGATTTAACGGTAGAAATTTATGTTCCAAGTGCGGATCATGAGATTACAAAAACTTTCAATCCACAATACCAAGGTGATGTGGATAATCGTAAAATCTTAAATGAATTGAACCAAGGTTTGGATGTCATTCGAGAACAACTAGCCTTAAATAATGATAGCGAAGATTATGTATTGCTAGGAAAACTAAGCAAAATAAAATCGGAATTAGAAGATGTAAAAGGTTCAGTTATGCTTGCTGTAGATGAGATTTTAACCGTGAATAAATTTCAATTATTAGAGCGGAAAAGGCGCTTATTATATGAAGTCGATCGCCTGGTGTTTTTGAGAGATGTATCTTTTGAAATGGATGAATATACCCACCAAAAAGAAGCCTTATTAATACAAGAGAGTGAATTTTCACCAACAATGCGTAATGAGTTTAACACCATTGTTAAGGACGAAAAGTTGTTTTTGCAATCGGGAGATAAATTTTTAATTCGCAGGAAACGCAAAGCTTTAGAAAAATTAGCGCAAACGCTCTATTTTAATTCAGACGATTCTTACGAGCACATTTTCTTTATGTTGCGTTTAATGGATCCTGAAGAATTCAATAATTATTCAAAAGTGAAGAAATTATTAGATCAGGGAGAAGTTGCCGCAGAAAAAAATGAACTCAAAAAATTGAAGAGTATTTGCTACCTCATTTATCCTTATATAAAAGACAAAGGAAGAGATCGTGAAATGTTCTCTGGTACTGGTTTAAAATAAGTGACGTACACCAATAATTTTAGCGTAACTTTGCAAAATAATTAGCAGTATGGTCAATAATTTTAAGCAACTCGGAATCAACAAAGACTTAGTCAAAGGTTTGACCGAACTCTCTATAATAACTCCCACAGAAATTCAAGTTGAAGCAATTCCTCTTTTATTAAATGACAGGACAGAATTAGTTGCAAAAGCACAAACCGGAACGGGTAAAACCGCCGCGTATTGTTTACCCTTATTGCAAAAAATAGATACAAAAAACAAAGTTGTTCAAGGACTTATTCTTTGCCCTACCCGTGAATTAGGACAGCAGATTGCCAAGCAGCTTTTTAAATTCACCAAATACACGGAAAATGTATTTACTGAATGTGTTTACGGCGGCGCTAGATTGGACGAACAATTACGTGCATTAAAACGCCCGACACATATCATTGTTGCTACCCCAGGTAGATTGCTAGATTTGGTTGAACGCAAAGCCATAAAATTATCACAGGTACATACCGTTATTTTGGACGAAGCAGATGAAATGCTAAGCATGGGATTTAAAAAGGAATTGGATGAAATTCTAAGTCTTTGTCGTGCGGTTGAAAATAAATGGCTTTTTTCTGCGACTATGCCGCATACATTAAATCAAATTATCAATACGCATCTTGCCCCTAATGCATCACGCATTGCTATTAAAGGCAAAAGTGGTGTAAATAAAAATGTGGATCACCAATTTTTAATCTGTGATGTACCAGAGAAGTTACCAATTCTCCTTCAATTTTTAAAAACGCAACAAAAAAGCCAAGGGATTGTATTTTGCAAGACCAAAAACACAGCAAAAACGTTGGTAAAACAATTGATTGCTAAAAATATTTCGGCAGATACATTACACGGTGATCTTTTGCAAAAAGAACGTGATAAGGCCATGCGTAATTTCACCAAAAACAACTTACAGGTACTTGTTGCAACTGATATTGCCGCAAGAGGAATCGACATTCCAGATTTGGCTTATGTCGTGCATTATGAAATGCCAAGTTCTGATGAATATTATACGCACCGAAGTGGTAGAACTGGCCGTGGTGGTAAATCGGGGGTATCAATAGCCTTGGTTACAACAAAGGAAACGAAACAAGTTCGGATTTTAGAAAAGAAATTGGGCGTTAGTTTTAGTCAGATTAGGAGAATGAAGAGTTAGGGTTTGATTGGTTGATGATTTGATGATTTGATGGGATCTCGATACAATCCAAGAGCCTCAGTGTTGTTGAACTCGAACTGACCACAACATTTCATAGTAAATGCGCAATAAAAGTGCCTTCTTACTTTCATTAAAATTTCGAAGAACTAATACTACTACGCGAAAGCTACGAAGTATAAAATTAATAAGACCGCACTTTCAGAAAGTGCGGCCTTAACCCAAAACCCATGAATCATTTAGTCTAATTCAATTATGGTAATTGCTATTTCCGTGCCAAAACATCCTCATTATTAAAAATTAAGAATTATTTAACAAAGTTGTTTGCGACAATCAACTATGCAATTGTTGGCGTATCACTTAAAAGTCGCCATTCACCTGCCGCATTTTTGATTAAAGTGAAAATTGAAATAAAGGTTGACTTTTCACCTTTTAAAGTAACATGGGCTGATGCCGTTGCACCATTGATGACTATGCTATGAACCTCAACTGTGCGTTTGTCTCCACCCCACTCTTTCGTTTCGATTTTAGCCAAGTAATCTGTTTTATTGATTATGCTGACAGTTTCACTACCGAAAAGGCGGTTCATCACTATTCTGTAATTCTCATCTAAATAAGTAGCTAGCATTTCAGCATTACTCTCATCTGCGGCTTTTGCAAAGTTTGTGATGACTTCTTTAATAGATTTTTCTTCGTTTTCTTGAGCATTGGTAGCTGTTCCTAACATTGCTATCATTAGTATTAAAATTGACTTTTTCATATTTGTATTTATTTGATTTATTTGATGGTTTGATGCGATTTGAATCCGGTTGAATGCATATCTAACAGCATAGCGATCCAATAGCTTTTTTTCATGGTTTTATATGATTTTAACCTGTGTCTTTTGCCTAATGACTATTCACTCTTGACTAATTCCTAATAACTATTGCTTCATGCCTAATCCCTTTTAAATTTTGACATTTATACTTGTTCGCATTGTTGAATGGTGCTGAAAATCGTCTTCTTGGCTATACGCTAGTGTCATCACATATTCACTGCCTTTTGTTAGATCGCGTGCAAATTTATTTTTCGCTTGAATAGGGATTGAAAATTCAAGGGTTGTTTGATTATTAGCTTCTGTTCCTGCAATATTATAGACTGAGATTTGGACACCTAATGCTATGAGTGTTTTATAGTTCCCTGGGCTACTCGTATAGTGCTCCACAACTTCAGCATTACCATTAATTACTCTACCCATTAATAGATAAGCTTTAGACATTCCTGAAGTTGTATTAAATCCAATGGTGATCCAACCTGTTGTTGGTGCCGCCATTTTAAAGTAAACGCGCGCGTCTTTATGTTCCCAAGAAACGCTCATTTCGTTTTTAGAAACTTCCTTTTCGCTTTTCTCCTGATTGGAATAGCCGATTAAACTCAAGATGATAAATAATGTTTTCATAACGCCTCACTTAATTGATGTTGTAATTATTGACATATCAACAATAGAGCTAAATTTTTTTCTACTCCATGTTTTGCCTAATTCGTGTGAGCATATTACTTAGTATAATTAGCTGTTCTTGGGTGAAGCCCTCCACACTTTTTTCTCTTTGTGCACTTACTACCCCCATGTGTTCATTGATGAATTTCGCACCTTTTTTTGTTAAACAGATAAAATAACTCCGGCGATTATTCGGTACTTTTTCACGGGTGATGTATTCCTTCTTTTGTAATAAATCCAGGGTTCTTGTGATTGAAGCTGGATCACGTGAAGATTTTAGTGCCAATTCTTTCTGTGTAAGATCTGTGGATTCTGAAATAATTTTTAATAGAATCCATTGTTCTACTGTAATTGAGATACCTAAGCGATCAAATTCACGTTGCGAATATTGTTTAGAAGCTTTGCTTGTTTGTTCAATTTGGAATAATATGACTTCTTCGATTCGCTTCATTTGATTGATATATCAATTATTGATGTTTCAATATTAAATATAATTAAACGAAATAGCAAGAAAAATTGGAGGTAATTTATTTCATGGGTTAGTTTATGGCACGTAGATGACACAGATAAGACTGATATTCGCTGATTTTTGCAAGGTATGAAAACTTAGTTGTCGCAGGATTACAAATCACTGCGAAGCCGAGCTTGCGGATGTGAATTAAGTTTAGTTAATAGAACGCGGATTGTGACTCATGAATGACTACTTCCCCAAAAAATACGGGTCATACATTTTATCGACATTAAAGGCAACAGGTAAAATATGACCTTGCCCTTTGAGTGGAATAAGTTGAACAGATTTCACGACTTTTTTGAGCAGTTTAGCAGAGCGCTTTGACGCTTTAATCCAATATTTAGAATCTTCTGTTCCGTAGGCAATAATAACTTTTAAATGACTCCATAACTCACCAGGCTCCATTGCAGCTGTAACCTCTCCTGGGGCGACAATAACGCCTTCAAAATGACTAGGGAAACCGGCCACAAAATTGAACGCAGCATTTCCTCCGTTAGACGTTCCGGCGATTAACCATTGCGGTTTTAATCGGAAATTTTCGTTAATAACATCTAACAAATTTTCTATTTTGGGGGTACCATAATCTCTTAAGTTGGTGGTATCGTTAGCAGGAACAACAACTGGTAAAATAGTGATGTATTCTTTAAAATAACCACTTCTGAACCATGCTGCGTAACAATAATTAACAATCTTCATGGATTGGTCACCTCCAGATAATCCAAGAAAGCATTTATATTCTTTATCCGGATTATAATTATCAGGATAAGCAACACGAAAGGTATATGTTGTTGTGTCTGACTTAATTTGTACGGTTTCTAATTCGCTTAAAATTTCTTCAGAAACGACCAATTCTTGCGACCAAACATTTTGGAAACCCAGAAAAGCTATGAACAATATTAAACTTCGCATTTTCGCATTAATTTAGATTATGCCACTAAATTAAAGAATTAATTGCAATTAGCCGATTTACAGCTTTAAGCGTTCAAAACTTGCCGAGCTATAAAGTGAAGCTTAATCAATAGAACACGGATGACGCTGATGAAGCAGATAAACGCTGATCTTTTTACCTGATAAAATATAAAAGCCAGTTGTCGATCCTTATAATTATTGGGAACCAATTACTGCGAAGCTCGAAGAGTTACGCTACAGTGCTTCGTTGAAGCGACAGTTATTATCGCTAGATTGAATGACCTCTCAAGTTTAGCTTTGATTTTAGTTTACTTTCTGAATCTTAACTGTTTCATTTTGTCCATTTGACAATACTTTAACGATATACATTCCGGAATTTTCTTTCGCCAATTCGACTTGAAAATTTTGGCGCCCTTCTACCAATTCACCCGAATAAATAGTTTGCACTTCACGACCAGACATATCGTATAAAACGACCTCAAACTGTCCTGCTTTGTGAATATCTAGCGCAATTGTTGCATCACTTGTCGTTGGGTTTGGATAAGCTTTGGCCTCAAAATAATCTGGATCAATTTCAGTAACTTCTGGTAAATTCGATTCTTCGGTGGAATCCACAAGAGTATCCTCCAAATAATCCCAGTAATTAGGGGCTACCATTCCACCAGCTATCTGATAATCTGGTACTCCAGCAGTAACTTCTCCTTCATAAAAAAGTTCAGGATCTAATGGTTCACTAAACACTTCCATCACCATCTTTCCTGGGATTGCCGCTTCACATCCGATTACTTCAATTTCATCCACAAAATCAACTAGATCTAAATCTTGTTCATTTTGAACGGCGTTTATATAGGCTACTTTATCTATTGGATTCGCGAATAACTCCATAGTTTGCAATTCAACAATTGCTTTTTCCTCTTGCGAATTACAACTGAATAATGTCAAACCAAAAACCATGACTAAAGCCAAAACGAATTTACTTCTAAACGTTTGTTTCTTTTGATTTTTCCAGTTCATGAATCCTTGATTCATAGTGTCAATCTGTGAACCTTTAAACTGACCACATAAGTGTTGGCCTTTGTTTTGCAAGATTGCCTTATTGATGTCGGCAGTTGACAAATCGCGAAAATCGAAGGTATCAATTTGACATTTCCCACAAAAAGCACCACGCTCAGTGGGTGTCATTTTTGTAAAATCTTCGTTACACGGTTCTGGAATGGAAATCATAATTGTTTGTTTTTAAGCTGTACAATACAACCTTTAAAAGGTTCATTATTAACCTCAATCATAGTGATGCATACACAATCACTATTCCATAAAACAAATATGCAAATCCTTTGATTTACCGTAAATTACGGCAAATCTAAACTCAACTTCCTTGAGGGAGTTACTCCGTCGAAAAAATATCGAATTTCGAACAAGGAATGTCGAATTAAGAAGTAGAAGTTTCCTTCAATTAATATACAGAAGTGATTTTAAAAGAACTTAGCGTTTACTTCTTACGCGGATGCAAACCTCTTAAACCCATGTCGACAACAGTTTCGCCAACGCCGGGTTCAAATTTACCGTCTTCCACAACTTCTTCCCACTCAAATGATTGATTCGTTGAAAGCGCTAATACAATTTCAACATCCTCTGTTTCGTTTCCTGTAATCACCAAAGGTGCTTCAAGCTCACCTGTAATAACGCAAGATCCTGGTGGAATTGGACTTGTATCACTAATTGGATTTACAACGGTTACACCAGCTCCTTCTCCTTCAAACACATCACCAAAAGTAAAGCCACCGATTGTTCCTCCTGTTTCAAAAGCCCAATAACCTTGTAACATATCATCATTGACTACAATAGTTGAATCTTTCACTTTATGTGAAGAAATGTATGTATTATAGCCAACAAACGAAGCTAAGGTCCCCTTTAAGTCTAAATTATCTGCATAAGGTGGATTATTGTAACGGTAATCTATTTCGTAATTCTGATAGGTCAATGACGCTCTAATCCATTTATAAGTTCCAGGAGGCAATGTAGAAAGATCAACGGTAAGAACTGTTTCGCCATGTGCAAACGTTCCTGCTTTATCAAAATCCACAGCTTTAGCTCCTCCTAAAAGGGTTTCCTCTCCTTCATAAACAATTGCGCCTTCAGTTAATGGAGTCAATCCGCTTGGAGCTAATTCAATATAATGTAAGCTCACACCATTCATGTTAGGACTTTGTGCGGCGTTTCCAGGAGCAACAGTTACCGCTTCGCCGAAGTTTCCTAAGCGCGGTAATGTTTCATCAAATTCTACTGAAAACTTTAGTTTTGGTGGATCTGGTTCAACAGGTTCATCCTTTTTACAAGCAACTAATAAAGTCAATCCTAATAATCCTATAATTAATTTATGCATAATAGTCATTTTAAATTTGATACAAGATTTCATCATTGAATCCATCTTATTCCTACACCAAGTTATTGATTTTTTGTTGAATAAGCTAGATGCTGAGCGTATTTGATCCAATTTTTCTTAGGAATCACTTTATCACTTCTTTGCCAATTTTCGTTTATCGATTTTGTCAAATCCCCAGGCAATTAAAAAGTAAGGAATTATTAATATAGGATAACCGATTATTGACATGAAACGGTAACCTGAGATATCACTTGCATCTGGCCCAATTAAATAGGCAAAGAAATCAAAGCTAAAGATCCATGTTAAAATAAAAATCAATGGCACTAAAATCACTCCTACAATTACAGCTACTGAGTATTTAGCATCAGGATGATTTCTTCGGTAACTGTGCATCCAAACCAGGTGAAATACGGCAAATATAAAACCTATGATTAAGGCTAAATTTAGACCTCCTAAATTCAAAAAGAATTGCGCTGTTGAACCAATTTCAGGGCGAAATGAAATTTCGATTACCGAAACGGGAATCCCTTCAAATGACCAATATCCCACATTATTAATATCACCCGATTGTGGCTCGCCCAAATTGGTTTCAATTGTTTGATCAAAAGCAGATGCATCAATCGTTAAATCCAATACACCAAATGATTTCCAATAATTGGCTGGAGAAAGAGAATATCGAAAGTCATATGCCTTGATTGAATTAGAAAAATCGGTCCAATTGTGCGCTGAATAGGTAACCTTAAATTGATGTTCCCCTTCTGAAAGTGCTACTTCAAAATAGATTAAATCACTCAATGTGACGGACGTTTCATACTGACTTGTTTTGTTAAAATCTAAAGGTCCCGAAGAGCCGCCATATTCCTCAAAAAAGTAAGGGTAGTCAACAAAAAAAGCCTCTGACTGCTCTCCATCATAGTTAGGGATCACAACATTGTTAACTGCTTTTCCATCTAAAAAAACTTTAAAATCATCTAAATATTCAGAGGCATAAAACAGTAATGGAATTTGTGATCCAGCCTTGGCAGAACTTACGGTATAAATCACTTCAAAGCTAGCCGTTTTGAAATTTGAATCAATTACGATATTCAATTCTTCATGCAAAATATCGACATATTTACTCGTGAAGGGACGCGACCCAACTGTACCATGATCCACGGGTTCGCGCATATTAGCGAATAAGGAACCTTGCAATGCAAGTAATAAAACCAGAAAGAGGTGTTTCATACACTTATGATTAGGATGTTTGAATATAACAAAAATAGCCATTTGATTGAGAATGTCCTAAGCCAAAGTTTTTCACTACTTTCGTTTTATGATTGAACAAATCGAGCAATTTGATCGTTATTTATTTTTAGCCTTAAACGGTTTGCATGCTGATTGGTTAGACCCTGTGATGTGGTGGCTTAGTTCAATTGTTTTCATGATTCCTGTATTTGCATTTGTGCTTTACTACGCCTATAAAAAAGGTAAATTGCGCTTGGCTTTGATTATGCTAGGCGGAATTGGTTTATGCATCCTACTTTCGGATCGCATTTCAGTTGAATTATTTAAAGAAGTATTTCAACGCTATAGACCAACGCATAACACTGAAATTGGAGATTTAGTACATACGGTTATTAAACCTAACGGAGAAGAATACCGGGGTGGAATGTTCAGTTTTGTGAGTTCGCACGCGACCAATGCCATGTCCATAGCACTATTTTCATATTTGCATTTAAGGCGTTTTAATAAAAAATGGTCCTTGCTCTTTTTATGGGTCATTATTGTTTCTTATACACGGATTTATTTAGGCGTACATTATCCTTCTGATTTAGTTTGTGGAGCTATGCTAGGTTCGTTATTTGCAGGCATTGTTTATTGGATTAGCCTAAAGTTCGATCCTTACAAAAACTTAAATACCGTAAAAATCAATGAGTAGTATTTCAGTTATAGCGTTAATTTTTATGGGTGGCGGCCTCGGTAGTTTGGCGCGTTATGGTGTTGGCAAAATGGCTTTGCATTATTATGCGGACGGTGAATTTCCAATGGGAACCTTAATTGCGAATACATTGGCCTGTATTATTCTTGGTGTAACACTCTATGTGTTTAAGGATCGCTTGTTAGAAAACGAATGGATTAAATACTTTATAATTATTGGTTTTTGTGGCGGATTCTCCACCTTTTCAACTTTTAGTTTAGATACGGTTAAACTATTTTCTGACGGGCTTTTCGCGCTTGGCGTATTCAATATCTTAATTAGTGTGATATTGGGGATTTCAATACTGTGGGTATTGGTTAAAGTATAAATTATGACCCATTTATTTAAAATTATTCTTTGTTTCATTCCTGGCTTGGTATTTAGCCAAGTTGTAGATTTCGAAAATTTGGATAACCTAAAACCGGGAGATCCTGTTGGAGAAATTACTTTGGAAGAATCTGACTATAGCATTCAGTTTTACATTGGTCATGACATTAATGACACGGTTCCTTTGCGGATTCAAAAGGTGGCGCACAATTCTTTAACAGGTGGATTTTATGGGCCAGAATCGCATTTAGATTGTGAAGGGCGAACGATTGAAACGGAGCGCATTAATCAAATTAACGATTCCAAATTTTCACTCAATCCCGAATTGACAAATCGTGAACGGGTTGGCTGCCATTTTATCTCCGGTATTTTATTGGGTGAGGTATTGCCCTCTATATTCATCTTTTATAATAAGCCTGTTATGGGTTGCAGTGCCGATTTATTGGATGTAGATGGGCATGAAAACACCATTGAAGCCTATGACATTTATTGTTATTCCAAAGCCAGTGATTATCCTTTAAACCCCATAAATAATGACCCCATTGAAATTCGATCAATTGGCAAAACATACGGGGCTGGAATATTGGGAGATAATGGCGGAGTAATGCCTTTTAATATCGACTTTGTGGTTGGATTTACCCTAATCGAAATTAGACCAATACAACAAGTAAGTGGTGGCAATGATGTGCGCAATGAATTTGGTTTTGCGCTGGACAATTACAGTCCGATCTCTGTAGAACAGGCACCTTATATTCCGCCATACATGAGCGGTGAACAAACGGATGTTGCAGTGGCACATATAAACGATAAGCCAGCAAAAGCAATGGACGCTCAACGCAACTAACCTATCGAAACAGCACCAAATAACAAACCTTTTGTGGTTCGAAATGAATCCATTTATTTTGCTTTTGACAGTTATGAATTGACGCCTGCCGCCTTAGAAATTTTAGATGATGTAATTGATGATGTCATAGGCGCAAATGGGCGGCAAGAAAAAATTGAACAAATTGTTTCTTTAAGCGGGTTTACCGATCCAAAAGGAGATAAAAACTACAATCAAAACTTGTCTAAAAGAAGAGTTAATGCAGCTGCTGAATATTTGATAAAACATGGAGTGGATTCATCCCTGATTGAAAAAACTTATCACGGTGAAAATTATAATGGAGACGCAAGTGATCCAGACGCAAAAAAACGGATGGTACATATTGCAAGGAATTACCGTAAGGCTTAACCCGTTAAAGAATCAATAATTTCTAAAAAAATTAGATGATAAGTATTGGAATACCTATCATCTAAATCGCAATTATTTATTTGAATTCAATGATGTCAGCTGTGAAACTAACTGTTACACGTTTCATGTTTTTAACAACATCAACACTCACATTGATAAGTGTTCTGCTTCCATTTAATGTTACTCCAGCGGCGTTGGCCTTTTTAAGAAAATCTTGTCTTGCCAAAGCAACCAATCCTTGCTGATCTCTAATGTTAGCTTTATTGGTTTTTTCTGTAGCCATCCCAGTGAAGTTTCCTAAGTTATTAAAGTTGGCTTCTGATAACACGACTTGTGTTTGACTGATTTGTCCAAAATTTCCAACATATCTAGTAGGCTTACAAGAGGCCAACACGATTAAGAGTACAGGGAGTATTAAAAATTTTTTCATAATGATAAGTTAAGTTATTTAGATCAAAAGTAATGAAATATGAATGAGGGAACAATGAGCAAAGTCAGTAACTTTTATAGGTACTATTATCCAAAAAAATTAATCTTCCAAACAACCTAATTTACTATCAAAGCAATCGCCATGGTCTTCCGTTTTTGTGAGGTTACCTGACTCGTCAAAAAACTCCCATTTGCCACAAGGGCATTCGTCACATTCATAACAGGTTTCGATCTGCCCTGTTGACTTAATTTTGCCGCTTTTGTAATAGTTAATATTTGACATAACTATGCGCGTTGCATGACAACCTCCTTCATCATCAGCTAGCCAATTGGTGAAAACTGTTTCACTTTCCAAGTCCCCTTCCAAGTCGTAAAAACGAGAAGTATCAACTGCTCCACCGCACGCAAAAAGATCTCCTTGCTTACCTGTCTGTTTAATACCGCCACTTTTATAATAATAAGTATACGTGTATTCGTCCCCTACTTCCGGATAATAAATGATTCGATTAATCTCCCCTGTTTTATAATAGAAAGTATCTTGTGTTGGGTAGGTGATTTCTTCAGGAGAGACCAAAACATTATCGTCTAAAACACTATCACTCGTTGTGTCACTTAAATCGGTATTATTATCAGGGACATGGAAGGAATCTGGAAGACTCGGTTCTTGAGAATCATCACATGAAACGATTAGAAATAAAAGTAAAAAAGGAAATAAAAACCGCATGATTAAATGTAGCAAATTCTAATCACATCCACAGTTACCAGAACTGCAAGATTTGTCAATTCCATTACCCGCAGGTTTCTTTTTAAAATTGGCACGATAAAAACGGAATGCAAAATATCCAATTGCTATTGCAAAGAGCGAATAAACCAATATGTCTTGAATTCCTGTTGTCATTTTAATAATTGAAAGGCAATTAAAGCTGAAAAATACGCCAAAACAGTCATATAGCCAAATTGAATGGCTGTCCATTTTATAGATTTGGTTTCTTTATAAGTAACGGCAACTGTGCTCATACATTGCAAAGAAAAGGCATAAAACAGTAATAATGAAATACTCGTAGCGATTCCAAAAACAGGCATTCCAGTATTTGGATTCACCTCACTTTTAAGGCGATCTCGAATTTTCATTTCATCATCTGATCCAACGGCGTAAATTACGGACATTGTTCCCACAAAAACCTCGCGTGCTGCCAAGGAAGAAATTAGAGCAATGCCAATTTTCCAATCATAACCCAACGGTTCAATTACAGGTTCAATAGACTTACCAATCATTCCTAAATAGGAATTCTCGGTTTGATAAGATGCGACTAAATTCTTTGTTTCATCTGCTGTTGCACTTGGATAATTAGTTGTGATATGCACCTGAGCATTGTTGAAATCCTGACCTCCATTGGTTACTAAAACGAACAAGATTATCGCTGTGGCAACAATTATTTTACCAGCATTCCAAATGAAAGATTTTACGTTTGACCATACCCGATACATCACGTTTTTTATACTGGGCAATAAATACTCAGGAACTTCCATTATTAGGTAACTCTTATAGTCAGGTTTCAAGATATACTTCAGTACAAAAGCCACAATAAAAGTCATGACAACGCCTAGTAAATACATGCCCATTAATGCGATTCCTTGCGCGTTAAAAATGCCAAACACAGTTGTGTCATCTGGAATAATTATGGCAATAACAACAATATACACGGGCAAGCGAGCGGAACATGTCAACAAAGGCGTTACTAAAATTGTAATTAAGCGTTCGCGGCTATTTTCAATTGTTCGCGCCGCCATAATTGCCGGAATAGCACAGGCCAATCCAGAAATCATTGGGACCATACTTTTTCCGCTCATTCCAAAGCGTTGCATCATTCGGTCGGTGAGGTATATAATGCGCGACATATAGCCACTTTCTTCTAAGAGTGAAAAGAGTAAAAACAGGATGGTTATTTGAGGCACAAAAATCACTACGCCACCTATTCCAGGAATTAATCCCTCCGTAATTAAACGCGAGAAATATCCTTCAGGCAAGCCATTACTAGCAACATTCCCCAACCATTCAAAGCTGCTTTCGATCCATCCCATTGGGAAATCTGCCAACCAAAAAATTGCTTGAAAAATAAACAAGAAGACGCCCAAAAATATGAGGTATCCAAAAATGCGGTGCAATAAAATGCGATCCAATTTTGAGGTTAAATCAGACGCCTTCGTTTTATCAACGGTCTGTACCTTCTCTAAATAAGAATTAATGCGTTTATACCTTAAAATAGAAGCATTAGTCTTCCATTTTCGGGTATTTATTCCATGTTCATCAATAAAACTTTGTGCAGTCGAATCCGCTTCAGCTTTTGTTTTTGAAGTGAGTTCTAAAAAGCTCACATAATCATTAGAGCTGCCATTTTGAGTACTGTATTTTTGCAATAACTCAAGTTCCTCTGCTTGAATATAAGAAGGTGTTCTTGCTTCAATATTAAGCGGTTCAAGACAGCGGTTAATCAATTTATCGACACCTGTTCCTTTTTTAGCAGAAATGCAAACTACAGGAATGCCTAACTCTTTTTCCAAGGCTTCCTCAGAAATAAAAATCCCTCGTTTTTCTGCCAAATCAACCATATTAATGGCTAATACAAGCGGCACATTTAAATCGCGAATTTGCTCTAATAAATAAAGGTTGCGTTTTAGGTTTAAAGCAGAAGCTATTAAGACAATTTTATCAGGATAATCGGCACTTTCAGAATCGAGTAAATAATCAACTACCAACTCTTCATCTTTTGAGCTTGGAAAGAGGCTATTGATACCTGGCAAGTCAATAATTTCAATGATTTCTTGCCCAGCTTTATGATTTCCTTTCTTTTTGTCAATTGTTACTCCTGGATAGTTACCAGTGTGCTGTTTTAAGCCACAAAGGCGATTAAACAAGGTAGTTTTACCCAAGTTGGGATTTCCAACCAATGCTATTTTTAGGGGTTTTTGAGAACTCATTCAATAATAATGAAAGCGGCTTCTTTTTTTCTCAATGCAATGCGATTATTATCAACCAAAATAAAAATTGGCCCTTCAAAAGGGGCCTTATTTAAGATTGAAATTTTTGTTCCAGGTAATAATCCGAACTCGGCTAATTTTGCTGCAACTGGATTTTCTTGAATGTATTTTATTACACCCATTTTTTTTACCTTCAAATCACAAAGCCGGAGTTCCATATTCCTTATTTAGAACAAATATAAATAAATTGGAATAGGATAAGTTAGTGAGAAGTGGCAAGATGAATTTGAGGTAAAAAAATACCGTAAAAGGGGTATGAAAATAAAAATTGGTTCAACCTAAAATTATAGATTGAACCAATTCAAATTAATTACTAAAGTCTACTATTCAGTAATGAAAAAATCCCAAAACTGTGCACCGTATCTAGAAGTGGCCATAGTACCTAAAATTAATTGTTTATCCAAATCGTTTATTCTTCTGTCAGAATTTACAATATTTTCTGCGCTTACTGAATAAACAACGAAATCCTCAAGATCTTCTTGTTCCGTCGCATCAAATACCTCAGCATACGTTGTTAGAATCGTATGAACAGTAGAAGAAATTTCTTCGGCATCATAAAGTTCTTGCACTTCAGTCGCAAAATTCTCGAGACCTACTGTACCTTCAACTGTAGCTTCACAATCTGCTAGAGTATAGATTGATTCAATTTCGTATTCTGGTGAAAACTCTTCGACAATATGATCTGACGTCTCTGCATAAAACGCACTCATATCTGTAGAAACTTCTCCTTCAACAGTGATCACATGATTAGTTATTGACAAATAGTGATGATACCCAATATGGTTAAAAGGATTATCAGTGTTGCCAGTTAAACCTCCTAAATCAATTTCATAAATTGGTTCATAAAATCCTGCTAGGCCACCAGGCGCCATTCCACCTTCATCATCAGCAGCATTTAATGAAGCCGCCGCTCCCCCTAATACGCCACCAATCAATGCACCAACACCTACACCTCCAGGACCAGCTAATGCTCCAACCGCGCCTCCAGTAGCGCCACCTGCTAAAGCTCCTGTTAAATCAGCCGCTATAATTCTTCTCCATTTGCCATCAGCTCTATCCTGGTCTCCTGCAACTCTATGATCATTCATATAGTCTTGTGAGAGTGCGTTTAATTGATTTAATGAAGAGTCCTCTGATACTGCTTCTTTTAATTCGGTCTTCTGACAAGCTACAATCATTGCGCTGATCATTAGAATACTTAATACTTTCTTTTTCATTTTAATATTTTATTTTGACATCCCAAAAAAAGCGTTTTGGGTTCGCTATCTATTTAGCTATTGTGCACATAACTGACACAAGTATAGACAACGTACTTGCTAAACAAAAGAGATTCTTCAGAACTGGTATGTTCCAATTCATAAGTGGTAAAGGAAAAAGGAAAATGTGTTAAATGAGGGTTATTTATTCAACATTAATTTTTTAAAATCTGATTTTTTTCGACGAGAAATAGGTAAAGACAAGTCATTTGTGAGTATCACCATGTTATTTGCTTTATCTATATGACTGACCCATTTTAGATTGACTATGATTGAATGATGAATGCGGTAAAAACCTTCAGGTAAGACACGCTCATAATCCACCAATTTTTTAGAGGTAAATATTCGTTGCCCGTCATTTGTATGGACGGTAGCATAACTCCCGTCTGCTTCTATGTAAATAATATTATCATGGGTTACATGATAATCTCTTAAGGCTGTGCGCAAATACAAACTCTTGACCTTTTCTATGTCTTCATTTATTGTATTGAGTTGATTGGTTTCGCATCTTTTCACTGCTTCAATCAAATCGCTTAAGATAACTGGCTTCAATAAATAATGGACAGCAGCATATTCAAATGCTTTAATCGCATATTGATCATATGCTGTTGTGAAAATGAGTTGAAAATTTATTTCTTTTAACTCATCCAATAATTCAAAACAGGTTTGATCTCCTAATTGAATGTCTAAAAAAACAATATCTGGCTCTAATGCTGCTATTTGCTTCAAACCATCAGCAACAGTTTCTGCAATTTTATATGTTTTAATAGCCGGAACATGTCGCATTAACATACTCTGCAACACTTCACTACAGTTGAATTCATCCTCAATTATTAACGCTTTCATCTATTTTATTTTTAAAGGGTACGTAGACCACAACTTTCGTTCCAATTGCATTTTGCTTATCATCAAACAAATCAACAATTTCAACGGCATTCATTTTTAGCAAGATTTGCAATCGTTCTTTGATCAATCGGATCCCAAGTGATTTATGTCTTTTTTTATTTGTATCAGAGGCCTCATTCCTGCCTATGCCATTATCTATGATTGTAAATTGAATCATTTGCTCATTGTTTGCTTCAACACTAATTTTGATCATGCCGCCGTTTCGCTTTTTAGACAAACCGTGTAAGATGGCATTTTCAACAAAAGGTTGAATTAAAAAGGGCGGAATAAAAATTATTTGGTCTTCTATTTTAATATTAATGCTGTATTGAAAATGATCTGGAAAACGAATTTGTTCCAATTCAATATAATGTTCTAAGAGGGTTATTTCATCTTTTAGTTTCACCCAATTTTGTGTGGACTGGAGTAAGGCTATTCTGGTTAATCGCGCAAATTTCCCTAAATACTCATTGGCTAAGTCCGGATCATTTTTGATGATTAAATTTTGCAATGATGTTAATGAATTAAAGATAAAATGGGGATTCATTTGTGCTTGCAAGGTCTTACGCTCCAAATTAAGCACTTGTAATTTAGCACTTTCTTTACGTTGAAATCGTCGATATCTCCACCTAAGAAATAACCACGTTAACCCAACAAATAATAGCAATACAAATCCAATAAAATAAATTGTTAACCAAAAAGGCTTTGGTTTTGAAACCTCGAACAAACAAATAGGATTGGTCCATGAATTTTCAGAATTTTCGACCATCAACCAAAACGAAAATTTACCTGCGGGTAAATTGGAGTAACGTACCGTTCTATTTTGAGTCGAAATCCAATTATTATCCACCCCTTTTAATTGGTATTTATAGTTAACATCTCCTTCTTGGATATAGGAGAGTGCTTCATACGAAACCTCTAGTGTTCTGTCTTGATGTTGTAACTGATAGGATGTTTGGATCGGTTTATTATTTTCATTAACATAAATTGAAGTTAAGTTGATTGGCATTGTAGAATTGATCTCTCTATTCAACAAAAATAACGACGTACCATTCTTCGTTACTGTCCAAATAGAGTCGTTTTGAATAAGTACGTCATTAGCCTCATTTGACAATAGACCATTACGCCGTGTGTAATTTACAATTCCATATTGTTTACTAATTACACTAAATCCTTGTTTAGAAATAGCAACAATATATTCACCAGTGTAGTGAACTTGATCTATCGCATCACTAACTAAACCATTTGCCTTTTTTAACCAATAATTTTCACCTGATGTTTGCTCAATGTAAACGCCTTTTTCGGATGAACCGAAAATATATAAACTATCACCGACATTTTTCATACTGCGAATTTTATTTCTAAAAAAAACGTTATTCGGCATAAAATCAGAAACAGCAGCTTGATAAACATGTCTATCGTAGCCCAAACTATAATAGGTTCTGCTGAGAAACGACATTTCATATTGAAGCACTTTTACTCCTTCGTCGGTGCCAAGAATCACTCGATCTTGATCATCCAACATTCCGCAATTCAAAAACAGATCCATATTGTATCGTTCATTGGATTTTAAGGTTAAATTCCAAAAATCAATTGAATTCGTTATTAACGTGAAAAAAGTACTATCACCTAAGATTATTTGATTGGCACCTGTTAATACAAGTAGCGTTTCATTTTCTAAATCAGCTACAATTTTACCATACATATTACCATCATCAAACACAATTGTAGCATGCGGCTTAGATCTTATTTGAAGCGGATTTGCAATGCCCATTTCAAATAGTGAATCCTCACCAAATTCGAATTTAAAGAACTGCGCATCATCCGATATCCCATAAATTTTTCGGTCCAAGGTCTCCAATTGGTCTAGCTGTTGACCTGTAGAAAGTTCCACTTTATATTTTTCTTGGTCTTCGAAATAATATAGCCCACTATACAAACTTGACGCCCAAATGCCTTTATTCTCATCAATCAGCACACTACTTATGCTTACATCTTTGATAAGGTACTCTTCTGATAAAAGATTATCTACGTTAATCTTCAGAAGTCCCTTAATAAAAAAACCTATGTATAAATTCCCATTCTCATCAACTTTTAAATCCAACACATAATTGTCAAACGTTTTTATCTCATCAATTCTGTCCGGCTGTTTGTAATCAAATTGATACAATATTTTGTCTAAAGTAAAATAGATCACATTTTCATATTTTACAGCAGCAGCGCGGATAACTCCATTTAGTGGGTTTATTAATGGCAAAAAAGTACCATTAATAAACATTCCTCTTAATGAATCGTTTGTTTTTCCAAATATGTTGGTACCCCTTTCATTATCGATAATGCCGTATTGCCAGTTCGTTATTTTTTGTAGCTTATTTTGATTTGATAGAAATACATGAGGAACTGAACCTTGATAATTGTCGGAGGCACTATACGAAAAGCCATACCTCGAAAAATCAAATTCAAGCAGATTCACCCTATGTGTTTGATAAACCATAAGACTATCGTTAAATTTAAATTCGTAAAATTTATTATCCCGATAGCAACTGATTTGTCTGTCTTTGCCATAGGCATAAATAGTTCCACCAGGTCCTTCATCTACATGGAAAATAACATTACTCGTCAGCCCATCCTGAACAGTAAACGTTTTGAATTCATAGCCATTATAGCGTACTAATCCTCTATCTGTTCCAAACCAAATGTAACCTTTGGAATCTTGAATAATTTCATAAACTTGTGAACTGGGTAACCCATCATTCACACTATAATTACGGTGTTGTGGCTTTAATTCGTAAGCGAATGCCTGAGTAGTTAATAGCAGTAAGAAGTGAATAAATATTAAGCGCATTTTTTCGAATTGGGAAGTGGCACAAATTCTATTGAATTACAAGCATGATAAAAACCTATTTTTGATTTTATCATTGTTCTCTTAACATGTTTATTTTCTATTTTTACAGGCTCCTGAATCATCACAAAATCATCCAAAAATGATTGTAAAGTGTAGAACAAGCAATGCCGTTTTTTCTATGAACAATACTGTATTCATTCATGATTCCTAGCTACTCAAATCTACAGATAAAAATCCTGCATGTTGAATTTATAGAGGGGACAAAGTAGGGTACGGAATTAGGGACGAAATTTGGGACAAAATTTGGGACAAAATTGTAAAGAACTATTAATCAAACTGTTAATCAATATTCATTGAGATAATCATTCAACTTAATTGACGCTTTTAAATTCAGTTTTCTTCTAACTCTACTTCTAGCTTTCTTTACGCTCTCGGGAGCTATATTTAAAATATTAGCTATTTCTTTTTGAGAATAACCTATTTTGATCAATGTCAATAACCTAATTTCAGTCTTAGACAATTCCGAATGCTTTGCTAAGAGCAAGTTTAGGAAATTAGGGTTTAATTGATGAAATTTTAGTTTAAAGAATTCCCAGTCATTTTCATTATTTAGGGAGCTCTCAAGTAAAGTAAAAATATTGATTAAATCGGTTTTTTCAACACCTGATTTAGCTTCCAAAAGTTTGTTCAGTTCTTCCAGTTTTTTGGATTTAGCTATTAGTTCTTCACTTTTTTGCTGTAATTCAATTTGTAGATTATCCGCTTTATCAATTTTCCTTTTAATTAAAATTGTCATAAAATAGGTGAATCCGATAAACTCAATTAGTGTCCCAATTTTTATGTAAACGAAGGGAGAGCCTGGAAGAACACGAAAGTGACCATCAATTAACCCCAGCACAATGAAGAGCAAAAAGCAAGATAATGGGATTAAATAAAATTTCAATTCCAATTTTCGAGACTTCGCTGAAATTAGAATTGTAATTAATATAAGGAATAACCAAAAAACCGAAAGCACATTTTCATAATAATGTAAATGCCCTATTGATGAGTCGATATAAATAAACTGATAAATTGTATTGCCACCTAATATCAAAACTAGTAAAAACAGCAAAAACCTATAGTATTTAGGACTTACTTTCCTCACTCCCAAAAACTTAGCTGTGAATAACATTAAAGAAAAAACCCACAACCTGATGGATAGGAAAATAACGTGATCAATTAAATCATTATTCAGTCCAAACTTGTACAAATACCCTTCAAAACCAAAATACATTAATAAAGTAGCAAACATATAGAGGATGTAATTGAGGTATATTTTTTCCTTATGGATATTCCACAAATACATATTGAGAATAAGAAGAAAAAATATTGTTCCAGTAAATAATCCTCGGGGCAAGCCCGCGAGGCATTAAAATAGCTTCAATTGATGATTTTCTTTTAGCTTTTTATACTCTTGTTCAATTCCTTGCTCCTTTACGTATTTTGCAATTAGCCTTTCAG
>WTCE01000177.1 GCA_013138735.1 Crocinitomix sp. | reverse complement strand
GAATTCCTTTCTTGATAATTCTTTTAATATGCGCATAGTTGAACTTTTTTGTTCAACAAATATGACTCCTAAGAACGTAAACTATTTACGTTCTGCTATTTTCGACATCTAAGTGCGTAACCCTATTGGTCAAATAAAGACTCAATGTTGTACCTTCCTTGTTCTTAAACAAGTAGCAATATGAAATCAATTCTTTTATTCTCCTCATTAATTTTCATAGTCGGGCTATCAAACAGTTGTCAAAAAGCAAAAACTTTAGAACTAATTACTAGTGATGTCCGTGTTTATTTGTACGCCATATTATCCCCTACTGGTCAAACTTTTCAAATCCAGTTAGCAACCGAAGATATTTACGGCTGTAGTAATTATACTATCAGTAATGATTTTTCGATTACAGACAATCAAATCGATTTAAATATCAAAGGAATTATTATACCTGGTCATTGCCTAACATCTTTAGGACCTGCAATCGATATCATTGACATAGAACCAATGGCGCCAGGCAATTATCCTTTTAACATCACTATTAACAACCATTTGAATGAAGGCGAATTAATCGTTAGTCCAAACTCCTATGCATTCAATTTTCTCGACACAACCGGAATTCAGTTTCCAGTAAAAGTTGTAAACCTTATTCCAGAAAACACCATTTGGGGAAATATTAGCTATAATTTGGAAGATTCAGAAAGCATTGCAAACGATTTTATTGATTCATTGTTATCGATTGGTTGCGAAGAGCAACTTTACCCTAGCGGTAATTATAATTATTTCCAAATTAAACCTGACGGACAAATCGCTAATTACGAATATTCTATTGCCAACTATCATCAGAGGTACATCTATCACTTTACCGGGTCTTCAGCTTCACTTGAAAGTCTTGTTCAGCAATATGAAACCACCTATCCTGGCTTAATTAATATATCCTTAATTACATTTAAAGGAGAATATTTTTAAACTCCAATTAAGGATACCATAAAACACGCTTCAACTCAAAAAATTAATCTCTTAACATTTTTTAAAGAAAAAAAGTGAAATTTTTTCATGCTTTCGCGTTGTACTATCGACGGCGCAGTTTAAACCTTGCGCCTCGTGCAAATAAATTAATTAAAACTAGAGGACATGAAGCGGACATTTTTAAAAATTACAACAGCAACTTTCATTGGCGTCATTGCAGGCGCTTTTACGGTATTATCATTCACTAATAAGCAAGATCAGGTAATCGTTTCAAGCGCAGAAACGGTATTGGAAGCACCAGCAACAATTTCTCCCGTGGCATTTACAAATCGTCAAATCGACAATGATTGTGACGCCTACGCGGACCTTACTCCAGCGTCTGAAAAAGGCGTTGAAACGGTCGTTCATATTACAACAGAATTTATTCGAGAAGAAATTACTTATGATCCATTTTTGCAACTTTTTTATGGTGAAGATGCTTATAAGACACGAAAAAGGCATGGAATGGCTTCCGGATCTGGCGTAATTGTTTCGCCTGAAGGTTATATTGTCACAAATAACCATGTGGTGCAGGATGCACATAAAATAACCATTTCTTTGGACGGAAATAAATACAATGGAGAATTGGTTGGAACAGATCCTTCTACAGATTTGGCGGTTATTAAAATAAATAAATCAAATTTAAAATATTTAGAATTTGCAGATTCTGATGACTTACGTTTAGGCGAATGGGTATTGGCCATTGGAAATCCTTTGAATTTGCAAACAACAATTACTGCGGGTATTGTGAGCGCCAAAAATAGAAACATTGATTTACTGGCTGGAAATTACAATCCTGAAGAAGGCGTTTTCCCTGTAGAATCATTTATTCAAACAGATGCAGCAGTGAATTCGGGCAATAGCGGCGGAGCATTAGTCAATCAACAAGGCGAATTGGTTGGTATTAATACTGCTATTGCATCAGGCAACGGTTTTTATACCGGTTACTCCTTTGCAATTCCATCTAATATTGTGAAAAAGGTGACGTATGATCTTATTCAACACGGCGAAGTTAAACGGGTTCAATTGGGAGTAAACATCATGCAAAACAACCGAGAAGTTGCCAAGAGCAATCAATTAGCAACCGAAAAAGGTGTTGTAATTACTGCTATTGTTAATGGCGGAAATGCTGCCAGTGCAGACGTTAAAACCAAGGATGTTATTTTGTCTGTTGGCAATAAATCCATAGCATCTATTAATGAACTACAAGCCGAAATAGCTGTTCACCAACCTGGTGATCAAATTAACTTGGGAATTATGCGTGGTCAAGAATTAAAAAATGTGAGCATTTTGCTCAAATAATGATAGTTAGAAACTAAGATACACTTTTCATAGGGTGATGGTTAAAGGTCGGATCTTAATTGGTTCGGCCTTTATTTTTGAACCACGGCTTTTAAAGCTGCAACTTCATTTCCACGTCTAATCTGAACAATGTACATACCTGTTGCTTGCAAGTAGTCATTCAATAATACGTTTGCGCCTGCGAGCTGCCCCGCTTCAATATGTGCCACTTCTTTACCCAAAGCATCAAATAAAGTTACCTCAACCTGCTCAAAATCATTTAAAACCAAGATGGTTTGCTCATTAGCGTATGCAATGCGGTCCAACACTTTATTCTCCTCACTTATTGTGACATAATTACTGGCATAATAAACCGCATCATAAGCATTTACACGCCCATACCCCATTTCTTCTGACCACATTCCAAATTCTCCATCAGAATCATAGTCATAACCGCCAACTTTATTTGCCGTAACAGCCAATACAGCTCTTGCGTCATAGGCACTTAGTTCTGGATCAACAGATAAAATTAGAGCCATTACTCCAGCCGCATTTGGACAAGCGGCAGAAGTGCCGTTGAACATGCTATAATTATTATCCATAAAACCATTATAGCCCAAATCATCTGTCATGTCTGTTGCCAATACTTTTACGCCTGGCGCAGTCACATCTAAATTATCTCCATGATTACTGCCCCACCATCCTTCTGGTGAGCAATCAGTTGGTGTTTTTAATTCGTCGCACATAGTTGAAGCTCCAACTGAAATAGTGTGCGGATGGGAAGCGGGCCAAATAGAAAATGAGTCACCTTCATTTCCTGATGAAAATAACATAGGTGTCCCCTTCCCTTCTCTACCACTCGCTATATTTTCTGCAATCACCATATTACTCATCACGGTATCTATGCCCAATAAGGGAATGTCGCTATCTCTAACGCCCCACGAATTGCTTAAAATATCAGCTTTTGCCACATTCACCGCCCAAATAATACCATCAGTACCGGCAGATGATGATGAAAACGGAATAACATCTCCGCCAAATTCAACATAATAAAATATTTTTACTGGGATAATTTTGCAGGAATAAGCTACCCCAGCAATTCCTTCTTCATTATCGCCTAAAGCACCAATAATACCTGCTGTACAAGTTCCATGTCCGTCGTTTGAAAATTCTGTATTTGGATAACCTTTGCTTCCGTCGCCAGTTGCATCAAAGCCTGGTAATAAATTACCTACCAAATCTACATGATTGGTATCTGTTCCTGAGTCGAGTACTGCAATTTTTATGGATGGATCACCAGTAGTAATATCCCAAGCTGGAACAACAGCCATATCTGCTCCTGCTGTTCCATCAAAATGCAATGCTCCTCCGTCATTTTCAAGTGCCCATTGGTTTTCTAAATAAGGATCAGTTGTTGTGGCTAAAACAGTGTGAAGGGTATTAACCGAAACAAATTCGAACTTTCCTGTTGCCAACATTTCTTTTTGATGTGCTCTAATATCCCCAAGACCTTTTGTATAGGTTCTTACTTGAACATTCGTTAAAGAATGATGCGATTCACATAACCACATAGGAAAATTGAGGTATGAACTTACTTTTCTCTTTTCAATTTGTTTACTATTGAAGAAATCAATTCCATGGATTTGCTCGCCATCTTTTAGTTTATAATAAAGCTGTGGTAAGTCTCCGCCAATTGCTCCATCATTTGTTCGATACAATATTGATGTAAAAATAACAAGCTCACTTTTTTCAATATTTAATTGAATTGCTTTGTAAGCACTAACTGATAAAACTGAACTCCCTTCAACTAATGTCACATCAAAACCATTCAAAACGTGCCCTTCTTGCAATTCGCTTAATCCTTGAACTTTAGCAATTTCAGAAGATTGCATTGCAAAATTTGCATTTTCATCAAACTGAATGATTAAACCAATTGGTGTTTTTTGAGCAAAAGAATTGATTGAGACAAGGAAGAGTAAACAGAGAATAAATCGCATAAGTATATTTTATAAGCATTAAAGATACGGAATTATGAGACACAAAAAAATCCCGTCAACCTAAGGTTGACGGGATTACTCTTAATTTATTCGTTTTATTCGTTTTATTTGTTCACTGTCACTCTTTTGGTCATTGTGCCGCCAGAAGTATTAATGCGAACGAAATAGATTCCATTTGAAGCGTTTGATAAATCAATTGCTTCAATTGCATTGCTAACTGTTCTGTTCAAAATTATTCTTCCTTCTGCATCAATCACAGTTAATTGATAATTCTGATCCATTGCATCAACACTTACAAAGATGGTTCCGTCTGTTGGGTTTGGATAGATAGAAATTTCCATCATTCCGTTTTCACCAATCGACACACCTTCATCTATCACATTTATACAATCCGAAGTATCAACACAACCATCACCATTTGTTATGATTACAGCATAAGCTGAATCTCCACAATATTCTGGTAAACAAAATTCTTGATCTGTTTCACCGTCAACAGCCTCATAATCGGGACAAGTTACCCATTGATACGTTGCTCCATCTTCATTTGAAATCAAACAGTCTCCATCAATAGTAATACTAACATCAATTGGATCTGATTCCAACACCTCAAACGTCTCAGTAATTGAACATCCAGTTGCATCAGTAACAGTAACCGTATAAATTCCTGCTGTTAATCCTTCGATTTCAGCATCCGTGTCACCAGTCGACCAGTCATAAGTGTATGGTGCAACTCCACCTTCCATAACAATCGCAATTGATCCATTATCGCCACCATAACATGAAACATGATTAATGTGTAATTTATCAATTTCCATGTCAGTGTCTGCTCCTTTTACATCAACTGTATCAGAAGTAACACAACCAAAACCGTCTGTTACGAAGACAAAATAGATACCTGGTGCCAAGTCTGAAATAGTTTCAGTTATTTCACCTGTTGACCAATCGTAAGAATAAGGAGGTACACCGCCAGTTACACTTGCAGTAATTGAACCGTCATCTGCTCCGCAAGATGCATCTGTTACATCTAAGGTCAATACAAGATCAGGATAAACCACAACTGTATGATAAGATGTATCTACTGGGCAAGGAGCTTCTCCCACTATATAAGTGAAATTATATGCTCCTGGAGATAATAAGGATAAATCCAAATCTCCTGTTGCATCATCAAATGCACCAGACACTCCAATTTCAGCTATTACACCGCCTTCTTCAGCATCATCTGCTAATAAGTCGTAAACGTTAATGATTGATTCGTCGTCACCACAGTAAGCAGTTGTTGTATTTGCACCAGCATTTGCAGGTGCAGCAAAATCAATCTCAACTAAAGCATAATCAAAGCATCCATTTACTGTATCTGCAATCATTAAATATACCGAATCGCCTTCTACAATAAAATCACTTGGCCATTGCGGATCAACTTGCGTTGCACTATCTGGAATTTCTGAAAAGAAATAAGTAACCGTACCGGTAACGCCATTCAAGTCTGAATATTCTAATGTAGTTAAGTCAAATGCACCACAAACGACACTTGTATCTGAAATTTCAATCAACGGTCCATCTAAATATTCAATGACAATCGTTTTTACAATTGGTGTTTCTAAACAGCCATCAGTTGGCGTTCCAGTAACCGTGTAAGTGGTAGTTTCACTTGGTGTTGCTTCAGTTTCTGTCCCTTCCGTTTCAGATAAACCATCAGCCGGAGACCAAACCCAATCAAAATCTTCTGTATTTGGTCCTTGAATAATTAGTGTTACTGGATTACCACCACAAGTTGCAGCTGTATCAACCGATACATTACATTCACTTGCCGCACTTCCGCCGGATACACCAACGGCTTCAAATTCAATATAATATAAACCTTCAAAAGCTTCTTCAACAGAATCATCATCTAGCACAACTGCATAAGTGAAGTTTAAAGAATCTCCAGCTAAAATATCACCTTTATATGCTAAAGCAATTGCTTGATCCGCAGTAATAGTTGTTCCTAAAGTACCTGTTAAACCTCCTGTACCGTTCCAAATGTCAGATGCATCTCTGTTTGAGAATCCACCGTGTGCAACTCTAAAATCTTCGCCCAAGGCACCGAATCCAACATATGATGTTCCAGGTCCTGCGCCAAGTGGACGCGCTTGAGTTGCTGAAACTAGTGATTTCCCACAAGCCGTGTCAGACTGCGCAACAATTGTATTGGTAGTGGGATAACCTCCACCTATAGATACATTATTATCAGGATCAACATTTCTATAATAATAAACGTCTGTTAAATCTGCTCCAGACTCATTGACCATTGTTATTTCTGTAGTGTAGAAAAGATTAGTAGCCAACAAATTATACTTTACATTAATTCGAACTCCGCCAGCAGTACCTTCCCACTCAACTGTAATACAGTCACCATCTTCAGTATAACTTACTAAGTCTCCGGCTATTTCGTTTAAGGGGCCACCTGTTGCATTATTTCCGTAATTAACACCTGCGATTTCCATTCCAAATCCGTTTTCAGGCGTTCCTGGAGAGAAAAAATCACCATCATAAGTTGCCCAAGCATCCAATTGTGGATTGGCAACAAAACCAAAATAAACTGGAGATGTAATGACTAAATTTGATCGATTATGTGAACCAGGGAGCTCTGAAGCGCCTTCATGCCCTCCACTACCATTGATTCCAATTTCGATATTATCACCTATTAGATAGGCGTCTGTGCCAATAATTTGGCCATATACGAGTGAGCCCGACATCAGGAAAACCAGACATGCGAGCACACGATTAAAAGTGTATAATAATTTCATAGAGTTTTTATTTATATAATGGGTTAAGTAAAAGTGAGACTAGTATAGTTCGCACGTTGAGATCAGATATGCACTCCACCATTCTCTATCGTGTGGGGCACTAGTTCTGTCCAAATGCAAATGCGCAACTACTATGTTAGCTTCAAAATCCACTGTATAAGTAATTAAGTTATTGCATTTTGTCCCGAACACTTTTTTAGCTTCAACCGCACTCGAAAAACCGAAGGCAGTAATATCTACTTCGTAATATTCTTGAATGGGTAAATCTTCGTCAATGCTTAAGCAATAACTGTTGCTTAATTCTGCTGTTCCAACTTCAGCTGCTTCTTGAGCCGAAGCTGATATTGAAATACAAAAAATTGATAGGAATAAGAATTGAATTTTTTTAGTCATACAGATAGGATTTAATGGGTTAAATATTTTATGAGGTACATGATTTTTTATACAAAACCACACCTTACATTATAAAATACGAAGGGAATAATAAGATGGTTGCCTAGCGTAAGCTGTTGATATTAAATTATTTGCAAATAATCAGTTTTAAAAAAAGGCACTTAAACCCTTACCAACCTTACAAAAAAAGCCCCTTTCTCATTGTTAAGAAAGGGGCTTGAAATATTTTTTTTTATTGACCTATTTACTTACCGTTATTTTTTTGGTAATTACGGCATTCTCAGTAGCCACTTGAATGAAATAAATTCCATTCTCAACGGCACTTAAATCAATTTGTTCAGTCAATGTTGCTGTTGATTTTTGATAAACAATGCTTCCTTTCAAGTCTAAAACAGTAATCATTGCCTGTCCATTTAAAGCGCCCAATTTAACATTTACAATACCTTGAGTTGGATTAGGATATAAAACTACAGACAAATTAGACAACTCATCAATATTATCAAATCCAAAGACAAAGCATGCGGTTGTATCTGAACATCCACCATCAATTGTTACAATAACAGCATATTCACCAGCAGCAATTGGTGCATAAGTTTGATCTGTCGCTCCATCAATAACTGCAAAATCTGGACATGTTATCCACTGATAAGTTGCTCCAACTTCATTTGAAGTTAAATCGGTTCCAGTTTCAGTCACTGTTAAATCAATTGTTGTTTCTAAACCAATTGTATAATCAAGAACATAACTACATCCTTGAGCATCAGTAAAAGTAAGCGCATAATCTCCTTCATTTTGATCCAATAACTCTTCAGGACCAGTATAAGGAGATGTTCCGCCTGTATATGAAAAAGTAACAGAACCATCTCCAGCACCTGGACATGTTTCATTCACCACTTCAGCGGTTACTATAAATTCGTCAGGTTCTGTTAATTCAAATGTTGCGCTTGCTTGGCATCCATTTTCATCAACTACGACCACTTCATATGTTCCATCACCAATTGTTGCTAAGTCTTCAAAGTCGTCAAAATCTCCTGTTCCATCATTATCCCAGTCATATGAATATTCTGGTGTTCCTCCAACTACCGTAGCATCAATTTGACCATCATCAAAACCAAAGCAAGTTGGATCAAGAACTACGCCTATAATCGAAATTACCTCAGAAGCATCTATCGTCACTACTACCATGCAAGAATCTGTATTTCCATAAATATCAGTTGCATATAACCAAACGTCATTATCTCCATCATTTTCGCAGGTAAAAGTTGTCATAGAAATGGACATTTCATCTATACCACAACCATCTTCTGTTCCTGCATCCAAATCGGTCGGATCAATTACCTCCATGCCCGTTTCGTCTAATACATAAGTTACACCCGCAACACAAGACATTACTGGAGCCAAGGTATCTAATACAGTAATTGAAATTGCGCAGATATCAAAACCAAGATCTCCCGTTGCTGTAAAGTCTATAAAAAGACCAACTGTTGGATCAGTAGAATAAGTTCCAAAAGGAATTGGCGTTGCCGCAGTTGCGTTGTTTGCTTCTCCATCCAATGCATTGGGACCACTAAAAGTCCAATGTGAAATATCAAAGACATCCCCATCTAATCCTGTATCCGAAATTCGGTAAGCCCAACCATCTAAATATTCCCAATCCTCTCCTGAACCGTCTGTATCAATGTCTCCGAAAACATCAATGACTATTCCTTCATAAAATAATTCAATGGCATCATCACCATTAATAGCAGCGCTTCCATCAGTATAACTTGGATCAAACCCAAACCATTCTGCAAATTGTAAGCGTTCTGTTGAAATATAAAAATGAGTCCCAGCATCCGCAGGCTCTGCAGGAAAGGTGAATTCTTCACCATCTGTTCCGCCTCCATTATTTGCAAAGCCAACTCCGTATAAACTCAAATCTGCAATATCATTTATAACATAAACCTCAACTCCTTTTGGAGTTCCGCCAGTAAGAGAACAATCATATACCCCAGAAATTATCATACTTGGTACAACTTCAACATCCGCTATGTCATCACAAGTGAAGTCGGATACGCTTAAACTCAATGTTAACTCTCCATCACATGGAACAGCTGAACCAGCATCTACATCTTCTGGTGTTATTGATGCCAAACCTGCATCATCCAAATAAACAGTTAAAGCATGGCAAACTGCAACCGCAGGTCCATCAGCACATGTATAAGTCACTTCTAAAACAGGAGCAGTTCCTTCATCCTTACTACCGAATCGTCTAGCATTACAAGTTGCTGCTTCATCTCCAATTAAAATCCATCCATGGTTTGAACCAGGATAATCTAACCAATTTTGAACATTAGTAATCATTCCTGGAGATGACCACGTATAATCTGTCAATACTTCTCCAATGGCAGACGTAGCAGCTGGCGTTTCACTAAAATCACCACCCAAATCATCCCACTCTACTGTTCCGAACATAGCATCTACCCAAGTGACGTCTGGTGCTACAGGCTCTGCACCTTCACCGCCTCCATCTGAAGCTCCTTCACCCCATTCAAGTCCTACTCTGTGCAAATTATAATCTTGAGTTCCCGCACCAGGACTCACATTGTCCATATTTAACGTTAATGTGACATCTGTAATAGTAGCGCCAAAAGGAACAATATCTGCAATATCAAACTCTAATAACGCTCTTCGGCTATTGTCTGAGCATGTTTGTCCAGCATATAATTTCCCTAATCCGTTAGAGTTTTCACTTTCTGAATAAATTGAATTGTCCTTTTCAGGATTTAATTCAACTGTTGTTTGTGCGTAAGAGATCGAACCAACGAGCACCATTGCTGCACACCAAAATATTTTTTTCATTCTTAGATAAGTATTGTTGCAATGAATTTCACACCCATTTATACGGCATAAAATTCATTTCAAATTCATAATGCAAAAGTACATAATTTAAACTGCGATAGTCAAGTGCAAAGTATTAACAAATACTTAATTTATAAACAATTAGAATTGCTAAGAAATATGATTTGCTATTTGGGCAATGCACTCATGTACAAGACTTAAATACGAACGCAAGAGTTGCATCAAAGGTAAAGTAGGCATTTATGAAAAAAAAGATTCTTAAAAAAAACTGACAAAAAATTAGCTAGAACTAGCCTTCTGCGTCAATCATATCCTGCAATGATTTATTTTCCAAAATTTTAAGCATTCCATCTCTTACCTCTACCATCATTTTATTTAAACCACAGGCAATTTCGCTTACGCACTCTGTGCAGGGTTCATAATAATTGAGACTTGCACAAGGCAACAGTGCAATTGGTCCATTAAACATTCTAATGACATCAGCAAGTAAAACGCTATCGGCATCTTTGAACAAATAATATCCGCCCCCTTTGCCCATCTTACTATTTAAAATACCTGCCTTTCGAAGATCAAGAAGAATACTCTCTAAAAATTTCTTAGGTACTGAGGTGCTTTTAGCAACATCACTTATCAAAATTGGCTTGCGCTCTTTTTGTTTACCTAAGTAAGTTAATGCGTGGAAGGCATATTTAGTTTTTTTCGAAAGCATCTCCTATCGGGTATTTTACTTTTAGTTGAATGCAAATCTACGTCAGATTGTCATTTTGACAAAACGATAAGCATGATTTGCTACCATATTGGCGTAAAAAACTTGCTGGTTCGTGTATTCCTAAATGCAATAATTTATACAATTTGTGCTGCTATAATTCAACTTAAGTGTTTTCACCATAGCGCATTCCCTACTTGCCGGCCATACCCTAATGCAATAACGCTCCTACTAAGCAGCCTAAACAGTATGGGTTACAGGGTTTTATTAAAAATAACACTGAAGTATGATTGTTGTAAAATGGAAAAATAAAAATAAGTATAAATACGTACAAAATAATGAGCGCTTCTGCTATTTCCAAACAGGATAACAATGTCTAATCTTAATCGTTTAAGATAAGGATTACTTTTAATCAGAAAAGAATTAATTCTAACAAAAATGACAGTAACTGTTGATTTTATGGTATTTTTTTTGTATATTATAAATCTGAGTGATTGACTGTAATTTCAAGTGATTGCCCAACCATAAGACCTTCACATACGTTTACTACAATAGACAGACCTTCAACGACAACAGCAATATGAGACAACTAAAAATTACAAAGCAGGTAACAAACAGAGAAACAGCATCACTTGACAAATATTTACAAGAAATTGGTCGTGTAGATCTTATTTCGGCAGAAGAAGAGGCTATACTAGCACAAAAAATTCGAGCAGGTGATAAAGCTGCATTAAATCGTCTAACAACTGCTAATCTTCGATTCGTTGTCTCAGTCTCAAAACAATACCAAAATCAAGGATTGTCTTTGCCTGATTTAATCAATGAAGGAAATTTAGGCTTAATCAAAGCCGCCCAACGATTTGATGAGACCCGTGGTTTTAAATTCATTTCTTACGCCGTTTGGTGGATTCGTCAATCTATTTTACAAGCACTTGCTGAACAAGCAAGAATTGTTCGCTTACCTTTAAATAAAATTGGAATCATTAATAAAGTAAATAAGGCCTTTTCTTCCCTTGAACAACATTTAGGACGTGCCCCTACTATAGATGAGTTAGCAGATGCGCTTGAATTTACGAGAACAGATATTCGCAATTCCTTAGAAAATAACGGTCGCCATGTTTCTATGGATGCTCCTTTAAAAGAAGGAGACGAAGGTAGTTCGAGCATGTATGATGTGCTTCAAAATTCTGATAATAATAATCCAGAAAAAGATTTGATTTTAGAATCGCTGAGAGGTGAAATTGCGCGCTCATTAAGCACGTTAAAGCACCGAGAAGCGGATGTGATTCGTTTATATTTTGGTTTAGATGGACACCCGCCAATGACCTTGGCTGAAATTGGATTAAGGTTTGACCTTACCCGAGAGCGTGTGCGACAAATCAAGGAAAAAGGAATCCGAAAATTGAAAAACACTTCTAGAAGTAAAATGCTTCGCGCTTATTTAGGATAGAAAATTGAACCGCTGTTCTCCTATGTTTGTTTTTATATAAATTAAACGAAACAAACTTGATGAGGGGAATGACAGTTATGGATTGTTCTAAGTGACGAAAAGTACACTGTTATCGAGAAATTAACGTCATTCCTTTTA